>JBEKON010000012.1:0-39881 GCA_049521735.1 Verrucomicrobiota bacterium
GCCAGTGTCATGGTGTTGGTGACGGCCACGGATAATTGCAGCGGCACGCCGACCATCAACGTGGGGCATACGGATGCCACTAGCGGTTGCACCCTGACTCGCACGTTCACGGTGACGGCGACTGACGGCTGCGGCAATGCCTCGGCTCCCAAAACGGTGGTTTACTCCTGGACGGTGGATGTCACCCCGCCCGTGCTGACGCTCCCGGCTGACGTGCAACTCCAGTGCGGCAACCCCACCGATCCTTCCAACACTGGCTTTGCGACGGCGACCGATGGATGCGGCGGGAGCCCCACGATTATTACCTATGTGGACCAGGTGACGGCTACCAATTGCACGGGCAAGGCGGGTATTAACCGCACCTGGACTGCAGTGGACGGCTGCGGCAACTCGGCCAACGGTGTGCAACACATCACCTTTGCGGATACCTCGGCACCCGCCATCGCCTGCCCCGGCACTGTGACAGTGGTGGTCTCCGGAACCAACAACGTCGTGCCCAAGACGAACTCGGTTATCGCCGCGTTCCTCAGCGGCGCGACCGCGATTGACAATTGCAGCGGCGGCGTGACGATTACCAACAACGCACCGTCGTCCTTCCCGCTGGGCACCAACACGGTGACCTTCACCGCGACGGATGCCTGTGGCAACTCTGCGACTTGCCAATCCAAGGTCATCGTTGTGGCAATCACTCCATCCTGCGAACCCATCATCACAACTCCGTCCTATTGCCAGCATCACTTCGACGGATTCGGGTTCTGCCAGTTCGCCACATTCGAGGGCAATCTCACTCTGACGGATGGCGACCAACCCATCGACTTCCGCACCGCCTCCAACGCTCCGATGAGCCTCACCGTGACGCTCGGCAGCAACTCGCCCGTGGTGCTCTACTCCACCCAGCTCGTCTGCTCGGTTTACCAGAATTGCAGCGGCGAGACGTGGCAGTTCACCAGCCGGAATCCTTGGGAGAAGGTGATCTTCCGGTTCATCGACAACCAGAAGTATAACGCACTGATCGATCCCAAGCTGCCGTCGTCGGCCGCGACGGGCTACCGGAACGTGGGTAAACTCTCGACGGTGTCCATCGGCGCCGACCAGACCCGGTTCTTCTACGCGTTCCAGTACGCCACCCAACCGATCACGGTGGTTGTGGACGGCATCGTTCTGGTATCCGTTTCCAACAACGTCGCCCGGTCATCGTTCCCAATCTCTCAGTCGGGCGCTACGGCTCAAATATGCTATCCGGACCGTCTGATTCCCGGCAACATTATCCAATGGTACGCCACCGGTGACCCGAGCAAGGTGTCATCGACAAACCTGATTTACAGTCAGCAAGCCTCTGCCACCGGCAACTCCACCGCCACCTATTTCAACGAGGGCGGTGTGTTTGAAATCCAAGTTCCCGTCGCGAACATCCCCTTTGGCTACAAAGAACGCGTCTCATGCGTCCAGTTCACCCTCGGCAAAGCGGGCGTGACCTCCAAGATCGCCTGCGGCAGCTTCTGCCAGGGTCCATTCAACGTCATGGGTAGCTGCGACTGGAGCTTCGGCCGCTGCTCGGACTTCGAGGATGAGTTTGACCAGGGTTGCTGGCATTGGTAAATGGGCCGGGGCGTGCAACGCCCTTGAAAGCAGTTCATGACGAAGAAAGGCATCATCCTCAGCCTGGTCGTGCTGGCCGCAGCCGCCGGAATCTGGTGGCTGCTCAGGATGGAACGACCGGGCGGCTCGGCGCCGCCAGGTCCTGCCCCGGCTGTTGAGGCCGCTAAACCACCGGCGGGCACCGGCTCGAATGCGGCGCCGCAAGTCGCATCCCTCCCAGTCGCGCCTCAACCGTCGCAACCCAAGGCGGCGAGCGGGCGGTCGAAACAGCAGCGCGCCGAACTGTTGGCCGCGTTGAAAGGGGCGTCTGTCGATTCCGCCAAGAGGGCGCAAGTCGTCGCCACGCTGGATGACGAAAAGAAGCTCTACAACTATGCCGGCGAGATGGGATGGGACGATGCCAAGGCGCTCATTGCCAAACGGCAGCAAGCGACCAAGGATCTCGAGAATCGCCTTGCGGCAATGGGGCAAGGGGGAGCGAATGCCATTGCCGCCACCTATGCCGACGTGGAGGACGTTCGTGGCCGCATGATGTTGCTCCATGCCCTTGGGACGATCCAGGACGACCAAGCCGGTGGATTACTCCAGGCTTTGCTCGACAGTGAAAACTCCTTGAGTCTCCAGCGTGAGATTATCGACGCGCTCAGCTTGAGGCACGATGCGGACACTGTTGCGCTACTTGCCCAGATTGCCGCCGAGGCGTCGGATTCCCGGCTTCGGTTCGCCGCGGTTCAGGGCCTGGCGGGGCGTGAGGACGGATTGTCGGCTCTGCAACAGCTCATGCAGACGGAGACGGATCCCGAGGTGCAAAAGGCAATCGTGCTGGCCGTTGGTGGGGTGCACACCGCCGCCGCCCAGAGTCTGCTTGCCTCGGTCGCTCAGGGTGCCATGGACCCGTCCATCCGGCAGATGGCCATCCAGGCGCTGGCCCGGAGTTTCGGGGCCGGGGCGCTCAGCGTGTTCCAACAGTTGCTAAGCGATCCGAACGAGGCTATTCGAGAAAACGCCGTGACTGCGGTGGCGCAACTGCACAGCGACCAAGCAGTGGCGTTGCTGCAACAGACGGCGGCTTCCGATTCGTCTGCGCAGGTGCGCGCGAAGGCTCAAGCAGCTTTGTCGGCAGTAACGCCTCAGTAAGCGAGATTGAGGAATCGGGCATCCATAAACCGCCGGTGTGGTCGCCATCGAGTCGTAACGGGTGGGTGGCGCCTGTTGTGATTGAGAGTTAGTAGAGGTATATGACCACCTTTCGCCTGCACTTGACTGGGTTTTTGCTTGTCGGCTGGCTTGCCACATCAGTTTATGGCCAGCAAGGACAGCCCGCTACATCCGCGCTGCAGAATCCGGGAGAATCTTTGCCCACCATGGAGGTCGCCCAAGCGATAATGGTGACGGTTGAACTCGATTTCGGCGCCAAACCGCCAAGCATCGCGCAGGCATTGCGTGAGATTGAGCGCCGTTATGAGCCCGATGACGGCCAAGGCCGTACGTTTGCCATCATCGACGCTTACGGCGAACCCACCGCCGACGGCAAATTGCACATTTCCATGCACGTGAGCGCGGAAAAACCCGGCCTCGGTGCTCTGGTTTTCCGCCGCACCGGCGAAACCCTATGGAAAACCCGGATTGTCCCCGCAACTCATCCACCAACATCCTCTTTCGCCGGCAAAGAACTGTTCATCATGCTGGACGATGAGAAGGGAAAATCGTTCGTGCTCGACGGATCAAAGGGTGCGACCTCGATTATGGATGTGGTAATCCGTGATACCGGAATGCCCGTCATGGACTTTTGGCCCGAGGGTACGGAGCGCCAGGTCACCTTCTTCTACAGTGCTTGCGGTTGTCCAGTGAAGGTCCTGGCTCGTCGCGTTCGAGACAAGACGGTGCGCACCAAAGAACTGCCCGTTATCTTCCCGGACGATCCTAAAGTGGTGGCGACCATCTCTCGATTGATGGGCTGGTAGTGGTGCAGTTTGGTGGCGCTTTGACGCCTCACGGTAACAATCAACCTGGGAAAATCAATAATGGCTGGCTTTCAATTACACTGATTTCCACCGGTCCTTTTTCTCCGTCTTAAAAGGTGACGATGGAACGCACTGGATAGCCCTTCAATTTTTCGCGACCGTTCAGAAACTTCAATTCAATGAGGAAAGTTATTTCCAGAATCTGCGCGCCGAGTTTTTTGATCAACGCGGCGGCGGCGGCGGCGGTGCCGCCGGTTGCGAGCAAATCGTCAATGAGCAGCACGCGCGCGCCCGGCTTGAGCGCATCCACGTGCATGGCGACCGTTGCCAAGCCGTATTCGAGCGCATAATCCTGTTCGTGTGTTTTGTAGGGCAACTTGCCTTTCTTACGAACGGGCACGAAGCCGGTGCGCAGTTTCATTGCGGCGGCGGCGGCAAAAATGAATCCACGCGCGTCAATGCCCACGACGGCATCCACCGAACCGGGCTTGAAATGATCCGTCAGCAAATCAATTGTGCCCATAAACAATCGCGGGTCGGCCAGCACGGGCGTGATGTCCTTGAATTGAATACCCGGCTTCGGAAAATCGGGGACGTTGCGAATGGCTTGTTCGATTTCCTTTGGGGTTACAATGGTTTTGGGCATGGCGTCAGTCGTTGTCGGTTTTGGAACTTTCGAGCTTTTCAATCATGCGCCGGAGTTTTTTAAGCGCGAGATTTTGAATCTGACGGATGCGTTCGCGGGTCACACCGAATTTCTCGCCGACTTCCTCCAGGGTTTTTTCGGAACCTCCATCAAGACCGAAACGATAGCGCAAAATGGTGGACTCGCGCGTGTCAAGGTGCTTGACCATGTCCCGCAACATGCCGGTGACGGTCTTGTCTTCAAGGTCTTCGTAAGGTGTCGCGGCATTTTCGTCCTCGACGATTTCTGAAAAACTGTTCGGTTCCTCGCTGCTGATGGGCGCATCGAGCGACGCGGGGCGAATGGCTGCCAACCGCATCTGACGCACGCGGGTGACGGTCATGTTGAGTTCATCGGCCAATTCCTCGTCGGTCGCTTCGCGGCCAAGCTCTTCCTGCAATTTCATCGCTATGCGGCGCATCTTGGAAATTTTGTCCACCAGATGTACCGGCAGGCGAATCGTCTTGGACTGATTGGCAAGCGCGCGTTTGATGGATTGTTTGATCCACCACGAACCGTAAGTCGAAAGCTTGCCGCCCTTTTTCGGGTCAAACCGCCCGACCGCTTTCATCAAGCCGATGTTGCCCTCGCTGATCAAATCCAACAGCGGCAGCCCGATGCCTTCGTAATCATGCGCGATTTTGACGACGAGGCGCAGGTTCGCTTTGATCATTTGTTCACGCGCCTTTTTGTCGCCTTTTTTGATGCGCGCCGCCAGTTTGATTTCCTCCTGCGGCGTGAGCAGTTTCACCTGGCCGATCTCGCGCAGATAAAGTTTGATGGCTGTATCGCCGTTGTAACGCGGACGTTCCTCCTCGACAGGCGATGTTTCGGTTTTTACGATTTCAAGAGACGCGGCAGGTCGCGACGCAACAACCTTGGCTTTCGCCGGCACAGATTTTTTTTTGCGCCGACTGAAACTGACCGTTCTGTTTTTTTTCCTTTTCGCCACCATAAAACGCTTAAGACGTTAAGGAGGAAACGGCGACTCGCAAGAAAATTAACTTCTGATTGGTAGGGACGGGTGGCCCAGTCGTCCGGTCTGGGCCGACGCCTCGGCGAGGCGTCCCTAACCTATCTCCGGCCGCCGCGCGCCAAGGTGAGGTAGTAAAGCAAAGTCATCACCGAAGTGATCAGGGCAGCGACATAAGTGAGCGCCGCGGCATTGAGAACTTTGCTGACGCCCGCGCGTTCGTGTTCATGCACAAGGCCGAGCCGGAACAACTGCTCCTTCGCGCGGCGGCTGGCGTCGTATTCCACCGGAAGCGTGACGAGTTGGAACAGCGTTATCACCGCAAAAGTCAATATGATGAGGGGAAGGGCAATTTTCATCAGGCCAAAAATGAGGCCGACAAAGAAAATGCCCATATAGGCCATGCTCGCGAATTGCGTGATCGGCACCAGCGCCATGCGCACATTGAACAGCCCGTAGGCGGCCTGATGTTGCAACGCGTGACCGGATTCATGCGCGGCGACACCGACGGCGGCCACCGTCCGGCCATAAAAATTGTCCGATGACAGGAACAGCGCGCGTTTCGTCGGGTCGTAATGGTCGCTCAAGCGACCGGGGATTTCCTCCACCGGCACATTGGTGAGACCGGCGTGATCGAGAATTTCGCGCGCAGCCTCCGCGCCCGTCATGCCGGACTCGACCGGCACTTGGCTGTATTTGCCGTAAGCATGGGACAATTTAATTTGCGCCCAGATGCCGATGAGCAATCCCGGTATGAGAAACAAAAGATACAATGGATCAAACAAAAACATATTTTCAATCAATCGACAGCGCGCTGGCTGTTTTTATTCAACAAGCTGAACGCATGCCAAATCAATTTCCTTGAATTTACAAGTCTTTGCGTTGGTTGAAAGATTTTTTTGCGCCAATACGTCCCAGTTGAGACACGCAAATTGGCGCAGTCAAATTTCCAGCACTTTCTCAAACCGCGTCAGGTTGCGCGCGCCGTTGGCCGTGACGAGCGCGACGTCTTCGAGACGCACGCCGCCGATTTCAGGATAATAAAGCCCCGGTTCAACGGTCACGACGTGGCCGGGCTTGAGCGTGCCGGTGGAATTTGTGCTCATGCGTGGAGGTTCGTGAATTTCCAAACCGAGTCCGTGTCCCGTGCCGTGAAAGAATCCCTCCATGTGCCCGTTGCGGCGGCCGGTTTTGTAACCTTGTTGCCCGAAAAATTCCTGCACGGCCTTGTGAACATCAGTCGTTCCCATGTTTGCGCGGATTTTTTTGAAGGCGATTTTTTGTCCGCGCAAAACCGTGTCGTAAAGTTTTCGCACGGCCTCGCTGGCGCGTCCGCGAACGACGGTGCGTGTAATGTCGCCGAAATAACCCGTACAATGTGAACGTGGAAAAATGTCGATGATGATGGGTTCGTGTGCGCGGAGCGGACCGTAACCTCGTTCATGCGGGTCGCACGCCTGCCGTCCGCCGGCGACGATGGTGTTGGCCGCCAGCCCGCAGACCTGAAGAATCGCGCAGTCAATCACCGCGCGCAGTTTTTCCGAAGTCAACGGCAGGTTGTGATAAAAAAGTTTGCGGTCGCGGCCAATTTTGGCCGCGCGCAGGACTTGCATCGCCTCGGCCATGCCGACCTCGGCCATCACCAGCGCGGCGGAGATTTTTCTGACTTCATCGGCGGACTTGGTTTCGCGTTCCGCAAAAAAGATTCCCGCACGCGCTCTGATGCGGATGCCCAATTTTTCCAATTCGGTTGCCATTCCAAACGGAAAATTTTCCGGCACGGTGACACCGCGGATTTTACGTTCGCGCAGGATTTGTTGAATAACGTGGGTAAAGCGCGGCGATTTGACGCCGTTGCGCCGCAGTTTTCCCTGATATTGGCTCAACGACACGACGCGGCAATGCGGCGCTTGCGCGCGGGCGCGGTCAATCTCCAAATCGCTCATCACGATGAGCGGGCGTCCGCGGGTTTTGAGATAGATGAACGGGTCGGGCACGAACATGCCAACGGCGTAAAGCAGGTTCGCGTCGCGCTCGCTGTCCGCGACAATAAGCAGGGTTTCCTTCAATCAGTTTACAAATGTGGGCGAGAGAAAATAAAGTTCGCCCGCCTGAAGTTTTGGCAATTCCATCCCGAGATCCAGTTTAACGGTATGGGATGATGCGCTCTGGCCAAGCAAGTGCAGGAAATTCGAGATATCGTAACGTTCGCGGTATTCAACCAGATTGGCGCTGGGAAGTCCGGCGATTTCCTTCGCGCGTTTTACTGCGTCCCGAAAATCACCCAGTTGGTCCACGAAACCCAGCTTGCAGGCCTCTGAGCCGGAAAACACACGACCATCGGCATAATTGGCCCAGTCAGCAACCAGCGCATGGCCTTCCTTTTTGTTTTTCTCGTGCGCGGCCTTGCGGCCTTCAGCCACGACGCTCTTGAATTGCTGATACGTTTCGTCAATCAAACCCTGCACCATCACGCGTTCTTCCGCTGGAATTTCATTCGTGCTGCGTTCGCCGCCGAGCATGTCCTTGAACTTGCCGCTCTTGTAGGTCACTGGCATGAGACCCACCTTGTCCATCAACCCGCGGTAATTCCATGTTTGCAAAAGCACGCCGATGCTGCCTGTGATGGTCAGGGGATTGGCTACTATCCAACGGCATGGCGCGGAAATGTAATACCCGCCCGATGCCGCCAGGCTGCCCATTGAACAAATCACCGGTTTGCCCGAATCTTCCTGAAAACGGGCAACGGCCTTCTTGATTTCATCCGTGGCCAACACTTCGCCGCCCGGAGAATCCACTTTCAAAACCACGGCTTTCACCCGGTGATCTTTTTTGGCGCGGTCGAATTGCGCCCGAATCACGTCCACCATGCTGTTGTCCGCCCCGTCGGTCCTTTGGTCGGTGATGGTGCCTTCCACCCGGATGACGGCGATTTTACTCGCGGCATCGTGGTCTTCGAGCATGCACTCTTCCAGTCGCGGACCGGTTTCGCGTGTGATGCCGCCTCTGAAGCCGTCATTGAAACTCAACGTATTGAACTGACTCGAAATAAACTGGGTGAAAATCACGAACACGCTGAAAGCCAGCAACACAAACAAAATGATTGTGGCAATCATCCAGCCCCGACTGCGCCGGGGTTTGGGTGGCGGGGGCGGCGCAATGACCGGGGGCGGCGTCAACAGCGGCGGCGCCGTGCCCAAGGAAAATGATGTTGTTTCCATAACGCGCGCAACCTAGCGCAAAGCGGGCAACGGAGCAAGATGGATTGGCTTCACCAGTAATGATGCACCAGCGGGCGAATCCGACGGCCGTAAAGTGGCACGGGGCGGCGCCCATTAAGAACGCCGCCCCGGCCAAATCTGCGGGTTGCGATTAATAACGATCCCGGCGTCCGCCGCCGCCGCCACCGCCGCCGCCGCCACCGCCGTATTCACGACGCGGACCGCGGTCGCCACGAGGACGCTCTTCCTTCGGGCGTGCGATGTTGACCGTCAAAGCGCGGTCACCGAGCGTTGCGCCGTTCATGGCTGCAATCGCCTTTTGCGCTTCTTCAGGCGTGGACATGGTGACGAATGCGAAGCCGCGCGAACGGCCGCTCATCCGATCCATCATAAGGTTGACTTCTGCGACCGTGCCGTGGGCGGCAAACGCCTCCTGCAGGTCATTTTCAGTGGTGTTGAAGGAAAGATTTCCGACAAACAGTTTTGTGCTCATTCGATGATTTGCTGTTCAAGACTAACCGTTTTTTCCAGACTGTTCCCGACCATCGGGTCTCAAATCATCACTGAACCACGTTCACTTGAAGATTTTCCATGTCTTGAAAGGACTGGTTATCCAGACAGACGCGATGACGATAACCGTTTCCAAAACTTTTGCAAGCAATTTTTTGGACGTGCTCAATGCGTCAAAATGGGCCTCACGCAAAGAGGCAAAGATGCGGAGAGTTTTTTTGCCCGCCCTCATCCTGACCTTCTCCCCCGGGGAGAAGGAACAGCATTCATGCGTTACCTGAAGTTCCCGCGTTTTTATCGCAATTGCCATCTCTTGAACTTCGTTTCAAAATGTCCCTGATTTGCCAAGTGATAGATGATTGTTCTCCCTCTCCTGGGGGAGAGGGCCGGGGTGAGGGCGAGCGTTCAACAGACTTCCCTTTTGTCGTTAGTCGCTTGACGTTGGTGAGAAGGGATTTATTAAGTAAGCCATGCAACTGGACAAACTCACCCTCAAATCACAGGAAGCGTTGCAGGAAGCGCAACGCATCGCTAACGGTTATTCGCATCAGGAAGTGGATTGCGAACATTTGCTGCTGGCATTGCTCGGCCAGGGCGAAAGCATCGTGCCGGAGTTGCTCCAAAAAATCGGCGTGCCGCCCGCGAAGCTTCAGCTGGACGTGAAACACGAACTCGCCCGCCGCCACAAAGTCCAGGGCACCAGCAGCAGCGACGTTTATCTCAGCCCGAATTTGAAGAAGGCGCTCGACGCCGCGCAATCCGAAGCAGGCAAACTCAAGGACGATTACATCAGCACCGAACATTTGCTGCTCGGTTTGCTCGCCGAAGGCGGCGCGTCGCTGAAACAAATTTTCAAAACGCACGGGCTGAAGCGCGACATGGTGTTGAAGGCGCTCGCCGGGTTGCGCGGCAACCAGCGCGTCACCGACGAAAATCCCGAAGCCAAATTCCAGGCGCTCGATAAATACGGTCGCGACCTCACGGCATTGGCGCGGCAGGGTAAGATTGATCCGGTCATCGGGCGCGACGAGGAAATCCGCCGCGTGATGCAGGTGCTCACGCGCCGCACGAAAAACAATCCGGTGCTCATCGGCGAACCCGGCGTCGGCAAGACCGCCATTGCCGAGGGACTGGCGCGGCGCATCGTCAGCGGCGACGTGCCCGAGTCGCTCAAAAACAAGCGACTCGTGGCGATGGATTTGAGCGCGATGATTGCCGGCGCGAAATATCGCGGCGAGTTCGAGGACCGGCTCAAGGCGTTCCTCAAGGAAATCGTCGCAAGCGAAGGCAAAATCATTTTGTTCGTTGACGAACTGCACACGATTGTCGGCGCGGGGGCGGCGGAAGGCGCGACCGACGCGGCGAACATCATGAAACCCCAGCTCGCACGCGGTGAACTGCGCTGCGTGGGCGCGACGACGCTGGATGAATACCGCAAGCACATCGAGAAAGACCCGGCGCTCGAACGCCGTTTCCAGCCGGTGATGGTGGAGGAGCCGACTGTCGAGGCGACCATCGCCATCTTGCGCGGGCTGAAGGAGCGCTATGAAGTGCATCACGGCGTGCGGATTCAGGATTCGGCGCTCGTGGCGGCGGCGACGCTGTCGCATCGCTACATCACCGACCGTTTTTTGCCGGACAAAGCGATTGACCTTGTGGACGAGGCGGCGTCGCGCATCAAAATGGAGCTGGATTCCAAGCCGACGGAACTTGACCAGCTCGACCGCCAGGTTCTGCAAGTGGAAATTGAGCGCACTTCGCTCGCAAAGGAAAAAGACGCCGCAAGCAGGGAACGGTTGAAGAAGCTCGACACCGAGCTGGCGAATCTAAAGAACAAATCCAAGGCGCTCACCGCGCAGTGGCAGAACGAAAAGGCCGGCGTCAACGCCGTCAGCGTCGTTCAATCGCAACTCGAACAGGCTCGGCTCGAATTGGAACAAGCCCGGCGTCGCGGGGATTTGGACAAGGCCGCGGAAATTCAATACGGAAAGATTCCCGAACTGGAAAAGAAGCTCACCGCCATAGAAGGTAGGACAGGCTTCCAGCCTGTCTCTGATTCTTCTGAAAAATCTTCAAAAACAAAGGCGGACAGACAAGATGTCCGTCCTACGCTGCTCCGGCAGGAAGTGACTGACGAAGACATTGCCAAAGTCGTCGCGGCGTGGACGCACATTCCGGTTTCGCGGATGCTCGAAGGCGAACGTCAAAAGCTGGTGAAAATGGAGGAACGGCTCGCGCAACGCGTCATCGGCCAGAAGGAGGCGATCAAGGCCGTGTCCGACGCCGTGCGCCGCGCCCGCAGCGGTTTGCAGGACCCGAACCGGCCCATCGGCTCGTTCATTTTCCTTGGCCCGACGGGCGTGGGCAAGACCGAGACCGCCCGCGCGCTGGCGGAATTCCTGTTCGACGACGAGAACGCCATGATTCGGATTGATATGAGCGAATACATGGAGAAACACACCGTCTCGCGGCTTATCGGCGCGCCGCCGGGCTATGTCGGTTATGAAGAAGGCGGGCAATTGAGCGAAGCCGTGCGGCGTCGGCCGTATTCGGTCGTGCTCTTCGACGAGATTGAAAAAGCGCATCACGACGTGTTCAACGTGCTGTTGCAGGTGCTGGATGATGGCCGGCTCACGGACGGGCAGGGGAGAACGGTGGATTTCAAGAACACCATCGTCATCATGACCAGCAATATTGGGTCGCCTATCATCCAGGAATTTTTCATGGAAGGAAAAAATTCCGCAAGCGCACAGCTCGACATAGAGGATAAGGTCATGGCGGAATTAAAGCGTCATTTCCGTCCCGAATTTCTGAACCGCGTGGATGACGTGATTATTTTCCAGAGCCTCGATGAAGAGGATTTGGCGCGCATCGTGGACATCCAGCTTGCGCGATTGGAAAAACGGCTGGAGCAACAACAACTGACGCTCGACGTGGACAAAGCCGCCAAAGCTCTGCTGGCGAAGGAAGGCTACGACCCGCAGTTCGGCGCGCGCCCGCTCAAACGCGCGATCCAAGAAAGGCTATTAAATCCCTTGGCTACACAGCTTTTGGAAGGATCATTTAAGCCGGGCGATAAGATTAAGGTCAGCGTGGATGGTGAAGGTCTAGTGTTTAAGAAGAAATAACATAAAGCGGCATTCAGGCCTGTCCGCCATAGCTAGGCGACGGCGGAAACAATTGCTCAATCCGCTTGCCACGAAGTTATTGGAAGGTGATTTTAAACCCGGCGACAAAATCAAAGTCAATGCGCGGGATGGGGAGTTGGTTTTCCAGAAGAAATAAACCGCAGATTACGCTGATTACGCCGATTTCTTTAGAGGTAGGGACGCGCGGCTCGCGCGTCCGTCTTGGGAGGGTCGGCATGTTGCCGACCCATAATTTAGGGACGGCGGCACGCCGTCCCTCCCATAAAAACGTCAATGAAAGCCGCAAACTTTTTGAATCCAAAAGGGCTGTTCACAGCATCTCATCTATGAACAGTTTAAAATGAAATCAATGAATATGAAAACCGCATCAGCTAAATTCCTGGCCATAACCTTCGCTTTCATCGTCTATGCCACGATTCTGTTTTTAATCATGGTGACATTGCCGCCGCTGCATGCGCAAACCAACGCGCCCGCCGAAAACGGAACCAACAGCCCTGTGGCTGTGACCAACAACGCTCCGGCAACCAATGCGGTTGCCGTGACTGGAATCAAGACACACAAACCGTCCAGCGAATCTTCGCCTGTCCGCATTGACTCGAGCGGCATTCACATCGGCGGCTCTGAGCCGGTGGATATCGATATATCCCATATTCCAAAGTTAGGCCTTCCAGCCGTGCTGGCGCTGTTGGTGCCTTTCGCTCCCTTTGTGATGATTATAGCAATTATTGCCATCTTCTTCTATTTCAAGCATCGCCGGAACAAGATGGTGCATGAAACGATGCGTGCGATGATCGAAAAGGGTGTGCCTATCACTCCCGAACTGATTGCGCAGCTTCGAAACAAACCTTCCGGATTCTCCAGCCAGATTGGTCAGCAGCCTGGTCGGTCCCGCCAGCGCCATCTTCTGCCCGGTCTGATTTTGACGGGAATTGGCGCTGCGTTATTGATATCCCACCCCGGCTATCATAGTAGCGGCGGCTTGATCGTCCTGTTCATCGGCGTGGCGTTCCTGATTGTCTGGTTTGTGGAAAGAACAGATAGAAACAACGGTCAACCGCCCAAACAGTAAGTAACGCGTGTCCTTCACCGACGCCGATCTCATCGCCCGCGTCCTGTCGCGCGAAGACCAGAATGCCTTCGGCGAACTGGTGCGGCGCCATCAATCGCCTGTGCGCGCCTTCCTGGCGCGCATGACACGCGGCGACTCGCATCTGGCCGATGACCTGGCGCAGGAGACTTTTTTGAAAGCGTGGCAAAAGCTGCAAACGTTTCGCGGAAATGCGCGTTTTTCAACGTGGCTGTTCGGCATCGCGTTCAACGAATTTCGCATGGCCAGCCGCCGCCGAAAGGAACTGGCTTTGGAGGATATGGACGAATCGCAATTGGAACCGGAGGAACCGGCTGCCGCCCGTGACAATCATCTGCGCCTCGATTTGACCGAGGCGTTGAAGCTGTTACATTCAAATGAGCGGGCGGCAGTGGTTCTTTGCTGTCAGAATGGTTTGTCGCATGAAGAAGCGGCGCAGGTTTTGGATTGCCCGTTGGGCACGGTCAAAAGCAACATCCTGCGCGGAAAAGAAAAATTGAGACGATGTTTGACGCCCGCTTACGAAAATTATGAATCCGCCTGAAACCAACGATCCGCTCGACGCATTGTTGCGCGAGCAGGACAAATATATCGAAGATAACGGCTTTACTGCGCGTGTCGTTGCCGCCTTGCCGCGCCGCAGCCGCCGCGCCTGGTTGCGTCCGGCAATTTTGCTGGGCGCAACGGCGATTGGGTCGGTGCTGGCGGTTTGGTGGTTGCCGTGGAGAAATCTGCCGGTTCTTGATGCGTCGGCGTTGTTTTCGCTTAACTCTCAAGTGCTGATGCCGTGGGTGCTGGTGCTCTCGGTCATGGCTTCCCTTGTTTGGAGCACGATTTCCGCGCTGGAATGGGAAGATTAAAATCTCGTCGCACCACTTCAGGAATTTCAACCGCAGAGACGCGGCGACGCCGATTTCTTTAGAGGTAGGGACGCGCAGCTCGCGCGTCCGTCTTGGGAGGGTCGGCATGCTCGCCTCGGCGTAGCCTACGGCGAAGCCCGGGTTGCCCACCCATAAATTAGGGACGGCGGCACGCCATCCCTCCCATAAAAAAACGCAAAAGATCGGGAGTTGGTTTTTGGGTTTCTTCGTTTGACTTTCACCCCGATCTGCTTCTAATTCGATTCCCATCAGCTTGTCCGAATACATCCTGCTGGCGCTCGGTTCACTTTTTGTGATTGTGGATCCGCTGGCCACCGTGCCGGCGTTTCTGGCCATGACGCCGGATGACACGCCGGAACAGCGCAGCCGCATGGCGCTGCTGGCTTGTTTCGTGACGGCGGGTGTGCTGCTGGTTTTTTCCGTTGCCGGACAATTGGTTTTCAAGGTCATGGGCATCACCATGCCGGCCTTCCAGATCGCCGCGAGCATCGTGCTGCTGCTCGTGGCGCTGGACATGTTGCGCGCCCAACGCTCGCGCGTTCAGGAAACCCATGAAGAAAAAAAGGCCGGCATGGAAAAGGAGGACATCGCCGTGACACCGCTGGCCATTCCCATGCTCGCCGGGCCGGGGGCGATTTCGACGGTGATTCTGCTTCAAAATGAGGCTAAAAACATTCCTGAACACATCGCGCTTTACGGGAGCATCCTGACGGTCTCGCTGATGAGCTATCTGATTTTACGAATCGCGGCCCGCGGCACCCGGTGGTTGAACCCGATTGCGATGAGCGTCGCCACCCGCATCATGGGATTATTGCTGGCATCGGTCGCCATTCAATTCATGCTGAACGCCATTAAAACTTTCCACACGGATTTGATTTCGATACCGACAATGTGAATTCAAGGCGAAGGTTTCGCCTTTCGGCGCGCGCCCGCTCAAACGCGCCATTCAGGAACAATTACTCAATTCCTTGGCGACAAAATTACTCGAAGGCGACTTTAAGCCTGAAGATAAAATCAAAGTCACCGCAGATGGCGATAGTTTGGTGTTAAAGAAGAAATAACGTGTCGCACTTGTTGTGCCGTAATTCGACGAAGGTGGAAAAGAACTCAGAGAACGCAAATAGGCAGGGCAGACATCCTGCTGGCTTACGCTCTATAAATAGAAATCAGTTTCGCAACCCCGAACGACCGAAGGCACGGGCGAAAGTGGGTTTAAGCGCAGTGTCAAAATCAGTTCGCCGTATTTCGCGGGCTATAAAAGGATAATTTCGTTCGATTTTGGCCAACGGAACTCCATAAACGCAATATTGTTTAAGGACGCCTATGCGTTCCTTGATATAACCTTCATCATTCAATCCTAATCGGATCGTTGTAGATTTGACGTGGCTACGAACAGTTTTTGTTGTCGTTGGATTAGGC
Source organism: Verrucomicrobiota bacterium (assembly GCA_049521735.1). Lineage (GTDB taxonomy): Bacteria > Verrucomicrobiota > Verrucomicrobiia > Limisphaerales > UBA11358 > UBA11358. The sequence continues at coordinate 15,489 of JBEKON010000012.1, forward strand.
TCAATACGAAAAGTAAAGAAATCCAATTGGAACCAATCGCTGTCAATGGCAAACGGATCCATAACATCTAGTGAATCGTCTTTACGTTGGTTTAACTGAGAACGACACAACCGGAAATTGCTCCATTCGAAGGCGAGGTTGGGATGAATTGATTTTGGTAAAAAATGGTCAATGGAAGTATTGTCTGCTAACCGAGAACCATTTTTTCGTGATGTCCAAGATGCACTATAGACGCATATCCCACGATATAATTTGTAAAGCTGGTCATGCGATAGCGTCCAATAATTATTTGATTTCCATTGAGTATGATTCGGTCTCGGTGTGCCAGCCAAGAATGCTTTGCCTCGGATTCGAACTCTGGCGTTAAAATCAGCCGGCTCGGGATAGGCTGGAACCCTTATCATAGTTCGACCCCATGTTTGGCAGCAAATAATACCCAACGAGGCCAGAAATCATCATTTTCAGAAAGATTTTCCGCCAGTTCTTTCGTCAGTGACTCGATTTCGTCTTTGGAAACGGTTTCAGTTTCCTGAAGTGCTAAAGCTTTTGAGACTGCATTTTCTGCCGGCAAAGACCGAGCTTGTTTTAACTGGAATACTTCAGACGTAAGCCAAGACTCAATGTTTCCTTGCACAGAAAAAGGCATTCCACGGAAGACAACCTCGCCGTTTATTTTTGAATCTAAATGAAAAAGTTTATCGCGAGACTGATCAAAAACCGTTTCGCACGAGGCAAGGACAAGTGGTGAATGGGTTGCAACAATCAGTTGCATAGCGAGTTCATTACTTAAATCTTCCACGATTCCCAAAATTGCTGGCAAAATAGTTCGTTGCCATTTTGGATGAAGATGAGCTTCAAGTTCATCAATTATAACCACCATTCGCGTTTCAGGAGACGTGCCTGCTACTTCAGCCTGTATTTTGTGTTCATTCCATGCCCAGACAATTAAATAAGCCATTGTGAGAATCCGACGAATTCCCGCAGACTCATTCACAATGGGAATTGTTCCATATCGATGAACTAACGTGGGAATTTCGCGGCGGTCGTCAGGGATACGAACAGGTTCACCGGGAACGAGGTCTCCAATATCGGGAGGAGACATTCGTTTCAGAACTTTCTTAAATATTTCAAATGGATATTTATCCGGCTTGTCCTGCCACTTTGTCCAATCTCTGATTAGCCCCTCAATATTATCGCCACCGTCCCATAACTGTTCTCGTGGTAAAACCAATGACAATTGTTGTGAGCTATCTTGACCTCCTTTACGAAATGCCGTCGGGTCCCAAATTGCAAAAGAGCCATCAACCCGCGCATAAATGACAAGTCCAGCAACCGTGGAAGTTTTGCGCTGCCTTGGCCAGATATTTTCTTTCGATTTATATTTTACAGTAATTGGCCTTGAAAAATTTTTACTCGCAATTTGAAATTTAATGTAAGCATCGGTTTTTCCTTGCCGGTCATGCGGAAGCGCAGATCGTCCAGCCCATTCATTCGTTAAAGCCCACCATCCAATTTCTAACAAAAAGGTTTTTCCCAATCCGTTATCGCCTGTGATGACATTGAGTCTTTCGCTCGGGCTGAATTCAATATGTTTGGCAGGCCCAATATAACCGGTTTCCAAATAACTTAAAATTCCACTTCCTTCGGCTGGAGCATCTTCTGGCGCACTATATTCTTCCTGAATTTTAGACCACTGCACCGGTGTTTCGGAAAAAGCTTGTTCTTCATTCAATTGAGAAGAAACGGAATCATCAAATAAAACCTGAAGCTCTTTTGGAGTGATAAAAAACTCGCTGATAAATTTTTTAACAACATCAGCCCGCGTAACGTTTTCTGAAAATGGCTGATTGCGATTCAACCAAACTGCCACATGAAACAGAGGTACCTTTTTATTCTTGGGAAGCCTCTGTGCTAATTCTGAAACATATTTAGGAGACCAACCCCAATCGTGAGAATTTCGAGGATGAATGAATGCTCGTTGAAAAGATTGTGTGTTAATTGCTTGAAGTCCCTTTCCGGCATAGTCAGGACGAACCCAATCCTTCTTGCGGTCATTTTGTCTAAAAACGCGAAAGAACCAATGCGACGATGGATTGAGCCGGTAATATTTTTTTAAAAAAGCATCATTTTCGGCGTCCACGTGGAATTTTTTTGTTGCCCCCACAGGCAAGCGTCCCAATTTAGCTGCCCAAAAAGTGACACCGAAAAAAGCATTAAAGTCTTCCAAGCGGCGGATAGACTCTTTTATCTGATCAAAACTGAAATATTTTTTCATAACAATTTTGTCTGAAGAGCCCTCATACTGGTTGAGATATATTCGCAAAATTCGGTATTAAGGTCGATTCCAATGGCGCTGCGATTCGACGCAAAAGCGACCCTCATTGTCGTTCCGCTCCCGCAGAATGGATCAAGAACAACTCCATTCTTAGGGCACCCAATTTTCAAACATCGCTCAACCAATTCATCTGGAAATGGAGCTGTATCAAGAGTGCCATTGCCGTTTGTTTTTGTTCGTGGCGCGATAGTCCAAACATCCTCGTCGAATTTTTTTTCGATGAGCGGGTTTCGGTCAAAAAAATATTTCCGCTGTTTGGCAAACATGAACACAAATTCATAACTTCGTCTTGGACGGTCAAGAACAGCTTCGGGAAGCCCATTTTGCTTGTGCCAGATGATGGGGCTGCGAAGAATCCATTTATCCTGACACATCTTGGTAGCAACCCGCCACGGAATTCCGATGGTGGATTTGCGCTGCAAATTAATTCCCAATCCTCCGCTTTTATCCACAGCACGCAGGCCAAAACGCCGTTTTGAACTTTTACGATCTTTCCCTTGCGATTCCCCCTTTCCAGAATAATAGGTGTCTCCTAAATTCAAAAATAAAACGCCATCATCTCGTAGCACGCGATAAATTTCCAACATGACATTTCTGATTGCAATGACATATTCATCGACGCTTGCTTCAAGCCCAATTTGACTGTCAACTCCATAATCACGAAGCCAAAAATATGGCGGCGATGTTACAACGCAATTAACAGTTTTAGCCTGCAACGTTTTTAAAACAGTGACGGAGTCGCCTTGAAATATGCGCCAAAATTGATCGCCGACATATCCTTCGGCGAATGGAGGATAGGTGATCTTTTTTGAGGTTTGTCTTGTCTGGTTCACAACACGCAAATAATGAGAAGTGTTTGCAAAGATGTCAAAGTTTCATACCTAAAAAGCAGCCGCTGTTTTTCAATGAATTTTCTCCACCTGAATTTTTGCGGGGTCGTTCACGCCGAGTTGGAGCAGGGCGGCGTTGGTGTAAAGTTCGAGATTAGGTTTGAATTCAGGCGCTTCAAATGCGCGGCGTTCGCTGTCGAGTTCCTTGATGGCCAGTGTGTCGAGCGCAACAGGGTCGCGGCTGAACCAGAGTTGATTCAGCACGGACGAATAATGCAGCAGCGCGCGATAGCCGCCTTCGTATTGGCCGATGAGCGCGTCGGTGATGTTCAGCGCGACGCGGTCGCCGAGCGCGGGCAGGGCGTAAATTTCCGGCACGGCGGCGGCAAGCCGTCCGGGGTCGTCCTCAAAGCGCTTCGTATTGTCCACGCTACCCAACGCGAGGCTGAAGAGGTGTCCGCAAACGCCGGTGGTTTCATCATTGAGCAGCGGCGCAATGCTGATGATTTTTGTGATTTGCCGGCTGACGACTTTTGAAATGAAGGATTTTTTGCCGATGTCCGACCCCTTTTTCCCAAATTCAAGATCGCCCCAAACGAGGTTTCCGATGATGGGGCTGTCGGGCAGATAAAAGTTCGTGGGGTCGTAACCAGCTTCTGCCGCGCCTGCCGCGCGGACGTGGAGTTGCGCGGCCAGCTTGAAAAATCCGGCGGCGTGCAAGTCGCTTTCGTGTTTGTCCCAAATAATGATATGGTTGGGCGGCAGGCCCGCGTCGAGCAGGCCGTGAATCACCGCCTCGACGACGGCCGGTCGCGTGCCGCTAAGCATTCCGGCTGTGGAAAAAACCTTGATGCCGACAATGTCCTGGGTCGAGACGAGACTGCGCCAGGCTGCTGCGGCGGTCGCTTTGCCGGTGAAATTTGTGATGCCGCGATTGACCATGGCTTGCACAATGGCAGTGTCCGGCTGGAAATTGGAAGTGGCATTTGAGTCCTCGACGATGACGACTTTTGGATCTGCAACGGCGGCGTGGACTTGCGGACATGCAAACCAGACCACGCCCGCCAGCGTCAGCCGGCAAAAGGCTTGAACGAGTTGAGTTTGTGCGTTTCTTGACACTTTAAGGCTTGGATGCTACCACCAACGCCGATGCTGGCCACAAAAAACAGGATTTCATACGGTATAATCGGTCTGGTTATTTTTCTGCTGTTCACCATTTACTTCGCCGGTTGCGGACAGCCGGGACCGCGCGCGTTGCTCAAGGGCAAAAAGCTTCTGGACCGCGGCGATTACACCGAAGCGGTGGCCAGGTTGAAAACCGCCACCTCGCTGTTGGTTACCAACGCGCAGGCGTGGAATTATCTCGGCGTTGCGGAGCAACACGCCGGGCAACCCGCCGACGCCGTGCAGGCCTATCAGCGTGCCCTAATGATCAACCGCGATTTGGTGGAGGCGCATTACAATCTCGGTTGTCTGTGGTTGGAACAAAACAGGCCCGACGCCGCGAAGGTGGAATTCACCGCCTACACACTGCGTCGCAGCAACGCGCCGGAAGGCTGGGCCAAACTCGGCGTTGCACACCTTGGCTTGCATGACTTCGCGTTGGCGGAAAAAAGTTTCAGCACCGCGCTTTCGTTCGATCCGCACAACGCCGAGGCGTTGAACGGCCTTGGCCTCGCCTGGATTCAACGGGGTCATCCGAATGAGGCGGCGCAATATTTCACCGCGGCAGTGCAGGCGCATCCTGATTACGAGCCGGCGTTGTTGAATCTGGCGACGGTGGCGCAACGGTATTTGCACGACAATCCGCTCGCGTTGAAAAATTATCGCGCGTATCTCGCGTTGTCACCGCGCCGGGCGAATTGGGACGAGGTCAATGCCATTGCCAATGATTTGGAACAGCAGGCGAATGCCGCTGCCAATCCGCCGTGGGCAAATCGCCAGGTGTCTTCAGCCCCGCCGGGTGCGAGTGAGCCGAAAACACAACTGCCATCCGTGGTGTCGAAAACACAACTTGCCTCGGCGAAGCCTCCTGCGCAGCCCGGGACAGTGGCACGCGCGAACCCGAAGCCGCCGCGTGAATCAGCGCCGGTTGAAATCGTGCAAGTCCAGCCGGAACCGGCGATTGTCGGGGCGCAAGAGTCTTCCGCACCCGCTGCAACGAATCCGTCCGCTTCCGCAAAAACGCAGCCGGAACAGCCGGGCGGGAAGCCGGGCATCATGCACCGGATCAATCCATTGAACTGGTTTCATTCCACACCGCAGGAACCGAAAGTGACGATATTGCCGCCGTCGAATTCGAACAATCCTCGCGTCAATCCAGCCCCGGAACCGGCCACCAGCACGCCAGCCGCCAGCACGCCGGCGGTTGTCGCGCCCGCGCCCGCTCCGCCAAAACCGGTCCAGGTGGTTCGGCCTCCTCCTCCGTCGTTTCCGCGATATTCGTATCTTTCGCCGTCCAAACCCAAGCCGGGCAACCGGCAGACGGCCACGCGCGCGTTTGCGCAGGCGCAACAATTCGAGCAGGAAGAACGGTTCTCAAACGCGCTGGATTCCTATCGCGAAGCGGCGCGGTTGGACCCCGGTTGGTTTGAGGCGCAATACAATTGCGGCGTGATGGCTTACCGTTTGCGGAATTTCGGCCAGTCGCTGGCTGCTTGCGAGATGGCACTGGCGATTCGACCGGATTCGGCGGATGCGCGTTACAATTTTGCCCTGTCGCTCAAAGCGGCGGGCTATGTGACCGATGCCATGAAAGAACTGGAAAAAATCCTCGCGTCGAATCCAAATGATGTCCGCGCACATCTTACGCTCGGCAACATTTACGCACGGCAATTGCACGATCTGACACAGGCGCGGGCGCATTATTTGAAAGTGCTGCAATTGGATCCGCGCAATCCGCAGGCGACGGACATTCAATTCTGGCTTTCGGCCAACCCGCCTTGAGACGGCAGGCAAATTTCACTGGTGTTTTCAATCGGGAGGCTTAACTTCACCACGTGATTACCGCAATGACACAGTCGCCGGTTCTGGACAAATTATTGACGGTAAATTGGTTTGATATAGTGGTCGTTGTCATGCTCGTGGTCGGCTTCTGCTACGGCCGGAAAAACGGCATGTCAAAGGAGATTCTGCCATCGTTACAATGGCTCTCGGTCGTCATTGTCAGCGGATTTTTTTATCCGGCCGCGGCCCAGTCGCTTGCCTCTCTGGCGTCCTTGAGTGTCCTGACAAGTTACGTCCTGGGATATGTGATTCTATCGCTGGCCGTGTTCTTTGTTTTCTCGTTTCTCAAACGCACTTTGGGATTTCGACTGTTCAGCAGCAATCTGTTCGGCAATACCGAATATTACCTCGGCATGCTTGCCGGCATGGTCCGTTTCGCGTGCATACTGCTTTTTGCGCTGGCTTTTCTGAATGCGCGCCAGTTCACGCCTGAAGAAATCAAAGCCCGCAATGACTACGAGCAACGCTGGTATGGCTCCGACTTTTTCCCCACTTTGTACACCGTGCAGGAGCAGGTTTTTGAAAAATCCTTCGCCGGTCCTTATATCAAGGAATATCTCGGCGAACTCTTGATTCAATCCACCCCGCTCCATGACGGTGGCAGCCAACCTGCACACAAGCCCAAGTCCGCGCCGATTCATCAAACCCCGCGGACAACACCTTGATGCCAGACAAGCATGGCCGGCACGATTCCTCCCGCAACGCTTGAACGCATCCGCGCCGCCAGCGACATCGTTGACGTCGTCGGCTCCTATCTTCCGCTCAAGCGCGCCGGCGCAAATTTCGTCGCGCTTTGCCCGTTTCACAAGGAAAAGACGCCGAGCTTCAACGTCAATCCGCATAAACAAATTTTCCACTGCTTCGGCTGCCACAAAGGCGGCGACGTTTTCACCTTCGTCAAGGAATACGAAAACATTGGGTTTGTGGACGCCGTCCGCCGGCTGGCCGAACGCGCGAAAATTCCCCTGGAATTCGATCAGACCCCCGGCGAACAGCAATCACGCCACATCAAGGACCAACTGCTCCAGATTCACGAACAAATCACTCAACGCTGGCAAAACGCGCTGCTCAATGAAGCCAGCGGCCAAATCGCCCGCGATTATCTGACAAAACGCGGCGTTTCGGCTGAAGCTGTAAAACTTTTCCGAATAGGCGCCGCGCCCGATGCTTGGGACGACACCGTCAACTGGGCAAAGAACAAAGGTCACGAACTCACTCTTATTGAGAAGGCCGGGCTGATTTTGCGCAAGGAAGGCGGCGATCGTTTTTATGATCGTTTTCGCGGGCGGCTCATGTTTCCGATTTGCGATGAGCAGGGCAGGGTGATTGGCTTCAGCGGACGCGTTTTGTCCGGTGACGAAAAGACGGCCAAATATGTCAATTCGCCCGAAACGCCGATTTTCATCAAAAGCAAGGTCTTCTTCGGCCTCGACAAATCCAAACGCGCATTGCTCGACGCCGGATTTGCCGTCGTATGCGAGGGGCAGCTCGATCTGATTGCGTGCTTCATGGGCGGCGTGCAAAACGTCGTTGCGCCGCAGGGCACGGCCTTCACCGCCGACCACGCGCGAATCCTCAAACGTTACGTGGATGAGGTTGTTCTTTGTTTTGACTCCGACGAGGCCGGCCAAAATGCCGCCGTGCGCTCGCTGGATCATTTGCTCGCGTCCGGCCTTGCCATTCGCGTCGCGGTCGTGCCCGCACCGCATGACCCGGACAGTTTCATCAAGGCTAATGGCGGCGAAGCGTTCCGCCAGCTTGTTGAAAATGCCGGGGGATTTTTTGATTATTATTTGAACCGCCTTTGCGCAACGAATGAGATTGAAACGGACAAGGGCCGGAACACCATTTTACGCGGCATGGCCGAGGCGGTCCACAAGACCGGCAACGTCGTGCTCGTGGACAAATACGCGCAAAAGACCGCGTTGCGGCTTGGCGTTTCGCCGGAAGCCGTCCGTGCCGAATTCAAAAAGATTCCCGCGCAGAAAACAGCGCCTCCTGAAAATGAGGCTGAATCGGCTGAAGCAGAAATCCAATCATCCCCGCCATCCACACACGAATTTTGGCTGCTCAAACTGCTTTTGTTGCACGACGATTTGGTCGCTTGGGCGGCGTTGCATCTGGACGCGAACTGGATTGCGCATCCACTGGCGCGGCAAATTGTTGAACAACGGCTGGCCGCGCAGACGAATGAAAGCTGGAAAAACCTCGCCGCGTTTCTGGACGAATGTGAGACGCCGGAAATGCGCAGCCTCGTTACCGAAGCTGTTGCCGAAGACCGGCCAATTCCGAATCCCGAACAGCAACTCGCCGACGTGAGCCTGCGATTGCGCAACCAGTTTCTCGACCGTCAGATTGCCGCGTGCGTCCAGCGCGCAAATTCGCCGGAAACTTCCGAAACGGAGAAAGTTGAATTATTGCGCCAGCAACAAAAATTGCGCGAACAGAAGCGCGCGCCGTTGTGAGGCGGGAGGGACGGCGTTGCGCCATCCCTGACTTGTTTTTCAAAAAATGGGGACGCTACCACGGCGTTCCTTCCAAGATGAAAAAAATTACTTCGCGCCTTGGTCAATCCAGGCGCGGATCAAACCGATTTGCTCCGGCGTGAGTGGAGCGATATTGGCCTTGTTGTGGAGCGGCGGCATCCAGGTGTCTTTATCGTCTGTCAGATGCGCGACGCTCAAGACGAGCATGCTTTTGGCGCTGTCGCCGGCGATGATCACTTTGCCGTCCCTGCCGCCTTTGAGTGCGTCAGTCAGATTGTCGAGCTTCAGTTTGGCTTTGGGTTTGTCGCCGCTGTGGCACTTGACGCAGGAGTTGTCGAAAACAGGTTTGATGTCCGCGGCATAGGTCACGCCTTGCTTTGCCGAGGCAGGGGGTAATTTATTTGCGCTCGCGGTGGATTTCGTGTCATCACCCGGCGCGGCGAAGGTCAATCCGAAGATGGCTGTCAGAGTCAGGGTGATGAATTTGGTCGTGCTCATGTTTTATGGGCTGTTTTTGTTCCGCGCGTGATTTGAACTCAAGATACCCGGCAGGTCAAAAGGTTTCAGTCAAAAAATGGCTTTGTGGAAGGCCGGGTTGCAGACGACTTGGTGTTGCAAGCCGCGATGCAGGCGCTGAAAACGCAGAGGGTTCTTGGTGCCTGTCATGAGTCTGCCTTCCAAGGAACAAGCTTGAAACTTGGAGCTTGAAACTTGAAACTCACACCGTGCGCTTTCGGAAAATCACAATCATCGGAGTCGGACTGCTTGGCGGTTCGCTGGGGCTGGCTTTCAAACGCCGAAAGCTCGCCCGCGAAGTTGCGGGCTTCGTTCGTCGCGCAGCCAGCTTGAAGGATTGTGAGAGGACCGGCGCGGTGGATTTTGCCACAACCGATTTGCCCGCCGCCGTTTGGGACGCCGACCTTGTCATTCTCTGCACGCCGCTTTCCCAAATGCGCCCGCTCGTCGAACAAATGCTCCCGGCGTTGAAACGCGGTGTGATTGTCACTGACGTTGGCAGCGTCAAAGCCAGTGTCGTGCGCGAACTTGAATCACTCATCGCCGGATCCGGCGGGCATTTTATCGGCAGTCATCCAATGGCCGGCTCGGAAAAAACCGGCGTGAACGCCGCCTGCGCGGATTTATTTGCGGACGCCGTCTGCGTCGTGACGCCGACGAAAAAATCAAACGCGGCGGCGGTCCGCAAAGTCGAACAATTTTGGAAGGCGGTGGGTTCGCGGGTGCTGCGGTTGACGCCGGAATTGCACGACGCGCTGGCGGGCCGGTCGAGCCATTTACCGCACGTCATTGCAGCCACGCTGGCCACGCACGTTTTAAATCCGACAAACCCCAGACATCAAACCGCGCTTTGCGCCAACGGTTTTCGCGACACAACGCGCATTGCATCCGGCTCGCCGGAAATGTGGCGCGACATCGCGCTGGCCAACCGGAAAAACATTGGCAAATCACTGGACGCCTTCATCGCTGATTTGAAGAAATTCCGGCGTGCATTGACCGAAGCCGATGTGAACGGCATTACAAGGTTTTTCAAGACGGCCAAGAAACGTCATGATGATTGGTGTGCCTGTTGTGCTTCGCCGTCACCGGAGTGAATAAATTTTGAATTCTGAATTTTGAGTTTTAAGTTATGACCAAAAGCGTGATTCGTGAAAAAAGCTTTCTTTTCGCTTTGGCAATTATTGAGCTTTTCAAAAAGCTTCGAGCCGAGCACGAATACGTTTTATCGAAGCAATTACTGCGAAGCGGCACAAGCATTGGCGCAAATGTTGAAGAAGCGCTTGCCGGGCAAAGTCGGAAGGATTTTCTTGCCAAGATGGCTGTTGCATCCAAAGAAGCTCGAGAGACCCGTTATTGGCTTGTTCTGCTTCAAGAATCCGGCCTTGCAAGAATTGAGTTGAATCCGGCGCTTAAAAACATTGACGAATTAATTCGGATTTTGACTTCAATTGTCAAAACGACCGCTGAAAATCCGGCAATTCAAAACTCAAAACTCAAAACTTAAAACTAAAGTGCTTCCTGAACTGATTGAAATTGTGCCGCTCGACAAACCGGTGCGCGCGGAGGTCACCGTGCCCGGCTCGAAGAGCATCACGAACCGCGCGCTCATTCTCGCGGCGCTGGCGGACGGTGAGACGACCTTGCGGGGCGCGCTTTGGAGCGAAGACACCCAGGTAATGGTCGAAGCGCTTCGGAAGCTCGGCTTCGAAATCACTTACGAGCGCGACCGGAGTGAGTTTTGCAATTGCACAATCAGCGTCAAGGGGTTGGGAGGCAAAATCCCGAATGCGGGGACGGATGAAAAGCCCTTGGAACTGTTTGTTGGCAACGCGGGCACGGCGGCGCGATTTCTGGCGGCGTTCGTCTGTCTGGGCAGGGGTGTTTATCGCCTGCACGGTGTTCCGCAAATGAACCAGCGTCCGCAGGCGGCGCTGTTTCAAGCCTTGCGCGAGCTCGGTTACGGAGTGGATTCGCCAAACGACAAATTGCCCGCCGTCATTCACGGGACTGATCCGCACGCGGGCAGATGCAAGGTGAACATCGGGGGCAGTACGCAATTTGCGAGCGCGTTGCTGATGTGCTCGATGGTCGCCGGCTGGCAGATTGAGATTGTTGGAGAGAACGCGCAGGAATCGCCTTACATTTACATGACGCGGGAAATGTGTTCGTATTTTCACTGGAGCAAAAAGCACAGTCCGCATCCGGAATACGGGATGAAGAACGGCATCTACCCGGTTGACCCTGATGCCTCCAGCGGCAGTTATTTTTGGGCGGCAGGATGGATTGCAGACCATCCGGCCTCAAATGATCCGCATCCGGTCACCGTTGCGCACTGGCCGGTTCTTGGAGCAGGTTCCCAATTCGACACGAATTTTTCAAACTACAGGTCTCTTCCAAAAACAGTCTCCAGAGAAACCGACCTTGGCGACAGCATCATGACGGCAATCGTGATGGCGCCGTTTGCCGGTCATCCGGTGAAGTTTACCGGCCTCGGCCATCTTCGCGTGCAGGAATGTGATCGAGTTTCAGCATTGCGCGCTGAATTGACAAAATGTGGCGCAAAAGTCGTTGAGGAGGGCGATACATTGACGGTTTATCCATCAAAATTGAAGGAACTTCACGGTGTGGAAATCGAAACGCACAACGATCATCGCATGGCGATGTGTTTTGCGACCCTGGGGTTGAAAGTGCCGGGCATCAGAATCAAAAATCCCGCGTGCGTGAAAAAGACGTTCCCGAATTTTTTCCAGAAACTGGCCGCGCCGCCGCCAAAAGGTCTGGGCGCGACGATTTTGGACGCCAAAACGGGAAGAAAACTGGCCGTTGAGGAATTGTTTGCGGAATAAGGTTTTTGCAGCAGTCAACTTGAAACTGAAAACTTGACACTTGAAACTTCCCATTGTCATCGCCATTGACGGCACGAGCGCCAGCGGCAAGAGCACCACCGCCAGGCTCGTGGCCAGGGCGCTCGGCTGCGTTTACGTGGACACCGGCTCCATGTATCGCACGCTGGCGTGGCATTGTCTGAAGCGCAGAATTGATGTGCAGGATGCCGAAGCTGTCGCCGCCGCCTGCCGCAAATGGAAAACAAAGTTGGAATGCGTTGAAACAAACGGCCTGAGCGCAACGCGTTTGTTCGTGGACGGCTATTTTCCTGAAAAGGAAATTCGCACCGCCGAGGTCAGCGCCGCCGTGCCGCACGTCGCCGCCGTGCCGCAAGTGCGCCGCTGGATGGTCAAACGCCAGCGCGAGTGCATGCAATTCGGGAATCTCGTCATGGAAGGGCGTGACATCGGCACGAACGTTTTTCCCGAAACGGAGTTCAAGTTTTATCTCGACGCGAAACTGGAGGAGCGCTCGCGCCGCCGCGCCGCCGATGGTGTTCAGGAAAATCTCGCCGCGCGCGATCAGCGCGACAGCCAGCGTGCAACCGCGCCGTTGATGATTCCGCTCGGCGCGAAAGTCATCAACAATTCGAACCTGACCGCCGGGCAGACTGGCGAAATCATTGTTGCCGAAGTCCGGCAACGTTTGAATAAAACCTCGTGACTGTTTTGGCGCGAATGAACTTCAGTTACTTTCTCGGCTGGTGTTTTTTTCGCGCGTTTTACGCGCTCTATTTTCGCTGGCGCGTTTTCAACCCGGAACGCGTGCCGCAAACCGGCGCGGTGATCCTCGCGGCGAACCACGCAAGCTTTCTCGATCCACCGGTTGTTGGCGCGGCGCTCCGGCGTCCGATCAATTATCTTGCGCGGGAAAGCCTTTTTCGTTTCCCGGGCATTGGCCGGCTGTTGCGTTCGTGGAATTCCGTGCCGGTGAACCGCGAAGGCGGCGGCGCGGCCGGATTAAAGGCCATTCTCGACCGGTTGCTCGCCGGCGGCGGAATCATTTTGTTTCCCGAAGGCACACGCACACGCGACGGCAAATTGCAACCCGCGCGTTCAGGGATAGGGCTGACCGTCGTCAAATCCACCGCGTTGGTTGTGCCGGTTCGCGTGTTCGGCAGCTTTGAGGCCTTCGGACGCAATCGCAAATTTCCACGACCATACCGGTTGACGGTGAAATTTGGCGAACCGATGCGCTTTGAAAAATTGCGGGCTGAGGCAAATAATTGTTCCCGGGCGCGGCTCAAGGAGATTTACCAGCAAATTGCCGACGAAATCATGGCGGCGATTGCAAAATTGGAACCGCGCGGGGATTGAAAAATCCTCCTCGTCCTCGTTGTCGTCCTCGTAATCGAAAGTGGAAAATCGAGGACGAGCACGAGAAGGAGAACGAGGACGAAGGCGAGGTTCTAAATCCCCAGGTTTGACAGCGTGTTGCTGATGCTGTTGACGATTTGGACGAGCTTGGGATGGGACTTCTCGAAACCTTCGACGGACGACTGAAACCCGCGCAACGAGAGCTCGCGCAACCGGGGATTTTGTTTCTCCCGCGTGGCTTCGTGAGTGGAAAGCTTTGCAAACTCGGCAATGCTTTGCGCCTGTTCGCTGTGCGTTTTGGAGAGCGCACCGACTTCCGTCTTGAGTGTGCCGAGCAACTGGAGCAACTCCCGTTTGCGCTCTTCGTTGACGGCATCCGTACTGCGAATCTTCGTCTCAATTTCGCCAATTGTTTTTTTAATCATAATTCAAAAGTATGCGCCGCGGAAAATTCAGCAAGCGCGTTCACCACCGCCCGATGCGCGGCAAAATGGGTTGAACCATTTCCCAAATGGCCGCGCAAACGGCTTCAATCGAATTCGCGCCATTCACCACGCGCACACGATCCGGTTCGGCGGCGGCGATGGCTTCATAACCTTTGGCCACGCGCTCGAAGAAAGCGCGATCCGCCTCTTCCATCCGGTCGCGCAATGGCTCGCTGAAAGGCAGTTTTGCATGACCTTCCGGCTTTTTGCCTTGGGGCGGCACCTCGAGGAGCATGGTTTGTTTTCGAGCGAGGCGGCGCGCCTCGCTAATTTCGATGGGCACGGAAAGCAACAAGGTCAGATTTGGCCGCGTGTCGCCGATGGCAAAATCAATCGCACTTTTCACGAATTGCAAATCCAATCCGCGTCCATAACCCTGATACGCCATGGTCGAGTCGTAAAAACGGTCGCACGCAACAATTTCGCCGGCGGCCAGAGCGGGACGAATGATTTCACGGACGAGTTGCGCGCGGCTGGCATTCATCAAAAGCAGTTCGGTTTCGGGAGTCATGGCCGCGTTGTTTTTGCTGTGCTTGAGCGTGTGGCGGATTTCCTCGCCGATGGGCGTGCCGCCCGGTTCGCGCAATATGCGGACGCGATAACTAAGCGCCCGCAATCGCCGCTCAAGCAATTCCACCTGCGTGGATTTGCCGCAGCCTTCCGTGCCTTCAAATGTGATGAACAGGCCTTTGCTCACAATTTTTTCAGTTTTGGACCTTTCGGCGTGTCTTCGATAATCCAGCCTTTGGCTTTTAACTCGTCGCGAATTGCGTCGGCGCGCTTGAAATCCTTCGCCTTGCGCGCGGCTTGCCGCGCTTCGAGCAACGCGGTCAATTCGGCAGGAACCGCAATTTCGTTCGGCGCGCCGATGCCAAGGACTGAATCAACTTTGTCCCAGGCCGTCAATGCCGCTGCGGCGTCGGCTGCGCTCAAGGAATTATCGGCGATGCGCTTGTTCATTTCACGCACCCATTCGAATACAACAGCCCACGCGGCGGAAATATTCAAATCGTCATCTAATGCGGCGGAGAAATTTTTCTCCAGTTTGGTAGGGCCGACCTGCTGGTCGGCCTGGACGCGCGGCAGCACGTCCCTACCAGCGATTTCGCGTAATTTTGTGATGCACTCATCAATCCGCGCCAGAGCAGTGCGCGCGCCTTGCAAGCCTTCGAGCGTAAAATTAAATGTCTCGCGGTAGTGCGCGGTGAGGAGCAGATACCGGATTTCGCGTCCGGTGAAACCCTTGGCGAGCAAATCGCGCAGCGTGAAAAAGTTGCCGAGCGATTTGCTCATTTTCTTGCCTTCGACGAGCAGATGCGCGCCATGCAGCCAGTGTTTGACGAATGGTTTTCCGGTCGCGCCTTCGCTTTGGGCAATTTCATCCTCGTGATGCGGAAAAATCAAATCCTCGCCGCCGACGTGCAAATCGAAACTCGGTCCGAGAATTTTCATGCTCATGGCGCTGCACTCGATGTGCCAGCCGGGCCGTCCTTCACCCCACGGACTCGGCCAGAATACGTCGCCGTCCTCCGGCGCGCGCGCCTTCCAGAGCGCGAAATCAGCGACGGATTCCTTGGCGTATTCATCGCTCTTGACGCGCTCGCCGGCGCGCATCTCATCAAAGTTCAATTTGAGCAACTGGCCGTAGGTGCAGCCGCTGCCGCGGTATTTTTCGATACTGAAATAAACCGACCCATCGGCAGCCTTGTAGGCGATGCCGCGTTGAACCAGTTTTTCAATAAGCGAAATGATATCGGCGATGCATTCCGTCGCGTGCGGCGTGTGGTGCGGCATTTTGCAATTCAACGTCAGCAAGTCCTCGAAAAACGCCGCTTCGTATTTGCCGGTGAAATCGCGCAAGGAAGTTTTTGTTTCACAAATGCGCTTGATGATTTTGTCCTCCACGTCCGTGATGTTCATCACGTGCGTGATGGTGTAGCCCTTGAATTCGAGGGTGCGACGGACAAGATCGCCAAAGACGAACGTGCGCCAGTTGCCGATGTGCGCGAAGTCATAGACGGTCGGCCCGCAGCAATACATGCCGACCTTGCCCTTGCGGGACGGTGTGAAATCCTGAATCGAGCGTGACAATGTGTTGAACAGCTTCAGAGCCATTTGCGTGCGGGCAAGTTAAGCCAGAGAGCGCGAAAGAAAAGTTAAAATCTCACGCACTTGTCACGCAAAGACGCAAAGGCGCGAAGAAATCGGAAAGACAGAAAAACATGAAGAAGGCGAAGGAACAAATTTGCAGCCTATCTAGGTGTTAGGCTGACGCTTTCGTTTCACGGCTAGATGCTGTGCTGCGTCCGGGCGGAAGATTCAGCGCAATCAAATGGTAAAGGTCGGTCAACATGGGACTCTTTCGGCAGCAGTAGTCGCAGCACGCTTCCGGGTCTGTCTGATACCACTTATAGATGTTTCCGATAAGCTCATGAGCATGTGTGGCGCTATTGTTCTTCGCCCAGCCTGAAATATCTCCGACTGCCAATAACGCGAACAGAATGACGTTGGCGATGAGAAAATAAATACCCAGCAGATAACTCACGGCTAACAAAATCGCAGTTGCGATGAACGTGAGACTGCGAGTCTGGTCAAGAGCGGCAAAATGAACCCTGCCAAGCGCCACCATGTTATCTGCAAATGACCCAAAGACAGGCTGAATAGTGGTTGCTTCCGCGATGAACTTATCACGGCCAATGAAATCAAAGAGCCGCTTGAGCTCGTTCTGGTCTCGAATGAACCGGATGAAATGCCCACGAGACTTGGCGCACACCCAAAAGCCACCGCCGGCGGCCAGTAATCCAGCCACAAGGACAACTTCCACAATAATCTTCCACCACATAATGCGCGTAGAGGCCTAACGATCCAAAGTTGAGCCACGCCGACCGGCAGCAGGCTCACGAAACTCAAAAACCAAAATAAAAACCGAATCATCCACAAACTCAAAGGGCAGTCGGCATTGGCTCCAGCGCGGTGTTAGGCTGTTGGTTTCTTTGTGGCAAAAACCCGATACAACAATCGGAAATGCCCAACCCTGTGATAATAATCAATCAAGAGCCAACGAAGCAAATCTGGAAAATCAAACTGGTTCGCCGCGTGATTCCAAGGAATCCCGTGTCCCACCTGAACCACAAACTCCGAAAACTCTCTGGCCTCCCGAATACGGTTTAGACAATCAATCCACACCTCCATTGACATGTTGGGAGGCCATTGATGCTCTGACGCAAAAACATTGCACGCTCGCTCAACTTGAAACCACCGCTCTTCTGTGTATTCGTGAGGTTGAAAGGACTCGTCGCCCCTTGTGCTTTTGTCGGAAGGCGGCAGACGTTTACGAAACTCTGCGAAACCTTCCTCTTCGAGGCGTTCAAGCGTTGCGGGTGCTTCTAGCCAAGTCATACAAACTACGAATACAACCTAACAGTGAGTAGGCGTCGTTGTTTGCAGCCTATCCCGTTTCATGTTTTCCTCATTCAATTTTTTTGTCCGTTTCCGCCGCTTTCGGTTGCAGTCGTTTGAACCGTTCGACAAACAGGAAAAACACACCAGGGCCGAAGCAGAGCAGCATGATGGAGATGCCGGTGGCGATGCCCCAAAACGTTCCGGCGGGCGCGCAGCAATCTTCGCGGCGGCGGACGATGATGTGGCTGGGCACGGCAATGAGGAGTTCGAGAATGCTGCCGCGCAAGAGCCAGCGCGTGGTGCGTTTGAGCAGCGAGTCGGGGTCGTCGGATTTGGCGAAGCTGCGAAAGATGACGGCCCAGATGAGCCAGAAGGCGAGAACAGTGATTATGCCTCCAACCAGTGTTTTCCAGTCCCATTCGGATGGGGATACCGGATTTGCCGTGAACGGCGTGAAACAGCCGAAAAATCCAACACCTTCTTCTTTGAAGACGGCGCACAAAATGGAGAGGAGTCCGGCGAAAAGAAGGTTTGCCAGAAAAAACGAGACGACGATCACCGGCGTTTTTAGCGGTCTTCGCGCAGGCAGCCGGCGTTCGGAAATGTTAATCGGCAGCAGAAGCAACAATACCTGTCCGGCCACGAGCACGGCGAGCCAGAGCCAATACTCCCAATACGAATAAGTCTTCAGGGCGTCTTGCAGCCCGATGCCATTCTTCGCCCAGCCGCCGAATGCGATCAGCAACACCGGCACGGTCAGCGCCATCAGCACGAGCGCATAAAGCAGGACGGTGAGTGCAGCCCAGCGTTTCATCCGGTTTATCCGATTGGGGCATACAATCCAACACTGCGCCAGTCAAATCATTTTCTGAAATTTGACTTTCGCGGCTTGCCAATCATTCCTCCCGGCGGCAAATTCCCCCCATTGAGCGTCAATCAACGCACAAAAGAGCACATGAGCAAGGAAGCGAAATTGGAATTGGACGGTAAAATTTACACACTGCCGACGGTCGAAGGCAGCGAAGGTGAAAAGGCGGTGGACATTTCGTCGCTGCGCGCCAACACGGGCTATATCACGCTTGACGACGGCTACAGCAACACCGGTTCGTGCGTCAGCAAAATCGCGTTCATTGACGGTGAGAAGGGGATTTTGCGTTACCGCGGGATTCCGATTGAGGAGCTGGCGGAGAAGTCCACGTTCATTGAGGCGGCTTATTTGCTCATTTACGGCAATTTGCCGAATCGCGCGCAACTGCGGACTTTCTCCGACTTGTTCACGGAATATCAATTTCTCCACGAAGACATGAGGTATCATTTCGAGAGCTTCCCCACGGGTGCGCATCCGATGGCGATCCTCTCGGCGATGATTAACGCGACGAGTTGTTTTGACGAGGAACTCATGCACTGGCACTGGGGCAAGGCGAACCAGTTTGACATTTACGCGGCGAAACTGATGTCCCAGGTGCGCACCATCGCGGCGTATGCGTATCGCAAATCGCGCGGCCTGCCGCTAATTTATCCCAAGACAGCCTACAAATACACCGCCAATTTTCTGCACATGCTGTTCTCGACGCCGTATGAAGATTACGAGTTGAAACCGGAAGTGGTGAAGGCGCTGGACCTGATTTTTCTTTTGCATGCGGACCACGAACAAAATTGCTCCACGTCCACCGTCCGCATGGTGGCGTCAAGCCAGGCAAATTTGTTTGCCAGCGCGGCCGCCGGCGTGTGCGCGCTTTGGGGTCCGCTCCATGGGGGAGCGAATCAGGCGGTCATTGAAATGCTGAAGGAGATTCACGCTTCAGGCGACGACGGCTCCAAATTCATTGCAACGGCGAAGGACAAAAGCAAAGGGAAAAGACTCATGGGTTTTGGCCATCGCATTTACAAAAATCATGACCCTCGCGCCAAAATCACAAAGGCGGCCTGCGACGATGTTTTGTCCAAGCTGCGTGTTACTGATCCTTTATTGGACATTGCCAGGCGTTTGGAAGAGGCCGCGCTCAAGGATTCATATTTCATCGAGCGCAAGTTGTATCCGAACGTGGATTTTTACAGCGGGATCATCATGCGCGCGCTTGGTATTCCGGTGGAAATGTTTCCCGTAATTTTTGCGATTGGCCGGATGCCCGGCTGGATCGCCAACTACAAGGAAATCATGGAAGACCCGAAGAGCCGCATTTGCCGGCCGCGACAAGTTTACATGGGGCGCACGCTCAATCATTATGTGCCGCTGGAAGAGCGGCGATGAATTTTGCCGGATTTTTGATTCGATGGGGTTGAATGTACCGTTGAAGGCTTTGAGTAAGAGGCATGATTGTTGCTTTACTTTCGTAGTGCAACCGATGTGAAAAAAATCCTGGTCATTGACGATGAAGAATGGTTGCGCGAGGTGATTCATCTCGCGTTGCAGCAAAAGGGTTTTGAAGTCATCGAAGCCGCAAACGGCTTCGATGGCATCGAAAAAGCCCGCAAGGAGTTGCCCGACCTCATTCTTTGCGACATCAACATGGAAAAAATAGACGGTTATTTGACTCTCACCTCGCTGCGCAACGAAGCGCCCACTGCCGCCATCCCGTTCATTCTTATGACCGGCCTCGCCGACGGCTTCAGCATGAGGCATGGCATGGAATTGGGCGCGGACGATTATTTGTCCAAACCTTTCACCGTCGCCGCGCTTTACGCCGCCGTGGAGATGCGCCTGAAGAAAGCCGAGGCCTTGCGCGACGGGGCCGAACGCAAAAACTGACCAGCCTGCGCGACAACATCAGCCTGATGCTGCCACGCGAAATGCACAAGCCACTCAGGCTAATCGCTCCGGGATTTGTCTCTTGAATTATCAGACATTCCTGTGCCGATTGCCGGGGAACATCCTGCCAGGATGGTGAACGAGCTTGTCCAAAACGCCTTCAAATTTTCAGAGGCCGGAACGCCCGTGGGCGCCAAGTTAAGCAAGACCTTCAACGCTGTTGCGTGTTCACAACGGGAGCCGCAAATAAAGAGCAACCAGACCGCGTTCAGCGAGTTCTGCGAACAAAAACACCAGGACAGTTCCCACGACCGGTGCAAAATCCACCTTGCCCACGCACAGTGGCACGGCGCGCAACGGCCAAAGCAACGTCCGCGCCTCGGCATTCACATAACTCCAGAACGGATGCTTGCCGAAGTAGATATAGCTGTTTAACAGGTGCAACGCCAGCAACGCGCCCGCGATGTATTTCCATGACAGGTAACTGCCGAGGCCGATGACCAGTGACTCCTCGATGCGGTGCGCTGCCGAAAGCGGATGCGGCACGATGCCCAGCCACGTCAACACCCAGCTTGCCAGCCACCACAACAATGCCGTCACTGTGAGTGGCAAAAACAATTTCGTCCAACGCGGCCAGCGGTCAATTCCACCCAACTGCATCCGCACCAGCTGGCGAATCGGCTCCGGCCCCTCCAAAATCGAGAGCAGCAACAACCAGAGGTAAAAT
Organism: Verrucomicrobiota bacterium; assembly: GCA_049521735.1. Classification (GTDB taxonomy): domain Bacteria; phylum Verrucomicrobiota; class Verrucomicrobiia; order Limisphaerales; family UBA11358; genus UBA11358. Next base: position 36,227 of record JBEKON010000012.1, read on the forward strand.
ACACCGAGCGTCAAACCAAAGCTGAAAATGGAAAACAAAAGCATTCGACCAGGGGAATTGCTAAGAAAGGAAGGAGCGATGATGTTCAAATCCAGTGTTCCCGCCCAAACCGGCTTGGATGCCGAACCGATTTGCCAGTAAAACAGCGCGCGCAACAGCAGCAACCCGCCCAGCATTGCCAGCAAATGCCATCGCCGCAAACGTGACGGCTCGGCGCGCCGCAACGTGCCGACAAGGGTTGCGGGTGTTCTTTTGCCCAGCGGATCAAAGCGAATCGAGCGCCAGTTCAACCACAGCAACAAGCCCGCAAGGTTCAGAATGAGGTCAATCAAGCCCATTGAATCTCAAATAATGAATTCAGAATGTCGAATCATTCAAAATTCGCAACCCGTCATTCAAAAAATTGCCTTTGGAAATCAACTTTTAACCGGATGAAATGAACCACTGTTCATTTCAAATTTGACTTGCGGAATTGAACGGATGTTTATAGAAGAAATCAACCTTTAACCCGTTTAACTATGAAACCACATCGTGGCACGCTCATTCTGGTCCTGGGCATTCTCGGTTTGGTCGTTTGCGCACCGGTGGCCATCGCCGCTTGGATCATGGGCTCCGGCGATCTCAAGGAAATGGACGCCGGCACCATGGATCCCAGCGGGCGTGGTGTCACCAACGCTGGTAAAATCTGCGGCATCGTCGGGACGATTTTACTTATCGTCGGCCTCCTCATTCTCATCGCGTGCTTCATGTTCGGTTTTGCTGCAGCCATCGCACACCACCAAGTTCTTCACTGACAACGGTTCGCCATTTCCCTTGAATCGAACGCTGGGCGCGTGCAATTTGCGAGGCCATGAACCAAAAGTTCATACTGCCGATTGCTTTGTGCCTTGTGTTTTGCCTGACACCGGCACACGCGGCTTTCATCAACGGCCAAAACTACGTGCCGCTCGCAGGTTGGGCGCACGCAAACGGGTTGACGTGCCATTGGACCCGGCGCAATGAAGTGACCGTCACCAACCGCACGACGCGGCTGGTTTTTGACGTGGATTCGCGCAACGCGGAAATCAACGGCATTCAAGTCGCGCTATCATTTCCGATTGCGAATCAAAAAGGCGTCGCGCTCATCGCGCAATTCGATCTCAATACGGCGGTTGGTCCGCTGCTGTTTCCGCCGCGATTTGCCGAAGCCAAAACCACCAAAACGATTTGCCTCGATCCCGGTCACGGCGGCAAGGATACGGGCAACCGCGCCTTCTGGCACAGCGAAAAGACCCTCACGCTGGCGCTGGCGTTCGAATTGCGCGACCAGCTCAAACAGGCCGGATTCAACGTCGTTCTCACGCGCACCACCGACAAATACGTCGAATTGCCCGACCGTCCTGCGCTGGCCAACAAGCGCGATGCGGACTTGTTCATGAGCCTGCATTTCAACGCCACTGAAACCGGGCGGAATGAGGTTTCAGGGCCGGAGACTTATTGCATCACACCCGTCGGCGCCAGTTCATCAAACGCGCAAGGCGAGGGGAGCAATCACAGCCCAACGACGGCAAATCGGTATGAATGCCAAAGCCTGCTCTTTGCCTATCAAATTGAAAAATCGCTCGTGCAGAATTTGGATGTGAACGACCGCGGCGTCCGGCGCGCGCGGTTCGCCGTGTTGCGCGATGCGGCAATGCCGGCAATTTTGATTGAATGCGGTTACATGACCCACCCGGTGGAGGGGGAAAGGATTCTTGATGCCGCGTATCGCCGCCAAATGGCGCAGGCCATCCTTAAAGGTATTCTGAATTACCAGAAATTGACAGTGCCGCTGATTCCGCCAACGCTGCCTCCAACGAATCGGCTGGCGGTGAGAATTCCACCGTCCAGCTGGACGGGCACGAATAAAATTTCACCGAAGAGTCAGACGCGGTAAACTTTCGAGAACGATCCGCCTTCGCCCTGCATTGCGGGGCTACGGTGGACAGGGGACGAGGATGATTAAAAACTGAATGAGCATTGTGACCAAAACCGGCGATGGTGGCACGACGGCCTTGATGTATGGCCGGCGCGTACCGAAAAATCATCCGCGCGTCGAGACGTGCGGCGCGGTGGATGAGTTGAACGCCGCGTTGGGCTTCGCGCGCGCGACGGCGGAACACGATTTCGTACGCGACAATTTACTCGCAATTCAGAAAGACCTGATTGTGTTAATGGGCGAGACCAGCGTCGCGTTGGAGGATTTGTCGCGTTATGTGAAGGACGGTCACCCGTTCGTCACGCCGGAAATGACGGCAAAACTCGACGTGCTTGTTCGCGAGATTGAGTCGCAGAATGCCGGTTTGAAGGGTTGGGCGATGCCGGGCGGGACGGTGAATGCCGCCGCGTTGGACGTGGCGCGGACAATTTGCCGTCGTGCCGAACGGCGTGTATGCGCGTTGAAGGAGTCAGGTGAACTGCGAAACGCGGAAATTGTAATTTATCTCAATCGTTTGTCAGATTTGCTATGGCTGTTCGCGCGCTGGGTGGAGGCAAAATCGAAGCCGACAGGAAAGTAAAACAGACGTCGTTTGAGCTTCAACCCTTCTAACGTGTGCAATTAGGGGCGCAGATGCGGTTTTTTCATGGCCGTAAGGACGGTGAATAATTCGTTGCCGATGCGGCGTGCTGATTTGAACACAAATCGCCGCGCCCCGGCAATTTTAGGAATGCCCTTGCCGTCGGCAATCGTCGGCGCATTATGACCGCCGAAAATTTTCGGGCAGATCGTGAGGTGAAGCTCATCCACCAAGCCGGCGCGGAACAAAGCATCATTCAATTCACCACCGCCTTCGCAAAGCAGCCGTCTGACGCCCCATTTTTTCTGCAACCACCGGAGCGCAACCCTGAAGTTGATTTCCCTCCGGCCGCAAATTTTTACTTCATCAGCCAGCGCGCGAAGCTGCTTCAACCGGTTCGCCTTTGCCCGGCATGTGGTAAGAATGATGATGGGAGAAAAACGGTGATTGAATACTTCCGCGCGGGGATTGACCGAACCGGAGCGGCTGACAATCACGCGCAAATTATATTCCGCCAAACCGCGTTTGAGCCGCCGTCGCCGGAACTTTGCCGGACCGGGTCCCATGGTGATGGGGGCCGAATCAAGAGTGCGCGCGCCAGCCATCACTGCATCCGTTGTGGCGCGCAACTCCAGCAAATGCTCATGGTCGCGCGGGCTGCCAAACGCCGCCGCCGCGCGATTCGCCGTCGCAATTTTTCCATCCGCCGTCATCGCCATGTTTACCAGCACAAATGGCGGTTTTGAGTTTTTGGTTTTCAATTTTGAGTTCACCAGGATTTCAACTTAAAACTAAAAATTCAAAACTTAAAGAATGAGCATCGCGTCGCCGTAACTAAAAAAACGGTAACGCTCGCGGATCGCTTCGGCGTAGGCCGATAAAATCACATCGCGTCCGCGGGTTTCGCCCGGCGCGGCAAATGCGCTTGCGAGCATCAGCAGCGTCGAGCGCGGCAAATGGAAATTTGTCAACAATGCGTCCGTGATTGGAAATCGGAACGGCGGATGAATGAAAATGCGCGTTTTTCCTGAGGTTTTCGTCAGTTTTCCGCCATTTTGCGCCGCCACGCTTTCGAGCACGCGGACGGTTGTTGTGCCGACTGCAATGACGCGGCATCC
>JBEKON010000013.1:0-42756 GCA_049521735.1 Verrucomicrobiota bacterium
CCAGAAAAATGCAGATGCCGGGAACCGTCCAGCGGTCATTCAAACCAGCCGGACGGCCTTCGGATTCCGGCGGGCGGGAGTCTGCCATTCCCGGCATTTCACTGGCCGACGAAGCGGGCGCGGTCGAAAGCGCGGCAGGGACTTTTTTCTTTGATCTTCGACTCATTGACTTTCCTCATGGAAGGGGAGACATACCACCACCAATAGTCCGGGAACACACCGGCTGGTAAACGACGAGGCTCTTGCGTCCAAGAGCAATCCCAACAGCCAATCTCGATTCCAAAAAAAATGCAATGCCTCGCCAGTTTTCGCCAGCAGGTTCTCCTTCGCCTTTTTACCGCCTGGCCGCTTGGCGGCATTTCTGTTTTTCATGATTAGCTTCCAACCCACTAAGAAACGCCTTTCGATTGCGCCCTTTGGTCATATACACGGCACACCGCCGCAAACACCTGATCCACCCCGATGGACTGCAAACACAAGTTGTTGCGGCAGGGCGACTGGCGATTGTTGTAAGCGTTCACACACGGGCTACAGGGGATGTTGCCCCAAAGAACCGTGTTGCGCGGCGTGCGGGCCGCAAACAACACCGGCGTTTCCGGGCCGAACAGTGTGATGACGTAAATCGGCGTCAGCGTTGCGAAATGCGCCGGCCCGCTATCGTTGGTCACCAGCACCTCCGCCAATGTGTAAAGCACCAGCAATTGCCGCAACGTGGTTTTGCCGGCCAGCGAAATGCAGCGGTCGGAAGCAGTCCGGCGGACGAGTTCGGCGGCCGCCGCCGCTTCGTCTGGCGCGCCCACGAAGGCCACGAAGATTTCCGGATATTTCGCCAACAACAGACGAGCCAGTTCCACGTAACGTTCACTCGGCCAGCGCCGCAACGGCAACAGGTCGCCGCTGTTGGAATTAAGCAAAATCAGCGACGGGCAGCCGCCCGTCTCGTGGCGCAACATCTTTTCAACTTCCGCCATTTCGTCAGGGACTGCCGCAAACTGCGGCGGTTCGGCTGATGTCATCGGCGGCAACATTGGGAATGTTGGCAGGGTTGCGGGGTTGCAAAGAACGGCTTCCACAAGCATCAGAAAAGTCTGGCTGGCGTGAAGGTGCGGGTTGTAGAGCAACCGATGCGTCATCAAATTGCCGCGATACGGTCCGGCTCCAAAAAAAGCGTGGAAGCCGACGCGACGCTTCGCACCACTTAGAAAAGCCAAGGCAGCGGAACCGCGTGAAAAAAACTCCATATCAACAGCCGCGTCGAGTTTCAAGCGGCGAAGTCGCCGGATGGCCAAAATCATACTCCAAAGAAATGTGGGGAAATTTTTTACCGATACCGCAATGACGTTCTGTTCCGGGATGACGCCCAATGCGTCGAGGATGAACCGGTTGTCTTCGAACGCGATGAAATAAACATTTTTGTGGCCGACGATTTCCACCGCACGCCGTAGCGCCTGATACGCAAGCACGGTTGAACCCTGTTCCGCCAGTTTGACAATGAGCAGGCTGCGCGGTAGTTGGGAACCGTCCGGGGTCGAACGCCCGAAGAGAGCGCGCATGGCTGTGAATACGAAACAGAGTGGAATGCCCACCCATCGGTCGGATCGTTGCAGTGCCTTAACATTCATTGGTGAAAGCCTCTGCTGCTTATCACCACCAACAACACGCAAATTCTCTCGCGCTAATGCGCCCATTTTGATGAGCGGTGAACACGACGACGCTGGCGAGGACGAGACGCTTGAGATTCATTGCAACGAGTATGTAACGTCGCTCGAAATGTTGCAAGACGACAACTTGCGCTCACGATTCCAGTTTTGCATCCAGCGTTACTTTCGCATTGAGCAGACGTGAGATGGGGTGGCCGCCGAAAAGGCAAAGAGGAAATGAGATTTCAAAGACAGGATTAAGAAGATGGCCGGGCCATGGTTTCATTCAGCAACTGTTCTTCTTTGGGCAGGTTCATGGATTCGCCGGTTTACCTGTTCCTTTCATGGACTGGCTTTGCAAGGCGAGCGCCGCGTCCAGGCTCTGCCGGGCCTTTGCGTCATCGGGTCTGAGCTGGAGTGCCTTCTGGAAATGCCCGATGGCCTCCGCGTACCGGCCTTGCAGGGCCAGCGCATTGCCCAGATTGTAGTGCGCCTCCGCCGAGTCAGGGTTTATCTCAAGCGCCCGCCGGTAATGCTCGACGGCCTCCGCATACCGCCCCTGGTCGGCCAGCGCGTTTCCCAAGCTGTTGTGCGCCGCCACATAGCCAGGTTTAATCTCAAGCGCCTTCTGAAAATGTTGAATGGCCTCCGCAGATCGGCCCTGCTGGGCCAGCAAAATGCCGAGGCTGTTGTGCGCCTCCGCATAGTCCGGTTTGGTCTCCAACGCCTTCTGAAAATGCTGAATGGCCTCCGCGGATCGGCCCTGCTGGGCCAGCAGAACGCCGAGGCTGTTGTGCGCCTCGGCATTATCAGGCTTGTTCTCAAGCGCCTTTTGGAAATGCAGAATGGCCTCTGCGTTGAACCCTTGCGCGGCAAGCACGACGCCCAGATTATAATGGACACCGGCGAAGTCAGGCTTGATTGCAATGACCTGCCGGTAATGGTTGATCGCCTCCATGTTTCGGCCTTGCCGAGCCAGCGCAGCGCCCAGGTTGTAGTGCGCCTCCGCAAAATCCGGTTTGATCTCAATGGCCCGCTGGTAATGCTCCAGTGCCTCGGTGGACCGGCCGTGCTTGGCAAGCAAATTACCCAAGTTATAGTGCGCCTCCGCGTAGTCAGGCCGGATCTCAATGGCCCGCCGGTAATGCTCCAAGGCCTCGGTGTATCGGCCTTGATCGGCCAACACATTGCCCAAATTATAGTGCGCCTCCGCATAGTCAGGCTTGATCTCAAGGGCTTTTTGATAGTAGTCAATGGCTTCGCCCGGCTTGCCTTGCCGGTCAAGTACAACGCCCAGGTTGTAATACGCCTCCGCATAATCCGGTTTGATCTCAATGGCCTTCTGGAAATGGGCGATCGCTTCGTCCACATTGCCCTTTTGGAGCAGCGCGTCGCCGAGGTTGTAGCAGTCTTCCGCGTTATCGGGTTCGATTTGCAACGCCTTTTGGAAATGCGCGATCGCTTCGTCCACATGGCCCTTTTGGAGCAGAGCGTTGCCGAGGTTGTTGTGGGCTTCCGTGTAGTCGGGTTTGATTTGTAGCGCCTTTTGGTAATGAACAATCGCTTCGTCCACACTTCCTTTTTTAAGCAGAGCGTTGCCGAAGTTGTAGTGGCCCATGAAGTTGTCAGATGTGCAGGCGAGCGTGTGCGTCCACAGCGATTCGCTATTTCGCCAATAAGCAGTCTGCGCGCGCGCGCAGAAAATCAAAGCAACCAGAATGATCGTGGCGCAGCCGCCCAGCACCACGCGGCGGTGACGCCAGCCAGCACATAGATCCGCCGCCGCCCAGGTCAGGGCGACAGACAACCCAATCATCGGCAGGTAAGTGAAGCGATCCGCGTGCGCAAAACCGCCTACTTGAATAATCCCAATCATCGGCACCAGCATCCCCAGATACCATAACCAGCCTGTGGCAAGCCAGGGCTCACGTCGCGCCCGCCAAATTACCACCGCAGTTATCCCCAGCAATCCAATACCCGCCGCCATCGCTGCCGCCACCGGCAGCCTCACGGGCAGCGGATAGAAAACGGCCAGTCCCGTCGGCCAAAATGCCTTGCCGATGTAGCACACATAAGAGAGCAAGCCGTTGGCTATTCTCATTTCTGGCGGAAGATTCTCCAACGACACAACGGTCTCTCCACCACACTGCGCCCAATAGGTCACCACGCAGGACACAACGGCCAGCGCGAAAAATGGAAGTTTCTCCTTTAACAATTGGCCGGGAGACTTTTTGCTGTTCTCACCGAGAACCGGATTCACCCACCGCGTCCGCCCCAACGGCCAATAGTCCAGCAATAACAGCACAAACGGCACCGTCACCAGCGTCGGTTTGCTCATCAGCCCCAACGCAAAAAATAACAGCGCCAAACCGTAGAAAACCTTGGACTTTAGACACCGGACTTTGGACTCCTCCACGTACCGCGCATACATCAGCAGCGTCAGCATGAAAAAGAATCCGCTCAACACATCCTTCCGCTCCGCCACCCAGGCCACGGATTCCACCCGCAGCGGATGAATGGCAAACACCGCCGCCACGAACGCGCTGGGCCACAGCGCGCCGGCTTGCGGGGACGAAGCCGCTTTGTCCTGGCGAAGACCCGCCTGTGGGGTCGTAGCTCCAATGCTTTTATTGGAGCAAAGCCCCGTCATCCGCCGCAAAATGAGGAACAGTAGAACGGCGGAAGCCGTGTGAATCAGGACATTAGTGAGATGATAGCCGCCGGCATGAAGCCCGTGGAGTTGGTAATCCAGCATCAGCGAGAGCATCGTCAGCGGATGATAGAAATTGCACTCCACATGAGTGAAGGCCCAGGCAACGCCCTTCAGCGTCAGGCCTTTTACGACGTGCGTATTTTCATAGACATAGGGACCGTCATCGTAATTGACGAAGTCGTATCGCAACGTCTGGCCGAAAACCAAAAATACAGCTACAGCCAGCAACCCACAAATGACGATCAGCGTACCGCGGCTACCCGTACCCGCCGGGCGGTCCGGCGGCGGACCCACGGCCTTGTTTTCCAATTGTTCTCCTCCAAGCATGTTTACGGGCTTGATGGTTTCCCGGTCCCTTTCATGGACTGGCTTTGCAAGGCGAGCGCCGCGTTCAGGCTATTACGGGCATTCACGTCATCGGGTTTGAGCTGGAGAGCCTTCTGGAAATGCCCGATGGCCTCCGCGTACTTGCCTTGCAGGGCCAGTGCATTGCCCAGGTTGTAATACGCCTCCGCGTAATCAGGTTTGAACTCAATCGCCTTCCGGTAATGTTCGGCGGCCTCCGCATACCGCCCCTGGTCGCCCAGCGCGTTGCCCAGATTATTGTGCGCCTCCGCATAGTCGGGTTTGATCTCAAGGGCCTGCTGGAAATGCCTGATGGCCTCCGCGGATTGGCCCTGCCGGGCCAGCACCATGCCCAGGTTATTGTGCGCCTCCGCATAGTCAGGCTTGATCGCAAGGGCTTTTTGATAATGGTCAATGGCTTCGCCCGGCTTGCCTTGCCGGTCAAGTGCAACGCCCAGGTTGTAATGCGCCTCGGCATTATCAGACTTGTTCTTAAGCGCCTTTTGGAAATGCGAAATGGCCTCGGCGTTGGACCCTAGCGCGACAAGCGCGACGCCCAGATTATTATGGACGCCTGCGAAGTCAGGATTGATTTCAATGACCTGCTGGTATTGGTTGATCGCCTCCAGGTTTCGACCTTGCCGGGCCAGCGCACCGCCCAGATTGTAGTGCGCCTCCGCAAAATCCGGTTTGATCTCAATGGCCCGCTGGTAACACTCGTTGGCCTCGGCGATCCGGCCTTCCTTGGTCAGCAGGTTGCCCAGGTTGTAATGCACCCCGGCAAAGTCAGGCTTGATCTCAAGGGCCCTTTGATAGTGCTCCATGGCCTCTGCAAAACGACCCTGTTCGGCAAGCACAACGCCAAAGTTATTGTGAGCATCCATATAGCCAGGCTTGATCTCAAGGGACATCTGGTAATATTTCATTGCTTCCGCGGTTTGGCCACGTTTGGCAAACACATGACCCAGATTATTAAGGCCGACATAATTCCCGGACGTACAGGCCAGCGTGTGCGTCCACAGCGATTCACTGTCGCGCCAATACGAGGTCTGGATTGACGAACACACCATCAGTACCGCTATCACGGTGAATGCCCCGGCACCCAATACCTGACGCCGATAGCGCCAGCGTTCAAACACTTCACCTGTACCCCACGCCAGCAGGATGAACACACCAATGAGCGGCAAATACGTGTAGCGATCCGCCCGCGCCTGTTCTCCCACCTGCACCAGCCCGATCACCGGCACCAGCATTCCCAAATACCACAACCAGCCGGTTGCGAAATAGGGGAACCGCCGGGCAGTCCGGAATGCCAGCAGGGTTATAAAAAGCAGCAATATGCCGGTGCCCACAGTCTGCCAGTCCGGCACATCGAAACGATAGGGATAAAATACGGCCAGATGCTCCGGCCAGACCATCTGCACAAAGTAGGTGGCATAAGCCACCAAGGCATTGCCGAACCGCAGGGTGAACGGCAACATGATCGTTGACTTGATGAGTTCCTGTTGTGCGAGAACCGTTGCCACGCATGCGGCCGCGCTCAACAAAAGAAACGGCAGCTTCTCCCAAACCATCCGGGCGATGACCTTTCGTGAATCGTGAAGCATGAACCGCTGCAGCGGCCAGTAATCCAGCAGCAGCAAGACGAAGGGCAGCGTCACCAGCATCGGCTTGCTCATCAGCCCCAACGCAAAAAATAACAGGGCCAAACCGTAGAAAACCTTGGACTTTAGACACCGGACTTTGGACTCCTCCACGTACCGCGCATACATCAGCAGCGTCAGCATGAAGAACAGTCCGCTCAGCACGTCTTTGCGTTCGGACACCCACGCCACCGACTCCACATGCAGCGGATGCAGCCCAAACAGCGCCGCCACCAAGGCGCTCCGCCAATACGCGCCCGACAATCGCCTCAACAACAGAAACAGCAACACCGTGTTGACCGCGTGCAGGATGACATTGGTCAAATGGGGCCCCATGGGACCAGCGCCAAACAGTTGCGCATCCAGCATCAAGGACAACCACGTTAGTGGATGCCAGTTGGCCGCATACATGGTCCGAAAGGCCCACGCCACACCGCTCCACGTCAACCCGTGCTGCACCTGGGGATTGTCGTAAAAGTATTCTTCGTCATCGTAATTGATGAACTCGTGCCTCAGAGTCTGGCCGAAGACCAAAAATACAGCCACCGCCAGCAGGACGCACATGCCGGCCACCGCACTCCGCCGGTCCGGACCCGTCGGGCATTTCAATGGCCGGTCCACGGCCTTGTTCTCCAATGTATCTCCGCTGGGCATGTTTACCGGTTGATTTATTTCCTGGTCCCCTTCACGGACTGGTTTAGCAAGCCAAGCGCAGCGTCCAGGCTGTTACGGGCATTCACGTCATCGGGTTTGAACTGGAGAGCCTTCTGGAAATGCCCGATAGCCTCCGCGTACTTGCCTTGCAGGGCCAGCGCATTGCCCAGGTTGTAATACGCCTCCGCGTAATCACGTTTGAACTCAATCGCCTTCCGGTAATGTTCGGCGGCCTCCGCATACCGCCCCTGGTCGCCCAGCGCGTTGCCCAGATTATTATGCGCCTCCGCATAGTCGGGTTTGATCTCAAGGGCCTGCTGGAAATGCCTGATGGCCTCCGCGGATTGGCCCTGCCGGGCCAGCACCATGCCCAGGTTATTGTGCGCCTCCGCATAGTCAGGGTTGATTGCAAGGGCTTTTTGATAGTGGTCAATGGCTTCGCCCGGCTTGCCCTGCCGGTCAAGTACAATGCCCAGATTATAATGCGCCTCGGCGAGGTTTGGTTTGATCTCCAGCGCCCGCTGGTAATATCCAATGGCCTCCGCGAACCGGCCTTGGCCGGCGAACAGCCTGCCCAGGTTGTAATACGCCTCCGCGTAATTCGGTTTGATCTCAATGGCCTTCTGGTAATGTTCGATGGCTTCAACGGACCGCCCTTGAACGGCCAACCCATTCCCCAGGCTGTTATGGCCTACGTAATTCCCGGACGTGCAGGCCAGCGTGTGGTTCCACAGCGACTCGGTGTCGCGCCAATACGAGGTTTGAATCGAAGCGTACACCATCAAAACCGTTATCACCATGAGCGCACCCACGCACAACACCTGGCGCCGGTAGCGCCACGAAACAGTCAAGTCCCTTATCGCCCAGACAATGGCCAGATACAGTCCAATCTGCGACAGATACGTGAATCGATCGGCCCGCGCAACGATGCCCGCCTGGACCACGCCAATATTCGGCACCAGCATCCCCAAATACCACAGCCATCCCACCAGCAAATAGGGTCGCTTCGACCGTAGCGCGAGGACTCCCGCCGTTATGCCCGTCAGCAGCACCAGCGCCAGAACAATTTCCCACAGCGGCAGACCCTTTTCCGGATAAGGATATACGACCGCCAGACCCGCAGGGTAAAACATCCGCCCCAGGTAGACGACATAGGATACGGCCGCATTGCCGAGCCGGAGCGGGAGGGGAAATGCCCCGACCGATATGATCGCTGTCTTCTGCTGGGCAAGAACGGTGGCCACACACACGGCGGCGGATAGCACAAACAATGGAAGCTTTTCCCGGAAAACAGGCCAAAAAGTAAATCGTTGCAAAGGCCAATAATCCAACAGCAACAGCACAAACGGCAGCGTCACCAGCGACGGTTTGGACAGGAGCCCCAGCGTGAAAGACAACAACATCAATCCATACCAAACCCGGGACTTTGGACTTCCCGTCCTCCCTGGCAGCACTGCGGGAGATGGATGAACTTTGGATTTTTCAACGTATCGCACATAAGCCCCAAGCGTGAGCATGAAGAACAACCCGCTCAGCATGTCCTTACGCTCGGTTACCCACGCCACCGATTCCACCCGCAGCGGATGAATGGCAAACACCGCCGCCACGAAGGCGCAGGGCCACAATGTGCCTGCCGGTGTGGCCGCAGTTCCGACGCTTTTTTCGGAGCGAAGGCTCATCATCCGCCGCAGCACGAGAAAAAGAAGGACTGTCGTTGCCGCGTGCAGCAAAACATTGGTCAGATGATACCCCCCCGCGTTCAGTCCATAAATCTGGTCATCCAGCATGAGGGATAGCATCGTCAGCGGGTGGTAGAAATCACACATGATGTGAGTGAACACTTGGACAGTCCCTTGGAAGGTCAGGCCTTTGACAACCTCAGGGTTTTGGTACACATACAGGCCGTCATCGTAATTGACGAACTCGTATTGCAACGTCCGGCCGAAGACCAGAAACACCGCCACGGCCAGCAGCGCACACACACCGACTATCACACCCCGCCTGTCCGGACCCGCCGGGCGTTCCGATGGCCGGTCCATAGCCTTGTTCTCCGGTTGATTTTCTCCGGGTTGGTTCATGGGTTCGTTGGTTTACCGGTTTCTTTCACAGATTGGCTTTGCAAGCCAAGCGCCGCGTCCAGACTCTGCCGGGCCTTCGCGTCATCGGGTTTGAGTTGAAGTGTCTTCCGGAAATGCCCGATGGCCTCCGCGTACCTGCCTTGCAGGGCCAGCGCATTGCCCAGGTTGTAGTGGGCTGCCGCAAAATCCGGGTTGAGCTTCACGGCCTTTTGATAATTGGTGATCGCCTCCGCAAGGTGGCCCTGGTCGGCCAGCGCGTTTCCCAGGCTGTTGTAAGCATCAGAGCAATCCGGCTGAAGCTCGATGGCCTTTTGAAAATGCCGGATTGCCTCCGCTGATTGGCCTTGCTGGGCAAGCACAACGCCGAGGTTGTTGTACGCCTCCACGAAGCGGGGATTGATTTCGAGAGCCTCCTTGAAATGCTGAAAGGCGTCTGCTGACTGCCCCTGAGCGGCCAGCACCAGGGCCAGGTTGTTATGGGCGATGTAATTCCGGGAGGTGCAGGCGAGTGCATGCGTCCATAGCGATTCGCTGTTGCGCCAATACGAGGTCTGAATTGACGCACAGGCCATCAAAGCCGCAATCACGATGGACGCTGCAATACCAAATACCTGCCGTCGGTACCGCCAGGAACGAAGCAAATTGCCCACCCCCCACGCCACGATGATATAAATACCGATCTGTGGCAAATAAGTGTAGCGATCAGCCCGCGCATGCCCCGCCACCTGCATCAACCCGATCACCGGCACCAGCATTCCCAGATACCACAACCAACCGACCAGCAGATAGGGTCGCTTGTGTCTCAACCAGAAAAATGCAATGCAAATACCAGCCAGCAGAACCATGCCCAACCCGGCCTTCCAAGCCAGCATCTCGCTCGCGGAATAGGGATAAAATACTGCCAATCGCGCCGGATAAACCATTTTCCCCAGGTAGATGACATAAGAAACCACGGCATTATAGATGCGTAAATCAAGGGATATTTTTTCGATCCTTGCGATGTTGTGCGGTTGCGCAAAAACAGTCGCCAGACACGAACCGGCCGACAGCAGAAGAAAAGGAATTTTTTCGATCACCAGCCGGCTGGCTGGCCAGGTTGAAAGTGGAGGGCCTGCTCGCGATTCATCGGAGTTGAAAGTGGAGGGTTTTCCTGAAAATGAAAACCGCCCCAGCGGCCAAAAATCCAGAAGCAGCAAAACAAACGGCACCGTTACCAGCATCGGTTTGCTCATCAGCCCCAGCGCAAAAAATAACAGGGCCAAACCGTAGAAGGCCCTGGACTTTGGACTTTGGGCCTTGGACTGCTCCACGTACCGCGCATACGCCCCGAGCGTGAGCATGAAGAACAGCCCGCTCAATACGTCCTTGCGCCCGGTCACCCACGCCACCGATTCCACCCGGAGCGGGTGAATCGAAAAAATTGCCGCCACAAAGGCGCTGGACCACAAGGCACCAGTCATTTGCCGCAGCACGAGAAATAGAAGAACCGCTGTTGCCGCATGCAGCAAGACGTTTGTCAAATGCGGTCCTGCCGGACCCGTTCCAAATAAATCCACATCCAGCATCAGGGACAACCAGGTCAACGGATGCCATATCCCATCGTAGCCGGTCGTAAAAGCCCAGAGCGCGCCGGGCCAGGTCAAACCCGCTTGAACATGCGGATTGGAGGAGAAATACACGTCGTCATCATAATTGACGAAGTCGTATCGCAGGGTCTGGCCGAAGACCAGGAATACAGCCACCGCCAGCAGGACACATATACCGGCAACCGCGGCCTTGCCGTTCAAGCCTGTCGAACGTTTCTGCGATTTGGAGACGGCCATGCTTTCCAGACGATTCTGTCTGGGTGGGGTCGCGGATGCCATCCTTTTTCGGTTCTCACTGCGGATGTCTCCTGGTGAAACCATTCGTTGCGCCAGATTTGGACCGCTCTAAAAACCAAACAGGCGCCGGGAATTACCAGCGCCTGTTGCAGAGAAACCGTGAAACCGCTGTTTTAACGGCGCATCCGCCGCGCGAGAACCAAACCAAGCATTCCCAAACCGGACAACGCAAGAGTCACAGGTTCAGGCACAAGAGTGATTTGTTCCACTTCAAACTGCTGAATGTCGAACGTGCCAGCAGCTTGACTTGAAGCAGTGGGCCGGACTTCAAAGGTATCGTAGCTTAAGCCGTTCGGCGAGGTGTCGGTATAGGAAACAGATTCATAGCCTACGCCATTAAGACCACCATTACTAACTCCACCTGTCATGCTGGCGGTGATGTCCAGATAACCTGATCCATCCAATACCAGGTCCATCACAAAGGTATAAGACTCGCCCTGTTTAAAACCTTGGTTACCAGATGTGCCGGTAGTCGCCAAGTTAAGACCTGAAGTTCCATTTGCGCCCCAATTGGACGCGTTACCCAAGAGTGAGCCAGTACCAGCAAGGGTCCATTCCTTCAAGTTAAAGGTGGAGCCTAATGTCGTGCCCATGTTCATAAGCACGGAATAACCACTATATTGCTGACCGGTTTGCGAGCCGTCTGTAGTTTTTGGCGTCGGACTTTTGGCGAGAGCAATATCGAAGCCTAAGCTGCTGTTGTTTGCGGCCACGCCGTAGGGGGTAAAGACCAAAGTAGCCTTTATCTCATCTCCGGCATTTTGAAGAGTCACCAGCGGATTTCCCGAATTTGCTCCTGAGAAAATGGTCCACCAAGTAGCAGAAGTTGTACAGGCGCCTACCAGAGGTGGCATAGCAGTGGATAAGGTGCTCGTTGACGCAGCGTACCACGGCGTGTCATACCCAGTGCCATCCACACCAACGCTGGTGCGATTTCCGTCCGCCCAAGTGTCATTGACTATAATGGTGTCGGCGGCGTAGGTGGACATTGCGAACGCACATCCCGCTGTTAAAGCGAAAACAATTGAATTGGAATTGAAGCGTTTCATGATATTACAACTTTCTGTTAGGGTTCTCTGAAGTTTACTATTAATAGGTTATTGTTACTTGTTACTTTACCGGCTGGCGTAATCTTACCCCGTTTCCCGGATTTGTCACCATCTTTTTTTTGCAAATACATTTGAAACTTGGGCACTTCGGCTGATGTTCCGATTGAATTTTCTGCGTTTTTGTCCCATCAAAATAGTGAAAATTTTGTGCATAAGTCCACACCCTTTTGCACCCTTCTGAATGAAATACATGGTGAATTGACGATAAGGATTGTGAATAGATGTGAATAACATGCCATAAAAATCACCAAGCTTAATAATAGGGCAATAGGGCGTGCCACTGGGGCGAAAACCCATTGTAAAGTGCGAACGTACTCCACAATTGTCTTTTGATTTATTGGCCCGGCTTCCGGATTCCAACTGTCCGCGCCGCCGAGGACCTTTCCCGGCGTAGCGCGCGGTCTGGTGCGCCCCGGGGTTTTTCCAATCGTTCCAGCCTTCCGGGCGGACGACTTTGGACATTTCCGTGTTCAGGAAGATCGTGCCCGCGTCAATCCGCCAGGGCCGGCCGGGAAAGGTGCGCGTTTCCGGTTTGTCGCCGGTGATTGTTCAATTTGAGAAAACAAATCCGAACGGCTGGTCCACCGGCGTGACACGTCGGCGCGCAGTGTCTTCGTTCTCCACTTGGAAAGACTGGCTTGCCATCCGTAGCTCGGAACCGACGTTTGGAGGTTCCGAGCGAAGGATGGTGCGCGGTACAAGACTTGAACTTGTGACCCCTACCGTGTCGAGGTAGTGCTCTGCCAACTGAGCTAACCGCGCGTTCCAAGCAGGCTGCCAGTTTCAAATTTCCGATGTGTGTTGGCAAGCGCGAACTGACCCGGCTCAAACAGTTTTAACCCGAAGCTGCCTTTGCCTCGACACCCACGGCTTCGTCGGAATCAGCGGCTTGTCACCGGATTCCAGTTGTCTGAACCGCCAAGAACCTTTCCCGGTGTGATGGCCGCGGCTGCGGCCTTCGTCAATTGCTTTGCCCAGTCCACGCGCTGTTTTGGACTGCCGCCGGGACCTGTGCTGTTGAATTCCGCGTAACGCGCGGTCTGGTGCGCCTCGGGTTTTTTCCAATCAAACCAGCCTTCCGGGCGGATGACCTTGGACATTTCCGTGTTCAGGAAAATCGTGTCCGCATAAATCCGCCAGGGCCGGCCCAGATAGGTCTGTGTTTCGGGCTTGTCGCCGGTGATGGTGCAATTTGAGAAAACAAATCCAAACGGCTGGTCAACCGGCGTGGAAGCGGCGGTAATGTAACCATCCCCCAAACATTGAATGTGGCACTTCTCAAACCACGCCGTCGCCGCGCCAAAAATAAAATCCACGTGGCCCGCAATGGTGCAGTTATCAAAATACTGCCGGCCACGATTGAGAAGAATGGTGTCCTGCCAGCCGAGAAAGCGGCAGTTGCGAAACCGGGCACGGTCGCCATCCACGCGGATGGCCAGTGCCTGTCCGACCGCGCCGGCGGAATTTTCAAATGTGATGTTCTCCGCCGTGAAATCATCCGCGTCAATCGTTGCCGTGGGGGTATGGAACGTGCCGAGGGGTTTGCCATCAAAATTGGTGAGCTTGGCATACAAATCATAGGTGAGCACGGTGGTGGCCGGGTCTTCGCCCACCAGCCGGAAAAAGCGTTTCTCGCGCTGGACATAAATCAACTCCTTGTATGTGCCCGGTTTGAGGTGAATGACCACCGGATTGGTGCGGCTGCCGGAAGGCACGGACATGATGGCGGCCTGCACATTTGTGAACTGGCCGCTGCCGTCGGCGGCAACGACGATATTGATTGGTTTGACCGCTGATTGGTTTGGCGCAGCCGACCGGCAACCCGGGATCAGGACCAGAATGGCCAACGCCCATAACGCTGTGGGCAGCGCAGTGGGTATCGAACAAATGATTCGTTTCATGTGAAAATTCATACTGGATTCAAACTGGTGGTTTTCGCCATGTCAAGGCGATGCTGTTGGGAGCATCTTCCGAGATGCAGTTGGACATCATTACCAATGGTAGGGCGGCGCTGCCGCGCCGCCTAAGTCCACTGACAGTGGGATCGGGGCAAACCAGCAGGTTTGCCCTACCTTTGTTGACGATGGTGTTGAATTGTGTCCTTGGCCGGGTGAGGACAATTTCCCGCTTTGAAGTCTTCGCGCCAAATTGTTACGCTGCGGCCATGTCACGGAAGACGCCATCGGATTCTGCGCGCGGCTTTGGCGACATTATCGGCGTTGCGCTGCTCGCCGCTGCGCTGTTGCTGCTGATCGCGCAATTGTCATTCGACCGCAATGACATTTCGTTCCTGACCACCCAGCTCAGCAATCCCACCCGCAATTGGATTGGGGTGCCCGGGGCTTATCTGGCATGGGGTTCGTTTCTCCTCCTCGGTCTGACCGGCTATCTTGCCCCCCTGCTGCTCGCAGCCTTTGGCCTGTCTTATCTGCTGAATTTTCCGAGTCACTTGCGCGAGCGTTTGCGTTGGTCTTTGGTCTGGTCAGTCGTGTTGCTGGTGTCGCTTACCGGCCTGTTTTACATCATTGACAGTGCCGGATGGCTCGGAAAAATTCACGAAACCATCGGCTCGCAAAGCGCGGGGGGGTGGCTGGGATGGGCAACTTACGGGCAGACACCTCATCACGAATACGGCTTTTGCCTGCTGGGCATCGTCGGCGCGGTCATTGTTTACCTGGCGCTGTGCCTCATCAGTCTGTTGTTCCTGACGAATTTCCGTCTCGGCGAATGGATTCGCGGTTTCATTGAAAAGGAATCCGACGAAGCCGAACCTGAATCCGCCAACGAAGGCGCGCTTGAACACCGGGCGCGCGAACTCGAAAGGCAGGCGAAGCAATTGCAGGAGGAAGTCGCACGCACCGGCCTTGGTGCGGATATGCAACCTGTTCCCGAACCGACTGTCCGCGATTTGAGTGTGTCACAGGCCAAATCCACCCGCGTTCGCAAAACCACTCTGCCCGGCGGTGTGATCAAGGAACCCGGGCCCACCGATGAAAGTGGGGCGGTTTCAGGCCAGGAAATTGCAGCCGCGACGATGGAAGACATCCCTGGCAAAAAACCGGCACTGGAAAAAGTCACTGAAGAAATGAGTGAAACACCCGCTTCCGGGAAAATTGAAGCGGAAAAATTTGGCGATGAAAAATCGGAGCCGACGGTTCACATTGCGCCGGTTTCCGGCGCCAAGGCCAGGGTGAGGAAATCCAGGCCGATTACGGTTGCTTCGACACCCCTCATTGGCAATTACCAGTTGCCGCCGCTGGATCTCCTGCAATATCCGGACACGACCGTCAAACCGACCGAGTCGAAGGAAGAACTGATGGCCAACGCGCGGCTCATGCAGCAGACGTTTGCGCAGTTCGACATCGAGGTTTCGCTCGGCGATATCACCAAAGGCCCGACCATCACGCGCTACGAATTTCATCCGGCGCCGGGCGTGAAGCTTGAAAAAATCAGCGCGCTCACCAATAACATCGCTGCCGCGGTCAAAGCCGAGCGCATCCACATCCTTGCGCCCGTGCCCGGCAAAAGTTCCGTTGGCATCGAAGTGCCGAACCCGACCACTTCCAATGTCATCGTGCGCGACATGTTCGAGTCCGAAGAGTGGCGCAACAGCAAGGCGAAAATTCCCATTGCGCTCGGCAAGGACGTTTACGGCCATCCCATCATAGCAGACCTTTCCGAAATGCCGCATTTGCTCATCGCCGGCAGCACCGGTTCCGGCAAATCGGTTTGCATCAATGCCATCATCACGTCCCTGCTCTACCGCTTCTCGCCGGACCAGCTCCGCTTCGTGATGATTGATCCGAAGGTCGTCGAATTGCAACACTACAACAAGCTGCCGCATCTTGTCGTCCCGGTTATTACCGACCCGAAAAAAGTCATTCTCGCCCTGCGCTGGGTTGTGAATGAAATGGAAAAGCGTTACCAGATTTTTGCGCGGGTTGGCGTGCGCAACATCAACTCGTTCAACTCGCGCCAAAAAAACAAGCCGTTGTTGGAGGCCGAACCTGAATTGCCGCTCAAGGCCAAAAGGGAAAAAGTCGAGCCGGGCGTGGAAGGTTTCGCCGTCGAAGTGGACGAGGAAATCGTCGTCCCGCGCGAGGGGGACATCGTCATTCCCGAAAAGTTGAGCTACATTGTCGTCATCATTGACGAATTGTCCGACCTGATGCTCGTCGCGCCCGCCGACGTGGAAATGGCCATCGCGCGCATCACGCAAATGGCGCGCGCGGCGGGCATTCATTGCATCGTTGCGACGCAGCGCCCGAGCGTGGATGTCATCACCGGCGTCATCAAGGCGAACATTACCGCGCGCATTGCGTTCCAGTGCGCGGCGAAGGTGGACTCGCGCACGATTCTCGACGCGATGGGCGCGGACAAATTGCTCGGCAAAGGCGACATGCTTTACCTGCCGCCCGGCTCGGCAAAGTTGATTCGCGCGCAGGGGGCGCTCATCACCGACCAGGAAATCAACGGCATCGTCGGGTTCATCGCCAAGCAGGCCAAACCGAGTTACGAAATGGAAATCCACCGGCAACTTTCAAAACCGACGAGCAGTTTTGAAAATGAAAGCGGCATAGACGAGGACGAGGAACTCATTCAGCAGTGCATCGAAGTCATCCGCAGCGAACAAAAGGCTAGCGTCTCGCTGCTGCAACGCCGGCTGCGCCTCGGCTACACCCGCGCTGCGCGCATCATGGATGAACTGGAAAACCGCGGCATCGTCGGCCCCGGCAAAGGCGCCGAACCGCGGGACATCTTGATTGATCTGGACGGCACGGGAATGGACGGCGGCGGGCAATCCGCTGTCTGATAAAAATCTTTCACCACAAAGAAACGAAGGAACAAAGCTGAAGACAAAATGCTTCTTTGTTTCTTGGTTGCCTGGTTGTTAATTTATTTTGCCGGATGCTGCCAGACCCACTTGGTGTTCCCTGGACTTTGGCGGCTCATTTCCATGATTGCCAATCGCGCGTCAAACGCGCTAAATAAGGGGAAATGTCAACGGTCGCCGAACAACTCCGCTCCGCTCGCGAAGCCAGGAAACTGACGGTCTATCAAGTCGCGGAAACCACCAAAATCCGCACCGACCACATCCGCGCGCTTGAAGAAGGAAATTACGAGATGTTTTCCGCGCCGATTTACATTCGCGGCTCGGTGAAAAATTGCGCCACACTGCTAAAACTCGATGTGCCGGCCGTCATGGCCGCGCTGAATGTCGAGTTGGGGCAAACGGAAAAATTCAAGGAGCCGCCGCCGTTCACCGAGGAATCCAACACCGTGGTTGACCGGTTGATGTTTTTGCTCGCAAGACTGAATTGGAAAATCGGGCTGGCCGGCGGCGTGGCGTTGGGAATCGTTCTGATCGTCGCACTTGCCGGTTTTGCGTGGCGGCACCACAAGCACAGTCATCCACTGGCTGGTTTGCCGCCGGCGGTTTATCAGCCCGCGAGCTCCAGCGAAACGCTGCCATTGCCGTCGCACCATTGAATGCAGAAGGCGGAATGAAGAGTGAAGAAGCGCATTTCGTTCAACTTCAGGGTTCTTTTCTGCATTCCTCCTTCTTCATTCTCCATTTGCCCTTAGACGTCGCTTAAATAAATCGCGCGGTTGCGCCACAAATAAATCAAGCCGGACGCCGCCGTCAACACGACCGTCACCCAAAGCATGATTTGCGCAAACACACCCACCCACAGGTGAAACGCATCGCGCAGCCACGGCCACCATTCATTGCTGGCGTCCATGACCAGCAACGCATTGATGGTCACGATTTGCGAGACGGTCTTGTGCTTGCCGAAGTTTTCCGCGGCCAGCACGACGTTTTTGGACGCCGCCAGCAGCCGCAAGCCGGTAATCGCCAGTTCACGCGCGACGATGATGATGACCATCCACGCCGCAACCTTGACCGGCGCACTTGGATTCAGGTGACTGCTCTCAACAAAAGCGATGAACGCCGAGCACGTCAAAATTTTGTCCGCGAGCGGGTCCATCAAAATGCCGAAGTTGGTAATGAGACTGCGATGGCGGGCGAGCCAGCCGTCGAGAAAATCCGTGGCACCGGCCAGGGAGAAGAGAACCAGCGCCAGCGTGTTATTAAATGGAATCGGCGAGAACAGCGCCCACAGAAAAAGCGCCGTCAGCGCAAACCGCAACACCGTTAATTTGTTCGGCAAATTCATGGCTGCCGAAAAGTTTACGCCCCAAACTTGTCGAACATCCGCGCGTTGGCTTGCATCAGGCGGATGAGGTATTTCGCCTTGAACACGCCGAGCGAGCCGCTGTTGGCGCCGGTTTCCGTGAAGCGTTCGAGTTTGTCCGAACCGCTCACCGCCGAGGTCAGCAGCACCGGCTGCGGATGCCAGGAATGGCCCTTGACCGCGCACGGGGTTGAATGGTCGCCGGTGATGGCGAGCACATCCGGCTTTTTCCTCAGCAAAATCGGCAGCGCGGCGTCGAAATCTTCAATCGCCTTTTTCTTCGCCGCAAAATTGCCGTCTTCGCCGTATTTGTCCGTATATTTGTAGTGGATGAAAAAGAAATCGAAGTTGCCGTATTCCTTGAGATATCGCTCGAATTGCTCCGTAATGGTCGCCGGGCCTTCGATTTTTTTCATGCCAACGAGCTGCGCGAGACCCTTGTACATCGGATAAACCGCGAGGCAGGCGGGCTTCAGCTTGTAGCGTTCCTCGAACAGCGGGATGTGCGGCTGGTGCGCGATGCCGCGCATAAGAAAACCGTTTGCCGGTTTTTCCTTCGCGATGATGGGCATCGCCGCCTTGTAAAAGTCGGCGATGAGCGCGGCCATCTTTTTCTGGCCGGCGTTGTTTTCATCGCGCGGCTTCACGGTCGGAATTGGGAATCCTTCGCGGTTTGGGTCGGCGTCAGTCAGCGGACCTTCAAGTCCCCTGCCGCGGAACACGACGACGAAGCGATGCTCCTTGCCGGCCTTGATGATGATTTCCGCGTCGCCGAGCCGTTTCACTTTTGCGGAAAGCATGGCGCACAGTTTCTCGCACGTTTCGGTGGGAATGCGGCCGGCGCGACGGTCGGTGACGATTCCTTTCGCATCGAGCGTGGCGAAGTTGGCGCGGGCGCAGACGTCGCCGTGTTTAAGCTCCAATCCCAAACCGAGCGCTTCAATCACACCGCGGCCAACCTGAAATTCCAGCGGGTCGTAGCCGAACAGACCGAGATGTCCCGGCCCGCTGCCGGGCGTGATGCCGGGCGCGACGGGGATCATGCGGCCTTGCGCCGAGTCCTTGGCAATCTTGTCGAGGTTCGGCGTGCGAGCAGCTTCCAGTGGCGTGAGATTGTCTTGTTCCTTGGTGGCGATGTCGCCCAAGCCGTCGAGCACGACGAGTACGAGCTTGGCGTTTGGCTTGAGTGTCAGTTCCGAATAAAGCGCGTCCAAATTCATCCGTTCATTCTGCAACAAGCGCGCTGAAGCGCAATGCGATTCCGAGTTTGGCGTTGTTCCGTAATTTTTTAACTTGGCGTGCTTCGCATCTTGGCGGTTAATGTCTGTGCGCATGAAACAAAAAGCTTACGCCCGCGCGGGCGTGGACATTGATTTGGGCAACAAGGTCAAGACGACGCTGCCGCAATTGCTCGCGGCCACGAATCGCTCCGAAGTGCTCGGCAAGGTCGGCGGCTTCGGCGGCCTGTTCGCGCTCGGCGTGAAAAAATACCGGGAGCCGGTCCTCGTGTCGTCCGTGGATGGCGTCGGCACGAAGCTCAAGATCGCCTTTGCGATGGGCAGGCACGACACCATCGGCGCCGACCTCGTGAACCATTGTGTCAATGACATCGCCGTGCTGGGCGCCGAGCCGCTCTTCTTTCTCGATTATCTCGGCACGGGAAAACTCGAGCCGCGCGTTTTCACCGAAATTATCAAAGGTTTTGCGAAGGCCTGCGCGGAAAATCATTGCGCGCTCATCGGTGGCGAGACGGCGCAGATGCCGGGCTTTTACCAAAAGGGCGAATATGACGTGAGCGGCACGATTGTCGGCGTGGTCGAAAAATCGCGGATGCTCAGCCCCAAAACTGTGAAATGCGGGGATGCAGTCATCGGCATCGCATCGAGCGGCCTGCACACGAACGGT
Organism: Verrucomicrobiota bacterium; assembly: GCA_049521735.1. GTDB lineage: Bacteria > Verrucomicrobiota > Verrucomicrobiia > Limisphaerales > UBA11358 > UBA11358. Next base: position 20,168 of record JBEKON010000013.1, read on the forward strand.
TATTCACTCGCGCGAAAAATTTTCTTCAAGCGACTGAAGCTCAAGCCGAGGAGCTACATCCCGGCGTTGAAAAACACCATCGGCGCTGAATTGCTAAAGGTCCACATCAGCTACGGCCCGCTGGTGCAGGCGATGCTGAAGAAATTCAACCTCGCGCCTCGCGCCTCACGCCTCGCGCCCGTCAAAGCTTTTGCCCACATCACGGGCGGTGGGTTTGTGGACAACATCCCACGCGCGCTGCCAAGGAACTGTGATGTCGTCATCCGCAAAGATTCATGGGACATGCTGCCGATCTTCAAAATGATCAAAGCCAAAGGCGGCGTGCCGGAAGCCGAGCTTTACCAGGTGTTCAACATGGGCATCGGCATGGTGGCCATCGTGTCGGCGGACAAGGCGGACACGGTTTTGAAATTCATCCGCGCACGGAAACACAAGGCATGGTTGATTGGTGAAGTCGTCAAAGGCAAAGGCAAAGCGCGGGTGGTCTGATCGTCTCCACAAATCATAGCGGCTGACCTGAAGAGGCTCTCTGTTTTCGATTTACGATATATGATTTACGCCAAGCACGGATTTGTGTGGAAACTCGTCAATCGCCAATCGGAAATCGTAAATTCCTAGTAGCTCGTCCGGTCCAGTTTCACCTTGCCCCGGAAAATCCAATAAATGCTCACGGTATAGGCAATGACGAGAGGCATGCCAATGCACGCGATGATGAGCATGATGCCCAGCGTCTTCGGCGACGAAGCGGCATTGTAAATCGTCAGGCTGTTTTCAGGATTCGGCAGGCTGTAAACGAGGTTTGGATACATGTTGAGGCCGAACAGCGCCATCAAGGTAATCATGGCGGCGCACGACGACAGAAAGGCCCGCCAGTCACGTCCATGATGAAATTCACGCGGGATGTTGGCAATGGCCAGCATGTTCGCCAGCACGATGGTAAAGAGCCACGGATTTGCATGCACACGTTCGGTCATGTGCGGCACATAAAACAGTGTGGCCACCGTCGTGGTCGCCGCGCAAATCACAAAGATGAGAATGCTTCGCATGGCCCATCTGCGCAGTTTGTCATGCAACACACCCTCGGTTTTCAACGCGCCATAAATCGCGCCGTGCATCATGAACAGCGCGACGGTCGTGACGCCAAGCAGAAGCGGATAGGGTTTCAACAAACCGGGAAAAGTTCCGGCAAATTCGCCGCGCTCATCAATCGGAATGCCCCACGCGATGTTGCCGAGCGCCACGCCAATGAGCAGGCTCGCCACCAAACTGCCGGCGGAAAAGCCGATGTCCCACGTCTGCCGCCACCAGCGCATCGGTTGCTTGCCGCGAAATTCAATGGAGACGGCGCGGAAAATCAACGCCATGAGCAACAGGATGAACGCGAGGTAAAAACCGGAGAACACGGTCGCATAAACGTTCGGAAACGCGGCGAACAACGCGCCGCCGCCGGTAATGAGCCAGACTTCATTACCGTCCCAGACCGGGCCGATGGCGTTGAGCAGCGTGCGGCGTTCAGCGTCGTCTTTGGTGAACAAATGCAGCGTGCCGATGCCGAGATCGAAGCCATCGAGCATCACGTAGCCGGTAAACAGCGCACCGACGAGAACGAACCAGACCGTGTTGAGATCGAGGTGACCTAAATTCATGTGTTGGGTCGTGTTGGCAGAGCCAGTTTGCCGGCAGGTGTCAAATCGGCTTCATCCGGGCCGTGCCGGATTTTGTCGTTGAGCAAATAAATGAAAACGGTGAACAACAGAAAATAAATCACCGTGAATAAAATCAGCGACGTGAGAACAACATTCGCCTTCACCACCGCCGACAGGCCTTCCGGCGTGCGCAGCAAGCCATAAACAATCCACGGTTGCCGCCCAACCTCCGCTGCGAACCAGCCGAGTTGATTGCCGATTTGCGGGCCGAGCGCGGAGAAAACGAGAATCCAGAGCATCCAGCGCTTTTGAAACAACACATTGCGCCATAAATAAAAACAGCCCAGCGCGGCAATGCCAATGAGCGCGAAACCAATCGCCGCCATCCCATGGAAAAACAGAAACGACGCTTCCACCGGCGGACGGTCTGTTGGCGGAAAAGCGTCCAAGCCGGTCACGGTCGCGTGCGTGTCGTGGGCCACCAGCCAGCTCAACAGCCCCGGCCATTGCAAGCCGATGACTTTTTCATTTTTCTCGTCCACCCAGCCGACGAGCGTCAACGGCGCGTTCGAGGTTGTATTGTAAAGCCCTTCAAACGCCGCAAGTTTGGCCGGTTGGTTTTTCGCCACGCCGCGCGCACTGCTGTCGCCACTGTGTAATTGCAACAGCGAAGCAATCAGCGCAACGATCAAACCGATGCGCAAGGATGCCCGCGCGAAATCAGTGAATTTATTTTTCAGCACATACCACGCGCCCACGCCGATAACGAGAAACGCACCTGCCTGCCACGCACCACAAAGCGTGTGGAACAAGCGGTCCATCGAGGACGGATTGAACACCACCTGCCAGAAGTCCGTGATTTCGGCGCGGGCGTGCATGCCCTGGCCGACGATGTGGTAGCCCGCCGGCGTTTGCATCCACGAATTGGCAACGATAATCCACACCGCGCTCAAATGCGCGCCGAGGCAAACCATGCACGTCGCGAAAAAGTGCATTTTGCGGCTGACCCTGTCCCAGCCGAACATCAGCACGGCCAGAAAACCGGATTCGAGGAAAAATGCGAAGATGCCTTCCGCCGCCAGCGCGCTTCCGAACACGTCGCCGACGAACCGCGAATACGTCGCCCAGTTCGTGCCGAATTCAAACTCCATCACAATGCCCGTCGCCACGCCGATGGCGAACGTGAGCGCGAACACCTTCGTCCAAAATCGCGCCATCTGGTGATAAACCGGGTTCTTGGTTTTAAGCCATGCCGCCTCCATGATGACGAGTAGGACGGCAAGGCCGATGCTCAACGGCGGATAAATGTAGTGGAACGCGATGGTCGCCCCAAACTGAATGCGCGATAGCATCAAAACATCCATGACGGGATTCTTGATAACGTTTTGGAAAGCGGGGGTCAACGTCCGGATTGGCACCCGCTCTATGACGGCGGAATCTGCTGCGCCCGAGTGTTGCACCCGAGTGCGACTTGACGCCATTGCCTGTTCGTCCTAGCTTTCAAACATCGGGGAGCCGAGCGTTTCATATGAAACGCGGCTGAGAGGCCCGAAAGCGTTCGGGCGACCCGTTGAACCTGATCCGGATAATGCCGGCGTAGGAAGGTGCTTGCGCACCGCCACCAAGCGAGAGCCACCGGGGCCGCCTTCCTTCAAAAGCATTTTCCTGTGTTCGCTGAAAACTGAAATTTTTTTATGATCGCGACCAAAGAATCGCTCGACCCGCACAGCAGCGAATCCCGCAATGCGGGACCAAAGAGCAAACGCGTTTACGTCGCCGGCAAAATCCATGCCGACATCCGCGTGCCCATGCGCGAAATCGAACTCGCGCCCACAAAGGTTTTGAGCCGAGAGCCGAAAGACGAGGGTCGAGGGGGAAAAACCGGCGCCCTCGACACTCGACACTCGACACTCGACACACTTGAGGTCAACGAAGCGGTGCGTGTTTATGACTGCTCCGGCCCGTGGGGCGATCCGGATTTCAACGGCACAATCGAGGAAGGTTTGCCTGCGTTGCGTCGCAATTGGATTTTGAAACGAGGTGATGTGGAAGAAACAGGCCCGGGGCGTGAGGCTTCAGGCTTTGGGAAAATTCCCCGCGTCTCGCGCCTCGCGCCTCGCACCTCGCTTCGCGCCAAATCCGGCAAAATTGTCACGCAACTGCATTACGCCCGCGCCGGCATCATCACGCCGGAAATGGAATTTATCGCCATCCGGGAGCAAATGAACGTAGGACAGGCTTCCAGCCTGTCTCCATCTTCCAAGCCTCGCCTTGGCGATCTTTCCTGCGATAACGCGCGCAATGATTTATTGAAGCAACACGCCGGCAGCGCCCAACTCACAACTCAAAATTCAAAACTCAAAACCACGCCCAGCGTCTTTCGCCGTTTCCCTCAACGCATCCCGCGCGAAATCACGCCTGAATTTGTCCGCGCCGAAGTGGCGGCGGGCCGCGCCATCATCCCGGCCAACATCAATCATCCCGAGTCCGAGCCGATGATTATTGGCCGAAATTTTCTCGTGAAAATCAACGCCAACATCGGCAACAGCGCCCTCGCGTCCAGCATCGAGGAGGAAGTCGAAAAAATGCGCTGGGCCACCAAGTGGGGCGCGGACACCGTCATGGACCTTTCCACCGGCAATAACATCCACGCCACGCGCGAATGGATTATTCGCAACTCGCCCGTGCCCATCGGCACCGTGCCGATTTACCAAGCGCTCGAAAAAGTAGGCGGCAAGGCCGAAGACCTCACCTGGGAAATTTATCGCGACACCCTCATCGAACAATGCGAGCAAGGCGTGGATTATTTCACCATCCACGCCGGCGTGTTGCTGCGCTTCATCCCACTCACTGCCCATCGCATGACCGGCATCGTGTCGCGCGGCGGTTCCATCCTCGCCAAATGGTGCCTCGCGCATCATCAGGAAAATTTCACCTACACGCATTGGGACGACATTTGCGAAATCATAGCTGCTTACGACGTTTCATTCTCCATCGGCGATGGGTTGCGTCCCGGCTCGATTGCCGACGCGAACGACGAAGCGCAGTTCGCCGAGCTCAAAGTGCAGGGCGAACTCACCGAGCGCGCCTGGAAACACGGCGTGCAGGTGATGAACGAAGGCCCGGGCCACGTGCCGATGCACATGATCGAGGAAAACATGCACAAACAACTCGAGTGGTGTCACGAAGCGCCATTCTACACGCTCGGCCCGCTCATCACCGACATCGCGCCTGGCTACGACCATATCACCAGCGGCATTGGCGCGGCGATGATCGGTTGGTATGGCTGCGCGCTGCTTTGTTACGTCACACCCAAGGAACACCTCGGCCTGCCGGACAAGAAGGACGTGAAAGACGGCGTCATCGCCTACAAGATTGCCGCGCACGCCGCCGACCTCGCCAAAGGCCATCCCGGCGCGCAATACCGCGACAACGCGTTGAGCAAGGCCCGCTTCGAGTTCCGCTGGGAAGATCAATTCAACTTGAGTCTCGACCCCGTGACCGCGCGCGAGTTCCACGACGAGACGTTGCCACAGGAAGGCGCGAAGACCGCGCACTTCTGCTCCATGTGCGGCCCGCACTTTTGTGCGATGAAAATCACTGAGGATGTCAGAAAGTTTGCCGCGGAACAGGGAGTCGCTGAAGAACAGGCAATCCAAACTGGCATGAAACAAAAAGCTCGTGAATTCGTGGAAAAGGGTGCCGAAATTTACACCAAGGCCTGACCTGACTTGAAACTGAAAACTGAAAACTTGAAACTCGCGCGAAGCGCGGTCGAGTTTGTAGAAAAGGGTGCGGAAGTTTACGCGAAGGTCTGAGCGGTGTTGCGCAGTTCCTCGACGAATACTGCGAGCGGCTTGTCATCTGCCCGATTCGCGCGATAGCCGGCGGCGATGCGTAGCGGCTTCGGCGCGGGTGAAAGTGTTTTCAATCGGACGCGCTCTGGAACGAGGCGGCCCATGCGGGTCGCAACGAGGGCGACGCCCTGCCCCGATTCCACGGCGGCCATCAGGCTGTCAACGCCGTCGTATTCGCCGGTGATTCGGGGCCGCAGCCGGTGTTCGCGAAACCAGCCGGTGATGGTATCCCAATACTCCGGATAATCGCGCTGGCAGAAAACCAGCAAAGGTTCATGCGCGACTTCAGCGGGCGTCACGTGCCGCCGACGGGCGAGCGGATGATTGCGATTTACCGCGAGTTGCCACGGCGCGCGCAGAAGCGGCGTCCATTTCAGTCCCCGCGTGTCGCGTTCCTGCCCGACGGTGAGCGCCACGTCCAGCGTCCCGGCTTCCAGTCCGGCGAGCATTTCCTTGGTCGAAAGGTCGAACAACTCGACGCGGGCGTTCGGGTGCGTTTGCGTGAAGTTCTCCAAGGCGGCGGGCAACAAGCCGGCGGCGAGCGACGGTGCATAGCCGACGCGCAGCCTCAGTCCGCTTCCGGTGGTGCGCAGCCGTTCAAGCATCGCTTCGGCGCGTTGAAGAAATTCACGGGCTTCGTGAAGCAGCGCTTCGCCCACGGGTGTAAGCCGGATTGAATGAGCCTGCCGTTCCAACAGGCACTGGCCGATCTCGTCTTCGAGCGCCTTGATCTGCCGGCTCAATGCGGACTGCGTCAGGAAAATTTTCTTCGCGGCGCGAGTGATGTTGCCTTCCTCGGCCACGGCCACGAAGTAACGCAATTGTCGGAGTTCCATGCCGGGCAGCATAACTCAAAGTCAGCCTCAGGCCAAGAACATGGCATTAGCCGGGAACGCGGGGAGCGACCATCTTGTTCCCATGAAAACGACAATGACCGACCTGAACATCCGACGGGCCAACGAGCGCGGCCGAGCCGACCACGGCTGGCTGAAGTCAGCACACACCTTCTCCTTTGCCGACTACTACGACCCGGCCCAAATGGGCTTCCGTACGCTGCGCGTCATCAACGACGACCGAGTTGCGCCCGGCCAAGGTTTCGGGACACATCCGCACCGCGACATGGAGATTTTCAGCTACGTGCTGGAAGGTGCGTTGGAACACAGGGACAGCATGGGAAACGGCAGCGTGCTGAAGCCGGGACAGATTCAACTCATGAGTGCAGGTCGGGGCGTGACGCACAGCGAATTCAATCCGTCGCCAAGCGAGCCGTTGCATTTTCTGCAAATCTGGATTCAACCCCGCGAACGTGGCCTCGCGCCGAGTTACACCGAGTGGCATCCCACATCGAAACAAAGTGCCGCGCCGAAAGTGCTCGTCATTTCGCCGGACGGCCGGGATGGATCAGCAACGATTCACCAGGACGCGGAGATTTATCGCATTCGCCTCCAGCCCGGCCAGAGCGTCACGCACGAACTCAAGCCAAGGCGTGGGGCGTGGCTGCAAATCGCCGAAGGCGCGCTGTTGCTCAACGGTGTCGCGCTGGCCACCGGCGACGGCGCGAGCACCGAGGAATCCGGCACACTCACGCTGGCCGCGACCAAACCCACCGAGGCGCTGCTATTCGACCTTGCCTGAACCACAATCAAACCAACAGCCAACCAACCAAAAAAAGGAGATAACTATGAGCCAATACCACAAACTCTACACGCCGGCCGATACCGCCATCGTGTTCATTGACCAGCAGCCGCAGATGACCTTCGGCGTGGCCAGCGCCGACCGCGCGACTCTCATCAACAACACCACGCTCCTCGCGCGCGTCGCGAAGGAATTTAATGTGCCCGCCGTGCTCACGGCCGTCGAGACGGAGAGCTTCAGCGGCTATATCTGGCCGCAGTTGCTCGACATATTTCCCGGCCAGCCCGTTGTCGAACGCAGTTCCATGAATTCGTGGGACGACGCTGGTTTTCGCAAAGCCATCGAAGCCACAGGGCGCAAGAACATCCTGATGACGGGCCTGTGGACGGAAGTCTGCATCACCTGGCCGACGATTGAAATGCTCGGCGCGGGTTATAACATTTATGTCGTCGAAGACTGCTGCGGCGCAACATCGCCTGCGGCGCAAGAGGCCGCGCTTTCGCGCATGGTGCAGGCCGGCGCAGTCAGGTTGACCACTATTGCGGCCCTGCTCGAATTTCAGCGCGATTGGAAAAACCGCGAACACTACAATGCGCTCATGGGCATCCTCAAACAACAGGGCGGCGCTTACGGAGTGGGCGTGGAATACGCCTACACGATGGTTCACCACGCTCCACAATCGGCGCAGAAGCCACAAATCGTGCCGAAGACAGCGGCTCATTAAGTAAGGACTGCATCACCGTACGGACGATTTGCCGTCGTCCATGCGGTCGCATTGTTCATTTGCTTATGCCCATCCACATCGCCATTACCCGCCGCGTGCGACCCGGTTGCGAAACCGCGTTTCAGCAGGCGCTCCGTGAATTCTTCCAAACCTCGTTCGCACACGGCGGCGTGTTAGGCGCAAGCATGCTCACGCCTCCGCCCGGTTCGGACTCCCGCGAATTCGGCATCCTGCGCACGTTCGCCAGCGAGACGGAGTGCGATGCCTTCTATGAATCGCCGATGTTCAAGGCGTGGGAGGAGCGGGCCAGAACGCTTACGGAAGGCGAGCCGGAGTATCGCCAACTGCACGGACTCGAAGCGTGGTTTCGCTCCCCGCACAGTCCGCCGCCGCGCTGGAAAATGGCCGTGGCCACCTTGCTGGGCGTTTATCCGGTAAGCCTCCTGATCGGCATTGTGCTGTCGCCGACACTGGAGGAATTGCCGCTCTGGCTGAATTTATTTGTCGTCTCGGCAATCATCGTTGGCCTGCTCACCTGGGCCGTGATGCCGTTCGTTACGCGACTGCTTCACCATTGGCTAAACCCACCATCACAACAGAAAGAGAAGATTCCATGAATCCAAAAACCGCTCCCGATTTCATCCTCCACAACGGCCGTATCACCACCCTCGACCCGAATTATCCCGCCGCGACAAATCTAGCCATTAAGGATGGTCGCTTCGTCGGCGTGGACGACGCGGAGAGTTATGAGCGCGGGCCAAACACGAAGGTGATTGATCTCAAGGGTCACCGCGTCATTCCTGGCCTCAACGACTCGCACCTGCACGTCATTCGCGGCGGGCTGAACTACAACATGGAACTCCGTTGGGACGGCGTGCCTTCGCTCGCAGACGGACTACGCATGCTCAAGGAACAGGCACAGCGCACGCCGCCCGGCCAATGGGTGCGCGTCGTGGGTGGCTGGAGCGAATTTCAATTCGCCGAGCGCCGGATGCCGACACTGGAGGAAATTAATGCCGTCGCGCCGGAGACGCCGGTGTTCATCCTGCACCTGTATTGCCGCGCCCTGCTGAATCAAGCGGCACTGCGCGCGTGCGGTTACACCAAGGACACACCCGATCCACCCGGTGGTGAAATCCAGCACGACCACGCCGGCAATCCCACGGGATTGCTCATCGCTCGCCCCAACGCCACGATTCTTTACGCCACGCTCGCCAAAGGGCCGAAGCTGCCGCCGGAACACCAACTGAATTCCACGCGCCACTTCATGCGCGAACTCAACCGGCTCGGACTCACCAGCATCATTGATGCGGGCGGTGGCTTTCAAAATTATCCGGATGACTACGCCATCATCAACCAACTCCATGAGCGTGGTGAGATGACGCTCCGCATCGCCTACAATCTTTTCACGCAAAAACCGAAACAGGAAAAGGAGGACTTCGCCCGCTGGATCAAAATGACCGGTCCGGGCAAGGGCGACGATTTCTTCCGCTGCAACGGCGCGGGCGAAATGCTTGTCTTCTCGGCAGCGGATTTTGAAGATTTCCTTGAGCCCCGTCCCGATCTCGCCGCGTCATTGGAGAACGAACTCAAAGACGTGGTGTCGCTGCTGGCCGCGAACAAGTGGCCGTTCCGATTGCACGCCACTTACGACGAGAGCATCACGCGTTTCCTGAATGTGTTTGAGGAAGTGAATCGCGACCTGTCGTTCAAAGGACTGAACTGGTTCTTTGACCATTGCGAAACTATTTCCGACCGCAATCTGGAGCGCGTAAGAGCACTTGGTGGCGGCATCGCCATCCAGCATCGCATGGCTTATCAGGGCGAATACTTCATGGCTCGATACGGCAGACAAGCCGCCGAACGCACGCCCCCTGTGCGGAAGATGTTGGAGCTTGGAATTGCCGTCGGCGCAGGCACAGACGCGACGCGCGTGGCGAGCTACAATCCGTGGATTTCGCTTTACTGGTTGGTCACAGGAAAGACGGTCGGCGGCGTCTCGATGTATCCTGACAGAAATTGCCTCAGCCGAGAGGAGGCGCTGCGACTCTACACGCAAGGCAGCAGTTGGTTTTCCAGCGAGAGCGGCAAGAAAGGCGCGATTGCTACCGGCCAGTTGGCGGATTTGGTGGCGCTCACCGACGATTATTTCTTAGTGCCGGAGGAACAGATCAAAGGCATAGAATCCGTGCTCACCGTTGTCGGGGGAAAGATTGTTCACGCGACAGATGAATTCGCACCGCACGCACCACCGCCGATTCCAGTACTGCCCGAATGGTCGCCCGTGAAAGTGTTCGGTGGTTACGGAGCGCCGCTGGATGTCCGCAAAGCGGTGCGTGCTGGTGTGCCGGTGCAGCAACATCAACATGATGCCAAGTGTCATCACAACAGTTGTGATCACGCGGCGCATCAACTCCTGGCCGGCGTCAAAGCCGCCCGCAACCGCTACTCTGGATTCTTCGGCTCGGGCTGCGACTGCTTCGCGTTCTGAAGCGATGACCAAAGAAATGCGCGGCACAGTTCGAGGCGTCGCCCCGCGGACATTAGTGGTTGAACCGGGTTTTGATTGAGCGCGAGGACGGTTTCGGTTATCAAGCTTTGACCGAGTTCGCCGAATATTTTCCGCGAATTGAATTTGAATCCTTTTGCCCAAGTTGAATTAAGTCATGAGTGATTCAATGAAAGCCATTCAAGGTTACCATTTCATCAAGCCGGAAGACCTCTTCTGGCGGCCCTCCAACCTGATGAAAATCCCGAACGCGGATTTTCTGGAGCGCACCGGGAGCGAGAATCTCGGCGCGCGGCTCTGGCGGTTGCCGCCCAAGAGCGCGAACACGCTGCACAGGCACATCCGCGCGGAGGAGTTTTATTTCGTGCTGGAAGGCACGGGCCGCCTGCGCGTGGGCGACGAGACGTTGACCGTGCCGAAATACGGCGGCGTGCTGGTCGGCCCGGACCAGTTGCGCCAAGTGTTCAATGACACCGAAGCCGAAGTGCTCTGGCTCATCATCGGCGCGCCGGAGGAGCTGGAATTTCTTCAAGGCTCAAAATCCCAGATGGACCTCTCGCTTATTTACCCCGTTGACCCGACACAATTGCCCAAGGAATTGGCCGGCGTGGAGTGGCCGCCCAAAAGTTAATTTGTGGAAAAAGGTGCGGAGGTTTACGCGAAGGTGTGAAATTGGAGCGGCACGGACATAACTGAAAGAAAGGATTCAATTATGCAAAAGCGCAAACTTGGAAACAGTAATTTGGAAGTCTCGGCTGTCGGGCTGGGCTGCATGGGAATGAGTTTTTCCTACGGTCCACCCAAAGACAAACAGGAGATGACGTCGCTGCTCCGGGCAGCCGTGGAACGCGGCGTCACATTTTTTGATACCGCCGAAGTTTACGGCCCATACACAAACGAAGAACTCGTCGGCGAAGCTCTCGCGCCGTTCCGCAAGCAGGTGGTCATTGCCACGAAGTTCGGCTTCGACCTGAGTGGCAGTGACCATCGGCCGGGAGCGGCCGGTCTGAATAGTCGGCCTGAGCACATCAAGCAGGCCGTCGAAGGCTCGCTCAAGCGGCTCAAGGTGGAGGTCATTGATTTGCTCTATCAGCATCGGGTTGATCCGAACGTGCCCATTGAAGATGTGGCCGGTGCGGTGAAGGAACTGATTCAGGCCGGCAAGGTCAAGCACTTCGGCTTGTCCGAAGCAGGCGTGAAAACAATCCGTCGTGCGCACGCCGTTCAGCCGCTCACTGCCCTCCAGAGCGAATACTCGCTGTGGACGAGAACACCGGAGAAGGAAGTGATACCGACCCTTGAGGAACTCGGCATCGGCTTGGTTCCCTACAGCCCGTTGGGCAAGGGTTTTCTCACGGGCAAGATTGACGCAAAAACGACCTTCGACAGTTCCGACTTCCGCAGCACGCTCCCGCGCTTCACGCCGGAGGCGCTCAAGGCGAATCAAGCCCTGATTGATTTGCTGGCCAAGATTGGAAAACGGAAGAAGGCGACACCGGCTCAAATTGCGCTGGCGTGGTTGCTGGCGCAGAAGCCGTGGATAGTTCCAATCCCGGGCACAACGAAGCTGCATCGCCTGGACGAAAACATCGGAGCCGTTGCAGTCGAATTGACGCCGGACGACCTTCGTGACATCGAAAGCGCCGCCGCGAAGATCACCGTGCATGGTGCTCGCTATCCGGAAAGGCTGGAGCAAATGACCGGTCGCTAAGTTTGGGCGGCGGAGCACCACCACTCTACCGCAATCTGATTTGGTAGGTCGAAGCTGCTGCTTCGCCAAGGCGGCGCGGCAGCGCCGCCCTACCGATCAATCAAGGAAAGGAAATTGAAAATATGGAAATCAAACGAAGTGGTTCACAGCCTTCCAACAAAGGACCGGCCGATTGGTTTACTGGCACGGTGCGCATTGACCCTCTATTTCAGCCAAGGGAACCGGCCCGCGCAGCTGGCAACAACGTCACGTTCGAGCCCGGCGCCCGAACAGCGTGGCACACCCATCCGCTGGGTCAGACCCTGATCGTGACCGCCGGCTGCGGGCGCGTCCAGCGCTGGGGCGGCCCGATTGAGGAAATCCGGCCGGGTGACGTGGTCTGGATTCTGCCAGGCGAGAAACATTGGCACGGCGCTGCACCAACCACGGCCATGACGCACATTGCCATTCAGGAACAGCTCGAGGGCAAAATGGTTGATTGGATGGAAAAGGTCAGCGACGAACAATACAAAGCGAAGGTGTGAATTAGTTTGGGCGGCGCAGCAGCGCCGCCCTACCGGTAATTTGGTTTTGGTAGGGCAGAGCTGCCGCTCTGCCCATTCTGGCGGCGGAGCACCACCGCCCTACCACACAAAACATCTTTCCCGTCCACCAACGTTGCGATAGAAAAATGCCATGGGCGAAATCCCCTTCCTCGACCCCGGTCGCCGCACGCCAGCCAAAGGGGTCCACATATCGCTCGGCGGACCGAACTGGGTTTTCCTCACCGTCTGCACCGAGAAGCGCGAGCGTTGGTTGGCGCAGGCATTGGTTCAACGTGCGCTTCACGACATCTGGGAACACACTGCAACGTCGTGGCTGGTGAGCGATTATCTGCTGATGCCCGATCATCTGCATTTGTTCTGCGCGCCGCACGATTTGAAATTCACCATCGAGCGCTGGATTGGTTTCTGGAAAGATCGGCTTGCGAAATCACTCCCCGAAGCAGGCATATTTCAAGCCGGCGGGTTTCATCACCGATTGCGCGACGGTGAAAATTACCGACAGAAATGGCAATACGTCCGCGAAAATCCCGTGCGTGCCGGATTGGTGGCGCGGCCCGAGGAATGGCCATATTTCGGACGCGTGCATGACATTCGTTGGTCGGGGCATTGAAGTTTGGGCGGCGCAGCAGCGCCGCCCTACCAGTAATTTGGTTTTGGTAGGGCAGAGCTGCCGCTCTGCCCATTCTGGCGGCGGAGCACCACCGCCCTACCACGATCAACCCGGCAGGGCAGGAACAGCGTGAGAGCAAATCGCCGCCCACTTCACCAACATGCGCTCGATGCGGCATCGGGAACCAGCCGAAGAGGGCAACTGAACTGTCACGCTTCTCGCCAGAGCTTTGGTCTTGAAACTGGTTGAACGGGCGGGATACTCACCGCATGAATCGCCGAAATTTCATCAAACTCGGTGTCGTGGGCGCCGGAGCGGCATTGGCCGGCGTGGAACCGTTGCAGGGCAAAGATACTCCGACTCCGACTTCACCCAAACCAACCGCCACCATGGTCGGCATGCCCATCTGCGTGGCCCCGCTCGCACAACGGGAACTGGATCCAATGTTCGACGACATGCGGGAGCGTGCCGGTGTGAACGCGCTGTTTCCATTCATCTACTCCCACGAGCTGCATCGCGCGGGAGCGCCGGCGGCGGGCTTCCATGGCGGGAATTATGCCACGCCGCACATGCAATATTACAAGGACACGCTCCTCACTTTCCAGGACATGCACGCGCCGGAGTTCGGCGATATTGACGTGCTGTCCCGCGTCATCCCCGTTGCGCGCAAGCACGGTATCCGGACCTTTTGCTTTCTGCTCGAGGACAATACCCTGCCGGCCGCCGTGCCGCATTGGGAAGCGCTTTATGAAGTTGACCATCACGACCGTCGCACAAAGGGCCACCCGGGCGGACCGTGCTTTAACAATCCCCTCTACCAAAATTTCACGCTGGGACTTGTCGAAGATTACACGCGCTCGTATGACATCGGCGGCATCATGTGGGGTTCGGAACGCCAGAGCGGCCTGCTCAACACCCTCAGCCTTTCCCAGAGCAGCGGGCAGGATCCCGGCCGCACCACGTGCTTTTGCGAATTCTGCCAAAAAAAAGGACACGACCGCGGCATTGATGTCGAACGCGCACGTCGCGGTTTCGACGAGGTGGAGAAGTTCGTACTCAACGGCCGCGCCGGCCAGCGCCCGCGCGACGGTGATTTCACCACATTCTGGCGTCTGCTTCTGAATTATCCCGAAGTGCTGGCGTGGGAAAACCTCTGGGTCAGCAGCCGCCATGAATTCCAGGCCGCGCTCTACCACAAGGCGAAGTCCATCAATCCGGCGCTGCCGGTCGGCTGGCACGTCTGGCAAAACATGTCGTTCAGCCCGTTCCAGCGGGCCGAGGAAGACTTCGCCAGCATGACCGGGTTCTCCGACTTCCTTCGTCCGGCGCTTTACAACAATGCCGCGGGCGGGCGGTTTCTGAGTTTCGTCAAAGGCGCGCGCAGCGCCGTCTTCGGCGATCTGCCGTCCGAGCTGACGCTCGACATGCTGTACCGGGAGTTGAATTACGACGAGGCGCCCTCCGACAAACTCCTCGCAACGGGACTCTCGGCCGATTACGTGGAGCGCGAGACGCGCCGCGCAGTGGAAGGTGTGGCCGGGCACCCGACCCAAATCTGGCCGGGGGTGGATATTGACGTGCCTGCGGACAGTGGCGCAGGTCATTGCACGCCGGAAAGCGTCGGGCAGGCGGTGAAGGCGGTGTTCAAGGGCGGCGCGCAAGGCATCATTCTCTCGCGTAATTACATTGAGATGAAGCCTGAGAACCTGTCCGGCGCCGGCGCGGCATTGCGCGAACTTGGCGTGATTTAGTCATTCAGGCAACCGACCGGCTTTGCCGGGATGGCGATGGTAACCGGAGAGTCAAGGGTGTCGCAATTGCCGCAGCGACGCTTGCGTGACCGGAAAAGAGCCGGGAGTGCCGAACAATCGTCCATCTGCTTCAGCCAAAATTTTCTGGATTTTGCGGCGCGATATGTGTAAAATTACATAAAGCCATGGAACTGGATGTGGGCGGGAAGGCGACCGCTTTCGTGCCATGGCCCACGAGCAGAGTCGTAAAGCCTTCAGAAGTAAAATTCATATGTGCAAACGAACAACCTTGGTTGCCAGGATTCCGGCAGCACGCAATAAAGTCACGCGCTCATCCTTTCACTTTGGGACTCCCCGCCGAACCGGCATTTTCGCGGTCATCCTGATCGCTCTGGTGCTTTACACGACAAATACGGCCAAAGCCACGCTCCTGGTTTACGAAGGGTTTAATTACCCCGCCGGCACCGGACTGACCAACGCGTCTGATGCGTCCGCCGGAGACAGTTTTGGCTGGGCGTGGCGTTGGGCGGGAGCCAATGTGCCTATTGCCACCAATGTTACGGGCAGCTTGGGTTACACCGATCCTCAGGGCAATTCCCTTGCGACGGATGGCGGAAGTGTCATCGTAGGAAATCTTGCCGGCAGTACCATTAATGCCCAGCCCAGCCGCAGCCTCGCCATCGGCACGTTAAACGGGAGCACTTATAGCGGCCTGCCGAGTGGAACGTATTGGGTCAGCTTCACGATGCAATGGATCGGATATCCGAGCAGCATGAGCACCTCGAATCTCTACTGGCGCAAGGGAGACATTGTCTTCCGTTCCGGCTCCCTTACCAACGCCAACAGCACCGGCACCGAATTGGTGGCCGCTGGCCGCCCCAATGCCAATCAGTTCCCATTTACACCCATTGACACCTGGACGCTCTGGTCCGGCGGTGACGGCGGCGCAGCCGCGTCCGGGGTGGCGACAACCAACCCGCTGACGAGCGCTTCATTTATTCTGATGCGGCTTGATGTGGATGGCAACACGTCCACGCCCGACACCGCTTACTTGTGGGTCAATTGGACGAACCTGACGGTCGAGCCGTCAATTTCCACGGCCAATGCGACCAATACCATCGCCAATCTCACAGGCATGAACAACATCCGGCTTGATGCGAACAACCAAAATGCGTCCGGCACCAATACCGTCATCCGCTTCGACGAATTCCGCCTCGGGACCGCCTTTGCCGACGTAACGCCACTGGCATCAGTCCCACAGCCACCGGCCATCACGTCCCAGCCCGCCGATACGACCGTCACGGTCGGCGATACCGCGATGTTTTCCGTGAGCGTCACCGGTGACCTGCCGTACAGCTATCAATGGTATTTCAACACAAACACGCCATTGATGGACCAGACCAATGCGTCATTGACCATCCCGAACGTGCAAACGAATGACGCCGGTGGCTATTCCGTGGTCGTCAGCAACAACAATGGATCGGTCACCAGTGTTGTGGCCACCCTCACCGTCCTCCTGCCGGTTCCGCCATCCATCACGGCCCAGCCTCAGGATTGGACCAACGTCGTGGGGTTTGCCGCCACCTTTGCCGTAGGCGCCAGCGGCTCGGCGCCGCTCCGTTATCAATGGTATTTCAACACGAACACCCTGTTGGCGAACCAGACCAATGCTCTGCTGAATTTCACCATTGCCTCGACGAATGACGCCGGCGGCTATTCCGTAATTGTCACCAACAACTTTGGCTCGGTCACCAGCGCGGTAGCCGTGCTGACCGTCACCCCGGGAAGTCCTCCCTTTTTGCCCGCCTTTTCAGGCGCAGATGGTGCGGGGAAATATGCGACTGGTGGCCGGGGCGGAATTGTTTATCACGTGACCCTCCTGGATAAAAACTTCAATGACACCCGGCCCGGCACCCTTCGCTACGGTTTGGCCAATGCCAATTTCCCGGCTGGCGTGCCGCGCACAATCGTCTTCGACGTAGCCGGTGTTTTTTGGTTGGGCCTGTACGGGGCGGAAAGCAATTACGACAACGGCTGGAATGCCGGCCAATCCCGGTATGATTTCCCCGGCAACGCCACCATCGCCGGCGAGACGGCGCCCGGCCCAGTCATCATCATGGGCGGAACCGTCCACTGCAACAGCGCCAACACGATCGTCCGCAATATCACGTTCGCCCCGGGCTATGGCATGCAGGGTTTTCATTCGCCGCCCACCCCGCCGACCCCCGGCACTTTTCCCGATTCTTACGCTTATGATGCGGTTGACGTCCAAAATAATAATGTCATTTTGGACCATCTCACCACTATATACGCGACAGACGAGGCGATTTCGTGCAATGAAATGGCCAACAATTTCACCGTCGAGAACTGCAATATCTCCCAAGGCCAGAACTATCCGCAGGCGGACGCCGAAGCGAGTTCGTTAAGCTATGTGGGGCATGCCTTGGCACATCTGTTGCAGGCCGGCTCCAACGCCAAAATCAGCGTCCTGAACAATTTATACGCCCACCAAAAAGGCCGTCTGCCCCGCGTGGGTACCGAAGCGAGCGCGTTGACCATCCCCGGTGTCGGCGCCATCAATGATTTTCGCAATAACGTTTTTTACAACTGGTTCGACACCGCCGGGACCGGCTCCAGCGGGCAGCCAAGCTGCAACAATTTCATCAACAACTTCTACCTTGCCGGCCCGGGTGGCGACAATCCAGTCGGCGGCACCAATTACGCCCTCGTCTACAAGGCTGGTGGCACGGGCATCTTCAACGGTTCGGATTCAACCCTGACGCGCGCCTACGTATCCGGCAACCTCAAGGACATCAACAAAGATGGTGACCCGAACGACGCCGAAGCCACAACCGCCAGTTCGAGCAGTTCCACTTCCTATGACTACCGCAGTGTTAATGTCCAGTCGACCGCCTACGACGTGAACATTGGTTTGACCCTGAGCGCCCAGGACGCATTTACGAACGTCCTGCTTTATGTCGGTTCCCGCTGGTGGGACCGTCCGTATGTCTTCACGCTCGGCAACACCGGTGATATCACCACCAACAATATCGCTGCCTATGTTGATGAACGTCTCATTCACGAGACCATTACGGGCACGGGCAAAATCATGGCGTGGGCGGATGACCCGTTCAACGATGACCCCAACGAAGGCGTCGAATGGAGGAGTCTCCTCGCGCTGCGCGCCGACCCGGTCACGGGCGCGGCACCGTTCAACCGCCCGGCCAATTGGGACACCGATGGAGACGGCATGCCCGACTGGTGGGAAATTGAACACGGGCTCAATCCGAATGTTCCCGACGGCAACGGCGATTTCGACAACAGCGGCTACAGCAACCTTCAGAAATACCTCCAGGAGATTGCCGCATGGCCGGCGCCGGGTGTCATCGTCTTCACCGGTGCCAACAACAACCGCTACGCGGAAATCTTCAACTGGCAGGTGAGCGGTGTGGTGGTCAACATCGGCGGGACCAATGTCACGACCTCGTCCCAGTGGAAGCCGAGCCGCTTCGACACGGCGGTCATCAGCAACGCCACCGTCGTGGTGGATGCGGTCGGCCAGCATGCAGGCACCCTCCGCCTCACCAACAATGCCACGCTGAACATCACCAACGGCTGGCTCAAGATCGCTGATCAACTTGAGATTGGGACCAACTGCACTGCGGCCGTGATACTCACCGGCACCTTGGAAGTGGACACCAACCTCGTCAACGACGGCACGCTGCGGCTGACCGGTCAAGCCTCACTCAATGTGCCAGGAAGTTTCACCAACAATGGCCTGCTGGACATCATGACGTGGACCGGCACGCTGCCGGCGGGGTTCATGAACAACGGCACCGTGCTGGATCGCAGCTTGATCCGGGTGGCTTCGGCCACGGCGAACGGGCCGGATATCCAGGTAACGATCCAGGGCTATACGGGCCACAACTACCAGCTACAATATCGGGACAGTCTGTTGGATGGGACGTGGCAAAACATCGGATTGTCCGTTGCGGGAGCCAATGCGCTCATCACCCTGACCCACACGGGTGGGGCCACCGCCCAACAACGGTTCTACCGCGTGGTGGTGGATTAGCAAAAGCCGAACCGGTGCGGGTGCCGGCGACACGATGGTTGGCCAAAAGATATTTCCGAATAACCCTTGCTATTGCCCGGAAAGGTGCGACACTTCGCCCGTCTGTTAGATAGCACAGAGCTTCCACGGCATGGTGAATCTTCAGGTGAACCTGGTTCAGTGATGATTTGAAATCCGATTAACGGGAACAGTCTGGTTAAAGCAAAGTTCAGTCTAGGACAGTAAAACATCACATGAGTAATAAATTGTTTGTAGGAAATCTATCCTTCGAAACCACTCACGGTCAATGTCGCCAAGCCACGCGAAGAGCGCACAGGCGGCGGTGGTAGTGGTCGTCGTGAATACGGCGGCAGTCGCAATCGCTACTAATCGCGCTTGGGATTTCACGGCGGGGCTTGGGTAAAACCAGGTCCCGCCTTTTTATTCGGCAGGTCCGGCCTTTCGCACGGTGTGGCTAGGCCGGGACAGCCAGAGCCGCTTCTTCCAAAGCAACCCTTTCGGTGTCCTGATCGGCAAGCAGGCAGCGCACAACATCCGCGGCGGTGTAGGAGTCGCAACCCGGCTTGAGAAACTGCGCGACTTGCGCAACATCGTCGCCGGCGGTCATAAACGCCAATTCCTGTTCCGTTTCGGAGCGCACCTGATTGAGGCCGATGTTGGCGACGAGTCCATTGCAAAGGCATTTACGTCCTTGCGTGTCCGCGAGCGCCCCGCCTTTTTTGACAAAGTCATTCACCGGCTCGGCAGGGCAACGGTAGCCCGATGTCCCGTCCGGTTTGCGGTAGACATGCCGGAGATAACCCAAGTCGCAGGTGCGCGTCCGGGCCTCATACTGATCGGCTTGTGAAAGCGTGCCGGGCATCTGAACCACCTTGAACGGAAAACCGGTGGGCGAAGCGACCGGATCGGTGAAAACGCGCGCGACGCCAGCACGGCTCATTTGCAAAGCCCGCCGCTTGAGTTCGGGGCGCAGGCTGGATTCATTGCAAAACGCAAATGCCGTTCCCACCTGAACGCCGGCGGCGCCGAGGCGCAAGGCTTCGGCCAACTGGCCAGGGCGCCCATACGACCCAGCCAGCCAGAATGGCCGGCCCAGCTCGTGGATTTTTTCAAGATCAACAATATCGCGCTCGCCATACACCGGTTCGCCGATGGCATTGAGTTGCAGTGTGCCGCGCGGCGGGGCGTTGTGTCCGCCAGCGGTGTCGCCTTCGATGACGAAGCCGTCCACATGTCCGCTGGCCTTTTTGGCCAGAGCCATGGCGAGGGTCACCGAGGCAACAATGCCGAGGAACTGCGGACGTTTGACAACCGGAAGCTGGCCGTTGCAGAAGGCGCGCGGGGCAAACGTGGAAAGGAATTCCTCGCCGTGCAGCGCGCCGACAACATCAATTTTCAGTTGGGCCGGTTCGCCTTTCGCCAGACGATCCAGCGCGCCGGGGATGGCGCGCGGTATCCCCGCGCCCATGAGCACGTAATCCACGTTGGCGAGCATCGCGCCGTAAAGCGAGGGCAAGGTGGGCAACTGGATTTTTTCGAGAAAATTAATTCCGACCAATCCATTGTGGCCTTCCTTGGCCAGAAACACCTCCACGAAATTGGCCACCACTGTCAATTCGGTGAGCGCCGCGCTGAAGCGGAGCGTGGGCATGGGAGCGGGTTTGAATGGTGCAGTGGGAGATTTTCCACCGGGAATGAAGTATTGTGCCAGCACACGCGCAGCGACTTCGGGAATGGGAAACTGCTGCAAGGCGTGACGCAGTTGGCCGCTCGGATCACCCAACTGAAGGCTGCGGGCCAGAACGATGGCCAGTCCCGTCCCGGAAACAACACCGAGCTGTCCCAACCTCGAGACCGTGCGCGCCAGTGTCCAACCAGACACCGCCACACCCATCCCACCCTGAATAATCTTCGGCTGCGACATAATAAGTTGAACGGATTTCCAGCTTCTCTCTTCACCAAGAGAGGAGTTCGCGGCCGGAAAGTCAGGAATTTCCAAAAAGATGTTCCTTGAAACATCTGGCGGGAATCCGTCGGAAACCGACGCTGGTGGTATTATGAACCGGTTGCCGGTGGATGGGAAGCGCTGTTTTGAAATATCCACCCTGTCGTCCGCATGGGACTGGCGCGTCTCAACGCGGCCGAATGCAACGACGTGTTTCCAAGCCGTCTATGCATTGCGGTCGAAGAACGGATTTTTCCCGGTCACGCTCAATGGGATTCCGAGCGCCTGTTTGACCTTCGGTCCGAACATTTCCAAGTCCAGGCACGCCCGGCCAATGGAATACATGACGCGGTTGTCAATGTGAAACCGGCCAGCCACTTCCGCCGCCGAGGCGGTGGCGATGCCGAGGTCAATGGAGTTGAACGCGCAGACGCCACCGGCGGCTTCCAGCACTTCACAAGTTGGTTTGCCACAGAATCCGCAGTTCAATCCAGCCGTGTTGGATTCGACGCCGATGACCACCATGGCCGGCGAGTTTTCGATGTTGCCGGCGTCGCGCGCGAAGCTGGGCCGGTTTTCCTTTGCAGCGATCTCGCGCATTTTGGCGATGACTTTTTGTTTGGTTGGCTCGTCGTCAATCGCGGCGGTCTTGATGTTGTCAATGCCGCGCGTCTTGGGCGCTGTCCGCGCCGCCGCCATCATCAATGCCGCGACCTGCAACGCCGCCTGCCTTTCCAATTCTGTTGAGGTTTTCATGGTCTTCCTGCTGTCAGAGAGTTTATGACTGCATTCGCCGGAAACAAACCAAAAGCTCACGAGCTTAAGCGTCATTTCACGAAAATCTTGGCACACATCGATTCTCCGTTTGACAGCGTGCGAATTGTCCGCAGAATGTAGTATCGCCTTCGGTTGCCAGCGTAGCTCAGTTGGTTAGAGCGTGGGACTCATAAGCCCGAGGTCACTGGTTCGATTCCAGTCGCTGGCACCATCCTACGCTCTGAACCGACTTCCGGAGGTTCGGAGCGAGGATGGTGTCCTCCGTAGCCTTGGCGAAGGAGGACTTTTCGCGATAAGTTCCGAGCTATGGATGGCAGGCCAACCTTTCTGTAGCGCAGGGCAAAGGCTGCCGTGCCGTAGCGTGCAACGCGAAGGCGGGCTGAAACTGTCGTTCCGTGGTGCGCTTCGAGCTTCGACTTGGCAGGCCATTTATTCACTGCTTATTCACTGCTTGACCTTTTCGGGCACAAACGGTTAAATACGCCCCTGTTAGGGCAAATTCATGTTAGCGCAACTTAAAAGCCTGTTTTCCAACGACATTGGAATAGACTTGGGTACAGCTAATTCTCTTGTCTATGTGCGGGATCGAGGAATCGTCCTGCGCGAACCCTCTGTGGTGGCCATTCAGGCGGGCACAACGAATGTACTGGCCGTGGGTGAAGAAGCCAAAAGAATGCTGGGTCGCACGCCCGGCAACATCGTGGCCATCCGCCCGATGAAAGACGGCGTCATCGCCGACTTCGAAATCACCGAGGCCATGCTCCGCCACTTCATCCAGAAGGTTCATCACCGTAAATTGATTGC
>JBEKON010000014.1:0-52201 GCA_049521735.1 Verrucomicrobiota bacterium
GTCCGTCACCACCACCCCGCTCGCCCCGGAGGGACCCGAATTCGTCACCGATATCGCGTAACTCAAATTGCTCGCCGCAAAAACCAAGGCCGGACCGCTCTTCCCGATGCCCACATCCGCCAGTTCGGTGACATTGACGGTGATGATGGCGGTGGAAGTGCCGCCGTGGGCGTCGTTAATGGTATAGATGATGGTGGCCACGCCGGCATTGGTGGGCGTGAAGGTGAGGTTGGTGTTGCCCGGATTGATGACCACGATTCCGTTGGTTGTCACGGCGTTGGTAATAGTCAGCGGATCGCCGTAAGGACTGATGTCGTTGGTCAGCGGATAAATCGTGGCGGGCATAAAATACAACGCCGAGCTGGTGTCGTTGACAGCGGTGGGCGACAGGCGATCGAAGAAGCTGTTGTTGGTGGAGACAACGCCGTTGGTGGAGACAAAACTGATCTGGTTGTCAGTCCGCCCCTGCGAATCGCCGGTGCTGTAATAACCGTAAAGGTCGGTTTCGTGGATGACGTAGTCGCCGGGCGTCACGTCGGCGAATGAATAATTGCCGTTGGTGTCCGTCGTCACGCTGGCTGTCACGGGCTCACCGATGTCGACAAGGCCGTTGGAGTTCACGTCCTGCACCAGGTCCACGGGGACATTCGCCAGACCGACTTCCCCAACGTCGTTCGTGCCGTTTCCATTCGTGTCGATCCAAACCGTGCCACTAATTGTCGAATACAAGGCCGGGTTGGGCTGATAATCGAAGAAGTTATTGTTCGCATTGGTGCTGAGCGTGGTGAGGTTGACTGCGATGCGGTTATTAACAGGCGCGCTGCTGGCGAAGCCGGGCAAATCAATCTCCACGACGACGTAATGGCCGAGGTTCAAGTTCAGAAATTCGTAATAGCCGTTCGCATCGCTGGTGACAATTTGAACGAGCGTGCCGTCGGAAGGATTGCCGTCGCCATCCGGGTCAGTGGAGAGTTGCAACGTGACGCCGCTCAAACCGGTGTCGCCATTGGTGAACACGCCGCTGTGATTGATGTCGTTGTAGACGTGGCCGCTGATGCCGGCGGCGGCGGTGACGACGTCGACACTGCCGGACGCGGTCGGCACGGGATTTCCGTAAATGTCCACCGCAAAATCAACTGTGGCGGTGTTGTTCGCCGGATTGCCCGCGCCGACGACTTTCATCGTCACATCGATGGTTATCGTCGCATTCGTCAGCAGCGGCGTGCTTGCGGCGAGATTCGTCCAAATCAAACTGCCCGAGCCGGAGCCGTTCGGCGGGATTGTGGCGGACACGAATTGGAAGTAAGCGCCACTGAACGTGTCTTCCAGCGGCAATGTTGGAATGGACGCGTCACCTGTGTTTTGAATTGTGATGCGGAACGTGACGTTGCTGCCGATAGGCACGGGCGTGTTCGTCGGACTTAACAAAACCTTCGTCACGTTGAGCGCGGCGTAAGTGATCAGCACACTGGCACCGGACGAATTGGTGACCACGCCACCGTTGGCCGTGGCAGAATTTGTTGCGTTGCCGATGGCAATGGTATTGAAAGTGACCGTGAAGTTTGTGCTCTGGCCGGGTGTCATGTTGCCGAGATTCGTCCACGTCAACACGCCCGCCGCGACCGTGCTCGGCGTGGGACTGGCCGAGGTGTAACTGAGTTTGGCGGAGGGGAAATTGTCGGTGACGGATACGTTCGTGAGCGTGGTGCTGCCGGTGTTAACGACCTGCAGATTGAATGTCGCGGACCGGCCGACGCCGACCTGTCCGCCGGACGGCGATACAATTGTTTTGTTCATCACCACGCCGGGCGTGCCGGGCGACGGCAGAATCGTGGCCGTAGCGCTGGTGTTGTCGTTCGGATCAGTCGGGTCGCTGTAACTGACGGTGAGAATCGAGCCGACGGGCGCGTTGAGCGTGCCGTTGTTCGTGCCGCTTCCGGCCGTGGTGCTGGTTGCCAGGCAAGCCGTAAAGACGCCGGTGTTGGTGCTGGTCTCGGTAAACGTCACCAGTTCCGAATCACCGCTGCTGCTGGTAACGGTGGCGGTGATGGTTTCAACAGTCGTGGAATTGGTGTTGCGATTCAAATCGGTGACGCGCATGCAAACCGTCGCGTTGGCAGCGTAGGCGTTCGTCGCCGGACCATTGTTGCCGCTGGTGAACTCCGTTGTGCTGGGTGTGCCGAGGTCAAGGAAGATCAATGAAACGCTCGTAGCGGCGGTATCGGTGATACCCTCCGTGCCTTCGTTGGCCACGGCAGTGATGTTATAATCGCCGGTCGGCGGGCCAGTCTGCCATTGGTATTCGTAAGTCTTGGTGCAACCGTCATTCGCGACGACACTCGTGTCGTTCAAGGTAACGTTGACATTCGCGTTCGGACTCGGCGCGGTGATGGCAAGGCCGAGGCTTGTAATGTCATAGCTGCCGAACGGATCGCTTACGGCGGCGCGGACATAGAGTGTCGAGCCGGCGATCGGTGTGGTGACGAGGTTGCCACCGGGATACGGCGCATCGTAAACGCCGAGGCTGCTGATGTGGATGACCGAGGTGGTCGGCAGCAAGATCTTCGAGGGTTTGTTGGTGCTGTCGTAATCCACATGGAACGACACGTCCGACTGGCCGTTGGAGATGACGTAGCTGATGACCTGGCCGGCGGGAATGGTGATGTTGCTGGTCAGGACGCCGCTCCAGACGAGATTGCTGTTGGCGGCGGAGTAAGTCGGATTGGAGAGCGTTATGATATTCGTGCCGTTGTATTGCAGCGTGGCGCTGACCGCCGGGCTGGCGGGCATGACGCCATTGGTGACGGTGATGTAATTAGTGATGGTGATCAGATTGTTGGACGGCA
The DNA here is from genome assembly GCA_049521735.1 of Verrucomicrobiota bacterium. GTDB lineage: Bacteria > Verrucomicrobiota > Verrucomicrobiia > Limisphaerales > UBA11358 > UBA11358. Next base: position 2,847 of record JBEKON010000014.1, read on the forward strand.
TTGTGAATTCCGAGCAGAACGCGGGCGTTTGCGCGAAAGTCGTCACGTTCGTCGCCGGACCGCCAACGGCGGCGGGCTTGATGGAGACGGCGGCGATGGTCCACTGCTGGCTGTCCGGGGCAGTGTAGGTATTTGTGACCGAAGTGGCACCCGGCTTGGTGCTGGCGGCTGCTCCAGTGTAGTTGCCATTGGTTGCCCAAACAGTGGTCTGACCGGCACTGGCAGCCACCGTTTGCGCCACTGCGCCGACATCCCAATCGGCGATGGAAAAGACCAACTCGCCGCTGGCTGAACTGATAGTGACGGTGGCGGTGGTCCCGGTCGTCGCCGAATTGGTCGCGCTGTTTCCGAAAGGCGCTGCTTGGTTCACATTCGTGAACGTGGTCGCGCCCGCAGCAATGCTCGCGGCGGAACTCACGCTCACAACCACATTGGCGGGACCCGCTGGCGGATTCACCAGACTGTAAATGTAGGATATCGATGGGGAATTGGTGACGCTCGTGACCTGTGTCATGGCCGTGCCACCGTAGGTGACATTGGTCACCGACCCGCCGGGGGGAGTGTCCACCGCCTGGATGGCGCCGATCCCAACCGCCACGAGCAAAAGCCGGTTGGGACCGCTGCCGGACGTGTGTGAAAAAGTGAGACTGGTGTCGTTGGCGGTGAAGTTGGTGGTCGTTGCCGCCACGCCAATTGTGCCATTGCCCCCAACACCCAAATCCACGCTGGTGCGAGTGGGTCCGTGCGCAGCGGCAACCGGATCGATGCGGTTCAAGTCCTGCACGCCGTTGGTCGAGCCGTTGACGCTCAGATAGAGTTGTTTCGTGAAGGAAGGAATCTGTATGACGGCATTGGCCGAACACGAATTGCCGTAAACCGGATTGTTGTAACTGACGGAAATCAAATCTCCCGGCGCGGCGTTGAGAATTCCGTCCTGCTGCGAAAGTCCTGCCGAAATGGACGAAGACAGTCCGCCCGCGTTGAAAAATACTCCGGTGTTGGTGCCGGTTTCGGTGAGCGTGACCGTCTCGATGTCGCCATGCGTAAGATTTTGAACGACGGCGCTGACGGTCTGAACGGTGTTTGCGGATGTGTTCGCGCCCGCGTCAGCGAGTTGAATGTAAATGCTGCCGTTGGCGGGGTATAACGCGACGGGCGTGCCGCCGGAATCGGTAAAATTCAGATTGCAGGAATTCGAGCCAACCAAAAGGACGTTTTGCACCACGATCTTGAAGTCGGGTAAAGTGGCGCTGTTACTGATGTTGCCGGTACCGACGACGGTCTCCAGGTATTGGAAAGTACTCGTGCCGCCATGAAGGATGATTGGAATGGTATAGCCCGGCGCGTCAAGCGGGAACGCTGTGCCTGAACCGTCGTCAGGAACTGCCACGCCGTTGAGTGTCGTAGAATTGGTGACGTAAAGCAGATTGGTTGACGACGAATCAATCACCACGGTGTTCCCCAACGGGAGAAGGCTTTTGTTGTCAATCTCAACCGTGTATTGGAGCGTGTCGCCGATGCTTAATCCAGGCGGCCCGACATTGGTGGAAATGGTCGAAGTTTTCTGCAACACCGGCACGGGGAACGGTATCACCATCGTGCCGGCGTCAATGTAAGGATCGCCCGGCGCGGCCACGTCGGCGTCTTCACCCCACGCGGCGGTGAGCAGAGTGCCATCCACCGTGTAAACCCTCATGCCCGTCTGGTTTTTGCTGGGGTCGTAAATCTTCTGCGACTGCAACGTGACGACATCGAAATTCGTGTCGTAATGATTGCCGTTGGGGTCGGTGAGCGGGCCGCTGTGATCACCCTTGTAATCCACGTAAATGCGCGTATTCGCCAGCGTCGTGACCCAAACCGGACTGCCGTCCACCGTGCCGTCGGCGCTGCCCGGCCCCCAGCCAACATCGGCCTCGGTGGTCAATCCACCTTTGGGCAATAAAGTGAATCCCCAATTCCAAGGCATGTCGACGGAATTGTTGGCGGCCACGGTGCAGAGCGCGTAGAAATGCGCGCCGCCGCTGCTGATGAAACTCGCCCCGGAACTCACCGGCATCTGAAATTGGTAGACCCCGTTGCTCGCCGGCACGGAAAAGGCGCCCGCTCCGGTCAGGGTGTGGTAATTGATGGTGATGTTCGTCGGGTTCGGATTGTAAAGATAAACATAAGCCGGCTGCGGAACCTTCGACGCCGAACCCACCGGCGTGTAATAGGTGTTGTCCCACTCCTCCACCGGATACAGCGTGAACCAGTCGGCTGCCCAATGCGCCTCGACGTGGCCGATGATGAGATCGGCCTGCACCGGTTTGCTGGACGTGACGCGTCCACCCTTTTTGATGCCGCTGTTGACGAGATAGGATTCGCCCTGGTTCAACACGATGTTCGTCACCCCAACGCCATTGCCGTTCGGATCAATCGTCACCGCAGTGTTGTTTTGCGCGGCCATCACGAACATCCCGACATATTTGAATAGATTATTGGTCAAATCCTGCCCCACCGGGCTGATGTAATTCGTGCCGTAATCCAGCGTGGACAACACGCTAACCGCGCCGGCGAAAACCGGACCCGGATTCACCGGCCACGCCGCCCGCGAAATGGCCAGTGCCTTCGTCGCGGCGATGCGGTCGCGCGCGTCCCACAAAATCGTCGAGGGGTTGCGCGGCAGCGTCACGTTGTTCGTCAGCGTGATGACCGTGCCCGCAGGCAGGCCAACTGGATCGTGGATGAAGCCGGGCGGGATGCCGTTGGCGTCGTTGCCATCACCCCAGATTTGGGTCGTGGACTGAGTCGGATTCGCCAAGTCAATTTCGTAACCGTCCTCCCATTGATCGTAATAAATCACCGTCCCATTGCCGGTGACCACAATCGAAAATGTCGAAGCGATCGTCGAGCCGGTGCCGCTCACAATTGCCGAATATGCCTGGTAAATCTGGGCTTCAGGCATCGGCAGATAAAATTCCTGCACCAGATTCACCGCCCGCGCCGAAGGCGCAAGACAACCGAGTGCGCAAACGGTCATTACCAGCCAGTAAATTGGCCGATTCAAGCTACACCTCATGCTCATGTTTTTTAACGACAACTTTAGACTCAAACACAATTTTGCCATGTTTCATTTGTGCCAGGCAGGAAGTAATGGGTAAAAATCAATTATAAGCTATTCCCAGTAAAGGTAATACTATCAAAACTCCAATGTTTAGGCAAATGGTTTCATTCCAAAAATTGACAAGCCGGATTTGCGCCTGCTCCGGCACAATGGCCGGTCGTCTGCGCGCTTTTTTCTCAACGCCCTCGACGATCACGACGATGTGCATCGTGTGTATGTGGCAATGAAGTAAGCCACACCAACGGACAGGCGGAAGTTGAAGCGTGCCCCTGCCGTCAATTCTTTGCCGGACTGTTGGTTTGCGCCGGAGCGCTGTCTGGTTTGTAGAGTCCGGCCTTGATGAATGGTTCCAGATAAGCGCTGTAACCTTCCGCCTGCATTTTTTCGACGGGAATGAACCGCAATGATGCTGAGTTGATGCAATAACGCAAATGCGTCGGTCCCGGTCCGTCATCGAACACATGACCGAGGTGCGAATCGGCAGCTTTCGACCGGACTTCGGTCCGGTCCATGCCGTAGGAATGATCCGAACGTTCGATGACATCCGCGTTGGAGACGGGTTTGGTGAAACTCGGCCAGCCGCACCCTGAATCGAACTTGTCCAGCGAACTGAACAGCGGTTCGCCCGACACCACGTCCACGTAAATGCCCGGCTTGTGATTGTCCCAATACGCGTTTTGAAACGCCGGCTCGGTGGCTGACTTTTGCGTGACCGCAAATTGTTCGGCAGTCAGTTTCTTTTTCAGTTCCGCTTCGGAAGGTTTTTGAAAAGTTTTCACGGTATTGCTGTTGATGTTGGATGGTTGCGATGTCAGCGGGTCGGCCGGCAGAACGGTGCAGGCGCAAAGCCACAACGCCCCGGCAATCACCGCACAGGACATTATCTTAATTTGAACATGAGCCACGCTTGCAAGTTAGCACATGCCGTCCGGGTCTCAACCCCCGGCTTTGATGGGAGGTTAAAAGGACGGTGAACCCGGCACGATATGCCGGGCTAAGTTCCGGTTGTCCCGTCGGGACGAGACAAATTCAGCAGCCGCGCCTGTGGGATGCGCTCCACGATGATTTGCCGCGTCAGGTTCACCCATTGCCGGCAACGATCCAGCACGATACCATCGGACGTGGCGATGACGTGTTCGCTTTCCCACAGAACGCGGTCGGGATTGAACACCAGTTCCACCGGCATGTTCCAACCGGCGCTGGCGGCCATTTCGTTGATGAGCGTCTTAAGCCGCCCGCTGTTCGACACCGGTTTGTCCAGCCACCAACGGCAACACGTCACTCCCCAGTCCGCCGCGGTTTCACCGACCATGCGCAGCGCAGATGCGGTCTCATCCACTTTTCGATAACGGCGGTGAATGCCGGCGATGTCGCGGCAACAACCGTCGCGGCCCAGCAACACCACGCCGCCGGCGAGCGCGCTTTCAATCACGGTCAACACGTTGTAACCGTCCAGCCAGAGTTCCCGGCCGCGGACATCCGCGGGCGGGAACTGAAGACGACGGCGATGTTGCGCGTCGCCGAGTGAACAGGCGCAACGGCTCACCGCCATGCGCTGGCGGCTGGTGAGATTGTGGCGGTTGCCGACGAGTTCGGTGGCGGAGTGCGAAGCGTAACCGCGGTCGAGCAGCCAGCAGAGGTCCTGCATGGCGGCGCACAACGCGGGAAGCTGACGCGCGCCAAAGAGCTGTTCGTCCCTGGAAGCCGGCCCGCGATGGGATTGGTGTCGCGCCATGACTTCATGATGACACAACGCGCGGAAGAAATCATTCCTTTCGCGCCGGAGAAAGGCGGAGTCTGAAGGGCCGACGCGAGGCGGTCGTGCGCCAGCATCGGCGGCTGGTCGAGCAATGAAGCTTCCCCGGATATTTTTGTCGCCTTCTTTCCCGGTTTGATGCTTCAATCGCGCCCGACTCAAAGCCAGAGCATAGCCATGAATGCATACCTCTTTACCGCCGGCCTCACCCAATCCCAAGTCCGCCCGACTCCCGGTCGAGGCGGACAGATGGTTGACACGGTGCAAATCTGGGATTCCTGCGTGAGTGCGGTCATTTACGGTGGCGACCGGGAACAGGCGCAAAAGCGGTTTGAAAGCTGGTGCCGTCTGACTCCGGAAGGAGAAAACACGGTCGAGACGGAAATCAAAAAGGTCGTCGCCGCGCAGTTTGTGGATCAATTGCTCACGGAATTCGGCGGCAAACCGCTGGATTGGCCGCGGATTTCCCAACAGGTCAATGACATTTTGCAGGCGACCGCCGTGGACGATTTTGAACAAGGCTATTGGGTGGACATCAACCAGGCCGTGCCCCCGGGAAAAATCAGTTTCGACGTCGGATCGCTGAAACGCGATTTGCCGGAAGACATCCGGTCCGGCTTGAACTGGTCGCCGGACAAAAAATTCTTTTTCCTCGTGAGCGTTCTTAGTCCGCGTCCATCACCGACAATCCCTGCCGACGACTTGGAATCCGACACGCCAGACCACGACGACGCTGATAATGAAAACGAGAACGACGAAAAACCGGATTTGGATGGGTTTGTCGCCACGCTGACTGAAATGAGAGACAAGGAAGCCGCTGCGCTAATTCAGGCGCGCAATTCCGTGGTCGCCGCGTGGCTCTGGCGGAAATATGCCGCCAACACCCGGCTCGCTCCGAACGAAATCCAAATTACCCCCTGTTGCAATTTTGTTCCGGTGGAATAGAATAGAACGGGGCGTGATGCGGGGAAAAGGGAGGCGGTGGGAAATGTAGGGTTTACCTTTCCATTCCGTGTGACTGATTATTTGTCTTTGAAGAGTAAAAGATTTATTAATTCAGACCATTAATGAATTGCCGAATCAGAGGTTTTGGAGCGTGCCTGATCGGGGGATTTCCCCATCAGTATGAGGATTCATTTTTTTATCACACGCTGGAGCGGTTGCGGAAGGAAAGCACGCATAACCTCATTCCATCACTGTTCACCATGGGCGGCTTTACCATCGCCCGCGTCCCCAAACATCTGGAAGCCAGATGCCTGGCCGCACATCCGGACATCGTGGTGCTGCAATTCGCCACCAGCGACCTGATTGTGCCCATCCGAAGAAAGTACACCTTCATCACAACGGTTCGAAGAAAAGTATCGGTGAATCCGCCAAACCTCGTCGACCGGCTGAAATGGCAAATCCAAGGACTCGTCGGCGATGGTTTGAGATTGTCACCGGTAACCCCGCGGGAAGTTTATCTGGCAACCATGAACTTGCTCGCCCGGACGTTGCTGGAACATCAGGTGGTTCCTGTCGTTCTGTCCCCATTTGTTTTTGGCGCGCGACGGTCGGACCGGTTTGCGCGTGACTGTGCCGGACGGTTGCAACAATCGCTGGCTGCCCTGCCCCGGGCCGTCTATGTGGATGCGTATTCCGCGTTGGATCGGCATCCACGCTGGCGGATGTTGCTGTGCGACGGCTCCCATTTGTCCCTCGAAGGCCAGAGGGTGGTCGGAGAAGCCTTGTATCCCTGTCTGAAAAACATCGTGGAAAATCAGGCCTGGTTTCCGAAAAATTCCCCGCCGCCGGAGAAGCCCGAAACCCGCTGAACCGCCGTCCAAGGAGGGTCAGGGTGAGGGAGGATGTGAACATTCTTTTGCAGCGCGGGGGAAACGGGAGACGGTTGCCTCCGGACGAGTTAACTTTTCACCGCCACCGCCTTGAAGAAGGTGTAACAAAACACACCGCTCGAACCAGCGCTCTCCTTCAAGTCGCTGATGCCTTTTTCCCATGCCCGCCGGCCAATCAATCCCGCCGCCAGTGCGCGGTCGCGCACGCCTTCCACCATGGCGATGTAAGTGTTGCGCGTGAATCCCTCCACCCACGAGGGACGGCTGGCGTCCACATAAACAAAGCGTGGCGAAACCGTGACCTTGCGAAAACCCGCCGCGCGCACCAGGGGAAACAGCCGCCGGCCAATCAGCGCGTCGCCACCCGCCTCCGCCTGAAGATCAATCAGGCATTGAATGGTCTTCCATGCCGCGTCGCTGCGCGGATGAAATAAAGTCGAGCCGTGGTCGCCTTCGATGACCGTCAGTGTCCCGCCCGGCTTCAAGACCGCTTTCAAACACCGCAGCGCCCGGGCCGGCTCTTTCAAATGTTCCAGCACAAAGCACGCGAACACATGATCGAAACTCGCCTTCGGAAACGGCAGCTTGAAAATGTTTGCCGGCTGGAAAGCGACGTTGGAAAAACCCGCGCGGCGAACCGCCGCTTCCGCCGCCTTCACCGACACGGGCGAAATATCCACGGACGTGAACCGCGCACCGGGACTGTTCTTCGCCAGAATGACCGTTTGCGCGCCGACGCCGCAGCCGGCTTCGAGCACGCGGCTTCCGACCGGATAAAATGTGTCTTGATGCAACAATTCCGCCAGCGTTTGTGCTTGATCGCGAAGCCGTTGATCCTCGCGCTCCGAATAACCGTGGACGTATTCATCCGCACGGCGGGCGGAGTTCTGTTTTGCGCCCATGATGATTCGCAGAATGAAGAATTTCGGCGGACAACTCAATCCAAACCGAAGCGTTTTAGGCTCAGCGCAGGGAAAACGGGAGACGGTTGGAAAAGTTGAGCGTGGACTGTGAGTGCGGACGTGCTGCCGCTACCGAAAAGGCATAGGGCAAATAGCGGCGGCCACCGCGTCCGATGTTTGAGGTCACAATTTGTGACCGGTTCAATTCTTCGCGGTTGCCAACTCTTCTTCAAAGTCCACGATTTCTTTTATTTGGACTAAAAACCACCGATCGATTTTCGTGAGGTTGAAAATCTCATCAATAGTGAAGCCGGCCCGCAGCGCGTGGCGGATGAAGAAAATGCGCTCGGCATTCGGCACGCTCAATTTGCGGCTGATGACGTCCTTCGGCAGGATGTCGCGGTCGCCATAGACTTCCGTGCCGATGCGCCAGGGTTTGCCGTCGCCGCCCAAGCCGCTGCGGCCAATCTCCAGCGAGCGCAGGCATTTTTGCAGGCTTTCCTTGAACGTGCGGCCAATCGCCATCGCCTCGCCCACGCTTTTCATCTGGGTTGTCAGCGTCGGGTCGGCTTGAGCGAATTTCTCGAACGCAAACCGCGGAATCTTGATAACGACGTAATCAATCGTCGGCTCGAAGCTGGCCGGAGTCACCCGCGTGATGTCGTTTTTGATTTCGTCGAGCAGATAACCGACGGCGAGTTTGGCCGCGATTTTTGCGATGGGAAAGCCTGTGGCTTTGGACGCCAGCGCGGAACTGCGGCTGACGCGCGGGTTCATCTCGATGATGACCATGCGTCCGTTTTCCGGGTTGACGGCGAACTGGATGTTGGAGCCGCCGGTCTCGACGCCCACGGCGCGGATGACAGCGAAGCTGGCGTCACGCATGATCTGGAATTCCTTGTCGGTCAGCGTCTGGATGGGCGCGACGGTGATGGAATCGCCGGTGTGGACGCCCATCGGGTCGAAGTTCTCAATGGAGCAGATGATGACGCAGTTGTCGGCTTTGTCGCGCATGACCTCCATTTCGTATTCCTTCCAGCCGAGCAGGGATTCTTCGATGAGAATCTCGTTGACGGGCGAGAGCTCCATGCCGCGTCTGGCGAGTTCGTCGAATTCATCACGGTTATAGGCGATACCGCCGCCAGTGCCGCCCAGCGTGAACGCGGGACGAATGATGACGGGGAACCGTCCAATCTTGTCCGTCACGACGCGGGCTTCATCTATGTTGTGCGCGGTGCCGGAAATCGGAACGTCGAGGCCGATGGAGAGCATGAGGTCTTTGAAGACCTGCCTGTCTTCGCCACGTTCGATGGCTTTGTCATTCGCGCCAATCATTTCGACGCCGTATTTATCCAGCACGCCGCTGCGGTAGAGGGCCATCGCCGTGTTCAGCGCCGTCTGGCCGCCGAGCGTCGGAAGCAAAACGAGTTTATGTGGGACAGGCATCTTGCCTGTCTCTGACTTCTTGGCTTGTCCAGATGGAGACAGGCTGGAAGCCTGTCCTACGACTGGGACACCCATGCGCTTCATCTCCTCCTTTTCGCGGACGATGATTTTTTCGACGCACTCGGGTGTAATCGGCTCAATGTAAGTGCGGTCGGCGAACTCCGGGTCGGTCATGATGGTGGCCGGGTTGGAGTTGACGAGAATGACGCGATAACCTTCCTCCTTGAGCGCCTTGCAAGCCTGCGTGCCGGAATAATCGAACTCACACGCCTGCCCGATGATGATCGGTCCGGCCCCGATGATTAATACTGAATGTATGTCTGTCCGTTTAGGCATAATTTAATCTGTGGCTAAAGCAATCGTGATTGGTTCCCCGCCGCCGGTTTCAAACCCAGCTTTTTGTAACTCAATTCCGTCGCCATGCGGCCTTGCGGCGTGCGGTTCAGGAAACCTTCCATGATGAGATACGGCTCGTAAACTTCCTCGATCGTGTCCGGCTCTTCGCCCACGGCGACGGCGAGCGAGTTCACGCCGACCGGTCCGCCGCCGAATTTCATGATGATGGCTTCGATGATGCGCTTGTCCATTTCGTCGAGGCCGTTCTGGTCAATTTCCAGCATGGCCAGAGCCTTGTCGGCGACGTCGGCGGTGATGCGACCGTCGTGACGGACCTGCGCGTAATCGCGGACGCGGCGGAGCAGGTTGTTCACGATGCGCGGCGTGCCGCGGCTGCGCCGGGCGATTTCGTGCGCGCCGGCGGGTTCGATTTCCACCTTCAGCAAACGCGCGGAGCGGACGACGATTTTCTCCAAATCTTCGGCCACATAATAATCCAGCCGTTCGCGGATGGCAAAACGCGTCAGCAACGGCGCGGTGAGCAGGCCGCTGCGTGTGGTCGCGCCAATCAGGGTGAACCGGGGCAGGTTCAGGCGGACGCTGCGGGCGTTTGGCCCTTGATCAATGATGATGTCGAGTTTGAAGTCCTCCATCGCCGGGTAGAGATATTCTTCGATGGTTTTTTGCAGGCGATGGATTTCGTCAATGAACAGCACGTCGCCCTCTTCGAGATTGGTGAGCAGGCCGGCGAGGTCGCCCGCTTTTTCAATGGTCGGGCCGCTGGTGCTTCTGACGTTTGCGCCCATGGCTTTGGCGAGGATGTAGGCGAGCGTGGTCTTGCCGAGGCCGGGCGGACCGGAAAGCAAAATGTGGTCGAGCGCTTCTTTCCGCTTTTTGGCGGCGGCAACAGCGATTTCCAGACGTTCTTTGACTTTCAACTGGCCGGTGAATTCGGAAAACAGCGACGGGCGCAGCGTCAGTTCCAATGCCGGGTCGGGTTTGTTCAAAGTGGAAATCGAGCGTTCGGCCATCACGCGTCAGCATGGGGAAACTCAAAATCAGCGGCAAGGGCATTTTGTGGCAATATTTTCCAAAAAGCAGACTTGTTTCAAATAAAACCTCGAAAGACAGCACAGGCAAGTTCATCTTGAGCATACAGATTTTTCGTGTATCGTATAATCCATGACTGCATTGCTTGAAAAAGCGATCCGACAAGCTTCCGCCTTGCCCAAACAGAAGCAGGAAGCAATTGGCGCTTTGATTCTCGAAGAGATCGCCTCCGAGTCGCGTTGGGACGCGCAGTTTGCCGATTCTCAGGACGCGCTGGCGCGACTGGCTGAAGAAGCGGTGTCGGAGTTCAACGAGGGAAAAACGTTGCCGTTCGAAAAGGACAGTGATCTCTCACACAACTAAAGCGTTTCGGAAGTCGTTTGCCGGACTGCCCCAGAAAATTCAAAAGAACGCGCTGAAAACGTATCGCGTCTGGCGGCAGAATCCACATCATCCGAGCCTTCAGTTCAAACAAGTTCACACGACGCTGCCGATATTTTCCGTGCGGGTCGGTTTGGGCTGGCGCGCCGTTGGAATCAGAAAAGCCGACACGGTGATTTGGTATTGGATTGGCTCGCACGACGAATACGACGCCTTGTTGAAAAAGTTGTGAACGGATTCGGGCTGGAGCCGAATCGAATCAACGGACGTTTTTAAAATCTACTGCGGCAATTTACCTTCTCCGCCTTGACATGCCGAAGTGGTAGCCGCCATGGACGCGCACACCGCGCGCTTTGCCGGGGAAACCGCCCTTGGGCTGGCCGGGTTTTCCTTCCTCGAACAGCATGGTGTATTTGTAATTGAAATTTTCCAGTTTCACGCGCGGGATTTTCTGGCTGATGAAGCGTTCGATGGCAAAAACGTGGCCGGCGTCCTCGGCGGTCATGATGGTAAAGGCGTCGCCGCTCGCCTCCGCGCGTCCGGTGCGCCCGATGCGATGAATGTAATCCTCCGGATGCTGCGGCACGTCGTAATTGATGACGTGGCTCACATCCGCGATGTCCAGCCCGCGCGCGGCAATGTCCGTCGCCACGAGCACTTCGAACCTGCCGGAGCGGAAGCCTTGCAACGCCTGTTCGCGTTCGCGCTGCGTGCGGTTCGAGTGCAGCACGGCCACGGCGTGATTGTTGCGTTTGAGCATGCCCACGACGCGGTCGGCGCCGTGTTTCGTCCGGCAAAAGATGAGCACCGAGTTATAATCCACGCGCTTCAGCAGTTCGAGCACCAGATCGGATTTTTGCGAATCGGAAACGGGATAAATAACGTGCTTGACGGTCTCGGCCGGCGTCCGGCGCGCGCCGATTTCAATCGTTTCCGGATTTTTCATTGCCCATTGAACGAGCGTTTCGATTTGCGGTGGAATCGTCGCGGAAAACAGCGAGGTGTGGCGCTGGCGCGGGCAACGGTCAACGATGCGGCGCACGTCGGGCAAAAATCCCATGTCCAGCATCCGGTCGGCCTCGTCGAGCACGAGAAATTCAACCTTGTCCAGACGCACCGTGCCGCGTTCGAGATGATCGAGCAAACGCCCCGGCGTGGCGGCGAGAACGTCCGTGCCCGCGCGCAAATCGTCCAATTGCCGTCCGTAACCGACGCCGCCATAAACGACGGTGGTTTTCAAATTGGTGAAGCGCGCAAAATCGCGGAAGGCCGTTTCAACCTGCGCGGCGAGTTCGCGCGTTGGTTCGAGAATCAGCGCACGCGGACCGGGCGCGTGCTGGCCGAGTTTCGAGAGAATGGGCAGCGCAAACGCGGCGGTCTTGCCGGTGCCGGTTTGGGCGCTGCCAATCATATCGCGTCCGGCAAGCACGAGCGGAATGCCGCGGAGTTGGATCGGTGTGGGTGTGACATAGCCTGCCGCGCGCACGCCTTGGAGAATCGCCGGAGAAAGACCGAACTTTGTGAAAGCCATGAACCAGGTTAGCAGCGTGGAAAATTAAAGAAAGCGAGGATTTATCTCGAAAACAACGGTAGGGACGAGCTGCTGCTCGTCCTTGAATCCGGCTGCGCGGCAGCGCAGCCCCACCAGACAAAGGATTTACGCAGGCGTTGCGCCAGCCTCGGCAACCGGTTCCGGCGAAGGAACGGCGGTTTCGGCTGGAGCCGGAATTTCGGATGCCGGCTCAACTGCCGGAGCCGGTTCGGACGCGGAAATTTCAGCTTCAGTTGAAACGGTAACTTCATCCACCGGTTCGCCAGTTGCCGCAGCTTCACCTTCCGCGACCGGTTTTTCTTCCGCCGGTTTCGCCTCCGTTTCCCGCCTCGGTGAAGCCTGGGCCGGCGGTCTGGGCGCGGGTTTCTTGGCCGTGTTCAGCCTGCCGTCGGCAAATTCAATGACATGACCTTGATGCACAAGCCAATGCAAATCGGAAATGATGGTGGTTTGCTCCGGTGTTGGTTCAGCGGATGCAGCGCTGGATTGCTCCCCCGGTTTTACTTCAATGACCGTCGGTTGGGGCGATGGCGCGAGGGCTTCGATCAATTGTCGGCGCGAACATTTCGGATGCGCGTTGATGTGGCCGATGATGCGCTTGATGTTTTCCGAAACCGGCGTGGTTTCGAGGTCGAGAAATTGCGGCCGTGCAACGGAAACGTGCGTGACGGTCTTGTTGACCTTGAAAAATTGCAGGCCGTGCGTGGCGAACTGCCTGCTCAACCCGGTGGCGAGATGCAGCGGAAAGTATTTTTGCCCCTCCCACTCGTAGCGGATGAGTTGTTGCAACTCGCGGTTGCGCAAATTGCGGCTGGGCACGCCGCCGACCATGAGCGATTCGATCGGTTTGACAATCGTTTCCTTGTGAACGGCGCGAAAATGTTTCTCAACTTCTTCACGGTTCGCGAGCTTGAGCGGTTCGGGCACGTTGAGGACGACGTATTCGGTCTTGAAACTTTGCTCCTCGACCCACTTTTTCACGACGGCCTCGTCCTTGACGATTTTTACGCGCGCCTTGAAAACGTCGAACGGCATTTTCGAGAAACGTTCCGCGTGCAATTTGCGAAGCTGGTTTTGGTAATCGTGATGGTTTGGCGGGCCGAGAATCACGCCGCTCATGCCGCATTGTGCGACGAACGTGTAGGTGCCCTTCGGCGGCTCGGTCGCCGTACGCTCTGTCTGATAAAACGTGGCAAAATGATTTTTGAGAACATGTGCAACAACCTCGTCCTCGCTCAGCCACGGCGTGTCGTCGAGCGCGCAAACGAACAGCGGTTGCGCGATGGCGCCGTCGGCCTTTTTCTTCACCGTGAGCTGGACGGAATACCGTTCCGGTTTTTGTAAAATGAGCCGCGCGATGTCGAACAATGGGTAGGCGCGGCCAGTCATCTTGATCTGGCGGGCGAGCGATTCGACGCCGTTTTCATCCGGCAAAAACGCGACGCTGATTTCCGGCAATGGCGGCGGCGGTTCGCGAAGTTCATCCCGTAAAGCGGGACGCCGGTCATCGCGCCGGCCAAACTCCTTTTTGCGGTCGCTGAACTTTGGACCGGAACGCGGCGGACGAGGTCCGCGGCGCTCGCCGAACGATTCCGTGCGCGGTCCTCCGCGCCGGCCTTCGCGCGGGCGGTCATCGCGTCCGGCGGGTTCGCCGGCAAATTTCGCGTAGCGATTGGCCTCGGTTTTTCCCTGCGCCCAGGCGGGCAGGAAAAGCTTTTCCAAATCCAAATCCAAATCGATATCGGGAATGCTGCTCATGCGAAAACAACTTTGCAGCCATCAAGCTGCCGCGCGTTTGGCGAAAATGGCGTCCACGATTTTTTGGGCCAGCGCGGGTTTTTCGGCAAGCGCCTTTTGCGCGGCTTCCTTCCCCTGCCCGATTAATTCGCCTTCGAATTGCAGCCACGCGCCTTTTTTGTCCACGACGCCGTTTTCGATGCCCACGTCGAGAATGCAGCCTTCCTTGTTGATGCCGTGATTGTAAAGGATGTCGAACTCTGCCTCGGCAAACGGCGGCGCTACTTTGTTCTTCACCACCTTGACCCGGACGTGATTGCCGACGGCGTTGCCCGCGTCATCTTTGAGCGTGTCTTTGCGGCGGATGTCGAGGCGCACGCTCGCGTAAAATTTCAGCGCCTTGCCGCCGGGCGTCGTTTCGGGGTTGCCGAACATGATGCCGACTTTTTCGCGCAATTGATTGGTAAAAATACAGGTTGTCTTCGACTTGCCCAAAATCGCCGTGAGCTTGCGCAACGCCTGGCTCATGAGCCGTGCCTGCATGCCCATCGTGGCCATGCCCATCTCGCCTTCGAGTTCGGCCCTCGGCACGAGTGCGGCGACGGAATCAATCACGACGACGTCGAGCGCATTCGAACGCGCGAGCGTTTCACAAATCGTCAGCGCCTCTTCGCCGGAATCCGGCTGCGACACGAGCAAATCGTCGAGGTTCACACCGAGTCTTTTCGCGTAGCCGGGATCCAGCGCATGCTCGGCGTCAATGAACGCCGCCAGGCCGCCCATCTTTTGCGCGCTGGCGATGACATGGAGCATCAGCGTCGTTTTGCCGGACGACTCCGGCCCGAAAATTTCCACGACACGGCCGCGCGGAATCCCGCCGACGCCGAGCGCCAGATCCAGCGCGAGTGCGCCGGTCGGAATTACGTCAATTTTGACATGCGCCCGCGCGTCGCCGAGACGCATGATGCTGCCTTCGCCGTAACTCTTGGTGATGCTGGAGATCGCGGCTTCGAGTTCGCGTTGGTGCGACGCGGCGACTTTCGTTTCGACGGCGGATTTATCGGCGGTTTTCGGCGGCATAAATTCCTGGGTTGATTTTCGGTCTGGCTATTCCGATGGCCGACGTTAGTCAATTGCCATCGAATAGTCAAACGCGGATGAAAAGGGCCTGTCATGCATTATGTGCGCAGTTTGATTGAAAATTCCGGCGGCATCCGGCAGTTTGTCGGCGTGAAACTGACGAGAATCTTTTCGTTGTTCCTTGTCGCGGCGCTGCTGGCCGGTTGCGAAAAAAGTGAAACTGCCGCGCCGCCACCCAGCGACAACTCGCTGCCCACGCAAGCGCAACCCAAATTGCCGACGATGAAAATCTATCTCGGCGCGGAAACGCTTGATGCCGAACTGGCACTCACCCCACGCGAGCAACAAACCGGCATGATGTTCCGCACCAATGTCACCGATTCAGATGCGATGCTCTTCGTTTTTTCCCGACCGTTTCAGGCTTCGTTCTGGATGACGAATTGTCCTATGTCGCTGTCTGCCGCCTACATCGGCCCGGATGGCGTCATCGAGGAGATTCATCATCTGGAAAAGAATGACAACGTGCCAGTCGTCGCCACCAACGACAACATCCTCTTCGTACTGGAAGTGAATGACGGCTGGTTCCAGCGGCGCCACATCAGCACCGGCACGGTCATCCGAACGGAGAAAGGATCGTTGCAGGAAACGTTTTTTGGCAGGCCATGAAATTATTGAGGAACGAGACGATAAAAACAGCTCGCGTTGGAAGGATCGTCATCAAAGTAGGTACAAACGCTCCCATCGTTTGTTGCTGAAAAAATCGTGACCCAATCGGTGAGATTGGTCGAAGTTTGAAAGAAAGAAATCGAGCCCGTTGAATTGGTCAGCGACCAATCAAAGTTTTTTTGAAAACGGTTTGGAGGATTGCCCATTGTCAGCCACATGCGAATCGTAAATTGGTTTGTTCCGATTTGAGGAGCTGGAAAAGTAACCGGCGGATTGGTTGAATCATCAAATAAACCCCAATAGACCGGAAAGGCACGAACGGATTGACCGTTGAAAGTTTCGAATTGATGCCCGAGTTTGTTGAATTTTATTTTCACTTGCGGCTGAATGACACCAGGTCCGCCGTTTGTAAGATTTCCATTCAAGGCAGCATTGTTGATCCAGTTTGTCGTCCCGGTGCGGTCTACATAGGGAACAAGTGGCAAGCCGTAGTTTACGTCTGCTGCGCAAAATAGAAAATCCGGTTGCGTAATGACTCGTTGAAGTTGTTGCTGTACCACGTTGCCGTTCGTAATGTAAGTGTCAGTGAACTGGTTTGTCATTGGCAGAAATTGGCCGGACATTGAATCAAATGGCTGTGGCACAAAGGTGATTTTATCAATACCCGGACGCCATGCGCCATTCACAAACGAATTTACGTTTGTGCCCGTGCCGGAAATACCGGGTAACAATGTTTCGTAAGCGATATTGTTTGTTGAAAGCAAATAGCACAATCCACCGACATCATCTTCGGTCAATCCCGTAAAGCACTCTCCCGGATTCAAGAACCCAGTGGGAAAAAGGAGGTTGTTTAAGCCATTGTCAGCTACAGCAGTATCTGGTACGAGCGGATCGACGGAAATTACGTATGCAACGTTCATTATTCCTCCGATGATTTCGGAGATTACAATTCCTTCATAGAAAGCGCCATTCACATACTGGCTGGGAGTGAGCGTTTCAGGATCAAAATTACGCATGACGATATCATTTGGGATTGTCCCGTCTGGCCAATCATATTCTCGAGCAAAATATAGAAAAATTGGATTCCATTGGCGCAGCGCAAAAATGTAACGAACAGGCTGTGCTAATCCCAATTGTTCCACGAGCAGGGCGAGTGTTTCAGATTTTAAGTCATAAAGGTTCTGCGCCTCGGCTTGTGAATTGAACTGTTCTGTGTCGAGTGGATAATTGGTCAACACAATGCTGGAAGCCGGCGGCAAGTCGTTGATAATTTGAATTGCACCTTCCACCGCTGCGACGCCGTTTGTCCCGAAAAAATTCAGGAAAGATTGATCGAATCCATAAGTCACCACCGGCACATTCCAGCGGTATCCACTTCCGATGTCCATCGGCCCGCCAATGTCACTCGGCTGGCGGAAGCCGTTCGTTTGTTCCATCCACGATTCGTACGGCCCCAACAATGCGAAGCCTAAGGACGATGGGGTAAATTGGAACAAGGCCAAGAAAGCCAGACAGAGGACCAAAAGCTTATTCAATTTCATACCTGAATTTCGAGTATGAATTTTAATGTTATTAAGAGTATCAAGAACTGTCAATTACACTTTAAGCTCGACCCTTCACTCGTGACTTTCAACAATTCAGACATGTCACGACGGAGCAAATCCGACAAGCTTTTCGCCGAGGCGTTGAAATACATTCCCGGCGGCGTGAATTCGCCGGTGCGCGCGTTCCGCGCCGTCGGCGGCCAGCCGTTTTTTGTCAACAAGGCCAAAGGCGCGCACGTTTGGGACGTGGATGGAAACGAACTGATTGATTACGTCTGCACCTGGGGACCGGCCATTCTCGGCCATGCGCATCCGAAAATTATTTCCGCCATCAAAGCGGCAGCGGATAACGGCACGAGCTTCGGCGTTCCTAATCCATTTGAAGTCACGATGGCCAGACTGATTTGCTCGCTCGTGCCGAGCGTGCAGAAAGTGCGGATGTGCAATTCGGGAACGGAAGCGTGTATGTCGGCAATTCGTCTGGCGCGTGGCGCCACGAAGCGCGACAAAATCGTCAAGTTCGACGGGTGCTATCACGGCCACGCGGATTCGTTGCTCGTCAAGGCCGGCAGCGGCGCACTGACGTTTGGTTATCCCGACAGCGCCGGGGTTCCGGCGGCGTTCACCCAGCATACCATCGTTCTGCCGTTCAACGACGTCGAAGCGGTCAAGGCCGCGTTCGCCGCGAACAAGAATGAAATTGCCGGCATCATCATCGAGCCGGTGCCGGGCAATGCCGGGGTTTATTTGCCAAGGCCAGGTTATCTGGAATTTTTGAGCGAAATCACAAAAGCGAATAGCGCGTTGCTGATTTTCGACGAGGTGATGACGGGTTTTCGTCTCGCGCCCGGCGGCGCGCAGGAGCGTTTCGGCATCAAGCCGGATTTGACCACGCTCGGCAAAATCATCGGGGGCGGGCTGCCGGTGGGCGCATTTGGCGGTCGCGCAGACATCATGGATTTGCTCGCGCCGATGGGGCCGGTTTACCAGGCGGGCACGTTGAGCGGCAATCCGCTGGCGATGGCGGCGGGCATTGCGGCGTTGGAAGAATTGAATAGTCCAAAGTCCAAAGTCCAAAGTCCAAAGTCCAAATACGCGCCAAATGACGCTTATTCGCAGCTCGAAAAATTGGGCGCGCAGCTTGAAGCCGGGATGAAAGACGCCGCAAAATCGGCGGACGTGCCCGTGACGTTCAACCGCTGCGGCTCGATGTTCTGCGCCTATTTTACAGGCGGGCCGGTGTGGAGCCTCGCCGACGCGATGAAGAGCGACCGTGCACGGTTTGCAAAATTTTTTCACGGGATGCTGGCCGAAGGAATTTATCTGGCGCCATCGCAATTCGAGGCGGATTTTATTTCCACGGCGCACACGGCGACGGACATCGAGCAAACAATCAAAGCGACGACGAAAGTGTTGCGCGGATTGTAACCTCTTGTTATGCTGGGCGTCTGACACGTAGTGAACCGCGTCATTATGGCGCGGCGAAATTTAAAAACAGACCACGACAAAGAATTATGAAAGCAAATAAAACAATATTAATCACGGCGTTGGCCGTGGGCAGTTTACTGGCATTGAGTCCGGCCTTGTGCGCGGATGATTCCACCAACACGCCGCCTTCCACCCCACCCGCAGGCGCTCCCCCAGCCGTCCAGCCACCTCGCGGCGGTTTTGAGCGCCTGGCGGAACAACTCAACCTGACCGCCGACCAGAAACCGAAAGTGAAGTCCATCCTGGATGCGCAAAGGCAGAAAGTGCACGACCTGCGGCAGGACACCAGCCTTACGGCTGAAGACCGCAAGGCCAAAATAAAAGCCGTCCAAGAAGACACGGCTACACAGATGAAAGCCGTTCTTACACCGGAGCAGTTCCAAAAATGGCAGGGTATGCGCAGTCATCGCACCGGCCCGCCTCCGGGTGGCAACCCGCCCCCCGCGGCTCCGCCGCAAAATTAATTTGTGGGGGACATACATTCACAAAGGGACGGCCTTGCGCCGTCCCTTTTTATTTTTGTGCGCACAGTCAGTGAGTATTGCGCAGCGGCGGTCTGTGACCGCCGGTCAAATGGCGACGCTCACAGAGCGCCGCTACAGGTCGCAGATTCCATTTGAGCAAAAGCGCGCGCGACCGTATTCTGGGATTTGCCTTGCGCGAGTAGCTCAATTGGATAGAGCGTCGGCCTCCGGAGCCGAAGGTTGTGGGTTCGACCCCCGCCTCGCGTACCAGTCTTCGTTCGATGTTGTGAGTCTTTAGCCAAATCCTTCACCGCCAGCGAAGCCAAACGCATCGCCCGAAATCCAGCCAGGGTCAAGGCCATCTCCGCAGCACTGATCAACTGTCCGGGTTTGAGGAAACAATGGCGTGGACGATGGTGTTTACGGTTTGCAATATGCCGCGGGCTGCTTCGGGATCAGTAATTTTCAGGCCGTGATTTTTATCCAATGCCACAACCAGTTGCAGTGCGTCCACAGAATCCAGACCCAGGCTGCCGGGGCCAAACAGCGGCTGGTCGTCGCCGATTTCCTCCGGGTTGATTTGGAGCATGAGGTTTTCCACCAGCATGCGTTTGATATGGGCCTTGATTTCAACCGGGTTGCTCATCAGAAAATTCCGCCGTCAATTTTGAGCACAGAGCCTGTGATGTAGGCCGCCCCGGCACAAGCCAGAAATCGGACCGCCACCGCCACTTCCTCCGGCTTGCCGAACCGCCGCATCGGAATCTGCGCCAGCGCGCGCTGTCGCGCCGCGTCATCCATGTTCACCAGCATTTCCGTTTCGAGATAACCCGGACAAATGGCGTTGACGGTGATGCCGATGCGAGCGACTTCCTTCGCCAGCGATTGCGTGAGGGAAACAACACCCCCCTTGGCTGCCGCGTAGTTGGTCTGGCCGGCGGGCGCCAGCAACGCGCTCAACGACGCGATGTTGATGATCCGCCCGCCGTGCTGCGAAATCATTGCCGGCAAGACCGCCCGGCAGCCGTGAAAAATACCATCCAGATTCACGGCCAAAACTTCGCGCCACGACTCCGGCTTCATCTGCACGAGAAACGCATCGTCGTGCGTGCCGGCATTGTTCACCAGCACATCGAGGCGCTGGTGCGCGGCGGAGATTTCCTTCACCGCCGCCTGCCACGACTCCGGCCGGGTTACGTCCAGCAAAATCACACGGCAACGGTTTGGATTTGCCGCCGCCAGTTCATCCGCATGTTCGCGCCGGCGATGTACGCCGAGCCAGACGACGTTGTCCTGCGATTCGTCCAAAAACGCGCGGGCGATGGCACGGCCCAAATAGCCGTTCGCACCGGTGATCAAAATGATGTGCTGGTTCATAAAAAATCAGGGTTCACAAATCGTGCGCCAATCGCCTGTTCGTTTGCGCCGACGATGCTGACGTTGGCGGCGTTGAAACCTCCGCGTCCCAATGCATCGCAAGCGGCAATGCATTGCCAGGCCGCCGAGGCGGTGAAGGCTTCGCCGAGCAATTGCTTTGGCGCGAGGCGGGCGCCCGTCCAATCCGTCCAAGCCGCCAGTTCGTCAGCGTCCACACGTGCGACCCCCTGTGTGCCGGGGCATAACAATTCGCGCGGGTTGGACTCCGGCAGTTGCGCCCTCATGCGTTGCGCGGCGGCGGAGCGTGCTCCGGCGGTGCTGAACAGAAACGTGTCCGTGATGCACGCCAGTTCCAGCACGGTTTTTTTGAAACTTTCTTTGCGCAGGTAGAGCGCGCCGGCGCCAGCGCCTTGGACCGACTGCCGCTCAAACAAATGCACCGCATCGGCGACGATCCAGTCCATTTCATTCGCCCCAACAACCAGACAACCATCGGCCTGGTCGTTGAGCAGCCAACCGGCCGCCAGCGCGAGGCCTTGCAGGAAGCTGCCGTCATCGCCGACCAACGTGTAGCTGACAGTGCACGAGTTGAGGAAGGCAGCGAGGTGACTGGCGGGCGCGTTATACACCGTTTCGGCAAAAATCAACGGGCTGGCCATGGCCGGGTCGTCCAGCACTTCTTCGTAAAAGCGCCGCGAATATGTCACACAACCCGGCATGAGACAGACGACAATGCCGAGCCGCAACTCGCCGTTCTGCACGCGCCCGACATCTTCGCCCAACGCCTCGCACGAGGCGCTGACGGCGTATTGCGTGATGGCGCTGGCGCGGCGAAGGCGCGGATGCGCCAGGAACGCCAGCCGTTGGGCCGGCACGGGGACCAGCCGGACTTGAAACGGTTTGCTCCAACCGGGACGTGTCAGAGCTTGCGTTGGCAACGGCGCGCCTTTTTTCAGAGCCTCGCGCAATGTCGGGATGCCCCAGCCCGCAGGCGATACCGCGCCAATTCCGTGAACAAAGACCCGGCTCATGTCCACCTCCGAAAAATGAGCGTGGCGTTTGCACCGCCGAAGCCGAAGGAATTTGAAAGTGCGACATTCACGCGGGCATCGGTCGGCTGGCTCACGATGGGAAAACCGCATGCGGCGTCGGTTGCGGACAACGCGATTTCCGGCGGCAGCCATTGTTCGCGAAGTGTCATCAGGCAGACCAGCGCTTCGACTGCGCCCGCCGCGCCGAGCAGATGGCCGATGCTGGCCTTGGTCGAGCTGACTGGCAACGTCGCCGCCCGCGCGCCGGCCCAGCGATTGATGGCCGCAGCTTCGGTGCTGTCGTTCTGCAGCGTGGCGGTGCCGTGGGCGTTGATGTAATCCACCTGTTCTGGTGTGATGCCCGCGCGCGCACACGCCGTCTTCATGGTCGTGAACGCGGCGTCGCCCTGCGGATGCGGCTGCGTGAGGTGATACGTGTCCGTGGCTGCGGCGTAGCTAATAATTTCGCCAAGAATTTCCGCACCGCGCCGCCGCGCGTGGTCGAGTGTTTCCAAAACGAGGATCGCAGCGCCTTCGCCAAGAGACAGGCCGTCGCGTCGGGCGTCGAAAGGCCGGCACGGCGTCGGCGAAAGCGCCTGGAGCGAATCGAATCCGGCGAAGGTGAGCTGACAAAGCGCGTCGTGCCCGCCGGTCAATGCTTGTTCGGCGTGGCCGGCGTGGAGCAATTCCCACGCATGGCCGATGGCATTTGCACCCGACGCGCAGGCGTTGGAGATGACGGTGATCGGTCCGCTAAAACCGAAGGCGTCACAAACATCCAACGCCTGGCGTTGCGCCTGGTAATTCATGACGCGGGTGGCCTGCTGCCGCTGGGATTGCGGCGAGCGAATGGCGTGACGCAAATAGGTTTCAGCCAGCGTCATGCCGCCGCTGGTCGTGCCAATCACGAGCGGCATCCCGCCATCGCGGGACGGGGACTTCAAACCCGCTTGCGACAAGGCCTCCTGCACGGCCAGGAGGAGCATTTTGGTCGCGCGGTCAAGGCGGGGCATCTGTTTTTTGGAGAGTTGCAGGGGTGGAAGGAGTTGGGGAAGGTCCACCTCCGCGGCGATTTTCGCGCGCTGACGGGAAACATCGAACAGTGTCACGGGCCGGAACGCCTGCCTGCCCGCCCGGAAGCCGTTTGCATTCACGCGCCAGCCCATGCCGAGCGCCGTGACGATGCCCGCGCCGGTGATGACGATGCGCGGCGGGGCTTTCGACGGTCTTGGCAGCGGGAAAAGCATAAGGTCACTCTTGAATAGTCACGACCGATTCGAGACGCATCTCGCCTTTACGATGCGCGCGCCAAAGAGCATTCACGCTTTGGCGGAAGCCGAAATTCATCGGGTAGAAAAAGTTTTTGCGGGTGGTCGTGCCCCAAAGGCGTTTGAAGATCGAGTTGATGGTGTAGGCCTCCTTGAGCGCGCGGTAGTAGCCGTCGAGGAGTTGGTCGGAGGTGAAGGTCTTCGGGCGATACACCACATGGCCGGTGTCGTAGAGCGTCCAATCGGTGGTCAGCAGCCGGCCCTCGGACTGCAGGCGCTTGAACAGCCGCGTGCCGGGATAAGGCGTCAGAATCGAGAAATAGGCCACCTCGACTTTCGCGCGGAGAATGAAATCAATCGTGCGGTCGAAAACCCCGTCATCATCCGTATCAAAGCCAAAGACGAATGAGGCATCAACGCCGATGCCATGGTCGTGAATTTTCCGGACGGTTTCGAGATAGTGCTCGGGATGGTTCGGTTTATGGCCGATGGAACGCAATGTTTCCTTCGAAAGGCTTTCAAAGCCAATGAAAAGTCCGAGGCAGCCGCTGCGCTGGCAGAGCTTCAAGATTTCGGGATCGTTGGCGACATTCATCGAGGCCTGGCTGAACCACTGGATTTTGAAATCGGCGAGGCGCGTGAGCAGTTCGTGAGCGTAAGCCCGGTTGCTGATGATGTTGTCGTCCACGAAGAACACGCAGTTTTTAAGCGTCAGCAGGCCGTCGAAGGGACGCAGACGACGCAATTCTGCAAGGACATCGTCCAATGGACGGTTGCGGTAACGGCCGCCGAATGCATTTGTCACGGCGCAGAACTCGCAGTCCAGTGGACAGCCGCGTGTGGTCTCAACGAAATGCACCGGCAGGTAGCGTTTTTTACGGTAAAGTTCCCAGTCAACGGGAGGCATGCAGTCGAGGGACGGCAAACCACTTTGATGCTGGTAAATCCGCTTCAACCCGCCGCGCTCAAAATCCGCCAGCACAACCGGCCAAAGCCGTTCCGCCTCGCCAACGACCACGCTATCGCAATGCGCAAGCGCTTCGTCGGGCAGGCAGGAGGCGTGCATGCCACCAATGACGACCTTGATGCCGCGGCGGCGGAAGTGATCGGCGATTTCGTAAGCACGTTGCGACGTGATCGTCATTGCCGTGATGCCGACGAGGTCGGGGCTTTGCGTGAGGTCGAGTTGCTCGATTTTTTCGTCAATGATGGTCACGTCCCAGCCGGGCGGGGTCAATGCGGCGACTCGCAAAAGGCCCAGACACGGCAGGCGAAACGTCATGTCACGACCGACCAGGCCTGCCTTTCCGAGCGGTGCGATAAGAAGAAGCTTGTTCATGTGTTTGCCCCGGCCGGCGCGGCAGGCCAGAGCCGTTGAATCATCGAGAAGTAACTCCACAGCGGACCCACCACGCCGCGGCTGCGCAATTGTTCGGCGAGTCGCGTGTAAGCTGGCGTGGGATCGCCGATGATCCAGTTCGACGAACGCGCGGAGAACTGCTGGAGGCGCGCGAAAACTTCCTCCACTGTCAACACCGGCGCGATGTAGTAGGTCGGTGTCAGCAGGTCGGTGTCCGCCATCATCCGCCCTTCGCGCAACGCCCGCTCGCAGAGGGCCGTCCCCGGATAAACCCGCATCCCCACGACGGCCATGATGACCGCGCCTGTCAGGCGTTGCGAGTTTTCAAAAGAAGTTTGCAGCGTTTCCGTCGTCTCGCCCGGCCCGCCACAGATCAGGTAGTGGCAAAAATCCACGTGGCGTTGCCGCGCCAGTTCGCTGGATTGGCGGATGTCATCGAACGTGAACCGTTTTCCGTAAGCCTCCAACACCGAATCACAAAGACTATCCGAACCAAACTCGATATGCGCCAGGCCCGCGCGGGCCATAATGTCCATAAGCGACGGCGTCAGACCCTGCGGCCGCAGGAAACAAGCCCAGCGGATCTTCAGGTTGCGGCGAAGGATCGCTTCGCAAGTTTCAACAACGTGCTGCGGCGAGGAATTAAAAATGGAATCCACGATAAACACGTATTTCGCGCCCAGCACTTCGAGTTGAGCCATCTCCTCGGCCACAATTTCCGGTGGCCGTTGTCGGTGTGTGCTACCTTCGATCACCGGGTATGTGCAATAGCAGCAAACATGGGCGCAACCGCGTTGCGTCTGCAAATTCAGCATGCCGCCGTGCTTGAGGTAATAACTGACCAAGTGCGCCGGGCGGTCTGCGGCATCCAGCCCGGCCGTCCCACGCCACGGTTGCCGCGGATTTGCGACAATCTCCCGTCCCCGACGATACACCAAACCCGGAATGACCGTGACATCGCCACCGTGCGCCAGCGCCGAGATCAGGGCGGAAAAACTCTCCTCCCCTTCGCCCCGAATGCCGTAGTCGGCCCCCGTCAGATGCAGCAGCCGTTCCGGGAAGATGGAGTAGCCGCTGCCTCCGAGAATGACCGGACAAGGATTCACGCGGCGGACGGTTTCAGTAATGGCGTCCAGTCCGCCGAAGTAAGTCTCCCGTTTCCGGATGAGCACGTCGTCAATATTACGTATGGAGATGCCGACGAAATGCGGGCGGTATTCGGCCAGCACCACAGACAACGGCTGGGAATCCGCGTTGTAGTCAACCCAGCGTGTGTCGTGGCCGGCGCGGCGCAGAGCAGCGTTCAGGTACGCGAGACCGAGAGGGAAGACCGCATCCGGCATCGTGTAACGATTGGTGCTGATGAGCAGGATCCGGCTGGCCATATGAGAATCCTCACTTCGCCAGGGAAAGCGCCGCTTTGGCAGGCGCGCGACACGAGCCGTTTCGGTAGAAGTCTGCCAGCCTCAGCTTTGAAGGCGTCAGCCCCTCGGCCGCAATGGCGGCAAGTACGCGCTCTTCAGTCATGATGAAACGGTCGCGTTTGTAAATGACGTAGTCGCCGCGCACGTCGTTTGGAGTCAGGTTGATGGTCACCAGGTTCGCCCCGGCGCGCAGGCCACGGCGGTAGCCTTCCTTTTCGGCAAGGTTCAGCGCGCTCACGGCGGGAATGACCCAATCCGGCCGCATCAATCGCATGGCGGCCATGCAGTTCAAAGTCCAGTCCGCATTCGCCACCGGCCAATCCGCCAGCGGCGTATCTTCGCCGGGGATGAAGGGACTGACACTGCAGCCATGCAACGGCAGCGTCCGCGCCAGCTCCAAGTTTTGCACCAGGTCGCGCGGCGTCTGGCCCGGCAATCCGACAATGAACCCGGCGCTGACAAACCAGCCGTTTTCGGCGAGTGGGCGAATGTGGCTCAAGCGTTCGTTCAGGGTGCCGGGCGCTTCAAACCGTTTGTAATGCCCGGCGTCGGCGCATTCAAATTTCATGATGTAAATCGCCGCACCGGCATTTTGCAGAGCGTCGTAAAATTCCGGCGTCAACGTGCCGAGGCAGACGCTGATGCCGAGTGGAGTTTCGCGGCGCAACGTTTCAATGAGCGGCAGCACGACCTCACGCACGGCGACCGGGTCTTCGCCGGCCTGAATGTTCACGTCGGTCACACTGGCCGGGCGGTGATGGATGAGCAGTTCGGCAATTTGTTCATGGCGCGCGCGGTAGCGCTTTAACACGCGGTTATCGCGCCGCATACCGCAGTAGGCGCAGTTCTCACGGCAGTAATTCGAAACCTCGACGACGGCGCGGACAAAAACGCTTCGACCGAACCGGACGCGCGCGGCTTCGGCGGCGCGCTCGTGCAGCGTTGCTTGCACGACGCCATTAGTGACCAAGTCGGATTCGGTCGGAAAATAATTCTGAACCGGCACGGACTTATTAAAATTGATGTGTATAGGTGACGCAACGAATTTTCCGCAACCGGGCAAAAGATTCGAGTTGGCAATCAGACAGGTCAGGGCTAGATTCCGGGCATGAATGCAAAATATAAACTTTCTTTCATTGTAGCCTTGGTATCCGCATTCACTTGCGCGGCGCGGGCCGGCGACCCGACCGCTTTTGAATTGGCGAAGCTGGGCAACCAATACATAGGGATTCAAAGCAAGGACAAGGTGGTGCAGATCCGCTCCGAAAAATCCGTGGCGAGCCTGACGCCGAACATTTGGTATGTCGTTTATTACGATCCCGACGCGACGCTCAAGGCCGTCGAAGTGAAATTCGGCGCGGGTCAGAAAATAGATGTGTCGCACCCGTTGCGATTGCTTGAACCCATCACCGGCGAGGACAAGGTGCTCGACAGCACAAAACTAAAAGTGGATTCCGACCAAGCCTTGAAAATCGCCATGGCGGAGCCGCTGTTAAAAAATCTCACGCTTAAAGCCACGCAACTCTGGCTGCGACACGGCGACCAGGGCCCGGAATGGAAGGTCCAACTGTGGGCGGCCAAACTGAAGAACCCCAACGACGACGCGGACATCGGCGTGGTCATCCTTTCTGCCACCGATGGCTCGGTGGTCAAAATTGACCTGCACCCGAACAGTGTGAATTGAACGCATACGCGCCATCCCTTGCGAGTGGATTGGACAAACCGGTGCGCCGCGGTGATCCCGTGCTTCAATGAAGCCGGACATATTGCAGCGGTTGTAGCCGGAGTTCAACGGCATCTGCCAAACGTCTTGGTCGTGGACGATGGCTCGACCGACGGCACGGCGGACAAAGCGAAGGCTGCCGGCGCGGAAGTTGTCCGCTTCACCAAAAATTCCGGCAAAGGCTCTGCGTTGCGCGCAGGTTGGCAGCGGGCAGCCGAACGCGGTTTCCCTTGGGTATTGATGCTCGACGGCGACGGCCAGCACGCGCCGGATGATATCCCCAAATTTTTTGCCTGTGCCGAAAAATCCAACGCCACGCTCGTCATCGGCAACCGCATGAAAAATTGCCGGGCAATGCCGTGGTTGCGCCGGCAGGCAAATCGCTGGATGTCGCGCCGGCTTTCCAGATTGACCGGAGAGCGGTTGCCGGATTCGCAATGCGGCTTTCGATTGGCGTGCATGAAAACCCTGTTGCGATTGCCGCTGCAGGTGAACCATTTTGAAATCGAGTCCGAAATGCTCGTCGCGTTCCTTGCCGCCGGGCAAAAAACCGGGTTCGTACCCATCCAGACCATTTACAAAACCGGCGCGAGCAAAATGCATCTGCTCGCGGACACGTGGCGCTGGCTGCGATGGCGGCTGGCGCAGGATCGAAAAAATCCGCTTGGCAGAACGGTCGCGCAAAAACATCCTGCTGCAATTGAAAATGGAATCGCCGCCAACGCCTGAACCGTCCCGCTGCCATTTCCTCAAGCGGCTGCTGTGCAAAGCGGTGGTGCTGGCCGTCGTCACAGTGCTGTTCGGCTGGCTTTATGCGTGGGCGTCGCCGTGGGCATTCCCACAAAACCGGACCGCGGGTTTTGGCCATGGCGTTTTGCACGGCGCGCTGATGCCCATTGCGCTGCCAAGTCTCGTCATCGGCAAGGATGTCCCCATTTACGCAACGGACAATTCAGGCCGCACCTATAAAATCGGCTACATTTGCGGCATCAATCTGTGCGGCCTCGCCTTTTTTGGCCCGCTCTTCTGGCGGCCGAAACACCGGCTGGCGGATCATAAAAACCAGCCCCGGTAAATTTCGATGACATTCAATTTGCCACCGGCCCAGTAGCGGTTTTGCGGCAGGGAAAATGTTTTTGTCGCGCGGTCGAATGTCAACCGCGCCGGTCGGGCCGGATCGTTCGGGTCATACGCGGAAAACACCGTGCCGGTTGCGGTCTCCGCCGCGTCGAACAAAATCATGCCGTGGTTGATGGTCAACGACGGAAAGCGAACCAGATGAATGATGGGCGAAAAATTCCGCCGGAGCGCGGGCAGCAGCCGCGCCGCCGTCAGTTCCTGATGCGCGCGCGAAATCGGGAAAATCATCCGCCAATGGCTCCGCAAAACATAGGAACGCCACGCACCACCGCACTCGGCCTTTAGCAGCAACTCCCGCGCGGTGCTGAACTCCCGCAAATTCGCGTAGCCGGAAAAAACTGTTTCCTGCCCCGGCGCGCAGGGTGTGCGCGGATTGCGCGAAACGACTTCACGGATCAGGCGGCGGCAGGTCTCGTCATCCGCGACCGGCTGGTCTGCGTCAAAGCGCGCGTGATACAAAAACTGCCGCGCCGCCCGCGTCAGCACGAAGCAGTGATGCGCATAGTGCGGTTCGGGTTCGCGGCGGCGGAACGTCGTTTTGCCCGTGGCTATGTCAAATTGGTATTCCCAGATCAATTCATTGGCGAAGGCAAAAGTGTCGCTTTTGAAGTCAAACCGCCGGGGAGCGCGTCCGTCCTCGCCTCGCTGCGACGCGGCGTATTGGTGCTTATCTTCTGCAACTTCCATAATAATCGCGCTTGGAAAGAGGTTAAGGCTGCGTTAACAAACTGACAATGCTTTACGAACGCTGGCGCAAAATTGCGGCGGAACGGAGTGGTCAACCCGCATTATGCGACGCCGCATCAGGCCGCCACTGGACGTTCGGTGAACTGCTGGTGGCTGGTGAAACGCGAACCATTGGCCCGGCTGGCACGGCCTTTCCACAAGGCCACTCGCCGGAATTCATTCTTGATCTGCTCGCGGCGTGGCGTGAAAACAAAATGGTTTGCCCGCTCGAACCGGGACAAACGCCGCCACAGATCCCGCTACCGCCGGTTGATTGCGTTCATCTCAAATGCACTTCCGCCACGACGGGTGCGGCGCGTGTGATCGCGTTTACGGCCGGGCAGCTTGCCGCCGACGCGGAAAACATCGTTGCGACGATGAATTTGCGCCCGGACTGGCCGAACCTCGGCGTCATTTCGATGGCGCATTCCTACGGCTTTTCCAACCTGGTGCTGCCGCTGCTGCTCCATGGCATTCCGCTGACACTTGCGCCGTCGCCGCTGCCGGAAATCGTCCGCCGCGCGATGGAAAACGAGGCGGCTATCACACTGGCTGCCGTGCCGGCGATGTGGCGCGCGTGGCACGAGGCCGATGCGATTCCGCCCAACGTGCGGCTTGCGATTTCCGCCGGCGCGCCGTTGCCGCTGGCTTTGGAACAGGCCGTGTTCAAGACGCGCGGCGTGAAAATCCACAATTTTCTCGGTTCGTCCGAATGCGGCGGCATTGCCTACAACATGGACGCCACACCACGCACTGACGCCGCATTGGCCGGTTCGCCGATGCGGAACGTGAAATTGTCGCTCAACGATGATGGCTGCCTGGTGGTGCGCAGCCGTGCCGTCGGTGAAACCTATTGGCCGGAAAAACTAAAATCGCTCGGCGGCGGCATTTTTCAAACAAGTGACATGGCGGAATTGAAGGGTGGTTTGGTTTTTCTGCGCGGACGGTTAAGCGACCAAATAAATGTGGCGGGCCACAAGTTATTGCCGGAGACTGTCGAGCGCGCGTTGCTGGCGCATCCGCAGGTGCGCGAATGCCTCGTTTTCGGCGCGCCCAGCCGCGATGCCGGGCGGACGGAAATGGTTGTCGCCGTCGTCGCATCGGACGCCTCGGAAATGGAACTGAGGCAATTCCTGCTTCAGACCCTGCCGGCCTGGCAGGTGCCACGCGAATGGCGGTTCGTCAAGTCCCTCGCTGGCAACACCCGTGGAAAAATCTCCCGCGCGGAGTGGCGCCAACGCTACGGGGACAAAACTCATATTTGAAGGTCACCATAAAATATGTTGTCAGCTTCCGCTTAGCGTCAATTCCGCCGTCAGAACAATTTCACCCGCGACGCGCGCCGTTGCCTGCGCCTGAATCAAATTGCCGAGCCGGCCGGTGATTTTTGCTTCAAGCGAGATCATTTCCCCGGGTTTCGCCGTGCCGAGAATTTTCACGTTGCGCAATGCAGTGAGTTTGAGTCCGGCCAACGGTGGGATTTTTGGATCACTTTGCGCCACCACACCCGCCAGTTGCGCCGCCGCTTCGACCAGCAACACGCCGGGGAAAATCGGTTCGCCGGGGAAATGTCCGCGTAAAAACGGTTCATCGCCGCGGACGCGATATTCGGCCCCGCCACTCTTGCCCGGTTCCAGCCGGGTCAGCCGGTCAACGAATCGGAACTCCGCGCCGTGCGGCAGAAAATTCAATGCGGTTGCAAGGTCGTTCATCGTTCTCGTTGGTAGGGACGCGCTGCTGCGCGTCCCATATTTTTGGGTGGCGCGGCAGCGCCGCCCTACTGTTTTAGTGGTTCAGTAACTGTGTAATCCGGGGGCGGCTGCCACTCGGAAAAATTTTGGTCCAGCGCCGGATTCAAAACGGCGTTGGTGAAATCGTTTCGCATCCGCGAACCGTCCACAAAAACCAACTCCGTCGCCGTGAGCGAAAAGTTGTTCGTTGCCAGGGTGATGCGCAATTCCGTCATCATTTGCCGCGCAAACCGGCTTTTGGGCTGAAGCGCGAATTGCCAGAGGCCGTTGGTTTCCACGAGCGACAGGAGTTGAAATTGCGATTCAAATTCCTTCCGGTTGTGCGGAAAGCCGGCTTGCAACAGCGACATGGCGTCGCGCCATTCACGCGGGGCGTTTGCGCCCATCGGGTAACGCTCGGCGCGTTTCAGCAGCGGGTAAATCACAAGCATTTCGTCATCGTGCCGCACCGCGATGGTCCGTGCCGGCCGGCCGAGTTCCCAGCGGAATTGGTCCGGCATGGCAAACCAGACGTGGCCGGTGGCGACCAGCGGCTGCGTGAGCGTTTGGAGCACGCGCGTCTGGACAAAATCCGCCGACCATGTCTGAAGATTTTTTTGCGCGGCGAACCAGGCGTCGAGCACGGTCCCGCTCTGCGGGATGCCGGCGGCGCGCAGACTTTGAGACGCGAAAAAAACGCAAAGCGCGAAGAAAACCGCCCGTGCGCGGCTTATTTTTTCTCCGCCGGCCAGATGGGCACGAAGTGATACCATTGCGTGAGATGCTGCCGGATGGCCGGTTCAAATGCACGCAGGATTTCCTGGGTCAACTGGATGCGCGCATTGCGATGACCGATGGCCGCTCGGTCGTAGGAAATCTCCGGCAAAATGCGCGCAAGGTAGCCGTCGTGCCGACGAACAATGTAGCCGGGAACAATTGCACACCCCGATGCCCTCGCGAGTTCGGCGGCGGCGATGGAGGCGGGGAAAGGCCGGCCAAACAATTCCACCGTGACGGCGGTTGGCGCCGGCGGGCGATCCACCAGCAACGCCACGGTCGCGCCTTCCTGCAGGCGTTTGATGATTTCGATGAAGGCAAAGGCGTCCTCGCCTACAACCAGTGTTTCGACGCCCCAGCGCGCGCGCGAAGACTGGCGCAATCCGGTCAATCTTTGATCCGGTTCCGGTTGCGTGAGCACGAGCAGTTTGTAGCCGTGCTGGACGAGAAACGCGCCGCCCAATTCCCAGTTGCCGAGGTGCGGTACCACGAGCAACACGCCCTTGCCGCGCGCTTGCGCAACAGTAAAATTCTCCCACCCGCTCCAGCCTCCGGTCCAATGGCCCGCCGCCACGCCGCTTTCATAACGCAACAAATCGGCGATCTTCAGCATGAATTCGGTGAACAATTCCCGCGCGGCACGCGTGGCTGCGGCCCGGTCGTTGTTGAGAACCGGCAGCAGATTTTGAATCACGACCTCGCGGCGATGCGCCGCCAGCCGCCAGTAAATGGCGGCGGAAAATTTTGCGATGGCGACGCAAACCGGCAATGGCATCCAACGCGCCAAGGCCAGGCCGATTTGCCAGAAACGCACGCGGTAAAACGAGGACGGGGCCGGGATTTGCTCGTTCCCCGATTCTGGCTTTGGATTCCGGACTTTTTGTCGCGCCGAAGCTTGGCGAAGGCGGATGGACTTTGGATGGAAAATTTTCCACCAAACCGGCAGCAGGAAAACCGAGATCAACATGTTCCCGGCGATGCCGATGGCACAAATCCGGCCGAGGCTGGCCATGCCGGCGTTGCTTGAAAATCCGAGCGAACCAAAGCCGGCCGCCGCCGTACCGCCGCACAGCAACAGGGCGCGACCGACCGAGCGATGGGCGACCTGCAGATCACCGCCGTGCCGCCGCAGCGCCAGTTGCATGAAAATGCTGTAATCCACGCCCGTTCCGAGAATCAGCGGCAGCGCCATGAGATTGAGCAGATTCCACGACCAGCCCGTTAGTTTCATAACCGCCAGCAGAAAAAATCCGCTCAGCAGCAAAATGCCGATGCTGAAAAAAACCTCCGCAACCCGCCGGAACGCCAGCCACAATGAAAGCAGAATCAGGCCAATCATGGGCAGCAGGAGTTTCCACATATTTTTTTTGACGGCGGCCAGGACCGTGCCGCCCAAAAATTCCCAACTCGACAACCAGACGCCGTCGTGTGGCAATTGCGATTCTAGCGGCACGAGTGAGACCGTGTCCGTTGCGGGATAGAGAAATGCGGCGGCCAAAAACCGGTCCCGCCTCGGCGAAGCCTGGGTCGTCTCGCGCGAGGCAAGCTTTTCAAAAATCCACGCGCAGAGCGGGTTCGTCGGCCAGAAAATGTTCGTTGTCGCCGTTGCGTGCTGCCATGTGTCCAAAATGCCATCGGTCAGCCCGAGCGCTCGTTCGGAAAACCCATTGGTCAACGCGGCAGCATGAATGGCGTTGCGTTCTTCAACCAGCCGTTGCGCTGCTGCGCGGTTGGCCGATTGAAATTCCGGGCGCGGCCAGATCAAATCCGGCGACGTGAATCCAGTGAGTGTCCGGTTGGAAACGGCGTTTTCAAGGATCGGCTGAATGGCGTCGAGTTTTCGCGCGACCTCATTTTCGTTTTGTCCGGCAATCACCAGCCAGAGTGGTTCGCGTTTTTGGCCGAGGTTGTCCTTGATGGCGTCAAGCGCGGCGTTGGCCTCGCTGTGGCGCGGTTGCAGCGCGTTCGCCGTTGTGTCCATTTTCGGCAGACCGGAAAACAAGATGACGACGCAAAACAAAATCAAGGCCGCCGTGAAGGCCAGAACGATTTTGGCACGGAGCGGATTCAAATTTTCCACGACATTGGGTTGAATGGTCTCATTAACACCCTGCTTGAGCGGGGTGTTTGGCGGATTGGCTGAAACTGAAACCGTTGAAACGGTTTCTGCGCCGGTGGTTTCGGATTTCACCCGGCTGAAGCCGGGTGTTAATGAGATTGAATTTTGCTTTGGCTGCATGCGGTCGGGAAACAGCGGCGGCAAATAGGCGAAAATCATCACGAACGCCGAGAGTGCCACACCGAGGCCGACGAGCGAGCCGAGTTGGGCAAGGCCGGGCAATCCGCCAAAATTCAGAACGAGGAACGCCGAAATGGTCGTGACCGCCGCCCAAAAAATGCTGGGCGCGATGGCGCGGCGGACTTCCGGAATGGACAAATCCGGATGCGCCAGCGCTTCCTGATAATGCACGACCGCGTAGTCCACCGCGAGGCCGAGCAGGATCGCCGCAAAACCCATGCTGAGGACACTGATCGTGCCGAAAATCAAACCACCCAAAGCCAGCGTGCACGCCAGAATCAGTGCCAGCAATGTCAGCAGCCAAAGCATCGGTTTCCAGCGCCGGTGCGCGAGCCAGAACAAAATGGCGATGATGACTGACGTGCCGCCGACGGACAACGTGATGTCGTGTTTCATGCTGTTGGAAATTTCGGCGACGAAAGCCGGACGACCGGTGTAGCCAATGTCAATGCCGTTCGTTGCCGCCAGCGCGGCAGCCACGGATTGTTTCACGGCATTGAGCCAGTCGGTGCATGCGCGGTAGCCGGCCAATTCACCGCGCGCTTTGACAAAGATGATGCGGAAATGGCCGTCGGCGGAAGCGAACATGTCCCGTCCCTGGCCAAAACCGGGCGCGACGCTGGGTGATCCCGCATCG
Organism: Verrucomicrobiota bacterium; assembly: GCA_049521735.1. GTDB lineage: Bacteria > Verrucomicrobiota > Verrucomicrobiia > Limisphaerales > UBA11358 > UBA11358. Next base: position 37,679 of record JBEKON010000014.1, read on the forward strand.
CGGGACGGCAATCGTGTCAGGCCAAAGGGATCATAACCGAGTCGCGCGATTTCGACCGGCGACAGTGAGGTGGCGAGTTGGTCGCGCGTTTCGGCGAGAACGCCGGCGAGATTGGTTTCGGCCAGACGGTTGGCAAGCCGGCTGAAGATTTCCGGCGGCTGGTTCAGCCACAGGTAGGCAATGAGTTCGGCGGCTTGTTCGGGATGTTCCAGCCACGGCGGCTGCCAGGTCACGTCGGCAACAAGATTGGTTTCGCCGCCCAATCGTCCGGAGATGGATTGCGCGGTGGAGGTGGCAAGTTCCGCGTCTGGCGCCTTAACAGTGATGATGAGTTCGCGGGCGTTGATGAAATGCTGTTGATAAATTTTGAGGCCGTTAACAGCGGAAACCTTCCCGGGCAATAAATCGAGCACTTCGGCGTTGAAATGCAGTCGCGCTATTCCAGCGACAACCGGAATGAGCAGCAAAAGCCACCACCAATGAAACCAATGGCGGTTCATGGGAAAAATTTGCCTTCCAAAGTTTCACCCGTGCGCGGATTTGCGAACCAGATGAAACGTTCCGGCGTCGCACCGCGTCCGCGCCAGGCATGTTCGTCCGCGCCGAATTCAATCTGCCAGCGGTCACCGGAAATCTGCGCCGTCGCCAGCGGGAACGGATTTTTTGAAAACTGGACAAAAAAATTTCCGTCGGTGTTGGTAGCCAGCAACAGGTCACCGACGAGTTCGGGGCGGTTTTTCGCCGGTTTCCAGACTGCCTGGCCTTGCTGGACGCGCCAGCCGGGCGCGGAAAAATCGGCGGGCGGCAGGCAGTTTGTCGTTCGGCAGGAGACGCAAAAAGCCAGCGCGAACAGGAATGACGCGCTGTTCCAGCAAATTTTCGGTTTGAGGTTCAAACGTTTGCTGAATACTGGGGCTTTCGGGTTTTGGGCCTTGCCACAAGGTAAGGCATGAAAAAACAAACTCGATACAAGCCAACCGGCAACCAGTTTTCGCTCTTGCGCCAATTTTGCAACTTCATTCCGCCGCATCTGGTGCCACAGGGCGCATCTCACTTTTTGAGCACCTCTCATTGGCACCGGGCTGAAACCTTGTGATAATGAGTTTTTTTCAACTCTGTTCAAAAATCGGGATGCGCCCGGCAAGATTCCTCCTGTTATTTCATTCTTGGCTTTCGTCTTCACTCGCCTAGAATTTCCTCTGCATGATTGACATAGATATCGAACTACTAAAGGGCATCGCAAACCAGTTGCGAATTCACTCGATCACCTCAACGACCGCGGCGGGCAGCGGACACCCGACTTCGTGCTGCTCGGCGGCGGACGTGGTGGCTGTGCTGTTTTTTGGTCACATGCGTTATGATGCGAAGAATCCGCACTACCACAACAACGACCGTTTCATACTTTCCAAGGGCCATGCTGCGCCGCTGCTTTACGCCGCATGGGCGGAAACCGGTTTTTTCCCCGCGAGCGATTTGTTGAAACTCCGCAAATTCGGCTGCGACCTTGAAGGTCATCCGACACCGCGACTGCCATTCGTGGACGTGGCGACCGGTTCGCTTGGCCAGGGCTTGGGCGTTGGCGCCGGCATGGCGCTCGCCGCACGCCTCGACAAACTCGATTACAATACCTACGTCCTGCTCGGCGACGGCGAAATCGCCGAAGGCGCAGTGTGGGAAGCAGCGTCGTTCGCGGGCATTTACAAACTCAACAATTTGATCGCCATTGTGGACGCGAACCGTCTCGGCCAGAGCCAGGCGACCGCGTTCGGCCATGACGTCGGCGTTTATGCAAAACGGTTTGAAGCCTTCGGCTGGCGCGTTGAAGTCATTGACGGCCACGATATCGAGGAAATTTCTGAAGTATTAAGCGGCATTGGTTTGGACGATCAGCCGCTCTGCATCATCGCCAAAACCTACAAGGGCGCGGGCGTTTCCTTTTTGCAGGACAAGGACGGCTGGCATGGCAAACCTCTGAACAAGGACGAGGCCGCCAAAGCCATCGCCGAGCTTCAGCCCAGTGCAAAATCCGGCATCGGCGCGGCCATTCCCGCGCCGAATCAATTGCCCGCGCCAAACAACGCCGCACCCGCGGGTTATCCGCCAATCAATTACAAACCCGGCGATTCAGTTGCGACGCGTGAAGCCTACGGCAACGCGCTCGCGCGCATCGGTGAAGTGGATCCGCGCATCGTTGCGATGGATGGCGACACGAAGAATTCCACGTTCGCGGAAAAGTTTTTCAAGAAGTTTCCGAACCGTTTTACGGAATGTTTCATCGCCGAACAGAACATGGTCAGCGTGGCCACCGGTTTTGGCGCGCGCGGCAAGGTGCCGTTTGCGTCCACGTTCGGCGCGTTTTTCACCCGCACCTTCGACCAGATTCGCGTCGCGGGCATTTCACAGGCGAACCTCAAGCTCGTCGGCTCGCATGTCGGCGTGAGCATCGGCGAAGACGGCCCGTCGCAAATGGCGCTGGAAGACATCGCCATGATGCGCGCGATTGCCGGCAGCGTGGTGCTGTATCCGAGCGATGCGGTGAGCACGGAAAAATTGCTCGAACAAATGGCACAGAAAAAGGGAATTTGTTTCCTGCGCACCTCGCGCCCGAAGAGCCCGGTGATTTACAACAACGACGAACAATTTCCCATTGGCGGCGCGAAAGTGGTGCGCCAGAACGCGGGCGACAAGGTCACTGTTGTCGCCGCGGGCATGACGCTTCACGAAGCGCTCAAGGCCGCCGACGCGCTGAAGGCCGAAGGCATCGGCATCACGGTCATTGACGCCTACAGCATCAAGCCGCTGGGCAGGGACGTGATCAAAGCCGCCGCGCAAAAGACCGGCAACACCGTCATCACGGTTGAGGAACATTACATCGAAGGCGGTTTGGGCGATGCGGTCGCCGGCGAACTCAGCGTGGATGGAATAAAAGTCCACAAGCTCGCCGTGACTGCGCTGCCGCGTTCCGGCAAAGCGAGTGAATTGATGGCGCACTTCGGGATTGACGCCGAAGCCATTGCGAAAAAAGTCAAATCGCTCTAACCATCGAGAGGGCTGGAGCACAGGGAATTCAACTACGAGCGCGGGGATTTTTCCCGCGCTTTTTGTTTGGCGGCAACGATTTCCCTGGGGGCCTGGCATCCCGGCGGTTTTGTTTTTGCCAGTCACACAAACATGATGCACATTAAGATGGAATATGAGTGAGGATGAAAAATGGCTGAAGGGCAAATTGCTGCTGGACGGCGGCGTTTTGCACGGCTCCTTTTTCCATCACACGGTGGTGCTGGTTTGCGAGCACAACGCCGAGGGGGCTTTTGGCCTCGTGCTCAACCGCGCCGCCGGCAACAAGGTGGGTGAAGTGCTCGTGGCCAACCTGCCCATTCACTCGACGATTTGGTGGAAATCGGTGAATCCTTTTCGCCGGAGAAAAAGGTCAAGATGTTCGCGGGTTACGCCGGCTGGTCGCCCGGCCAGCTTGAAATGGAAATGAAACGCAAATCGTGGCTGACGTTTCCGGCGTCGCTTGAACTCATCTTCGACACGCCGCCCGAACAGCTCTGGCAGAAAATTTTGAAAAGCAAAGGCGGCTGGCACAACCAGCTCCTCTCGCAAATGCCGGAGGACTTGTCGTGGAATTGAAAGGTAGGGACGGCCCGCCGGGCTGTTCGTGCGGTCGCCTCGGCGAGGCGACCCTGCCTTAATTTCCTTCAACTCGCAACAACACGGCGTCGGATTTTGCCCGCGCTTCCGTCCGCTCCAAACACGCCGGAACAAGACAGAACTGTCCGGTGGACAAATTCACGGAGTCTAAACCGCTTCGGACTTCAAGTTTTCCATGCACCGTGGCAATGATTTGGAGTTTGCACGGTTTTAAGTCCAAGCCCGCACCGGTTTTCATTTCAATCGCTTCGACGTTGAACAGCGGGTCGCGCACGAGCGGACGCATTTTGATTTTGTCATTGCCGGAAAATTTTTGTCCGACCAACTTCGGCTCGAAATCGTTGAAATCAATGCTGGCGAGCGATTGGGCGACGTGCAGTTCGCGCGGCCTGCCGTCCAGCCCAACGCGGTTCCAGTCAAAAACGCGATACGTCGTGTCCGAGTTCTGCTGGATTTCAAAAATCACCAAGCCGGCACCGATGGCGTGGACGCGGCCGCTGGGCAGAAACAACGCGTCGCCCGCCCGCACCGGAATGCGATAAAAACAATCAGCTACACTGCCGTCGGAAATCTTTTTCTCAAATTCCGCGCGCGTGACACCGCGTTTGAGGCCGACGAACAGTTCCGCCCCCGGCGCGGCGTCGGCGATAAACCACATTTCGGTCTTCGGCGCGCCGCCAGGTTCCACAGCTTTGTGCGCGGGCGGATGGACTTGCAGTGAAAGTTTTTCCCGCGCATCGAGAATTTTGCAGAGCAGCGGAAAGCGGTTTTCGTTTGCCGGTTTCGCATCGCCGAGCAATTCGACCCGATGATTTTCCATCAACCAGCGCAGATTTTTTCCGGCAAGCGAGCCATTGGCAATGACGCTGGCATTGCCGGGCCGGTCGCTGATTTCCCACGATTCACCGATGGACGCGCCGGGCGGCAGTTTTTTCCCGTAGAGCCGTTCGATTTCGCGTCCGCCCCAAACGCGCTCCTTGAAAATTGGATGAAAAGTGAGCGGATAGAGCACTGTGATTACGCGGCCGTTGCCGCGGGAACAACCCCATTTGCAACCGGCTGCTTTTTCTCAAAAAAATGCCCGTGCGCGCGGTATTTTTCGTAACGCCGTTTCAAGAGCTCGGCAACCGGCAGCGCGAGCAATTCGTTGAGGTGCTTGAGTAAATGCGTTTTTAAATTCTCGGCGGTGGCGGTACGATCGGCATGCGCGCCGCCGAGCGGTTCGGGCACAATTTCATCCACCAGTTTGAGTTCGAGCAAATCCTTTGCGGTGATGTGCAACGCCTCGGCGGCCCTGGCGGCATTGGCGCGGTCCTTCCATAAAATCGCGGCGCAACCCTCCGGGCTGATGACCGAATAATATGCATTTTCCAAAATCAGCACGCGGTCAGCCACACCAATGCCGAGCGCGCCACCTGAACCGCCTTCGCCAATGACTGCGGCGATGATAGGCACTCCAAGCAGCGTCATTTCACGGAGATTGATGGCGATGGCTTCGGCGATATGGCGTTCCTCCGCGCCGATGCCCGGATAGGCGCCCGCGGTGTCGATGAGCGTGATGACGGGCAGGCAGAACTTGTTGGCCAGCTGCATCAAGCGCAGCGCCTTGCGATAACCTTCGGGATGGGCGGAGCCAAAATTGCGCAAAATGTTTTCCTTCGTGTCACGGCCTTTTTGCGTGCCAATGACCATGACGCGATGCTCGCCAAGTTTTGCAAAGCCGCCGACCATCGCACGGTCTTCGGCAAACAGCCGGTCTTTTTTTCGATGAGCTGGATTTCCTCCTCGATGCTGATGTCCATCGAATGCATTTCCGGATGTTTGCGGAGTTCGTCCAGCTTGCTTTGCAGTTCGACAATCGGCTTCTCGAAATCAAGCTGGTGTTTCATGCGTGGGCAAGGCTAAACGTTTTTTGCCCTGCAATCAATGCGAATTCCAGAGATGCGAAAGGCCGGACTTTCGTCCGGCCCCCGCAGTGATGAGGTTTATACGCCGTCACCCCGGCGCTCAGAAGGGCGGCGCAGCCAACTTGGGGTCGCTGTTCGAGCCGCGCCGCGAGCAAAACCTCTATGCCAACCCTAAACGAACAGCGAAATCCTTCGCCCATTATACTGACATAGACGCACCTGAAATGCAAATGGTTCAAAAAAATTCCGAAGATGTTTTGTTCGGCCAAATGCGCGATTTTTGAGGCAACTTGAATAAAAATCCGCTTTAACCGCCCGGTTACAATCCCCAGCCAAGTCGAATATCGGTGAAAATTTTCGTGTGCGGACGCAAATGAATCACTCGCGCCAAAGGCGTGTGACCGTCTGGCTCCAGTGATTCCCGCAAAGCCGCTTCCTTGTCCGCCCCCGAAGCCAAAATCCAAACCTGTTTTGCCGCCGCAATAATGGCATAGCTCATGGAAATGCGCCTGAACGGCGGTTTGGGTGAATTTTCAACAGCCAAAAACGGCTTGGCGTTATTTACAATTTCCACTGAAGCATTTGGAAACAGCGAAGCCACGTGACCGTCCTCGCCCATGCCGAGAAAAATCAAATCCAAGACCGGCTGGCCGGCGGCGTTCAACGGCACGATTTTGGAAATTTCTGCTGAAGCTGTTTTCGCTGCGGCTTCCGGTGAATTTCCGCCGTGAATGTGATTAACTTGTGCCTCGCTAATTTTCAACGGCGCGAACAAAAGTTCTTTCGCGAGACGAAAATTGCTTTCCACATCGTCCGGTGGCACGCAACGTTCGTCCGCCCAGAAAAAATGGACGCGACCGAACGAAATTTTGCGTGCCTTGGCATATTTCACCGTTGAAGTGAAGAATTTCTGCGCGATGCGCCCGCCGGACAACGCAACGCAATGCGATTTGCCTGCGCGATTTGCCGATTCGATTTCGTCCAGCCACGCACCAGCGGCGGCTTGAGCCAGTTCGCCAGCGCTGGCGAAGGAAATCAGTTCAAAGTTTTTCATTCAATTTGGGAGGGACGGCATGTTGCCGTCCCCGATTTCTTACCACTGTAAAACATTCAATCGTCCTTGAAACGGCCAATCATTGGGTTCTTTCACCAATCCTGCGCGAACAGGATTTTCACGGACGTAGTTCCATTTCTCCGTGTAATTTTCACTTCGCCGCAAACGTGTATCCCAAAAATTTCGCAGCCAGTCACTAGTATTCGGAAGATCCAAGCGGCTGAATTTACGTTTCCAATGTGTCACCCATCGTTGTAGGGTAAACGATAAATCGCGCGGCGCGCAAAACAGATGCACATGGTCCGGCATCAGCAAATAATCGCCCACGAGCCAAGCATCAGCTTGCGACCAAACATTGCAAAGCGCTTTATGAACAGTTGGTTGTGCGAGCCACGGTTGACGGTCTTTCGTGCAAACGGTGAGAAAAACAATCGTCGGTTGGTTGGATGAAATCAAAATACCGCGCGCCGGATGTTTCCGTCCGGGTTCTTCAAACGGGGCGTAATCTCCAGTCATAAAAATCAATTGTGGGAGGGTCGGCGTGCCGCCGACCCAATATGGGGACGGCAACATGCCGTCCCTCCCAATTGAATAGTCTCAACGTGGTTTGCAAATTTTCTTTTTAATCCAAACGTAGCAAATAGCCGCAAGACTTCTGGTCGCAAATATTACAAACCAAACTAGTATGATTATACCAACAATAAGGCCGCATAAAGGATCCGGATAGATTGCTTCTACCATTAAAATCGCTGGTACTAAAATTGCAGTATTATGAAAAGGAACACCGCCTGGAGTTAAGGCCAGCGCAAAAACAAGCGATGAGAATAATCTGCGGAGATCTGGATTCGAAATATACTTTCTTATGAAGATCCAAGGTAATCCACATACAATTAAAATAACTCCAGCAAAAGTGAAGTATGCGGAACTCATTTTAATGAACTGTATAAAAGCGTCAGCTAAAGTGGACATAAATTAAGTTCAAAGTTTTTCACTTGGGTTGCTGCGGTTCGTGCCAGACGTGGCCGCTTTGGGCGAGCAAATCGTCGGCAGCAATCGGCCCCCAGGTTCCGGCGGCATAAAATTCACGGTCCGTCAGCGGTTTGCCGTCCCAATCGGCGCGGATGGAGTCCACGATTTGCCATGCGGTCTCCACTTCGTCGCGGCGGATGAACAGCGTCGCGTCGCCGTCAATGGCTTCGAGCAACAGCCGTTCATAGGCCTCGGGCGTGTAGGCGCCGAATTCGGTGTCGTAACTGAAGTGCATTCGCACCGGGCGCACGCCAAGGCTCATACCGGGCACTTTGCCGTTGAAGTGCAGGGAAATTCCTTCGTTCGGCTGAAGGCGCAGTGCAATGGCGTTGGGATCGAGCTTTTGGCCGCATTGCGCGGCGAACAGCACATGCGGCGTAGGGCGAAATTGAACCCGCACTTCGCTGGCGCTTTGCGGCAAATATTTGCCGGTGCGCAAATAAAACGGCACGTCCGACCAGCGCCAGTTGTCAATGAACAGCTTCAACGCGACGTAGGTCTCGACGTTGGAATCGGGCTTTACTTTCGGTTCCTGCCGATAACCCGGACGCGGTTTGCCGTCCACTTCACCGGCAACATATTGTCCGCGCACGACTTGCAGCGCGACATCGTCAGGGGTCAGCGGGCGGATGGATTTGAGCAATTTTACTTTTTCGTCGCGGATGGCTTCGGATTCAAGCGACACGGGCGGTTCCATCGTCACGAGCGAAAGGACTTGCAGCATGTGGTTCTGCACCATGTCGCGCAACGCGCCGGCTTCCTCGTAATAACCACCGCGTTCGCCGACGCCGAATTTTTCGCTGACGGTGATCTGCACGTGGTCAATCAGGCTGCGGTTCCAAAGCTGCTCGAAAGTCGAATTGGAAAAGCGGAACATCAAAATGTTCTGCACCGTTTCCTTGCCGAGGTAATGGTCAATGCGGCAAATCTGCTGTTCGTGAATAAAGCGCGTCAGTTCCTTGTTCAACGCGCGCGCCGATGCCAGGTCGTGCCCAAACGGTTTTTCCACCACGATGCGCTGCCAACCAGAACCGTTCTTGTGCAGCAAACCCGCGCGATGAATCTGCTCCACCACTTCGCCAAACTGGCTCGGCAGCGTGGCGAGGTAAAAAAGCAGGTTTTCCCGAAGCAGCGCTTCGCCGAAGGAAACCAGCAATTCCTCAAGCCTTTCGTAAGTCGCCGCGTCGGCCAGGTCGCCGCGACAGTAAAAAATGTTTTTGGCGAAATTGCGCCAGACATTTTCGTCCACGGGCTTCGTCCGTGAAAACTGATCCAGCGCGGCGCGCAATTCATTTCGCCACGATTCATCCGTCTTTTCGCGACGCGCGACGCCGACGACGCGGAACGCGGACGGCATCTGCTTGTCCTTGCAAAGGTGATAAAACGCGGGAACCAGTTTGCGCGCGGTGAGGTCGCCACTTGCGCCAAAGATGACGATGGTGCACGGCCCAATCGGTTTGTGCTCGGTACTGATGTTGCGGATGGCCAATTCGTCCAAGGGAATCGCGGTATTCACGCCGCAAACAATGGCCCGGCAGGCGGGAAAATTCAACGCTTCTTGCAGTGGAAATTTTCCGCGTCCAAAAATTTCTCGCACAACGCGGGGATTTTCCGCAACATTGCATGCGCGAGCATGAAAGCAAAAATCGTCATTACCCCAAAGAAGGCCGTGGTGGATCCGCAAGGCAAAACCGTTCAGGGCGCCCTCGAACAAATGGGCTACAAGGGCATCACTGCCGTTCACGTCGGCAAATACATCGAGATTGACCTCGCGCCCGGCACGGATAAAGCAGCCGCGCAGCAGGCGTTGAATGATGCGGCACACAAATTTTTGAGCAACCCGATCATCGAGGACTACAGGCTGGAGATCGAATGAATTTTGCCGTTCTCCAATTTCCCGCTTCCAACTGCGACCAAGACGCCATTCACGCCATTCGTGACGTGCTTGGCCATTCCGCGCGCTACGTCTGGCACAAGGAAAATTCGCTCGGCGACGCTGACGCCGTCATCGTGCCCGGTGGCTTCAGCTACGGCGATTACCTCCGCTGCGGCGCAATCGCGCGGTTCAGCCCCGTCATGCAGGCCGTGAAACAATTTGCCGACAGCGGTGGACTCGTCATCGGCATCTGCAACGGTTTCCAGGTGCTCACCGAAGCGGGACTGTTGCCCGGCGCGCTCGTCCGCAACCGCGACCTGCAATTCCATTGCGAACACATTTTTTTGAAAACAGCCATGCATAATTCGCCGTTCACGAACAAAATTCCGGCGGGAAAAATTTTGAAGCTTCCCATTGCTCATGGCGAAGGCTGCTACTTCGCCAATGAGGAAACGCTGGCGAAGCTCAAGGCGAACAACCAGATCCTCTGGCAGTATTGCGATGCAAATGGAAACCTGACCGACACGGCGAACCCGAACGGTTCGCTCCAGAACATTGCCGGCATCTGCAACGAACGCCGCAATGTGGCTGGGCTGATGCCGCATCCCGAACGCGCCAGCGAGGAAATTCTCGGCAGCGATGACGGTAGATGGATTCTTGAAAGCATGATTGCCTCATCACAAAACAAACCTGTCACAAAAGCGGCGTAAAATTTTTCTCCAATGTCCGAACCCGCCATCACACCCGAACTGGTTGCCAAACACAACCTCACGCCGGACGAATACGCCAAGATGAAGGAAATCCTCGGGCGCGAGCCGAGCTACACCGAGCTGGGCATCTTCTCGGTGATGTGGAGCGAGCATTGCAGCTATAAAAACACCCGCCCCCTACTCAAGACGTTCCCCACCAAATCGCCCAAAATCCTTGTTGGCGCAGGCGAGGAAAACGCCGGCATCATTGACATCGGTGACGGACTGGCCATCGCGTTCAAGATCGAATCCCACAACCATCCGAGCGCCGTCGAGCCGTTTCAGGGAGCGGCCACGGGTGTGGGCGGTATCGTGCGCGACATTTTCACGATGGGCGCAAGGCCGATTTGTTCCGTGAACTCGTTGCGGTTTGGGCCAATCACTAATGGCGGAGGTAGGGCGGGCTGTCCCCAGCCCGCCGAGCGGCGCGGTGAGGACACCGCGCCCTACCAAGAATTGGCGGCACAACAGATTACTAACAACCGCCGCCTGTTTGCAGGCGTCGTTGGCGGTATCGCGTATTACGGCAATTGCTTCGGCATCCCGACCATCGCGGGCGAGGTTTACTTCGATAAAAGCTACGAAGGCAATCCACTCGTGAACGCTTTCTGCCTCGGCGTGCTGCGCCATGAACAAATCGCGCGCGGTGAGGCCAAGGGCATCGGTAATCCGGTTTTTTATGTCGGCCCGGCAACCGGTCGCGACGGCCTCGCAGGCGCAGCATTCGCGTCGCAGGATTTGACCGAGGAATCCGCCGAACAACAACGCGGCGCGGTGCAGGTGGGCGATCCATTCATGGAGAAGCTGGTTTGCGAAGCGTGCCTCGAACTGTTGGCCACCGGCGCGGTCGCCGGCATTCAAGACATGGGCGCGGCGGGCTTGACCTGCTCGACCTGCGAAACCGCCGCCCGCGCAGGTACGGGCATTGAGATTGAACTCGACAAAGTGCCGCAGCGCGCGCCGAACATGAGCAGCTATGAAATCATGCTCTCGGAATCGCAGGAGCGGATGCTCATCATCGTCCACAAAGGCTGTGAGGAGGAAGTAAAACGCATCTTCGACAAGTGGGATTTGCCGTGGGCAGAAATTGGTTTCGTCACCGACAGCGGCCACATGGTTGTGAAACATCACGGCAAAGTTGTCGCCGACATCCCGGCCAAGTTAATCGCGAATGAATCGCCGGTTTACCACCGCGATGCAGAGGAGCCGGAATATTTGAAGGAAATCCGCGCTTTCCGATTGGACGGAATTGCCGACACGAAAGATGCGGTCGCGGATTTGAAGAAGCTGCTCGCCTGGCCGACAATCGCTTCGAAGAATTGGGTTTACCGGCAATACGACCACATGGTGCGCGATGGTTCGGTGGTTTGCCCCGGCAGCGATGCAGCGGTGTTGCGCATCAAGACGGATTCATTGCCGGAACTTTCGAACGCAAAACCGACGCCGGAAAAACTCATTGCCATCTCGGTGGACGGCAATGCCGCTTACGTTTATCTCGATCCTTACGAAGGCAGTAAAATCGTTGTTGCTGAAGCTGCGCGGAACCTGGCCTGCTCCGGAGCAGTGCCATTGGGCGTGACGGATAATCTCAATTTCGCCAACCCGTTCAAACCGGAGTTGTTCTGGCAGATGAAGGAATCCGTGCGCGGCCTGGGGGAGGCGTGCAAAGTGTTCAATGCCCCGGTCACCGGCGGCAATTGCTCGCTCTACAATCAAAGTCCAGCCGGCCCGATTGATCCCACGCCGACAGTTGCGATGGTCGGCATCATCGAAAAGCCGGAGCACATCACGACGCAATGGTTCAAGGACAAAGGCGACGCGATCATTTTGCTCGGCGACGTCGTTGATGCGAATGATCCGCTACAAGGCTTGGGCGGCTCGGCGTATTTACAAGTCGTTCACGGCAAAAAGACCGGTGCGCCGCCGCGCGTTGATCTGGAACAGGCAAAGACTTTGCATACCACACTGCTCGGCCTCATCCAGAGTGGTCTGGTAAAAAGTGCGCATGACTGTAGTGAAGGCGGCCTGGCGGTTTGCCTGGCTGAAAGTTGCATCAGCCAGCTTGTGGCCCGCGAAACGCCGCGGTTGATCGGCGCGCAGGTGGATCTTTCATCGGTGGGGCGAGCGTCCTCGCGAGCCGATGGGCAGGCGGACGATGGCTTGTCAGGAGCCTCGCCCCACCGGTTGGACTCCCTGCTTTTTGGCGAAACGCAATCGCGCGTCGTCATCACTTGCAAGGCGCTCGATACGGTGAAAGTAGTGGAGCGCGCGAAGTTGCTCGGCGTTCCCGCTGCACGCATCGGCACGGTTGGCGGGGACAAACTTGCCATCAAAACCGCCGCCGGGGAATCCAGCGCGCCGACGATCGAGCTTCACGACGCCTGGTGGAATTCCATCGCGCGGGCAATGGCCTAAGCCTTTATTTCATTTGAATGTTGTTTGCCAACTTGCTGTCAATTCCAGGATGCTGTCTTTATCATTCAGAGCGGGCGGATTAACCGTTTGCAATCAGCCGCGAGCCTCGTAATCTTCGCGGAAATTTGCCATGCGACAATTTTTTACCATCGCCATAAACGCTTTCATGGAATTGGTCCGGCAGCCGGTTTTTTTGCTGCTGATGACGGCGTCGGTGTTTTTTGAAATTTTTCTGGCGGTGCCGTATTACTTCGCGTTCGGCGACGAGCCGAAACTGGTCGAAAACAGTGTGCTGGCGGTGATGCTGCTGTCGGGGTTGTTTGGCGCAGTGCTGAGCGCCTCCGCGTCACTGGCACACGAAATCCGCAGGGGAACGGCACTGGCGGTGCTGTCCAAGCCAGTGGGGCGTGCGCAATTTTTCCTGGCCAAATATGCCGGACTCGCGGCGGCGCTGACGGTGCTGACCTATGTGAATCTCATAGGCGTGCTGCTGGCCAGCCGCATGGCGTTCGATGCCTATGGCAAAACGGATGTGGCCGCGCTTTTAATTTTTATGGCGGGCACGGCGGCAGCCTACGGGCTGGCGGGCTTCAGCAATTTTTTTCTGCGGCGACCATTTGTAAGCGACGCAGTTTTTGCGCTGGTGGTTTTCGCGACGCTGGCGGCGTTCATCATTTTCCGGTTCACCAAACAAATGGAGAGTGTGAACGAGGTCGCGCACGTGGACTGGCGATTGGTGCCGGCGGGCATCCTGATTTTGTTCGCTTTGTGGATTCTGGCGGCGCTGGCGCTGGCATGTTCGACGCGGCTGGACACAATTCCCACACTGGCAGTTTGCTCGGCGTTTTTTTTGATCGGACTAATGTCGGATTATCTATTGGGCCAGCGCGCCGAACCGGTTTGGCGGCAGGATTTGCAAGTGGAAGTGGGCAACCCGCGCTGGTCTGACGATCAAAAGGCTTTGCTTAAATCCATTGTGCAAAAATACGATGCCGACAACTCCGGTAAACTGGAATTGTCGGAGCGTAAAGCCATCACTGCGGAAGATAAAGCGCGGCTGCAGAGCGCAGGTATGGGTGGTTCCTGGTGGGCTTCAGTGCTTTACACGGTCATTCCAAACTGGCAGCTTTTTTGGTTCGCGGACGCTTTGGACATGGACAAAAGCACCTTTCAATGGGGCTACGTCGGCAAGGCATTCGCCTATATGGTTGCTTACGCGGGCGCAGTACTGGCCATCGGCATGGTGCTGTTTGAGGAACGGGAATTGAGTTGAATCGTTTCATCGATGCAAAGATTTAGCAATGTAACGCTGTAAGGTTTAATGGAACACAACGTTCAAAAACATGGTTTGGTGAATCTGGCCGTGGCGGCGGTGATTTTTGTCGCCGCGTTCGTCGTGACGACCTATGTGAAGTCGCTTGCCGGGGAGGTATGCTCGGTTTTTCTCGGTTTGGGCGTATTGGTGGCCTTCGCCAGTTGGTTTCAAATGTGGCTTGAAGAAAATGAGCGGCTGGAAAAAATGGAGGTTGAGGAACTCGCCCGCACCCGGGGCGAATCAACACTGTTTGAATCAAAAGAGGCGGAGGTTTTTTCGGCGCAGCGCGCACGCGAACAGTTTGAGAAATTCATCGTGCCGGGTTTCGGCGTGCTGTTGTTTTTGCTCGAAGGCGGCGGCGCGTATCTGCTTTGGCGCTGGATTTCCAAAGCGACCGGCGACATTGCGTCCGATCGCGTCATGCCGGCGCTCACGCTGTTTGGTGTTTTTGCATTGTTGCTGTTTTTGATTGGCCGGTTTTCCGTGACCGTCGCGCGGCTTGAAAATCAGCGCTTGTTGCG
>JBEKON010000015.1:0-37262 GCA_049521735.1 Verrucomicrobiota bacterium
GCGGTCGCTGTTGAACAAATCCATGCCCGTGGACACCGACCCGGCATAGATGCGGAAAAACGACAACTCGCCGAAATGCGCCTCGGACATGGTCTTGAAAATGTAAAGAACGGGTTCGGGATTATCCAACGCCACCTCCACCTCCGCGTCATTTGCGTTGAAGGCCTTTACCTTCCGGCGATCCACCGGCGACGAACCATACTTGGCAATGAAATCCATCAACCGCGCCACGCCGATGTTGTTTTCCGCTGACGTGCAGAAGATCGGGATGAATAATTGCTTCTGCACCGCCGCGTGAATGCCGGCGCGGAATTCCTCCTCCGACAGTCCGCCCTGCTCGAAAAATTTGTTCATCAATTCGTCATCGGACTCGGCGATGTGTTCGATGAGCTGGCCGTGCATTTCGTTCCACTTCGCCTCCCATTCGCCGGTCACCGGTTCTTCCTTGTATTTGCCGCTGTAATCGGTCGCATAAGTCACGATTTCCTTGCGCAGCACGTCCAGCACACGATTGAAGCCGGGGCCGGGATTCAGCGGGAAACTCAACGGAAAAACGTGCCGCCCAAACCGTTCCTGCACCTGCTTCACCACCGCGTCGAAATCAAAGTTCTCCTTGTCCACGGCGTTCACGACGATCATTTTGGGGATGCCATAGTTTGTCGCGTAATCCCATACCCGTTCGGTGCCGACGCCGAGGCCGTGTTGCGCGTGAATCACCACCAACGCAAAATCGCCCACGCGCAACGCCCCCAAACCTTCGCTGATGAAATCGAGGTAACCCGGCGTGTCAATAATGTTGAATTTCTTCCCCGCCCATTCCGTGTGGAGCAACGACGCCGAGACGGAAATCTGGCGGTTCTTTTCGCTGACGTGATAGTCCGATACTGTCGAGCCGTCCGCGATGCGGCCCATGCGTGAGATGACGCCGCTGCAGGCGAGCATCGCCTCGCTTAACATCGTCTTGCCCGACGACGCATGGCCGACAATGGCGAAGTTTCGGATATCCGCTGGTTGATAGGTTTTCATAAATTCATGTCACACGTTAAGGCTCCGTAAAAGCCGCTGGCGGTCGCGGGGCGGCGATTTCAGGCAAGAGAACAAAAAAATTGAAGAGACCCATCCTGCGGAAGTCAGCTCGCCATTTCATCCGGGCCGATTGAAGCAAAAATCCGGCGCGGGCGCAACTTTCTTGCGGCGGCGCGTTAAATTCGTATGTTTATCACAGAACAAATTGAAATAAACCGGCCTTCGCGCACGCCGCGAGACCGGTTTGCATCATGCAAACTGAATCGTTAAAGGTTTTGTTGATTGCCGGCGACAAGCGTCTCGCGCGCGCGGTTGCCGACAACTTCCGCAACGACAGGCAAAAATCCGAAGTCACCACCGCGCCGACGATGGAGGCCGTGCTGCCCAAGTTGGCGACCAGTTCATTCGGCGTCGTTTTGTTTGAACTTCCAACGGCGAACGCCGCCGGCTTGTTCCAGGTCACATCCCTCGCCACCAAAGCCCCCGCTTTGCCGATTGTGGTTTTGGGCCCGGCGAAAGACGAGACATTCGCGGTGGAAGTCATCCGGGCGGGCGCGCAGGAATACTTCGCCAGGCAGCAACTCGGCACACACGCGCTGGCGCCGGTGATTCACTGCGCGATTGAACGTCAATACGAGTGGAACGCGTTGATCAAGGAAAAGAAAGATTACTACGATCTTTTTGACCATCTCGTCGAAGGCATCTTCCGCACCACGCCCGACGGACGTTATCTCCTGGCCAACGTGGCATTGGCGCGCATTTACGGCTATGACTCGCCGGTGGAATTGATGGCGAGCATCAGGGACATTGCGACCCGGCTTTACGTCGAGCCGGGCCGGCGCGAGGAATTCGTCCGGTTGATGCAAAAGAACGATACCATCACGAATTTCGAGTCGCGGATTTATCGCAAGGACGGCTCAATTATTTGGGTTTCGGAAAATTGCCGGGTGGTGCGCGACAGACGCGGCAAATTGCTTTACTACGAAGGCACGGTGGAAAACATCACGCAACGGCGCGAGATCGAGGAACGAATGCTCGCATCCGAGGCGCTCTACCATTCGCTTGTGGAAACCATGCCGCAAAATATTTTCCGCAAGGACCTCCACGGACATTACACGTTTGCGAACCGGCAATTTTGCAAAACGCTCGGCAAAAGTTACGATGAAGTCATCGGTAAAACCATCGCGGATTTTATTCCCCCGGAATATGCAATCCATCGGAAGGAGGATGATCAGCAAGTCATCCAGAGCGGAAAGCCATTTGAAACGATCGAGCAGAGTGTCTTCGGCAGCGAACTGGCTTACATTCAGGTCGTCAAAATGCCCATTTTTGGCGCCAATGGCAAAGTCACCGGAGTTCAGGGAATTTTTTGGGACATCACGGCGCAACAACTTGCCGAGGAACGAATCCGCCGCGCGAACACCGAACTCGCCCGTGGTCGCGAGGAATTGCGCGCCAAAAATTTAATCATGGAGGAAAACCTCCGTATGGCGCGAGAGATCCAGCTTGCCATGTTGCCGCAACAATATCCCGTGTTTCCGCGCAACGCGCCGCCGGGGAAAAGCGTTTTCCAGTTCATTCACCGTTATCATCCGGCGGAAACCGTCAGCGGCGACTTTTTCAGCGTGTCCGCCCTTTCGGACGATGAAGTGGGCGTTTTCATTTGCGACGTCACCGGCCACGGCGTCCGGGCCGCGCTCGTCACCGCCATGATCCGCGCGCTCGGCGAGGAACTGAAACCGCTGGCGCACGATCCGGGAATGTTTTTGCGTAAGCTCAACTCCGACTTGTGCATCATCCTCAAAACCACCGGCTCGCCGATGCTCACCACCGTGTTTTATCTCGTTGCCAACTGGCGCACCGGCCATATGCGCTTCGCCAACGCCGGCCATCCCAAGCCCCTGCTCGTGCGTCGCTCGGCCAATCGCGTTGAGCCGCTCGCCAACGACTCCGGCAAAAGCCAGCCCGCGCTCGGCCTGTTCGAAGACCCGCTCTATCAAACCAGCGAAGCCACTCTCGCGCCCGGCGACCTCGTGATGCTGTTCACCGACGGCCTCTACGAAGTGCAGGGGCAAAATGAAGAACTCTATTCCCAGGAACGGTTGCTGCTGAACGTGCAAAACCTGCTGGACAAACCCGCCGCGCAAATGTTCGACGAATTGCTGAAAACCATCCGCGCCTTCTCTGTTGGCCACAAATTTGACGACGACGTCTGCCTCGTCGGAATGGAATTTACAGGAAAGCCACTGCAGAAATAGTTGCAGCGCCCGTCACTCCGCCAGAATTTTTATCACGCGCGATTTTTCAGAACGCTTTCTGGCAATTTCATCCAGAATCTTTTTTCGCAGCCGGAGATTTTTTGGCGTGGCTTCCACATATTCGTCCGAGCCGATGTATTCGAGCGCGCGTTCGAGGCTCAATTTCAACGGCGCGGTGAGCTGGATGCCCTTGCCATCGCCCACAGACCGCATGTTCGTCAATCTTTTCGCCTTGCAGGGATTTACCGGGATGTCGTTTTCGCGCGCGTTTTCGCCCACAATCATGCCGGCGTAAATGGCGTCGCCCGGCTCGATCATCAGGCGGCCGCGCTCTTGAATCATGTTCAGCGCGTAGGACATCGCCACGCCATTTTCCATGCTGACGAGCGAGCCGTTCTTACGCGCGGCGATTTCCCCGCGGTCGGGGCCGTATTTGTAAAATAGATGGCTCATCACACCAAGACCGCGTGTCTGGTTCACGAGGTCGGTCTCAAACCCAATCAGGCCGCGCGTGGGGATCAGAGCCTCAATGGTCACCTGGTCGGCATGATGGTTCATGCTGGTGATTTCGGCTTTGCGGCCGGAAAGATTTTCCATGACTGCGCCCATGAATTCCTGCGGGATTTCGAGGAACAACTGTTCAATCGGCTCCAGGAGCTCGTCTTTCGGGCCTTTCTTGTAAAGCACTTCGGGACGCGAAACCAAAACTTCATAGCCTTCGCGCCGCATTTGCTCGACGAGAATCGCAATTTGCATTTCGCCCCGGCCCTCGACCTCGAAAATTTTCGGATCGGCGGTCTGCTTGATGCGCAACGCGACGTTCATGCGGATTTCCTTTTGCAACCGCTCCCAAATATGCCGCGCGGTGACGAGCTTGCCGTCCTGGCCGGCGAGCGGGCTGTCGTTCACGGCGAATTCCATCTGAATCGTCGGTGGGTCAATCGGAATGTAAGGCAGCGCGCCATGTTCCGGTTTGTCCGCGATGGTCTCGCCGATAAACACGTCCTCAAAACCGGTGATGCCGACGATGTCGCCCGCGTGCGCCTCCTGCACTTCGATGCGTTTCAAGCCCTCGAAGTGGTAAATCATTGTGATTTTGCCCTGGGTGATCCTGCCGTGGCCGTGCAGGCAACTGGCCGTGTCGCCAACCTTCACCTTGCCCTCCATGATTTTGCCGAACGCAATGCGGCCGAGATAATCGCTGTAATCCAGATTCGCCACGAGAATCTGGAAGCCTTCGCCCGCCTTGGCGCGCGGCGGCGGGATGTGCTTTATGATGGCGTCGAACAACGGCACCATCGAGTCGCTGGCCTGCGCGAGGTCGAGTTTCGCATAGCCGACTTTGGCCGAGCAAAAGACAAATGGAAAATCCATTTGCTCGTCCGTGGCGTTGAGCGAAATGAAAAGTTCGAAAACCTCGTCGAGGACTTTTTTGGGGTTTGCGTTCTCGCGGTCAATTTTATTAATGACAACGATTGGCTTCGCGCCCGCTTCGAGCGCCTTGCGCAGCACGAAGCGCGTTTGCGCCTGCGGGCCGTCCGCGGCGTCCACGACCAGCAGCACGCCGTCAATCATGTTCATAATGCGTTCGACCTCGCCGCCGAAATCCGCATGGCCGGGCGTGTCCACGATGTTGATGTGGTAATCCTTGTATTTGAACGCGGCGTTTTTGGCCTTGATGGTAATGCCCTTCTCGCGCTCTAAATCCATCGAATCCATGATGCGCTCATCCTGCGACTCGTGCTGGTTGGCGCGAAATGTGCCCGACTGCTTGAGCAGACAGTCCACCAACGTCGTCTTGCCGTGGTCAACGTGCGCGATGATGGCGATGTTCCGAATGTGCTGCATTTATTTAATTTTGAATCTTGAGTTTTAAGTTTTGAATTCAATTTATTCCGAACAACTCAAAATTCAAAACTCAACACTAAAAACTAAAGTCGAGCTAAACAGTCTGCCTTTTAAGCGCGAAAGGTCAAGCTATGGTTGGGGAAAATTTCAATTCACCACAAAGAAACCAAGGAACAAAGGAAGGTAATTCCACCTTGTCTCTTCGTTCCTTTGTTGTTCAAACCAAATTCTTAAATTCTTTCAACTCCGCCAGCTTTTTGACCAGCTCTTTGACCTTCTGCGCCTGGCTTTTGTGCGCCAGCAGCACCGCATCGTCCGTCTGGACCAATATCGAATCGCGCAAGCCGACCACGGCAATCGGCGTGCGCCGGTCTTTGGTGCGCGCGTCGTAGATGATGTTCCGTGCCGCATCCACGTGGATGAAATCCGCCACTGCGCAGTTCCCTTCCGGGTCGGCTTTGAGATGCCGCGCCAGCGCTGTCCACGAACCGAGGTCGTCCCATTCAAACACGCCGTCGGCCACAACGACATTTTGCGCGTGCTCCATCAGCGCGTAATCAATCGAGATTTTTTTGATGTCGGGATATTCCTTCGCGAGTACCTTCGCGAGTTTCGCCGGTTTGTTCGCCACTTTGAACCAGCGCTGACACGCGGCATACATTTCCGGCTGATGTTTCTGCAAACCTTCCGTGATGGTCACGAACGACCAGATGAACATTCCGGCGTTCCAACGATATTGACCGCTGTTGACGTATTCGAGCGCGCGGTCAAAGTGCGGTTTCTCGACAAACCGCTCCGCCCGGTAAAAAGTGGTCTTGGTCTTTTTCGCGCCTTGCGCCGGCGGCAATTCCTGCCCGACTTGAATGTAGCCGTAACCTGTGTCCGGCCCAGCCGGCTTGATGCCGATGGTCACAATCGCCTGACCGCGACTTGCGAGGTCGAAGGAGTCATTCAAAACCTGCTGAAATTTTTTCTCGTCAGGAATGACGTGGTCGGCGGGCAACACCGCCATGACGCCGGTCGTCGAACGCGCGCCGACAATTGCCGCGCCGAGCGTGACGGCGGCGCAGGTGTCGCGGCCAACTGGCTCGGCAATCAGATTTTGTTTGGGGATTTTCGGGAGTTGTTTGCGGACCTCCGGTAGTTGCGCCGCGTTGGTGATAACGAAAATGTTTTTGGCCGGCACAAGCGGCAGCACGCGCTCGACGGCCTGTTGCAAAAATGAGCGTTTGCCGAGCAGCGTGAGCAGTTGCTTGGGCATTTTCTCGCGGCTCACCGGCCAGAACCGCTCGCCACGCCCGCCCGCCATGATGATGACGAACCGGTTTTTGATGTCGGGTTTAATTTTTGCGCTCATAAATTTTTAACCACAGATAAATAACGGAGCGCGACGCATGGCAGCTCGAAAAATGTTCAATGCCAATTTTTTGAATCTTCAACCCACTCTGTTAAATCCATCAGATGTTTCAATTCGCCGTTATGTCCAATAACGGTTGTTACCAACGGGCAATGCAAGTGAACAAGACGCTCCACTGCTGCATTTCGCTGACATGGCGCAGACGATTTTACCACTTTTTTTAATCTCGCCGGATTAACTTCAGCCGTTATCCCAAAAAATTTGCAATTTGGATTCACGCGACGCGCAGCGGCCATGTAAGCATGTGCTTCTTCAAGTATATCTACGCGGTCATGGCGATAAGACCAGCGCGTTGAGCAAAGCGCTACAATTTGCTTATTTCGCGAAATGACAATATCAATTCTTGGATTTGCTGAACGCAGATTAAATATAAAACCCGGAAATAAAGGATATGGATTGACTTCTTCTTCAACAGTCAAAGTTGAATCCCCATATATCGCGAGCACATTAGCAATTAGCGAGCGAAAGGCATGACCTCGCGGATTATTTGGTTGAATCTTGAGCCCTTTCAAAAAGCCGCCGATACTAGAACACAAACTGTTTCGCTCAACGCCAAGTTTGCTTGCCAAATAATCTCCCATCAAAACAGCCTCTTTCAATGCTTGGGACGGACCATCTTTATTTATTTTGTAATCATTGCTCTCTCTCAACACAAGCTGTTCACGAAAACGCTTCCACTTTCCTGAATTCCAGACTTCACAAGTCATTAAAAGCTCTGCGATGGTCAGCCACGCATGACTTAAATTCCGCGATGTCGCCGCTGTCCGGGCAGTAAATGCTTGAACAGCTTTTTCTGCGTTTGTATCAGAAGTTAATTTGCGAGGCATATTGCTAAATGCGGAGCTTTATTTGAATGGCGTCTCGTATTCGTTGCTTGCTGATTTTGGAATAATCAGAATTTATTTCAATGAGGATAGCTCTGCGCCCTAATTCTTGTGCAACTGCGCCGGTTGTTCCCGAACCGCCAAATGGATCGAGAACGGTGTCACCAGATTTACTGCCAAGTAAAATACAACGACGTGCTAACTCTCGCGGAAATGCGGCAGGATGTCCTCTGCCGCTAATATCTGGGCCGAGTATCCAACAATTTCTCAAATTCGCACCTGTTGGTTCTCTGATGCCATCGAAGTCGTAATAATAAGTTGGCTCTTTTGCGAATAAAAAAATTTCTTCTGTCGCATTGGTTGGCCGATTCTTGACGCTTTCTGGCATAGCGGTTTTTTTGAGCCAAGTAACTTTTGATCTCAAAATCCAACCATCTTGTTGTAGTGCAAACGCCACTCGCCATGGCAAGCCCATCAAATCGCGATCTTTCAATCCCCAACAATTAGGAACCTTACAATTTCGCTTTTGGATTAGCTTTCTCGTATTCCCAACGATTGCGTTTGGCCCATGATTCCCTGTTCCGCCATTGCGAGCGTATCCATCGCCGACGTTTAGCCAAAGCGTTCCATCTCTTTTAAGCACGCGCCGAACTTCCCGAAAAATTCCAACAAGATTCGCGACGTATTGATCGGGTGAAGCTTCCGCTCCGATTTGTGCCGAGTGTGCATAATCCCGCAAACCCCAATAAGGTGGCGACGTAACACAACACTGAACGGATTCGGAAGGAATATCCGGTAACAACTTGCGGCAATCTCCAGTGAGTATTTGCAACTCGGCAATCGTCATTTCGCCATTTGTATGGCCGTTGCCGTGGCCATTTCCATTAACATGATATGGCGGAGAATCTTCGTGCAAAATCATCGTTTCTGATTTTGCTGTCTTTTTCTTTTTCTGCTTCGCCATTGCTGTCATCTTGCCAAAGAATTTTCAAATTTGAAAAACAAAAATGGTTTCCGTTTTCATCTGTGGCTTAAATTGATTTTACCGCATCGGCCAGCGATTTTACAAACGCGCTGACTTTGGCGACAAGTTCCCGCGATTTTCCGTGCTGCGCGATCTGGTTCACCACCGCGCTGCCCACGACAACGGCATCCGCGTTTTGCGCGACGAGTCTGGCCTGTTCGGGATTCGAGATGCCGAAACCGACGGCGACCGGCAAATCCGTATGCGCGCGGATTTTGGCGACTCGTTGTGCGATGTTCGCCGCGACTCGCGTCTGCATGCCTGTCACACCTTCGCGCGAAATATAATAAATGAAACCGCTGCCGCGTTTGACAATGAGTTCGATGCGGTCGTCCGGCGTTGTCGGCGCGACGAGATAAATGTGGCAGAGGCCGGCTTTGCGCGTGAGCGTTCCGTAATTGGCCGATTCCTCCGGCGGCAAATCGAGCACGAGCAGGCCGTCCACGCCCGCGCGCGCCGCATCCGCGATGAATCTTTCCATGCCGACGCGGTGAATGAGGTTGAAATAAATGTAGAGCACAATCGGAATTTGCGAGCGCTTGCGAATCGCCGCGACAGTTTCCAACACTTTGGGCGGCGTGGCACCGGATTCCAAACCGCGCTGCGCGGCGAGCTGGTTCACCAAACCGTCGGCAAGGGGGTCGCTGAATGGCACGCCGAGTTCCAAAATGTCCACGCCGGCCTTGTCGAAAGCCAAAGCCAGTTTGCGCGTGGCATCCAAATTCGGGTCGCCCGCGCCGATATAGACGATAAATCCCTTTTTACCCTCGCGTTTGAGCCGGACAAAACGTTCCTCAATGCGGTTCATGCAACGGCTAGTTTACTTGGGAGGGACGAGTTATACGAGTCCCAAAATTAGCCGGAGGGATGAGTTATACGAGTCCTTGATTTGTAAACGGATTTTTGGACTCGCATAGCTCGTCCTTCCGAAAAAAAAGTCACGCCGGTTCATGCCATTGGAGAACATTCATTTCGTCTTGATATGGCCAGTCTTCCCAACGCGTCACCAATCCGGCCTTGACGGGATTTTCGACGACATAGAGCCATTTCTGGCGATAACTCTCACCGCTGCGAAGTTGCCGGTCAAAAAAATCCTTTTGCCAAATGGGCTTGTCGTCAGCACGCGGCCAGCGGCGCACTACCTCGGCACGCCAGAATTCCATCCATCGTTTGAGCGGCGTTATTGGAACACACATCGGCGCGCAGAAAAAGTGGACGTGGTCCGGCATAACAACATAGTGTCCCACCAGCCAATGATCCGCCTTGCACCATACTTCGATGAGTAATTGATGGATTTCCGGGTTTGCCAACAGAGGACGGCGGCCATCCACGTTGCAACTGACATATTGAATGATTGTCTGATTTGAATGTTCCAAAGACGGCAAATGAGGCAACCGTTTTCGTCCTGGTTTTTGCAATGGTTCATTCACAATTTTCGAAGGGATGAGCTATGCGAGTCCCTGACTTAAATCAAACGAATTCATGATCCCAGAAATTCAGTTTGGGACTCGTGTAACTCGTCCCTCCGATAGATTTGACCACGCGGCGGTTTTTAAGCATTATTCCAGCATGGCAAGCACTTTCGGGCAACTGTTTCGCATCATGACGTGGGGCGAATCCCACGGCGGCGGCGTGGGTGTGGTTGTGGA
The DNA here is from genome assembly GCA_049521735.1 of Verrucomicrobiota bacterium. Taxonomy (GTDB): domain Bacteria; phylum Verrucomicrobiota; class Verrucomicrobiia; order Limisphaerales; family UBA11358; genus UBA11358. The sequence continues at coordinate 10,047 of JBEKON010000015.1, forward strand.
CGGCTGCCCGCCGCGCCTCAAACTGACCGAAGCGGACATCCAGCCGGATTTGGATCGCCGCCGTCCGGGACAATCCAAAATTGTTTCGCCGCGCAAGGAATCCGACACGGTGCAAATCCTTTCCGGCACGTTTGGTGGCAAAACGCTCGGCACGCCGATTTGTCTGTGGGTGAAAAATGAGGACGCGCGTCCCGAAGCCTACATGGAAATGAAGACGAAGTTCCGCCCGTCGCACGCGGACTTCACGTATTTTGCCAAATACGGCATTCGCAACTGGCAGGGCGGCGGTCGCGCCAGCGCGCGCGAAACGGTTGGCCGCGTCGCCGCCGGCGCCATTGCCAGGAAAATTTTACGCGAACGGTTCGGCGTTGAAATCCTCGCTTACGTCAAACAAGTCCAGCGCCTCGTCGCTGACGTGGACCCGGACAAGGTCAAACTCAAGGACATCGAGTCGAACATTGTCCGCTGCCCCGACACAACGGCGGCGAAAAAAATGATCCGGCTCATCGAAAAGATGCGGCGCGCGGGTGACACCGTCGGCGGCATTGTTGAAGGCGTCGCGCGCGGCGTGCCCGCCGGCTGGGGCGAACCGGTGTTCGACAAGCTCGAAGCAGACCTGGCGAAGGCCATGTTAAGCCTGCCGGCGTCCAAGGCGTTTGAAATCGGCTCCGGTTTTGGCGGCATTTTACTTACAGGGCGTCAACACAACGACCCGTTTCGCACGAAACACGGGATGGTTTTCACAACGACAAATTTTTCCGGCGGCATTCAGGGCGGGATTTCGAACGGCCAGACGATTTTCTTCTGCGTCGCGTTCAAACCGGTGGCGACCGTCATGCATGAGCAGGACACGGTGGACGCGAAATTCCGCAACACGACGCTCAAGGCCCGTGGGCGCCATGACCCGTGCGTGTTGCCGCGCGCGGTGCCGATGGTCGAGGCAATGACCGCGCTCGTTCTCGTGGATCACGCCCTGCGGCACAAGGCACAATGCGGTTGACCCCGAAAAGCGTTCGGGGTTGATTTTTACGGCAGAAGCGATTTTATTCAACCAGGCGGATAATATGGCAGAAAAAAACAGCAACGAAATCTCGCGTGACGCGCGGGTTCTCTTCAACAGGGCCACCGAAGCCGTGCAACGGGAAAATCTGGATTACGCCATCACGCTGTTCAACCAAGTGCTCGAAAAGGAGCCGGAATTTTTTGAGTGCCGCAAGGCGCTGCGCGAAGCGCAGTTCAAGAAAGCCGGCGATAAGGGCGGCGGATTTTTCAAAAAGATGTGGAGCGGCGCCAGTTCTTCTCCGCTTCTGGCCAAAGGCCAGATTGCCCTGCGCCGCAACCCCGCCGAGGCGCTCGCCATCGCCGAGCAGATTTTGAACAGTGACCCGAACAGCTCCGCCGCGCACCGAATCATCGTGGAAGCGGCGAACGCATTGGAATTGCCTCACACAGCGGTTTTGTCCTATGAAACACTGTCGAACAACTCGCCGAAGGACAGGGATCTGGCGATAGCATTTGCCCGCGCGCTCGCGGTGGCAGGTGACGTCAGCGAGGGGGAACAGAACCGCGGGGAACAAATCCTGATGGACCTTTTGCGCGAGACGCCCAACGACGGCGAGTTGAGCCAGGCGCTCAAGGATTTATCCGCGCGCAAGACGCTGGACCAGGGCGGCTATGCCGCGCTCGAAGGCGGACAGGGTTCCTATCGCGACATTTTGAAGGACAAAAAGGAGGCCGTCTCGCTCGAACAGGAAAAGCGCGTCCAGAAAACCGATGACGTCGCCGGGCAGCTCATTGAAGAATACGAAGCACGCCTGAAAAACGAACCGGACAATCTCAAGCTGGTGCGCCAGCTCGCGGAACTTTACACGCAGAAAAAGCAGTTCGAGCGTTCACTGGAACTTTACGACCGCGTCAAAAATTCCGAAATGGGCAACGACCCGTCGCTCGAACGCTCCATCGCCGACACCGTCATGCGCCGGTTCGATTATCAACTGGAGCAACTGGATCCGTCCGCGCCCGACTACGCCGGGCAATCCGCGAAAATTCAGGCGGAGAAATTGAATTTCCAGGTCACTGATTGCCAGAAACTCGTCGAAAAATATCCGACGGACATGGCGATCCGGTTTGAAATGGGGCAGCTTTATCTCCAAGCGGGCAAAATTAACGAGGCCATCCAGGAATTTCAGAAGGCGCAAGGCAATCCGCACAAACGCATTGCCGCGATGAATTGCCTCGCGCAGTGCTACGCGAGGCGGAAGATGTTCGACCTCGCCGCGCGCACGCTCCAAAACGCCATCAAGGAAAAGGTTGTTTTCGACGACGAAAAAAAAGACCTCACCTACAACCTCGGCTGCGTGCTCGAAAGCATGGGCAAAAAAGAGGAAGCCATCGAACAATTCAAGCTCATCTACGAAATGGACATCGGCTACAAGGACGTTGCCGCCAAAGTGGACGCCTACTACTCCAGCCAGTGAGAATAAAAACCTGATTCACTCTCCGGACAGTCCCTTTCAAACAGCCATTGCTCATCGCGTCGAATGACGACCACTCCATCACCTGACTCGTCCATGCTAAGGGAAATCCTGGATGCGATTCCATCGTTTGTTCTCGTGGTGGATGAGGATCTTCACGTCCTGGAGTATAATGCCGCGGCGGAGAAATTGACGGGGCTCGGGCGGGAGCAAATCCTGCTCCGGCACAGCGGTGATTTGTTGCATTGTCTCCATGCGCTGGACACCTCGGAAGGCTGCGGCCATGGCGAGGGTTGCAAGACTTGCACTATCCGTAAAGCCGTCAATGATGCTTTCCTGGGCACCGCCTCCGTCAGGCGCAAGGTTAAAATGGAATTACTGGACGAAGAGAAGGTCCGCGATTTCTTCGCGCTCATCACCGCCACTCCGTTCACGTATGGCGGTCAGAAGGCGGTGCTGCTGGTCATCGAAGACTTCAATGAGGTGGCGGAACTGCAACGGATTGTGCCCATTTGCATGAACTGCAAAAAGGTGCGGGAAGACAACCAGTATTGGACGCAGATCGAGGACTATTTCAAGCGCCATTGGGACTTGGGATTTTCGTACAGCCTGTGTCCCGACTGCGCCAAGTCGCGGATGGAGCGTCTGCTGCACAAGGAACCGCCTGCAGACGCCAGCCAATAGATGGCAGTCAGGCGGCGGTTGAAACGCCGAACATTTCCTTGTTCATGATTCCTTCCGCAACTTTCGTCACCGCGCCGGTCATCTGAATCGAATAATCGCCGCCAATTCCGATCTGAATTTTTCCGCCGGGCATGTGGACGGAAATCTCGCGGTCGCACAGGCCGAGCCGGTGCGCCACCGCCGCCGCCACGCTGCTGCTGCTGCCGCTCGCCAGCGTATAACCCGCGCCGCGCTCCCAGATTTCAATCTGGATATTTTTTCGGTCGAGCACCTTCATGAATTGCACATTGATGCGATTGGGGAAACGCAGGTGCGTTTCCAGCAACGGCCCGTATTTCCTCGCCAGTTCCGCGTTGATTTTTGGCAGCGGCAGCACGCAATGCGGATTGCCCACCGTCGCCGCGCAAAAATGGAATTGCTGTCCGCGCAGGCGAATCGGTTCGTTGATGACTTCGCGGCGCGGGCCGGTCACGGGAATCTCGTCGCTCCAGAAACTGACCCTGCCCATTTCGACGCGCACGGTTCTACCGCGTTCCATGACCGTCGCCTTCACAAGGCCGCCGGGGGTTTCAATGGCGAATTCGTCCTTGCCGGCCCGTTTCCGGTCCCACAGGTAACGCGAAAAAATCCGCAGGCCGTTGCCGCTTTTCTCCGCCTCGCTGCCGTCGGGATTGAAAATGCGGAGCGCGAATTTGGCTTTCCTGGAAGGAAGCGGGCCGAGCAAAATACCGTCCGAGCCAACGCCGAAATTGCGGTGGCAAATCGTTTTGACCTGCGCGGTCGTCAACGGCGACGGCAGGTTCTTAGGGTCAATGACAATGTAGTCATTGCCCAGCGCGTGATATTTGGCGAATGCCCAAAGCATGAATGGAGAATACCGCGTTGCGCGCGAAGCGCAAAACAGAATAGTGGCAAAGGTAGGGCGGCGCTGCTGCGCCGCCATGATTGAAGGCCGCGCGGCGGCACGGCCCTACCAAATAGGCGATGAGGTGTCACCCGCCCGTTTTGTCCGCGCGCTTCGCTTCTTCCAGATGAAACTTATGGAGGAATCGGTGGAAGGCCGGCGCAATAATGATGCCGAGACTCGTGAGGAACGCCAGGCCGCTGAATAACGCATAGCAACCGGCGAAAATTTTCCCGCCGTCGGTTTGCAGCGACGACACCGGTCCCATGCCGGACAGAATCATCGCCGCATTGACAAAGGCATCCACCCACGACATTGGCTCGAAGGCGCGGTAACCAATCATCCCGATGCCAAGCGCGACCGCGATGACCAGCAAGCCAATACACGCGCTCCGGGCGAGACGCGCGTAAAATTGCCGGCGCGGCAACAACGGGTTTGAGCGATGCTCGAACATAAATCAGGCATTGGTAGGGCGCGTCACTCCGTGCGCGCCGCAACCGTTGTGCGAACACGCGGCGGGCAAGGGACTGCCCGCCCTACCCGAGATGGTTCCGGTTGTCATCGGGGATAATATCATTTCGCAATCTGCACGCTGCCGGTGATTTCACGCACGTCTCGAATGTCATTCTTTTGCATGAACTCGCGGATGCCGGCAATCACTTGCAAAACGGTCTGCGGCTCGTAAAAATTCGCCGTGCCCACCGCCAACGCCGTCGCGCCAGCCATCATGAATTCAATCGCATCCCCTGCATTCTGGATGCCGCCCATGCCGATAATTGGGATTTTCATGGCCTGCGCCGCTTCCCAGACCAGTTTGATCGCAATCGGCTTGATGCACGGTCCAGTCAGGCCGCCGGTGACGTTTGCCAGCTTCGGTTTGCGCGTCTCGATATCAATTGCCATCGCCGGGTAACTGTTCGTGATCGCCAACGCATCACTGCCTGCATCCGCCGCCGCCCTGGCATAAGGCGCGATGCTCACGACGTTCGGGCTCATCTTCGTGATGAGCGGCAGCTTGGTCACCTTGCGGCATGCAGCCACAACTTTTGCAAGCAGTTTCACGTCTGTCCCGAACTGCGCCCCGCCTTCCTTGATATTCGGACAGGAAACATTGAGTTCCAACGCGCCTACGCCACCGAGCGCATCGAAGCGCCGCGCCACTTCGGCGTATTCCTCGATTGTTGTGCCCCAGATGTTGATGATGGTCGGCACTTTCAATCCTTTGAGGAACGGCCAGTATTTTTTGATGAAGCCGTCCACGCCCGGCCCTTGCAGACCGATGGCGTTGATGAGACCGCTGGCGACCTCGACAGTGCGTGGTGTAGGATTGCCGTGGACAGGCTCAAGCCGTATGCCCTTCACGACCACAGCGCCGAGCTGGTTGATGTCCATGAGCCGCGCGTATTCGACGCCGTAGCCGAATGTGCCCGAGGCCACCATCACCGGGTTTTGCAATTTCAGACTGCCGATTTGGACGGAGAGATTCATATGAACACGTTCTGTAAAATGCCATGTAACAAACCCCTCACCTGGCCAGAGGCCACCCTCTCCCCGCCTAGCGGGGAGAGGGACGGGGCGAGGGGCAATTTTATCTTCTTTGCCTGAATCGGATTCATTTGAGTAGCTCCCAAGCAACTTTTTGCGCATCAAACACCGGCCCTTCGGTGCAACTGCGCTGGTATTCCCAACCTTCATCGGTCCTGACCGGAACCACGCACGTCAGGCAAACGCCGACGCCGCAACACATGTGCTCGTCCATTGAAAGCTCCGCCGGCACGTTGAATTCTTCGGCAATTCTGCCGACGGCCTTGAGCATCGGCGTCGGGCCACAGGCAAAGACCTTGCGGTCAGGCACCAAGCGCTTGGCCACCGAGCGTTTTAATTCTGCCATTAGAGGTTGTGTCACAATCCCCTTCTCACCGTGGCTGCCGTCCTCGGTGGTCACGCGAACGTCCCAGTCGAGCGCGCGAAATTCCTTTTCGCACAAAATGTCCACGCGCTGCCGGCCGCCGACGAAGACGATGCCCTTTTGCGGCGAACGTTGCGCCAGCAGATACAGCGCCGCCATGCCGTAACCGCCGGCGACGAGCAATGGAGTTTCGCCGCCGGACTTCGGCACGGTAAATCCGCGACCGAGCGGCGCAATCACGCTGAGTTCCCCGCCAGCTTGCATCCGCGCGAGCGCGTCAGTTCCCTTGCCGATGGTTTTGTAGAGGACGGAAAAAGTGTCGCCTTCCACTTGAAAGATACTAAATGGCCGCCGCAGCAGCGCGTCCTTCATCGGCAACACGCGAATGTGCGCGAATTGTCCCGGTTGAATCAGCGGCGCGATTTGCGGCGCGCGCACCACGAGGCGAAAATAAGAGTTGGTATCGCGCTCGTTGGAGACAATCTGGACGGTTTGTTCAAGCATGGCTGGCGTTTTTCACGGCTTTTTGTAACATTTCCATGCCTGAATAGGGCTGGCCATCGAGGTCGACGCCATGCCGCACCTTGGCGTGTTCAAGAATTTTTCGATACGTAGCGAACGCCAGCAGCGGCCAGGCGTTACGATACATGTCGTATTTCAAATAAAAAACCTGTGGAAAACCGGTGCCGGTCGTTTCATTCTCCGTCCACGAGCCATTGGGATTTTGCGTGCGAATCAAATACTCAATGCCGCGTTTGAGACTCGAATTGTCCGGGTCGTCAAACGCACACAGGCCCATGACTGCCCATGCTGTTTGGGAGGCGGTGCTTGGCCCGCGGCCTTTAAAAACGGGGTCGTCGTAAGTGTTGCAGCGTTCGCCCCAACCACCGTCGTTGTGCTGAACGCTTTCGAGCCAATCGCGCGCGCGCAGGAGCCACGGCTCATTCATGTCATGGTTCATCGCCCGCAGGCCGCGTAATACCTGCCACGTGCCATAAATGTAATTCACGCCCCACCGGCCATACCACGAGCCGTCGGCCTCCTGATATTCGCGTAAGAACTGCAACGCTTCCTGCACCTGCGGGTTGTCGGTTTTCCAGTCTTCGTAGCCGAGCAATTCCAGAATGCGCGCGGTGATGTCGGCGCATTCGGGGTCGAGCATGGCGTTGTGATCGGCGAAGGGGACCTTTTCCAGAATGTTTTTCGTGCAGTCTCTGTCGAACGAAGCCCAGCCACCGTCCTTGCACTGAAACGTCAACATCCATTTGAGGCCGCGCTGGAAACATTCGTCGCGTTTCGCCGGATTGTTCGTCGGGATTTTGCGCAACGCGAGCAGCACCATCACGGTGTCGTCCACGTCGGGATTCCATTTGTTGTTGAACTCGAAGACCCATCCGCTCGGCTCGATCCCGCCGGGCGGGACGGGATTTTTGTGGTGCCAGTCGCCGCAAAAACGAATTTCCCTTTCCATCAACCACCCGGCGGCCTTTTTGAGCGAAGGATGATTTTCTGAAATGCCGGACTCGTGCAGGCAAATGGCGGCAATCGCCGTGTCCCAAACCGGCGAAAAGCACGGTTCGATGCGCACGCTGTCGGTGGTTTCGTGCTCAAGCTTTTTCAATTCATGCGCCGCGCGGACGACTTGCGGATGATCGTCCGGGTAGCCGAGCGCCTGGAGCGCGATGAGCGAATTGAGCATCGCGGGAAAAATCGCCCCGAGGCCGTCCGAGCCTTCAAAGCGTTCGAGCATCCAATCCTCGCATTTTTTCAGCGCCAGCCCGCGGAACGGATGAATCTTATGCTCGGCGAACCACTCGGCGAATTTGTGCAGGCGGTCGAGCCAGAGGAAAAAATTCCGCCACGAAAGCCTTTCCGGGTCGGGCGCGAGCGCCAGATCGCGTTCGTGAAAGCCCTCGGGATAAAGCTCGTCCAAATCCACTTCCACCGGGTGCGTCGGTTTGAAATGATTGATGATGGCCAGCGGAACGAGCATGGCGCGCGACCAATTGCTCATGTCCCAGAAATTCACGTGAAACCACTTGCCCAGCAGCAGCACCTCGCACGGAATCGTCGGCACATATTCCCATGGGAAAAGTCCGAGCAGCGCCAGATATAGCTTGGAAAAGGTGTTCATGCGCGGCACGCCGCCGAGATGCAACGCGACTTCGCGCGCCGCCAACATTCGCGGGTCGGTGACGGGCACACCGGCGAGCTTGAGCGCGAGGTAGGCTTTGATGGTGGCGCTGACTTCCACCGGGCCGCCGGAATAAATGTTCCATCCGCCGTCCGGCAATTGCATCGAGAAGATGTGATTGACCGCCTTGCGCTGCCATTCGGCGTCTATCTTCCCGTTCCAATGGTGATACGCCACCGTGTCGGAGACCAGTGTGGAGTCCACCATCAATTCGCCGATCCAGTAACCCTCCGGACGCTGGAGGCCGAGCAAATTTTCCTGCGCCCGCAGAATTGAGGTCTCCAGACTTCTCGAAAAATCCGTTTGTGGCTGGGTCGCCGAAAGTGGCAGCGTCGGCTGAACCCTCGATTCACTTTCACCCAACATGCGGATACTTTGCGGACTCGGGTTGAGGCTGTAAAGTTTTTAGTCGAAAGGTAGGGTCGCCTCGCCGAGGCGACCGAAATGGGAGGGAATTCCCGACGGACGCCCCGGCGGGGCGTCCCTACCAATGAATTTTTGTGGTGGACAAGCCCGGCAAATTTCCATAGTTGAGAATCAGCGCTTAATCCCCAAAAGAAACAAGCCTGTGAACTACAAAATTTCCCGCTATGGCTGGCTGCCCGACTTGCCGGATCATCGCGACCACCTCTACGCCGCGCCGGTGGAAATGCTCGCCATGCTGCCCGCCAAGACCGATTTGAGCCAGCATTGCCCGCCCGTCTATGACCAGGGGCAGCTCGGCAGTTGCACCGCCAATGCCATTGCAGCGGCCATTGAGTTTGACCGGCTGAAACAAAAGCTGCCCGACTTCACGCCAGCGCGCCTGTTCATTTATTACAACGAGCGCGTCATCGAACACACGGTGGATTCGGACAGCGGCGCGCAAATCCGCGACGGCATCAAGAGCGTCGGCAGGCAGGGCGACTGCCCGGAAACCGAATGGCCCTACGTCATCGCAAAATTCAAAACCAAGCCGCCGCCGAAATGCTACGCCGACGCGCTTAAATACAAGGCCGTTTTGTACCGGCGCTTGATGCAAATGCCGGGCCAACTCAAAGGCTGTCTCGCCTCGGGCTATCCATTTGTCTTTGGTTTCACCGTTTACGAAAGTTTTGAAGACGCGCAGGTGGCGCAGACCGGCCACGCTTCGTTGCCGCACTCCGGTGAACGGGCCATTGGCGGCCACGCGGTCATGGCCGTCGGCTACGACGATGCGAAGCAGTGGTTCATCATCCGCAATTCATGGGGCGATCAATGGGGCATGAAAGGTTATTTCACCCTGCCCTACGCCTATTTGACCGATGAAAATTTAGCCAGTGATTTCTGGACAATCCGTGTGGTTCAATGATTAAATCAACTTAACCCGACAAAAAATTATGACTCTGACCAAACGCGATCTCGTCATCCGCATCAGCAACGAAACCGGCCTCGGCCAGCAGCAGGTCTTCGGTGTGGTGCAAAAAACACTCGACTACATCTCCGAGGCGCTCGCCAAGGGCGACAAGGTGGAACTCCGCAACTTCGGCGTTTTCGAAGTCAAAGTCCGCAAGGCGCGCGTGGGCCGCAACCCGAACAAACCGGAAATCGACGTGCCCATTCCCGCGCGCTCGACCGTGAAGTTCAAGGCCGGCAGGGAAATGCGCGCGGAAGTGCTCAAGCTCCCGACCAAGGCCTGAATGCCGGCGCAAGCGTGACACGGAAAACAAGGAAACCGGGAACACGGGATTTTTTGTTCCTTCCTTCATGCTTTCCTAATTAAAAATTTCTCCTACCTTCTTGGGCATGGAACGATTGCCCGGTTTCCGCGACTTTTATCCCGAACCATTGCCGCACTCCGACGCCTGGAGCGCCGATGCCCGCCAGTTCATTTTTGGCAAATGGCGTGAAACCGCCCGCCGCTATGGCTTCCGCGAATACGACGGCCCGCCGCTCGAACCGCTCGAACTCTTTACCACCAAAAGCGGCGACGAAATCATCGGGCAACTTTACAACTTCACCGACAAAGGCGACCGCACCGTTGCACTCCGGCCTGAAATAACGCCGACGCTCGCGCGCATGGCCGCCGCGCACGAACGCAATTATAAAAAACCCATCAAATGGTTCGCCATCCCCCAACTCTTCCGCTACGAACGCCAGCAGAAAGGCCGGCTGCGCGAACATTTCCAGTTCAATGCCGACATCATCGGCGAAACCAATCCGGCGGCGGACGCGGAATTGATTGCGCTGCTCATTGACACGCTGCGCTCGTTTGGCCTGACCGAAAAGGATTTCGTCATCCGCTTGAGCAGCCGGAATGCGTGGCAGGAATTTTACCAAGGCAAAAGGAAGAGTGAAGAATACAGAAGCGATGAGGCTTACGCATTTTTCCAAATTATCGACAAATTGGAACGCACATCGCCGGAGGAAAACGAAAAGAAACTTAAAACTTTTGGTTTCTCGCTCGCCGACGTGAACCAATTCATCAAATCCGGCAAACCAACAGCTGAACTGGAAAGCATTTTGCAAAATCTCGCCGCACGTGGGCTGCGTAACTTCGTGAAAGTGGATTACCACGTCATCCGCGGGCTGGCCTATTATACCGGCGTCGTTTTTGAAGCCTTTGATGCCAAGGGCGAATTCCGCGCCATTGCCGGTGGCGGGCGTTACGACAACCTCGTCAAGCTCATCAGCGGCGGCAAAGTGGATTTGCCCGCGCTCGGCTTCGGCATGGGCGATGTCGTGCTGCTGGAACTGCTCAAAGCGCGCGGCCTGCTGCCGAAATTCGACGCGAATGTGGACGTTTTTATTTTAATCGAAGACGAAAAACTCCGACCACAATCCCTGAAACTGGTTCAGGATTTGCGCACCGCCGGATTTGCCGTGGAATATTCGCTCACGCCCGCCAAACCGGACAAACAATTCAAACGGACGCAGGAATTGAAAGCCAACTTCACGGCAAAAATTGAAAATGATTCAAACGTGAAGGTTCGCAATCTCAAGACACGAGAGGAAAAATCAATTGCGTCAACTGAAGCCGCTGCGCTTTTGCGTCAGTTGGCGTAATTGCTTGCGCCTCAAGAATGGTCATGACCGACGAGTCTGTTTTAAATCGCATCGCCACCATCGCCGGTGACATCACACAGCAGCGTGTGGATGCGATTGTGAATGCCGCCAACACAACGTTGCTTGGCGGCGGCGGTGTGGACGGCGCCATTCATCGCGCCGCCGGACCGGAATTGCTGGCGGAATGTCGCATACTCGGCGGCTGCGCCACCGGCCAGGCCAAAATCACGCGCGGCTACAAACTTCCCGCCAAATGGGTCATTCACACCGTCGGTCCGGTCTGGCATGACGGCAGCCATAGCGAAGATGAATTGCTCGCGAGTTGTTATCGAAGTTGTTTTGCGCTGGTGGAACAGCACGGCATCAAGACCGTGGCGTTTCCGTGCATCAGCACCGGCGCGTATGGTTTTCCGATGGACCGCGCGGCACGGATTGCCGTGCGTGAGACGAAAAGTTTTCTGGAGCGGAACCAGTCGGTCGGGAAAGTGATTCTGGTTTGCTTTGGCGCGAGCGCGCTGGAAATTTACAAGGTTGCCCTGCGTGAAATTGGCCTGCCATGAACGGTTTTCCTGGAGGAAGGCATTTCATCCAGGTCGTTCAAACCTTCGAGGATTAACAGGATGAATGAGCTTTTTCCGTAGGTGAACGGCTGACAGCTTACCCGCAAATTCACTTTGGTTGGTCTGCCCTTGCGAACCAGTTCCATTTCCGCCGCCCGGCGGACAACGCGATGGCTTCGAGAGGCGGCCCGCACGGATTTGCGCACCACACAATCACTGCAGGCCGGAGCACAACCGCAACCCTCTGCCGTCTCTGTGGAATGCAGACAGCTCAACACTTCCCCACCCCGCCGTCGTATTACGAATCGCTTGTTCTTGCCTATCAATCGCGCCGCTGCCGCGTTGTAATCGAAGATGCACATGTTCTTGTCCATCATGAAGGCTGGTATCGGCATGGCATCGAACAATACCCGGTGCAACCCCTGATCCAGAAAGTGAACGGAAATCCGGCTCATATTAATTTTAACTTATCATACCAGCCGGAAAAGAAAAGCAGAAAAAGGCGGGGCCGAAGCCTCGTCTTGGTGAGATTTGTTCACGGAATTATTTTGCCGCTTCAGCAACGGTTTTTTCCTGCTTTTCATTCACCAGCGTCGCGCCTTTGCCGAGGCGTTTGCGCAAGTAGGTGAGTTTGGCGCGGCGCACGGAACCTTCGCGTTCAACTTCGATTTTGTCCACGCGCGGCGAGTGCAGCGGGAATACGCGCTCGACGCCTTCGCCGTAACTGATGCGGCGCACGGTAAAGGTTTCGTTCAGGCCGTGGCCGCGCCGCCCTATCACGACGCCGGAGAAAATCTGGATGCGTTCCTTGTCACCCTCGACGACTTTGGTATGCACACGCACGCTGTCGCCCACCGCAAAATCCGGTTTGTCCTTGCGATACTGTTCCGATTCAATTTTTTCCAACAATGCCTGGTTCATAAATCAATTTTAAGTTTTGAATTTTTAATTTTTAGTTGCCGCTTCTTTAACTCAAAACTTAACACTAAAAACTAAAAACTATTTTAACAAATCCGGTCTATGTTTTTTTGTCCGCAACTTCGCCTGTTCACGCCGCCATTTTTCAATTTCAGCGTGGTTGCCGGACAGCAACACTTCCGGGACTTTCAACCCGCGAAATTCCGCCGGCCGCGTGTATTGCGGATATTCCAGCCCCGGCATGCCGGGACTGAAGGATTCGTCGTGCGAACTTTCGTCGTCGCCCAGCGCTCCGGGCAGCAACCGCACCACCGCGTCTATTACGACCATCGCGGGCAGCGCGCCGTTCGTTAGCACGTAATCGCCGATGGACAGTTCATCATCGGCGAATTTTTTCCGCACGCGCTCGTCAAAACCTTCGTAATGGCCGGTGACGAGCAGTAAATCCTCCTGCTGCGCCAGTTCATGCGCGATGGCCTGATTGAATTTCCGCCCGGCAGGCGACAGCAAAATCACGCGCATTTTTTCGCGCTTCAAACTTTCAATCGCTTCAAAGAGCGGTTCGGGCTTCAGCAACATCCCCGGCCCGCCGCCGAACGGACGGTCATCCACCGTCTTGTGCCGATCGTGCGTCCAGTCGCGCAGGTTGTGGATTTTTAAATCCAGCAAACCAGTTTCGCGCGCCCGCTTGACAATGCTTTCGTCGAGCGGCCCGGCGAACATCGCCGGAAACAAAGTGAGCACGTCAATTTTCATGCCGGGAATTTTCTCCCGCCATTGCTCACGCGGCGGGTTTGTTTTCGACAATTTCCACCGAACAACGCAGGCCTTTCTTCGCGCTGCCTGCCAGCAACAACGACCGGATCGCATTGATCGTCGTGCCCTGCCGGCCAATCACCTGACCCATGTCCTGCGGATCCAAACGCAGTTCATAGACCGTCATGCCCCCCCGCTCCACCGGCGTGACGCTCACCGCGTCGGGATGCTGCACAAACCCTTTTACGACGTATTCCAAAAACGCCTGCATGACGTGTCAAAAAAAATCAAGCGGCAGCTGAAGCGGCAGCTGTTTTGCCCGCCTTTTTGATGAAGCTGGCGACGGTCTCGCTCGGCTGCGCGCCTTTGCTGATCCAATATTTGGCGCGGTCGAGGTTGATCTGACAATTGTCGCTCTTTTTCAACGGCTGATACGTGCCGATTTCCTCGATGAACCTGCCATCGCGCGGACTGCGGCCATCGGCGACTACAATGCGGAAAAACGGAGCGTTCTTGGCTCCAACGCGCTTCATGCGAATTTTTACTGCCATAAATTTTTCAAAAGAGTGTGGAGATTAGCTGCCGGAGGCCAGGTGTCAAGTTTCAAGTGTCAGATAAAGGCCGCGTGCTGACGGTTTGAAATTGAAAACTTGAAACTTGGGATTTGAAGCCTGAAACTCAATCAAATGAGCCGGCCGTATGAAGAAACTTTGGGCGGCAAATCCCTTTCGCGCTCCGCCCCGGGCGAACGCCATGAAATGATTTGCGAGCGCCTGCACGCGGCGATGATGGCAAGCGTCTCAAATCTTTCCAGCACACAACTGCTGGCGCCGCGCACAAAAATTCATATTTCACGCTCAACCGCGATTTGTCCCGACCTTGCGCTCGTGACGGTATCCACCGGCAAGCTTTGGCTCGCGGTGGAAATCATCAGCCGCGATGACCATCACGCCGACACGGTCGTCAAAAAGCAGCTTTACGAAGATATCCGGGTGCCGCGATTGTGGATGATTGACCCCCGTTACGACAACGTGGAGATTTATCACAGCATCGAATTCGGGCTGGCGCTCAAGGGCATCCTGGCCGGCAGTGAGGTGCTGACGGAAAAATTAATTCCCGAATTTCAAATCGTCGTCGCCGAACTGTTCGCCGCGCAACCGAAGGCGGTTGATTGACACTAATTTGCTTGAACAAAATCAATGATCGTTGTGTCAAACCCCCCAATACTAAACAAATCAACAAACTATGAAAAAATCCATGTTGTTTCTCACCGTTGCCGCCGGCTTTTTGCTGGCGGTGTCAACCTCGCGCCTGCTCGCTGCGGATGCTTCGACCAATGAAGTCACCATTACCGGTTCGATGGTTTGCGGCAAATGCACGCTGCACGAAACCAAGAGCTGCCAGAACGTCGTTCAAGTTTCGCAGGACGGAAAAACCGTCAATTACTACCTGAAACAAAACGACGTGAGCAAGGCCGCGCACGCCCCCATTTGCGGCGGCGGTTCTGAAAAAGTCACCGTTACCGGCACCGTCAAAGAAAAGGATGGAAAGGAAATAATGACGCCGACCAAGATTGACGTGATCAAATCCTGATTTTAACCATGCTCAACCGCCGCCGGATTTTTCATCTGGCGGCGGTTGAATTTTTTTCCGGTTGCTGCCCCAAAAGTTCGGGGCCATGATCGGAAAAACGCCAAATGGTCTTCGAGCATTTATGAGAATATTCCTTTTACTGGCAGCAATGGCTTGTTTTTCCCTGAATGCGCAAACGCCTGCGTCCGTGCAAACCAACAACATACCTATTCCATGCCCTCCTCCTAAAGATCCAAACCACATTACCAAAGAGGAAGGCAGGCAAATACTACAAACATTAGCGGCAGACGTGCAGAGTTATGAACAACATCCTGAGAATTGGCAGGGGTCAAATCTGATTTATGTCGCCCGCGGTTATGTCAGCGAAACAAATTTTGAACAGGCAATAGTGGTCTATAAAAAACTCCTAGCTGTTCAGCCCAGTAATACCGATGCAATACGTGGGTTAGGTAACTGTTATTCCTTAACCAAAAAAATTGAAGCAGCGGTTGCACAATATAAACAAGGATGGGCTTTAGGTGATGATTTATCACTCGTGGCATTAGCGAATCAGTATTGTTTCTTCACGCCACAGTACAAGGAACTAGAACCGTGGATTCCTGATTTGTTTAAAGTTCGAACACGAGCGACCAATTCAGATATTAAGCATGAAATTACGAATGATTTACTGCGATATTCGCTACGCACGCCACTCCCAGTGAGCAGAGAGGTATTTCTCGAAACAATTGATGGCTTGAGCGATGAATTTATTCTTGAACGCGAAGATACAGCGGAAATTGTCATCCACGGTTTGGAAATATTCGGATTCAAAGACCGGGCCGATCAATTAAGGGCTAAAATGACGAAGTAGTTGTGTGCTCCATTTAGGTCTCTTGCCGGCGGTTAAATTTCACCGCATCGGCGTAACGAACACCCTTGCCGCCGAAAATGTCCAGCGCCGACCCGATGGTCAGATCAACCTTCCCCTGCCCTAATCGTGTGACTTCCTCCAAATCACTTAACGAATTCGCGCCACCGGCGTAGGTCGTCGGAATGGGCGTCCAGCGGCCAAGTTTTTCGACCAATACACGGTCAATGCCGCGGCACAAACCTTCCACGTCCACCGCATGAACCAAAAATTCCGCGCAGCTTCCAGCAAGCTTTTGTAACGTGTCCGGCGAGATGGTCTCTTCCGTCCATTTCTGCCAGCGGTCGGTGACAACGAAATAATCTTCATCACGTTTGCGGCAGCTCAAGTCCAGCACCAGCCGGTTTTTACCAACGGTCTTGGCAAGTTCACCCAGCCGTTCCCAATCCACGCGGCCTTCACGGAAAACCCAGCTTGTGACGATGACATGTGACGCGCCGGCCTCGAGCCAGCCGCGCGCATTTTGCGCGTTGATGCCGCCGCCAATCTGGAGTCCGCCCGGAAACGCCGTGAGCGCGGCGCGCGCCTCGGTTTCATTTCCGGGGCCAAGCATGACAACGTGGCCGCCGGTCAGGCCATCGCGTTTGTAGAGTTCGGCGAACCACGCAGCCGGGTGGTCGGAAACAAAATTCGTCCGCAAGCTGGAATCGCCAAGCGTGCCGCCGACGATTTGCTTCACTTTGCCTTCATGCAGGTCAATGCACGGACGAAACATGCACCCAAGCTAAAGTTCCACGTGCGAAGTTCCAAGTTCCAAGTTGACCGGGAACAGCAATCGGTTGCGCCCGGAAATTTGAGTCTTGACAATTACCGGCATCGTTTTACAAGCAGCTTCACCTATGGAAGCCGTTTCAAAGGAAGAACGGCGTGCTGCATATCCGTTCGTCTTGATTTTCGGTCTCTTGGTCACCGGCCTCGTCACGGCTGGCTGCCTCTACTTCGCGCCGATAGAGGGGCGATTCTGGAAAGTGGTCATCATGATCTGCGTTCTGCTCTTCGGTTCGGGGGCCTGTATGGGTCTGGTCTGGCAGCAGCAACGCACCCAGTTCTACCAGCGGGAGAGGAATAAATCCAGACGCTTGGCGACGGTGTTGAGAGACTCGAACGATGCGATTACGATTCAGGACTTAGAGGGACGGATCACCGCTTGGAACCACGGCGCTGAACTGATGTATGGCTATAGCGAAGAAGAGGCGATTCGGATGAACATTGGGCACCTCACGGTCCCGGACAAGGTTGAAGAGCAAAAGGATTTCAGCCGCCGGCTGCTTTCGGGTGAAACGGTCACATCGTTTGAGACCCAGCGGCTGACCAAAGACGGGCGCGTTCTCGATGTCTGGATGACCGTCACGAAACTGGTGGACGATGCGGAAAACGTCATTGGCATTGCCTCCACCGAGCGCGACACCACCGAGCTCAAACGGGAGGGGAAGGCGCTGCAGGAAACCAAGGAATACTTGGAAAAACTACTCAATTACGCCAACGTCCCGATCATCGTCTGGAATGCCCAATCCAAAATCACCCGGTTTAACCCCGCCTTCGAGGCCTTGACCGGACGACGCGCGGACGAGGTCATCGGGAAGTCGCTGGAGATTCTCTTTCCGCCCGCCCTGGTAACAAGCTCGATGGAACTTGTCAAACAGACCATTGGAGGCGGACGTTGGGAGGCGGTCGAGATCGCCATCCTTCAACTCGACGGGTCCACTCGAACCTTGCTCTGGAACTCGGCCACGGTTTTCGCCGTGGACGGGAAGACCCCCGCAGCCATCATCGCACAGGGCCAAGACGTCACCGAGCGCAAGCGAGCGGAGGAGGCGCTAAAGAAAACTGCCGCCGACCTGGAACGCTCGAACAAGGAACTGGAGCAGTTCGCCGCCGTCGCCTCGCACGATTTGCAGGAACCGCTGCGGATGATTTCGAGCTACACGCAGCTTCTGGCGGAACGTTATGAGGGCCAACTCGATGACAAGGCCAAAAAGTATATCGCCTACGCGGTGGATGGCGCCATCCGCATGCAAACGCTCATCAACGATCTTCTGGCCTATTCGCGCGTCGGCGGGCAAGGCCAGCCACTGGAACCCACCGACTCGCATTCCGTCCTGGGCGAGGCGATACGAAACTTGGCCGTCTTGATCGAGGAGAAAAAGGCCATCATTACCAACGACGACCTGCCGATGGTGCGCGCCGACGCTGAGCAGTTCGTCCTGCTGTTTCAGAACCTCCTTGCCAACGCCATCAAGTTCCGGGGCAAAGACCCCCCGAGAGTCCATGTGTCCGCGCAGGACCACGGCCGCGAGTGGGTCTTCGCCGTCAAGGACAACGGCATCGGCATCGAGCCGCAGCACGCGGAGCGGGTCTTTGTGATTTTCCAGCGTCTGCATACACGGGAGGAGTATTCCGGCACCGGCATCGGTCTGGCGGTGTGCAAGAAGATCATCGAGCGCCACGGCGGTAAAATCTGGTTCGAGTCCGAGCCGGGAAACGGCACGACGTTTTTCTTTACACTTCCAAAATAGTGAACCAACATAAATAACATAACCAACTAATCGAAACACAGCGCCCTTTATGAAACCCCTTATAAAACCCGTTGAGATTCTGCTCGTCGAGGACAACCTCGGTGACATAGACCTGACCCGCGAGGCCCTGAAAAATGGCAAGTTGTGCAACAACCTGCACGTGGTGCGCGACGGCGAGGCGGCCATGGATTTCCTCCGGCGCAAGGGCGAATATGCCGGCGTTCCGCGTCCCGGCCTGGTGATACTGGACCTCAGCCTGCCGAAGAAGGACGGCCGGGAGGTCCTCGCCGAAATGAAGTCTGACAAGGACCTGAAGAGCATCCCGGTGGCGATCCTGACCAGCTCCAAGTCCGAGGAGGACATCCTCAACAGCTACAAACTGCACGCGAACTGTTTCATCACCAAGCCGATTGAACTGGGCCAATTCATCAAGGTGGTGCAAGCCATCGAGGAATTTTGGTTGACCATCGTCAGACTGCCGTCGAACGGAGCCAAAAAATGAGCGAAAAACTGAAAATCCTCGCCGTTGAAGACAACTTGGCCGACGTCGACTTCGTCCATGAGATGCTGCCGGAAACCGGGCCGTTGAGTTTCCAAATCGAGGCGGTGTCACGGCTGGCCGAGGCGCTCACCCGGCTGGAACGCAAAGGCATTGATCTCGTCTTGCTGGACCTCAGCTTGCCCGATAGCAATGGACTAACAACCTTTCAAAAGCTGCGGCAAGCCGCGCCGGATGTCCCGGTGATCGTGTTGACCGGAACCAATGACCAGGAACTGGCCGTCGCCGCCATGCGGGATGGCGCGCAGGACTACCTCGTCAAGGAGCAGGTCGGCGGAAGCCTGCTGGTCCGCACGATCCGGTATGCCTTGGAGCGCCAGAAGGCGGAGGAGGCGCGATTAGTTCTCATCAAGTCTTTGCAAGACGCCCTCGCCAACGTGAAGTTGTTGAGCGGGCTGCTGCCAATCTGCTCCAACTGTAAAAAAATCCGCGACGACAAGGGTTATTGGAGCCAGGTGGAGAGCTACATCCAGAAACACTCCGAGGCCGAGTTCTCGCACAGCATGTGCCCGGATTGCTTCAAGAAGTGGTACCCGGATCTAACTAAGAAAGGCGGCCCCGGTGACTCACAAAAAGAGTCCCCGTGATCTTGCAACTGAAAGCTGACGACCCTCCCAGTGTGCCGCCGACGATTTGCTTCACTTTGCCTTCATGCAGGTCAATGCACGGACGAAACATGGTGCCAGCCTAAAATCGCCGCCCTCCGGTTCCAAGCGCCAATTTGACCGGCGGATTGGCAAGTTTTCGTCGGCCATAAGAATTTGAACCCGCTGTTAATTAGTTCTTTCCGCACAAAAAATGAATTTTGTTATTGACTTAAATTCGGCAATTTGTTAGAAAAGCCAATGGGCGAAGGCATTTGATGGATGGATAGTTAGACGTAAACGTGCCTTTTGACGTTCTGGAGAGCCTTATGAAAAGATTATCTGTTATTCTGATTGTGGCGGGAAGTTTGATGTATTGCTCCGTCGGCAAGGCGGATATTACCAGCGTGCAATTCCAAGACGATGGTAACGGCGCAATTACCTTTCCCCTGTATACTTGGAGCGGCACCGCCAGTGATTTAAGCCTGTCTTTAAATGGAGTTGAGAATCGAGGGGGAGCAGCCCGAATACTTGGAACCATTACCACGGACACGACAACCGATCCGACCCTCACACTCAGCAGGGCCATCGATAATGACACCGACTTCGCGTGGACTGCTTACTATGTGAATATATATATGGATGTAAACTTCACACTCTCCAACGTGAACGTGACCTTGCCCGCTGACTGGACGGTCGCCAGCGCCCAGCAACCAGTTCCGGTCGTCAGTCCTTATGGCTCATACGAAGCACAAGTTGAATTCTCCAGTGGGACGCCGGTCGCAATCGGTGATGAATTGGATTTCGGTTACACGATCAGCTTCATCGGTCCCATGAGCTTTACCGAAGAAATGATTCCCGTTCCCGAACCCGGCACGTTCGGTTTTCTGGCGGCAGGCGCGCTCTCGTTGGGAGGATTCCTGGCTGCCAGACGGCGCAACCGCCTTTCATAACTCTGACCAATTAAAAAATGGTTGAAGCCCCGCTTTGCAAAAAGCGGGGTTTTGAATTTTCCACCCGTTGCCGGCGCTTCCAAGTTCATGGCTTCAAGACGCGATTTGGAAATCGTCGAAGCTGCCCCTGCGACTGTCGCCTCGACAGCCGCCGGCAAATTGTTATTGTTTCTTGGTGCAATCGCATCAGTCATTGACCATTGCCGGACGTGAATTTCGTTCGCGGCTCATCTTGGGCACGGGAAAATTTTCCTCACCCGAAGTCATGCGCGATGCCCTCGACGCCAGCGGCGCGGAAATGGTCACCGTCGCCTTGCGCCGTGCCGATTTGAGCGGCAAGCGCGATCCGTTCGCGAACATTCTGGAATTCATTGACCCGAAAAAATTCCTGCTGCTGCCCAACACCAGCGGCGCGATGAACGCCGATGAAGCCGTGCGCCTCGCGCGGCTCGCCGCCGCCGCCGGTCTGCCAAAATGGATCAAGCTGGAAATCCATCCCGACCCGCGCTACCTGTTGCCCGACCCGGTTGAGACGTTCAAGGCCGCGGAAATTTTGGTGAAGGAAGGTTTCACCGTGCTGCCTTACATCAACGCCGATCCGGTCCTGGCGAAACGGCTGCAGGACGCCGGCTGTGCAACCGTGATGCCGCTTGGCTCGCCCATCGGCTCGAATCGCGGCGTGCAAACGCGCGACCAAATCCGCATCATCATCGAGCAAGCCACCGTGCCCGTCGTTGTGGACGCCGGCCTGGGCGCGCCGAGCCACGCCGCCGAAGCGATGGAAATGGGCGCGGACGCCGTGCTCGTCAATACCGCCGTCGCCGTTTCGAGCGATCCGAACCGAATGGCCGTTGCGTTCAAAATGGCCGTTGAAGCCGGACGCGCCGCCTACGAAGGCGGACTGGCGACGACACAGGAAACCGCAAGCGCAACGAGTCCGCTAACGGCGTTTTTGGATTGAATTTTTAGGCCACAGATTTTCACAGGTGAAACACGGATAATTATGAATGAATTCTTTTGTTTTCATCCGTGTTCAATCTGTGTTTCATCTGTGGCTGAAATAACATGAGTGCAAAAATCTTATCCGTTTCGCGTGTGCGGCAAATTTTAACTGCCGCGATAAAAACCCGTGTGCTCGTCGTCGGCGACGTGATGCTCGACCAATTCATTTGGGGCAACGTCGTGCGCATTTCGCCCGAAGCGCCCGTGCCGGTCGTCGAATTCGAGCGCGAAAGTTTCATGCCCGGCGGCGCGGCCAATGTCGCCCGCAATTTGACCGCGCTTGGCCTGTCCACGGAAATTTTTGGCGCGATTGGCAATGATGACGCCGGCCGCTGGTTGAAAAAACTTTTGGCTGGACAAAAAATCAGTTGCGGCGGATTGGTCACTCACACCGCGCGGCACACGAGCGTCAAAACCCGCGTCGTCGCGCACAAGCAACAGCTCGTCCGCATTGACCGCGAAACGCGCGACGGTCTTGATGCGAAATTGACGGGCCGTTTGCTCGCTCAATTGAAATCAAAACTCCCGCGGACCGACGCCGTCATTGTCGGCGATTACGGCAAGGGCGTCGTGACGCAGCCGCTGCTCAATGAAATCAAATCGCTCTGCCGCGCGCGCGGCATCTGGTTGAGCTTCGACCCCAAGCCGGTGCATCATTTGAATTTGTCCGGCCTTTCGCTCATCACACCGAATCGCAAAGAGGCTTTTGATTTGGCGAATTTGCCGGATGAAACGCGCGATGCGCATCCGCTTGCCGATAAAAATCTCATGCTCGTCGCGGAACGACTGTTGAACGAATTGCGTCCGGCTGTCCTGCTCATCACGCTCGGCGAACTGGGCATGATGCTTTGCCGGCGCGGGCAAAAGCCGTTTCACATCCCGACCGTCGCGCAGGAAGTGTTCGACGTCTCCGGCGCGGGCGACACCGTCATCGCCACGTTCACGCTGGCGATTGCGGCGGGCGCGTCGCCACTCGAAGCCGCGATTCTTTCGAATCACGCGGCGAGCATTGTCGTCGGCAAAATCGGCACGGCGACCGCGTCACCGAAGGAATTGCTGGCAAGTTTTAACAGGTAGGGATGCACGGCCCGCGCCGGTTGGGAAGCGGAACTTCCGCTGGACAGCTCGGCGAGCCATCCCTACCACAAACCCGCATGAATGCGCAAAAGATGACCGTCCATGAAATCCGGGCCATGAAGGCGCGTGGCGAAAAAATCGCCGCACTGACGGCGTATGATTTTCCAATGGCGAAGCTCCTCGACGAGGCGGGTATTCCCCTGATTCTCGTCGGCGACACGCTCGGCATGGTCGTGCTGGGTTATCCCGACACGACATACGTAACAATGGCCGAAATGGAACATCACACCCGCGCAGTCGCGCGCGCCAAGCCCCGCGCGCTGCTCGGTGCGGACATGCCATTTCACAGTTACGAGACGGTTGAAAGCGCGGTTGCCAATTCAAAAAAACTCATTGCCGCCGGCGCGGAGTTTGTGAAGGCGGAAGGTGGGCGTGAAATTTTATCGCAAGTGCGCGCCATCATTTCCGCCGGAATCCCGTTTTGCGGTCATCTTGGAATGTTGCCGCAACACGTCCTGGAAGAGGGCGGCAAATATCATATCAAAGGCCGCGATGATGCGGGCCGCGTGAAACTGCTCGACGACGCGGCAGCGCTGGCAAATGCGGGCGCGTTTGCCATTGTTCTCGAAATTGTCACGCCACCGGTCGCAAAGGAGATTTCAGAGCAAATTCCGGTTCCTACGATTGGCATCGGCAGCGGCGGCGATTGCGACGGCCAGATTTTGGTCACGCCGGATTTGATCGGGATGTTCCCGTGGTTCACGCCGCGTTTTGTGAAACCGCGGACGAATTGCGCGGCGGAAATCAAATCAGCCGTGGCGGCGTGGAAAAATTCCGTGCAATCGCCCGCGGATAAATAAATTTTTAGCAACGTTTCGTGGAATGGCGGTGTTGGAACTACAGATGAAATGCTTTGTTGTCGTTTTGCTTTTGGCATTCGCCGGCGGCGGGTGCGGGACACATTCGCCATCCCAAGCCGATGTGCGGGCGGCTTATCTGGCCGGACAACGCGATGCGTATGCCCGCATCGCCGCCACGCAACATACAGATGTAGTCGTCATCGGCCCGGTGCAAAACCCCGAAGTCCAGTGGACGGAGGGACTGACGCTCGCGCAGGCCATCGTCGCGGCAAACTACACCGGTCAGGGAAATCCGCAGGAAATCACTCTAACGCGGCAAGGCGAAACGACCCCGATTGATCCGAAGGATTTGCTTAACGGCCACGACGTGCCGCTCCAACCGGGTGACACGATTACGCTTCGATAACTGCCGGAAATTGCATGTAGTGTAAGTGAATCCTTGGTAGGGACGCATGGCCTCATGCGTCCATTTATTTGGGCGGACATCCCGGCGGGATGTCCCTACCTTTTTCTCGGGACGTTATACTTCACAAACCCAAGTTTTTCAACCGCATTGGTAATGCTCCACTAGATTGTTGTTGGCGCGTTTTGGACGGCATCGTTTTTGCTGTCAACTGAAGCGACATTATGAATGAAGACCAAGAAATGGTAGCGGAATTTCGCAACCGAGTTGCGAAGTTTGAAAACTTCGTGAAGTGCCAGTGTCGGCATTGTGGCGGCGGAGTCGAATTCGATGTGGCTCGTAATGGAGAATCCGCTTTATGCCCACATTGTAATAGGGACACTGTGCTTTTTATTCCACAATCACCGCCTTTTCCAGAATCTATAACCCGCAAAATAATGGCTCTAGTTTGGTTTACGACGCGAAAGAGATAGCGAAGAGCCAGTGAGGTTTTGCCCCTTTCCCGGCAACAATCCACGCCAGCATCACCCAATTTCAAGCCCTTTATTCAGTTGACCGCACTGGGGGTTTGCGGGTTAATCGGCGGCATAAATTATGTATTTCTTTTATATTGATGAATCAGGCACCCATGACCCGTCATTGGTTGGAACGCGAAAGGATGGAACGAAATTTGACAAAGAACACCTTTACGTTTTGACGGCTGTGTCTTTGTTTGAATATAAGTGGCGTAATTTCGAGCGTGAAATCACGAATGTTAAACTCGAATTATCAGATAACCTATATCGCCGAATGGGAAGCAGATTTGATTTGGCGCAATGCGAGGTTAAATCCACTTGGGTTCGCATTCCTAAAACACGAGCCAAAAAAAGCCAATTTCTAAATGCATTGTCAGCTTTGGATCTAAGTCGTTTGGTGGATACTTTTTACGCCCAACTCGACCCAATGCGAATGCATATTTTTAGCGTTGTCATAGACAAACGCAAACTCCGCTCCCATGTTACAAGCGATATTTTATGCAGAAAAGCTTATGAAATTTTATTGGAACGGATTGAGAACTATTTGTGGGAATTCCACCCAAAACATCAGGGCTTGATTGTTATTGACGACACTGGCCGAACCAAAAACCGTTCATTAGCAATGAAACACGCTTACATCCAAAGAGAGGGCAATCAAGTGATGCGGTTTCATCACATCGTTGAATATCCAATGTTTACCGACAGCGCACTTTCCAACGGAATCCAACTTGCAGATTTGTGTGGCTACAACGTATATCGGGCGTTTCGGAACCAGGATTTTTCTTACTCCTATTTTAACCGAACCTTAGACCGTTTTTACTGTTCTAAAAAAACGAGCGCAGATAAACTTGATGGACTGAAGGTGTGGCCGGAAGATTCAGACCTTGTTCAATTTGCCCAACAAAGATGGATTGATTATCTTAAGGAAAACCCTAAACTCGTAGAATCTGACAAAAATGGAGTCAGGCTGGGATAATCCATATCAAGCTGACAAGCAGCACCCGACTAACCAAACTCTCGCAGATTATGGGGAATTGTCAATCATTTTATTGAGTTGATTTACAATGGCTTGTGCAAAATTGATATCTTTAGCGCATAGTGCGTATTGATTATCAATACAGACTGCCAGCAACAATCTGTCCCGTTCGATTTTAGAACCACACAACCAAAACATATCTTGCCAGCAACAATCCTCGTCCCCTTCGTAGCGCAATCTAACGGAACATGACCCTTTTTTCCAGCCTAGACAGCCTTTGTCCAACCCCGCCTGTCAGAATGTCGTCAAAAGAAAGGCAAACTATGACGACAAACGAACAACTCGAACTCGGCTTCACCGGCATTAAACCGTGCTTGAACGGCGCGCGACGCGAAGGACGCATCGCCCTTGCTGGCTGGTGGTTCACGCAGATGCGGGAAATCGTGGAGCGCGCGATGGATTGGCAGATCGCCGGCCAGCCGCCACCGGAGCAAATCTGGATTCCCGGCACGAGCCCGCGAAGTAAAGGTTTAGCAAATCGGAGGGGCGAGTTATACGAGCCCAAAATTGAATTTAGGGACTCGCGGAGCTCGTCCCTCCGAAAAATTCTCAAGCAGAATAGCCGGCGCGCACAAAATCGCGAATCACGCCGAGTTCCTCTTCGCCATGAATCGTGTGCGTTTTGGGAAATTCACGCCACTCGACGCGCAAACCAGCGGCCTTGAGCAATTGAACCTGCTCGCGGGCTTTCGCAATTGGAAGAAGAGGATCGTCTGTGCCGTGCGTCAAGAGCAGACGCTGCCGGCGCGCCACCGGCGAAAGTTCCTTCAACAATTTTTCTGGTTCGTAAATCCAGCCGCTGATGCCCACGACGCCCGCCAGCCGATGCGGATAGCGCAGGCCGATTTCAACCGACAGTAGGGAACCTTGCGAAAAACCGCCGAGCGTGATTTGCTCCGCCGGAAAATTTTTTGCGCGCAAATCATCCAGCAGGCTGAATAACAATTCCCGGCTGCGCTGAATGCCCGGCACGATATTGTCCGGAAAATCGAACCACGAGTAGCCTCCGTAGTATTCGTCCGGTGCGTTGACGAGCAGATAATTAAGCCACGGCAGGTTCATCGCCTCCGGGAACCAGCGGTAACCCTCAATGCTGTCGCCCAGCCCGTGCAGCATGATCATCAGCCGGTGGGATTCTTTTTCGGCGGCGGGAATCAATTCGCTGTGCAACATAAAACCAAAAGCATGTTTGGCGGGCCTCGTTCCGTCAATGCGCAAACAGATTTGAAACATCGTCGATGGAGCGTATCCTGACCGCAGCCTCCGGGTCCGCCCTGCCGCTGTTCCAGCCACAAAATGAACGTGCTAAAGTTCCCACCTCCTGATAATTGGGGGAGTCCCATGCGTAGTCCAAAGATGAAAACCAACTCTGCCCCGGTCATGGCCCGGTGGCATTTTCCGGTATGGCTGATTGCGGCATTGCTGGCGCTGACGACGATTGCCTTATACTGGCCGGCGACGCGGTGTGATTTCGTCAACTTCGATGACAGTATTTACGTCACTGAGAATCCCCACGTCCAAGGCGGATTGACCTTGGAAAACGTAAAATGGGCTTTCTTCAATCCTGTGGCCGACAACTGGCATCCGTTGACGATGTTGTCCCACATGTTGGACTGTCAACTGTTCGGTTTGAAGCCCTGGGGCCATCACCTGACCAGCGTGCTGCTGCATGCCGCCAACACCGCCCTGGTTTTTCTGTTGCTTCGCAACCTGACCGGAGCGATCTGGCGGAGTGTGTTGGTGGCGGCATTGTTTGGGCTGCACCCGTTGCATGTGGAATCGGTGGCG
>JBEKON010000016.1:0-37246 GCA_049521735.1 Verrucomicrobiota bacterium
TTGGTCTGAAACGCGGCAACTTCAATGAGCCGCGCCAAATCGCGTCCGGGCCGCACGGGAATGGTAATGTGTGGAATGTTCACGCCCAGAATTTTCACGAACTCCTGTTCTATGCCGATGCGGTCCACGTCCTCAACTTCATTCCACGCTTTGAGCGTGATGACCAGATCGAGATTTTTTTCCTTGCGGATGCTTTTGACGCCGAACATCGCGGCGACATTGATGATGCCGATGCCTCGAATTTCCATGTGATCCCGCGTTAACTCAACACTGGTGCACATCACTTCGCGACCGTCGATCAATGTCACTCTCGTCACGTCGTCGGCCACAAGGCTGTAACCGCGTTCAATCAGGGCGAGGACGGCCTCGCTTTTGCCAATGCCGCTTTCGCCGCGAATGAGCACACCCACGCCGAGGATGTCCACTGTGCTGCCCAATTCCGTGCCGCGCGGGGCGAACATCGTTTCCAGCGCGAGGGTGGCGGCGTTGATGAATTTCATCGTGACAAGCGGCGTTTGGAAAATCGGCACACCCACTTTGGCCGCCATTGCCAGAAGTTCCTTGTCCGGCTTCAGACTGCGACTGAACACGATGCATGGAATTTTGTAGGTGAACACATCAGTGTAACGCGCCTCGCACTCCGCGCGCGTGAGCGACCTCAAATAATACGACTCGGCGTTCCCGATGACTTGTATGCGTTTGTAGGCGAAGTAACGTGTGAACCCGCTCAACACGAGACCGGGACGATTGACTGTCGGCTCGCGGATGATGCGTTTTAATCCGCCTTCGCCGGTCAGCAGGCGCATCTGCAACGCCTCGGTATGTTCTTTGTAAAACAGTTCAACAGTGACAGGTTGGCGTGCCATAATTTTACAAGTTGAATTCCGGCCCCAAATAAATCTCCCGCGCTTTCGGGTCGTTCGTTAAAAATTCCGAACTGCCCTCCACGAGCACTTGACCCTTGTGAATAATGTAGCCGCGGTCGATCAACTTCAAGGTTTCACGCACGTTGTGATCGGTGATCAAAATGCCCAACCCACGTTCCTTCAAGCGGCGCACAATCTTTTGCACTTCATAAACCGTGATCGGGTCTATGCCGCTGAACGGCTCATCCAACAGCATCAATTTCGGGCTGGTGACCAGCGCGCGGGTGATTTCCAACCGCCGTTTCTCGCCGCCGCTCAACTGATACGCCATGCTTTTGGCCAACGGCGTCAAATCCAGTTCCTCGAGCAAATACTTGAGCCGCACCGCCCGTTCGTCACCCGACATTTTGCACGTCTCGAGAATCGCCAGAATGTTTTCCTCAACCGTGAGTTTGCGAAAAATCGACGGCTCCTGCGTCAAATAGCCGATGCCGAGCCGCGCACGCCGGTGCATCGGCAGCCGCGTAATGTCGTGGTCGGCGAATTTCACCGCGCCTTCGTCCGGTTTCACGAGACCGACGACCATGTTGAACATCGTTGTTTTACCCGCGCCGTTCGGGCCGAGCAGCCCGACAATTTCGCCCGCGTTCACGCCCACCGAAACGCCGTTGACCACGCGCCGCCTGCGATACGCCTTCACCAGTTTTTCCGTGGCGAGCAGCAGGCCATTCGATTGTGTCGCGGTCGTTTCCATTCAAATCAGTTTGGCGCAGTCAGTTTGTTTGTCACTGTCAGCGGTGCATTTGTCTCTGCCGTTGCGCCATTGATGTTTTGGTGAAAAACAATTTTCGGGTTCGTGATGTCCAGATGATTCCTCGCACGGTCCCAAACAATCACATCGCCGGTGGATTTGCCCTGCGCGTTTTCCAATTCAGGATTGCCCGTCAGTGTGACCGTTTCATTTGTCACGCCGTTTTGCACTTCATAAACATACACCGCCTTGTCGCCTGTCGCGTGCATCGTCTGGCCCTTTTCATCCGTGAAATCACCAACCACGTTTGTATCGGCGACGATGTGATTGATGCGCCCGCCCTCTTGCGGCAAATCAGCGGTGAGCCATTCGCAATTTAATTTCATTTCCGGGTCATCCACGCGCACGTGCCCGTGATAAATCGCCCTGTGTGCCGTCAAATCAAAATCCACGCTGTCCGATTCAATCCTCGTCGGCTGGCGCGGCGGTTGCGGTTTGGGAACGGGCGTGTTCGTCGTCACTAATGCCAGGATTTCATCAACGGCATTCGTGTTCGTCTGGGCGCGCGACGTCCAAACACCAGCCAGAGCAATTAACGCAATGAGACAAATAAATTTCACGATTCAAATTTTCTTTTCCGATGAAACTTCAATCACAGTCCGGACATGGTTCGAGATGGTGAGGAATGAATCGCTTTGCCGCCACAAAAAACCTTCGCCCTCGACGCGAAACCCTCCATCACCCGTCCGCACCTGCAACTGGCCTGACGAGGTCGCCACGCCTTTCAGCGTGTCATAAACGCATTCCGGCGCGTCCACGACGATCTCCGGTTTGCCGTTCAAGTCAAACGTTTCGACCTTGAGTTGTTTGATGACAAGCAGCCCGCCCGGCTGCGGCGACGCTTCCGCGCCCGACAACCGCGATTTAACCTGCTGATGATGCGGTGGTTCGTAGTATTCTACCGAAGTGAAATCACTGGCGTGACCGCTCGCGTTTTGCTGTGCACGGGCCACGACAACGACAAAGCCCAGCATCCCAAGCATTGGCAAAACCAAAATGGCGCTGTTCAGTTTGATTTTCATTCGCGGTAAACGGCGATGACCGGATCCCATTTCCCCTGCGCTTTCAAAATCATTTCAACCACCTCGCGCACCGCGCCGTAACCGCCCGCCGCGCGCGTGACGAAATGGGCGGCGGTCTTCACTTCGCACACGGCGTTCGCAACGGCAACGGCAACGCCTGCCCGTTGCAGCGGGCCCAAATCCACGACGTCATCACCAATGAAACAAACTGCCTCCCAACCCAGTTTTGTCCGGCGCAAAAGATTTTCAACAGACCTAACCTTGCTCAGATGGTTTTTTTGTTGGACAAGAAAATCAATTCCAAGTTCGCGCGCGCGCAGTTCTGTCGCGGGCGACGCACGGCTCGAAACCCAGCCGGTTTTGATGCCCGCGCGCCGCAGGAACACAAGGCCGAGTCCGTCCCGGATATTGAAACGTTTGACTTCCTGTGCGCCGCCGATGAACACCGAGCCGTCGGTCAACACGCCGTCCACGTCGCAAAGAAACAGCCGGACACGGCGAAGGCGGGTGACGCAATGCGTCGCACGTCCGCTGGTTTTCATGTCACTTGTCACACGTCACTGGGTCACCTTTTCACCGCCTCGAAAACTTTCAGCAGTTCCCTCAACAGCGCGGGCATTTCGGCCAGCGGAATCATGTTGGGCCCGTCGCTCAACGCGCGATCCGGTCGGGGATGCGTTTCAATGAAAATTCCATTCGCGCCGGCGGCAAGCGCCGCGCGCGCGAGCACGGGCGCAAATTCGCGCTGGCCGGACGATTTGTCACCGCCGCCGCCGGGCAACTGCACCGAATGTGTCGCGTCGAAAATCACCGGGAACCCGAAGCGCTTCATCATTGGAATCGAGCGCATGTCGGCCACGAGATTGTTGTAGCCGAATGTTGTGCCGCGTTCGGTGAGGAGGATTTTTTTCGCGCCGGCGAGCCGTGCTTTTTCGGCGGCCTGTCCCATTTCCACCGGTGAAAGAAACTGGCCTTTTTTAAGATTCAGAATCTGGCCGGTGAGCGCGGCGGTTTCAATCAAGTCGGTCTGGCGGCAGAGAAACGCCGGAATTTGCAGAATGTCCACAACCTCGCCCGCAACTTCGGCCTGCATTTCGGTGTGAATATCTGTGAGCACCGGCACGCCGAATTCCTCGCGGACTTTGGCGAGCACACACAAACCTTTGTCGAGACCCGGCCCGCGAAAGGATCTGGCGGACGTGCGGTTGGCCTTGTCGAAACTCGCTTTGAAGACGTAAAAAATGCCGAGTTGCGCGCAGGTTTTTTTGAGAGACGCGGCAACTTGCAGGCACAGCTTTTCATTTTCAATCACGCACGGCCCGGCGATCAGAAACAACCGGCGCGGCGAATTGAAAGCTTTCCAGATGGCGGCGTCGTTGAGCACGTGGAAGTTTTAACACCGGCAAAGCCGAAAGTAAATGGCAGCGAAATTCAAATCACCGTTCCGTGCGGGATGATGGTTTTTTTGGGAATGATGACGATGCCGTCGCGGATGTAATAGAGTTCGTGGTCGAGTTTGTCGGGCTTGCCGGCGGGCGAGATGACGACGTTGTTTCCGATGCGCGCGTTTTTATCAATGATGGCGTTCTCAATTTTGCAATGGGCGCCGATGCCGATGCGCGGCTTGCCTTCGCGTTCGTGCTTGTCCACCGATTCCTGCGGCTCGTAATAGTCGCTGCCGAGAATGACGACGCGGTTCAACTCGGAGCCGTTGCCGACGATGGTGCGCAGACCAACGATGCTGTTTGTGAGGCTCGCGCGGTTGATGATGCAACCGTCGGCGAGGAGAGCGTGATCAATATGTGCGCCATTGATTTTGGAACTGGGCAGATACCGCGGTCGGCTGAAAATCGGCGCGCTCATGTCAAAGAAATTGAACCGCGGCAGTTCGGAAGCGAGGTCGAGATTCGCTTCAAAAAATGACCGGATGGTTCCGATATCCTCCCAATAGCCTTGAAAAATGTAGGAAAAAACGCGGCGCGAATTAATGGCTTCGGGAATAATGTTCTTGCCGAAATCAGACAGCGAATTGTTGAGCAGGTCCTGGATCAAATCACGGTTGAAAACATAGATACCCATTGAGGCAAGGAACAATTCGCGCCCTCCGGCGATGCCGAGTTTGGAATGCCATTCAGGTTGCAACCGGAGTGAATCGAGCACGGCGGGATCAGTCGGTTTTTCGGCGAAACGCTTGATGCGGCGGTCTTCAGCGATTTGCAGGATGCCGAGTGATTGCGCCTCGAGCCGCCCGACGGGCTTCGTGGCTACGGTGATGTCCGCGCCGGTCTCGGCGTGCTGCGCGATGATGCGGCCGAAATCCATCCGATACAACTGGTCGCCGCTGAGGATGAGCATGTAATCGAAATCGTGATTGAGAAAGTGAATCAGATTTTTTCGCACAGCGTCGGCGGTGCCCTCATACCACGATGTGGTGGTGGGTGTTTGCTGCGCCGCGAGAATTTCCACAAAGCCGCTCGAAAATAAATCGAATTTATACGTTCCCGAAATGTGCCGGTGCAACGAGGTGGAATTGAATTGCGTCAGAACGTAAATGCGCCGGATGCCGGAATTGATGCAATTGGAAATCGGGATGTCCACCAGCCGATACTTGCCGGCGAGCGGCACGGCGGGCTTCGCGCGTTCCTTTGTCAGCGGAAACAACCGCGTGCCCTGGCCGCCGCCCATGATGACGCAAAGGACATCGTTGGCGCTGAGAGGTTGCTGGCTGGTACGAGGCACATTGTGATTATATCGCTGAACGCCGGACAAGAGCAAGCGTGGGATTCTTCAAGCGATGAACGAACCGGTTTGGTGGGGCGTGCGTTTCCCGGGAGCCGCCACCGGTTTTGGCTACGACGTCGTCCATGCCTCGCGCGCGATGAACGGCGCGAATTCGTCGTGATACTGCGGCGGAAGACGGACTTTGAATCGCGCGGTTTTGCCGCTGTAACGGCGCTCGATGACCTGGCCGACCTTGTGCAATCGCGCAATCACCGCCGCCTGCCCGTGCGGCACGCGCAATTCCAAAAATTCGCGCTTCGGTCGCAATTGCGTTCCGATTTCCGCGAGCAATGACGCAATGCCTTCGCCGGTCGTGGCCGAAATTACCACTGCGTGCGGGTGATGTTCCCGCAACCGGTTCAACGCGCCGTTCGCCCCGGTTCCGCCGGGGTTGAGCCGGTCCATTTTGTTGAAAACCATGATCGTCGGCTTTTCGCCCGCGCCGATTTCAGCCAGCACGGCGTTCACGGCCGCAATTTGTTCCCCGGCTTTTGGATGGCTGATGTCCGCAACGTGCAGCAGCAAATCGGCCTGGACAACTTCTTCGAGCGTTGCCTTGAACGCTTCGACGAGTCCGTGCGGCAATTTGCGAATGAAACCGACGGTGTCTGTCAGTAAAACATTCTGGTTCGTCGGCAGCCGCAAGCGGCGGGTCGTCGGGTCGAGTGTGGCGAACAAAATATCCTTGACCATAACCTGTGCGCCGGTGAGCGCGTTGAGCAGCGTGGATTTGCCCGCGTTTGTGTAGCCGACGATGGAAGCCAGCGGCCAGTTGTTGCGCTGGCGCACGCTGCGTTGAATGCCGCGCTGTTGCCGGACCAATTCCAGTTCGCGGGAAATTTTGGAGATTCGATCCTGCACGCGGCGGCGATCAGTTTCCAACTGTGTTTCACCTTCACCGCCGCGCATGCCGATGCCGCCTGCCTGCCGGGACAAGTGACCCCAAAACCGCGTCAGGCGCGGCAGTAAATGCTGAAGCTGCGCGAGTTCGATTTGTAGTTTGCCTTCCCGCGTGCGGGCGCGCTGCGCGAAGATGTCGAGAATCAACGACGTGCGGTCGAGGATTTTGCAGTTGAAAATTTTTTCGAGATTGCGGCTCTGCGCGGGCGAAAGATCATTGTCAAAAACGACGGTGTCAACGTCGTTGCGCCGGCAAAATTCGGCGAATTCGTTCGCCTTGCCTTTGCCGATGAGCGTGGCGGGATTCAGTGATTCCGTTTTTTGCAGGCCGTCGCCGATGACTTCACCACCGGCAGTCACCGCGAGTTCGCCGAGTTCGGCAAGCGAATCGCACGTGTCCGCATGGTTGCGCGATTTGAGTTCGACACCAACGAGAAAGACCCGTTCGGGCCTTGTGTTTCTGGTCTCAATGAGGGCTTTCAACTGCTGCGGTGATGAAAAAAATTATGTTCGGCGATTGGTTGCGGCGGCTAAATCCGAAAATCCGCCGCGACTTTCTTTTTCCTGTCCGACTTGCTCAACACACGCATGTCGGGGCTGTCGTAAATGACGATCGAGTTCGGCGCAACGCTTTCCATGAGGAACACGTTGCCGCCAATGGTGCTGCCCGCGCCGATGACGGTTTCGCCGCCGAGAATCGTCGCTCCGGGATAAATCGTCACGCGATCTTCAATCGTCGGATGCCGTTTTTTGCCGCGCAGTTGTTCCACGGCGGAAGTGGATTTCGCGCCGAGCGTGACGCCATGATACATCTTCACGTGATTGCCGATGGTGGTCGTTTCACCGACGACCGTTCCGGTGCAATGATCCACAAAAAAGTGCGACCCGATTTGCGCGCCCGGATGCAAATCCATGCCCGAGCGAAAATGCGCCCACTCCGTCATGATGCGCGGAATCAGCGCGATGTTTTTCAAATACAATTCGTGTGCCAGCCGTTGCACGGCAATCGCCTCGACAAACGGATACGACACCAGCACCTCCTCCTTGCTCTTCGCAGCCGGATCGCCGTCGTAGGCCGCTTCCATGTCCGTCTGCAGCACTTCGCGCAATCGCGGCAGGCTGCCGAGGAATTCCAATGTCAAATTATGTGCTGCTTTTGAAATGTCCTTTTTCTGCAAATTGTCAGGCGGATTGTATTCGAGGCTCTTGCGGATTTCGTTCTCCAATTTGCCCAGCACCAAATCCAGCAACGACGCCGTCTCCGCTTTTATTTCCGAGGAATGCAAGGGCTTTTCATCAAAAAATCCCGGAAACAGCAACCGCAACAAATCCTGCGTGATGGCCGTGATGGCGCGCTTGGACGGCAGATTCTTTCCGTCCAAATGATTGATGCCGCCGAGTCGCGCATACGACGCGACGAGCTGGTTTGTAAGTTGAGTGACCGTTTCCACAAAAGCGAATTTACCACGAAGGGACCAAGGCACAAAGTCTAATTAAATCCTGGTAGGGCGCGTTCTCCGAACGCGCCGTCGACATCTTGAGGCGGCGCGCCAGGGACAGCGCGCCCTACCTTGAATTTAAAATTTCCAAAACGGCTTTCACAACGCGCTCGACGCTGATGCCGTTCATGCAGCGGAAATCGATCGGACACTCGCGCAGAAAACACGGTGAGCATGGCACGTCGGATTTCAACAGCCGGTGCCGTTTGTCACCAGGCAAACCCGGCCCGGTCAGTTCCGGCGACGTGCTGCCAAACGGCACAACCACCGGCGTGCCCAGCGCGGCGGCGACGTGCATCGGGCCGGTGTCGTTCGTCAAAAGAACGCGGCAAAGTTTCAGGAGCGACATCAATTCGCGCAAAGAGGTTTGGCCGGCCAGGTTTACAGTTTTGAATTTTGAATTTTGAATTCCGGATTCAATTTGGTTCGCAACAACAAGGTCGCCCTTGCCGCCAAGAACCAGCCAAAGACAATTCGTGCGTTTCTGGACTTCACGAGCGGCGGCGATGAATTTTTCAACCGGCCAGCGTTTGGCCGGGCCGTATTCCGCGCCGGCATTCAAGCCGAAAATGGGTTGCGCGATTTTATTCAGCCCAAATTTTTTCCTGGCGATTTCAGCTTCGTCCGGCGCGACGAACAGCGTCGGCGGCAGCGGTTCAGGATTCGCGCCCAGTGCGGCAGCCAGATGCAGGTATTCGTAAATCTGGTGTGCGGTCATTTGTAGGACAGGCATCCTGCCTGTCTCCAAATTGTTTTTGATTTGATTAGAGACAGGCGGGACGCCTGTCCTACGCCAGATTTCGGCCACCGTCAGTTTCCGCATTTTCACCGATTCCGTACGCGCCGGCACGGCGCTGGTCAGGAACCAGTTGCGCCAGGGTCGCGCGTAGCCGATGCGTTGAGGAATTCCGGCGAGCCAGATTTCAATCGCCGAGTGCGGCGAGTTCGGCAGCGTCAGCGCCAGATCAAATTTGCCCGCTCGCAATTTCCGGCCAACGGAAAAAACGCTTTCGTCAGGCGCAAATGAAATAGTTTCGTTGACCGCGGGATGGTTCAACCAAAGCTCGCGTAATTTTTCCGGCGTGAGCAGCGCGATATGCGCGTCATGGAAATGCTCACGCAGGCGCAGCAGCGCGGGCGTGGTCATGACCGCGTCGCCAAGCCAGTTTGTTCCGCGAATCAGAATTCGCGGGGCGGATGGCAGATGGCAGATGGCAGATGGAGAGTTCATTCGACGGAGTCGGCGTTTTCACCTTTGGACTCCGGACTTGGGACTTTGGACGCATCCGCCTTCCAGCGGCGGTGGACCCAAAACCAGTTGGCTGGGTCACGGCGGACGGCGGCTTCGTGGGCGCGGAGCACGTCGCGCATAATGTCTTCGACGCTGCGTGGCCGGCCGTTTTCGTGCGTGGGAATCGGTTTGCCGGCTTCAATCCGCCACTTCGCCAGCCCGACGCGAAAACAGAGGGCGGTGTAAAGTTCGCAATTGTAGCGGAGCGCAAAAAGTGCGGGTGAGGAATTGGTGGAACAATCGTGGCCGAGAAACGGCAGGCGCAATCCCTTGTCGCCGCCGTGCTGGTCAATTTGCAGGCTGAGCATGATTGCGGGCTGGTTCAGGGCGGTGCGCAAGGCCGCGCCGTCGGTGCGCCGCTCAAAAAACAGGCAGCCGGAATGATTGCGCAATCTTTCCAGCAAGCGGTTGAGCGCCGGTTGATTCAGGGCGCGATACGTCGCGGCGCACGGATAGCCGGGCGCCAAATCCTTGACCCGGGTGTAGAGTTCAAAATTTCCGAAATGCCCGCCGGCGTTAATGATGCGGCGCAGCGGCAACATGCGCTCCATCCCGACGAATTCGACGTGCGGACGCAATTCGGCAAAAGTCATCGCGGAAGTTTTGATGGCGCAGGCGTAATTTTCGCCGATGCGGCGGAAATTTTCCCGGGCGAGCGCGCGGATTTCGTCCGGCGATTTTTCATTGCCAAAACACATCGCCAGATTTTTCAACGCCACGCCCCGGTGCCGCGCGTCCAGCCAATACGCCAGCCCGCCGCCCGCGCGACCGAGGCGCGCGACGAATGTGAGCGGCAACGCTTGAATCACCGCGATGAGCGCGCAACCGAACCAATAAATCAGCGTGTCCATTTTCAGCGGAAGCAGATTTTGCGGACGCAGTCCTGAAAGTCGTTCGCGCCGCTGACGATTTGGATTTCGACGCGCATGAAGTAAATCGGCAGGTCGCGCCGGTCGATTTTTGGAAAACGCACGGCGTCTTTTTGCGTGGTGACGATGGTGTCGGCCTGGCGTTTCTTGCTGCGGTTGATGACATTGAGGATTTCCTGCTGTGTAAAGCGGTGATGATCGAGAAAGCGTTTGGAATAAACCAGTTCCGCGCCGAGCCTCACGAGGCTTTGCTCGAAACTTTCCGGCTGCGCGATGCCGCTGAGCGACGCGACTTTGTGTCCGCGCAGAAAATCCAATTCGTGCCGCTCGCCGGTGAACACATCTTCGAGATAAAGCGGATGATGCATGCATTCAATGATGGCGGCGTCGGAATTAAATTCTGAAATGCGCCGGCGGAGTTCGGCGGTCTGGCCGTCGCTTTTGGTGATGAATATCGTCTGGGCCCGTGCGAGGTGCGATGGTGGTTCGCGCAACGTGCCGCGCGGGAGCAAATGTTCGTTGCCGAACGGCTGCTGGCGGTCAATCAGCACCACGTCATGGCGGCGTCCGCGCAAATCCCAATACTGAAAACCGTCGTCGAGCAACAACGTGTCACAGCCGAATTTTTCAATTGCGTAACGCCCGCTTTTCACACGGTCCTTGTCCACGAGAACGATCACGTCCTTCAAGTTCGACGCGAGCATGTAGGGTTCGTCACCGGCCATTTCGGAATCGAGCAACAGCGATTTGCCGTCGGACACAATGCGTGGCGGGGTCTGGTCTTCGCGCAGTAAAATTTTATTGAGCAACCACAGGTGAAACGGCTGCGGTTTGGAACGATAACCGCGAGAGAGAATGGCCACGTTGCGTCCGGCATCGCGCAGTTCACGCGCGAATTTCTCCACGACCGGCGTTTTGCCCGTGCCGCCAACGGTGAGGTTGCCGATGGCGATGACTTGCACGCCGAGCGTCGTGTCACGAAAGATGCGGACATTGTAAAGCCAGCGGCGCAGTTCAACGCCGGCTTGAAACAATTTCGACCCGCCGAACAAAAGCGTGCGCATCAACGCCGCCTTCGTGTCACGGCGTTCGCCGGAGATGACTTCAAGGGCGAAGGTTTCGAGGCTTTCAATCCAGACCCGGAATTGCTCGCGCATCACGCATCAATGTGCCAAGCGGCGAAGCGCGCGGCAAGATGAAGGCGCGGGTAAATTAAAAACCCATCCGCGCGATCTCGCTTTGCAGCGCGGCTTGAAATTGCTGTACGTCCGCGGCGGACGGTTTGTAGCCTTGTTGCTTGGGCGCAACGCCCAGCCGTCCGGTCTGGTCGAGATACCAGTCGGCTGCCTGACCGTCACTGAACGTGACCTTGCCGCTGACAATCGCACCGGGCCGTGTCAGTTGATCTACCGTCACGGACACGCCACCTTTCGCGCCCGGCGGCCCGGTGGGTAGTGGAGCGTTTTTCGCATCGGCAGGTTTTGCCGCCTCGAGAACCGGCGCTGCAACTTTGGGCGGCTCCGGGTCTTTCAACGTCAGCTTCAAATCGTCCACGAGAAAGCGGACTTCCATGTAAGTGAGCTTGAGGCTGAATTCCTTGGCCAGCCGGCTTTGGATTTCCGAAAGTTTCGCGCCCTGCAAAACCCAGGCGGTGACTCGCTGTCGTTGTGTTTCGTCTAAATTCATAGGCTTTTCAAAATGCAAACTTCCAGTCGCAGATTCGAGCTTATTCGGAGTGCGCGGACATGTCACCGTACTCCACAGTATCCGACCGAAGTGCTACGGGCATATCAGGCGGATTCGATGATAGTGCTGTCGTCATAGGGGCTCTAGTGAAGATTCGGCATCGCGGAGGAGGGTTTGCGAAATGTGAGGGCATAGAATCGCCCATCCCGCAGCAACTCAAGATGTATTTCCTGCATCTCCGGGGGCACCAGATCAATCGGAGCTGTGACAGGTTCCCGGCGGTTCTTAAAATAGCGGCTTGTAACGGGAATTCGTTCAAAGGTGCTTTTCACATGCTCTTCGGTCTCATCGGCAATCAACAGGCGGCTCCCTGGCTTTGCCACACGGATCATTTCCCGGATGGCTTTTGCCCTGTCGTTAAAGAAGTTGATGCCTCCCACGTGAAACACAACATCAAAACTGTCATTGGCAAATGGCAGATCTTCGGCATTTCCGAGAAAAAGGTCGGCGTCCATCTCCCAGCGGCGCAGATTGGCCTGGCAATTCGTCAGCATTTCCGCCGAGAGATCAAGACCAAATAGCCTTGTGCCTCGCGGAAGGTATTTGTAGTTGAGGCCGGTGCCCACGGACGTTTCCAGCACGGAATCACCGGGATTGATTTCAAGGAAGCGCAGATAACCCCAAAGGTATTGGCCTACACTGATGCCCCGTAAGGCACACGCCACCCTCTGGACGTCATCATAGAAACCGCCGATGATTTCATACAACTGGTTGTATTTGCGGTTGGAACCAGTGAGCTTCTTCTGCTCCAGAAAGACGGGAATCCCGTTGCAAACCGGAAACCGTTCGCCCGATTGGCTGACCAAAGCTTCGTGACCGTCTTCGCTGACAATATGCAGAGAATTTCCGGTGAACGGACTTCGCAAGAGGGCGACTGTCCCGGTTTTATCTGCCCATAGCTCGCGCCGCTTGCCAGGCTGAATCAGACCCCACGCGCTCAAAATCAAGCCTCCAAGAAGACATAACCACGCAAAAGCTGGACTCGTTGGCAGGACTTGAGGCGCAACCGGGTGGATTGTCTGCAGGAAGAAGCCATATCCCAAGACAACGACGCACACCGCGCCGAAAATACCTGCGCCCGTGGCAATCTTTCTGGCCCGGAATTCCTGGTTCCACATCCAATTGATTACCGCCGCGAACCAATAGATGAGAAACGAAGAGTAAGGATTGAATATTCTGGCTGGAAAGAACAGTTGTCCCAGTGCCTGCAAAGCAACGCCCCAAAGTGGCAAGGAAAGGGTTGACAGAAAACCTTGCCGGCGCTGGCTCGTCAGCCGATAGAGAAGGAAGGGCAGAGCGTTGATGAGGACAGCCAGCATTATCCAACCGGCGTGCTCAATTTCAGTTAGTGGAGACCCACGCCATTTCGAAAACAAATGCAAAATGAAATTGATGCCTACCAGCAATAAAAATCCGCG
This sequence comes from Verrucomicrobiota bacterium, assembly GCA_049521735.1. Lineage (GTDB taxonomy): Bacteria > Verrucomicrobiota > Verrucomicrobiia > Limisphaerales > UBA11358 > UBA11358. The sequence continues at coordinate 13,204 of JBEKON010000016.1, forward strand.
CCATGCTTTCTGCGTGCTTATGAACCATGCGCATAAGACTGCGCCAGTCCACGCCCCGAGGGGCGGGGACACAAAGCCGAGGACAAAGATGCCGATGATCGCAACGGTTGCAAACTGCAACAAACGATTGGGAGATGTTTTCACAGAAACCGGCCGACGATACGGTGTCAACAATCAAGCTGACAAGGCGAAAGAGCCTTGGTTTGGTTTATCCTGCAAACCAAAAGTTTCAAGCGGCGCGGGCGACCGGGTTCTGTTTGGCGGCGCTTGCGTTCAGGCGGATACTTTATGTCGTTACTTTCTTGATAATCCAGTCGTAACCCTTCGCTTCCAGTTCGAGCGCGAGTTCCTTGCCACCGGATTTCACGATATGGCCATCGTAGAGCACGTGGACAAAATCGGGGATGACAAAATTCAACAACCGCTGATAATGCGTGATGACAAGCTGCGCGCTGTCGGGTCGCTTCAGCTTGTTGACGCCGCCGGCGACGATGCGCAGCGCGTCAATGTCCAGACCTGAATCCGTTTCATCGAGAATTGCGAGCTTGGGTTCCAACACCGCCATCTGGAAAATTTCATTGCGTTTCTTTTCGCCGCCGGAGAAGCCCTCGTTGACCGAGCGCCGTAGCAAATCCTCGTTGAGTTCGAGCAGTTTCATCTTGTCCTTTACGACGGTGAGGAACTCCATCGCGTCAAGTTCCGGCTTGCCTTTGTGTTTGCGGATTTCGTTGAGCGCGGCCTTGAGGAAATAGGTGCTGTTGACGCCGGGAATTTCGACCGGATACTGAAATGCGAGGAACAGTCCTTCGCGGGCGCGTTCTTCGGGATCGAGGTCGAGCAAATCCTGGCCGTTGTAAATCACTTCGCCGTCGGTCACCTCGTAGCCGTCACGACCGGCCAGCACGGCAGCCAGCGTGCTCTTGCCACTGCCGTTTGGTCCCATGACAGCGTGAACCTCGCCTGCATTGATTGTCAGGTTGATGCCTTTGAGGATTTGCTTGCCCTCAACGCCCGCGCTGAGGTTTTTGATTTCGAGAATCGGTTTGCTCATTTCGTAAATTCTTGTTCAGCCACAGATGAACACAGATTGGCACAGATAAAAATGGTTTTCAGGAATAAAATCTGTATTTCATCTGTGTAAATCTGTGGCTTAAAATTAACCAACACTGCCTTCCAGACTCACGCCCAAAAGTTTCTGCGCTTCGACGGCAAATTCCATCGGCAGTTCCTTGAACACTTCCTTGCAGAAGCCGTTGACAATCATGTTCACGGCATCCTGCGTCGAAAGCCCGCGCTGGTTGCAATAAAAAATCTGGTCTTCGCCAATCTTCGACGTCGAGGCCTCGTGCTCCACTCGCGAGGAAGTATTTTTCACTTCAATGTAGGGGAACGTGTGCGCCCCGCACTTGTTGCCGATGAGCAGCGAGTCGCACTGTGAGAAGTTGCGCGCGTTCACAGCGCTTTTCAGGACTTTTACGAGGCCGCGATAGCTGTTCTGTCCATGTCCGGCGGCAATGCCCTTCGACACAATCGTGCTGTGAGTATTCTTGCCGATGTGAATCATCTTCGTGCCGGTGTCGGCTTGCTGATAATTGTTCGTCACGGCGACGGAATAGAATTCGCCGACGGAATTGTCGCCCTGTAAAATGCAGCCCGGATATTTCCACGTGATGGCCGAGCCGGTCTCGACCTGCGTCCAGGAAATTTTTGAGTTTCTGCCCCTGCACAAGCCGCGCTTGGTCACGAAATTATAGATGCCGCCTTTGCCGTTCTCGTCGCCCGGATACCAATTCTGCACGGTCGAGTATTTGATTTCCGCGTTGTCGAGCGCGATAAGCTCGACGACGGCCGCGTGGAGCTGGTTTTCATCACGCATCGGCGCGGTGCAGCCTTCGAGGTAACTGACGTACGCGCCTTCGTCGGCGACGATGAGCGTGCGCTCGAACTGGCCGGTGTTGGCCGCGTTGATTCGGAAATACGTGGACAATTCCATCGGGCAGCGCACGCCCTTGGGAATGTAACAGAACGAACCATCCGTGAAGACGGCGGAGTTCAGCGTGGCAAAAAAATTGTCGGTGTAAGGCACGACCATGCCGAGATATTTGCGGACGAGGTCGGGATGTTCCTGCACCGCATCGCTGAACGAGCAGAAGATAATGCCTTTTTCGGCGAGCTGCTTTTTGAACGTCGTGCCAACCGACACGCTGTCAAATACCGCGTCCACGGCCACGCCAGCGAGCCGCTCGCGTTCGCGCAGGGGGATGCCGAGTTTCTCGTAAGTCTCCAGCAATTTCGGATCAACTTCCTCCAGGCTTTTCGGTCCGTCGCCCTTTTTCTTCGGCGCGGAGTAATAAACAATGTCCTGATAATTGATTTTTTCGTGATGAACTTTCGGCCAGGTCGGCTCCTGCATCGTTTGCCAGTGTCGAAACGCCTTGAGCCGCCAATCCGTCAGCCACTCCGGCTCGTTTTTCTTCGCCGAGATGAGGCGGATGATGTCCTCGCTCAAGCCCGGAGGCGCGGAGTCGGTTTCCACGTTGGTGTAGAAACCGTATTTATATTCCTGTTTGACCAGGCCTTCGATGGTTTCCGTGGCTGTACTCATTTTCCAAACCGTTAAATCGCTAAAATCGTTTAATCGTCATTCCCTCTTTTTGGCGCAATCAGCGCACATGCCGCAGGAAATTACTTCTGATAAACGTTCACGCGGGCAGGCGGGAGATTCAGCCAGACGATGTTGGAGGCCAGCCGCTGGAAGTGCGTGGCGCTTTTGTGTCGTTCGTTGCCGAGATGATAGCTGTATTGAACCCATTTGCCGCCGTGCTGCAAAATCGCGAGGATTTTCCCGGCCAACGCCTCGGCTTCTTCCGGCGGAAAATTCAGCAATGGCAGGCTGGAAATGACCGCACCGACATTTTTAATCGGTTCGTTATGTTCGCGCAGCAAAACGTCCAGATGCCACGCGTCGCCGGTGATGATATGGGCACGGGGAAAACGCTGGCGCAGCAGGCACGCCATCCTGGGATTTTTTTCAATGGCCACAAGCCGCTCCTCGCGCAAACCGCGTCCGATGAGCGCCTGTGTGACCGCACCGGTGCCGGGGCCGAGTTCCAGCACAAAACTATCCGGATCGGAAGGCAGCCAGTGCGCCATCGCAGTGGCGAGTTGCCTGGAACTGGGCACAACCGAACCCATCCGCTGCGGATTGGCGAACCACTCCTGCAGAAACAAAGTCGTATCAGTTAATGTCGCCAGCAATCGTTTGGCCATGATGTATGCGAATTGTAGCGAAACTCGCTTTCAGATAACAAACTAATCCACCCATGGCGCCACCGCCATAGAATTTTTTGTCGCGACCGAATTTCTCCACGAATCAGCGATTATTTTTCGGAGAATTCAGCGGCTTGGAAATTTCGCTCAGTCGCTTTCGAACGGCGTCGCGCCGCGCCGACCAATCGTCCCAGCTTCGTTCCCACGCTTTACCGACAAAATTTGTTCGTGCGCCCGGCCAAAGCATATCGAGGGCCTCCAATTCACGACTCGCGCTGGTTTGGTCATGCCATTGGAAATAAGACTCGGCCAGGTTCAAATGGTTTTCCGGATAATGCGGCGCAAGTTCCGCCGCATGTTCAAGCCATTGGCGCGCTTTGTGGCGGCTGCCAAGGCTCACGGGCCAACCCGGCGCATCGCGATACAGCAATCCAAGACCGCGCTCCGGCCCGGCGTAATCAAAATGCCCGTCAAGTTCCGCCGCCGTTTTGAATTCACGTTCAATTTCCCTGACCATTTTCAGTGCGCCGAGCGTTTTCGTGCGGGCAAGCTGGCCGAGGTCCATCGCCAGATAATAATGAGCGGGCGCGGATTCCGGCTCTCGCGCGATAAATTGGCGACAGGCGGCAATGCCCTGCCGGGCGATGACGGCGCGTTCGGCGTCGTTCGTGGCGAAGTCTGCGAAGTCAAAGCATGCCCGGGCAAATTCCCATGCGATGGCCGAAGCGTTTGTGTCTGATTGAAATTCAATTTGTGCGCGGTGAAATTCCACTTCGGCGCGCGCTGCAAAGATTTTATTCAGCGCTTCGCCGGCAAAAGCGATCCCCATGGCTGCGAAAACAACAAGCGTTGCGGCCAATTTACATTTTGGCGCATGTGAGGGTGCGGAATTAAAAGTTGCCATCGCATCAAGCTGTTTTATACTAGGCAAGTGGGATTAAACCGGAATTTTCTGTGGCTGGCAATGCTGACGGCGGTTGCGTTGTGCGCCGCCGGCTGTGGCGGCATCAACGCCGGCGGCACCGTTTCGCCCGTAATGTTTCTCATGAAGGCCGGTCCGCCGGCGGCGACCGGCGTTCCAATGCTTGCGCCTGAACCGTCCGAGCAATTCGCTCAAGCCCGATAATTTATGCGGTTTCCTTTCGTGCTATCGGCGAAAATCGCCGGCCATATCATCAAGCATAAACTGCGGCGCACGCCAAAATTTGCAATGGTCTTGCAGTTGGAGCCGCTCCACACGTGCAACCTGACCTGCACCGGTTGCGGGCGCATCCGCGAATATTCCACCAGCCTCAAAGACATCGTACCGCTCGAAAAATGCCTCGCTGTCGCCGGGGAATGCGACGCCCCGATGGTTTCGATTTGTGGCGGTGAACCGCTGATTTATCCGAAAATCGAGGAACTGGTGAACAGCCTGCTCCGGCAGGGCCGCATCGTCTATATCTGCACGAATGGCATGTTCATGCGGAAAAAAATGAAGGATTACCTCGCGGCGATTTATTCGCCCGCCATCGAGCCGAAAATCAAAAAACTGCTCGACCAAAAATTAATTTCGGAAAAGGACGCCGAAGTCATTCGCCAGTCCAGCGAGACAGCTCGCAAAAAAGTTGTCATCCGTCCGACAAAGTGGATGTATTGGAACGTCCACATTGACGGTCTTGAATTCACGCATGATCTCATCGTCGAGCGCGAAGGCGTGTTCAAGGAATGCGTCGAAGCGATCAAAATGGCGAAAATTCTTGGCTATCAGGTTGCCACGAACACGACCGTTTACAGGGAGACTGATGTTCGGGAAATCGAAGAGATGTTCAAATTTTTCTCGTGGCTCGGCGTGGACGGCCACACGATTTCACCCGGCTACGACTATGACGCCGCGAAGGAGGACATGGTCAAGCGCCTCGGCAAAGACCCGAAGCAATTCTTTCTCACGCGTGACATGACGCGCGAGAAATTCGCAAAAATTCAGGAGTGGGGTGAAAAATTCACCATTTTCGGCACGCTGGTTTATCAGGAATTTCTCGCCGGCAAACGCGAGTTGTCCTGTTCTGCGTGGGCCATTCCCACCTACAACATCCGCGGTTGGAAGGCGCCGTGTTATTTGATGACCGACACCGAAAACACAGCAGGCCACTACGCCGGTTATCGGGAAATGTTGGGAAAAGTGGATTGGGAAAGATACGGCGTTGTGGACGGCAAGGTGCGGGATCCGCGTTGTGAAAACTGCATGGTGCATTGCGGTTATGATCCCAGCGGTGCACTTAGTCCAAGTCTGCGCGATGGTTGGAAAAATTTCATTTATAACTTCGCGCCGAGACCCGCGCGTTACAACCGCGGCCACGAAGTGAATGCGTTCAACGGTTTCAGCATCGGCAAAGGCCATCTGGCTGAAGTCAGGGCCGCTGTCAAAGCTGCTGCGGCTGAAAACGGCAACCCCGATGCTGTCGGGGCGGACGGCGCGCTGCACGTCGGCACTTTTTGCGGCAGCGAAGGCGACACCAGTGACCGCGATGAATTGCTGGCGAAAATTAAAGAGGCAAGGAAAACCGAAATAAAGACGGAATAAACTTATTGGCATGAGTGCACTGTTTCTTTCACCACCCAGCTTTGACGGGTTCGACGGCGGCGCCGGGGCGCGTTATCAGGCGCGGCGCGAAGTCACCAGCTACTGGTATCCGACCTGGCTCGCGCAACCCGCCGCGCTCACGCCGGATTCACGCCTGCTCGATTGTCCGCCGCATGACGTTGATTTGGCCAAATGCCTTGCCATCGCGAAGGATTTCGACCACGTCATCATCAACACCTCCACACCGTCGCTGAAAAACGATTGCAAGGTGGCCGAGGCCATCAAACGGCAGAAACCGGGTGTCAAAATTGGTTTTGTTGGCGCGCATACGATGGTTTTGCCGACGGAAACCTTGAAGGCGTCGTGGGCAATTGACTGGGTGGGCCGCAAGGAGTTTGATTACACCTGCAAGGAAGTCGCCGAAGGCCGCGACCTCGCGACCATTGCCGGGCTTTCCTACAAGGACAAGGACGGCAAGATCAAACACAACCCCGAACGCGAAATGATCCAGGACATGGATTCGCTCCCGTGGGTGGCGGACGTTTACAAACGCGACCTCCAGATCGAAAAGTATTTTATCGGTTACCTGCTGCATCCTTACATCAGCATGTACACCGGCCGCGGCTGCCCAGCGCAATGCACCTTCTGCCTCTGGCCGCAGACCATCGGCGGACACAAATACCGCGTCCGCTCGCCGCAGAATGTCGCCGACGAGATGGCATACATGAAGAAGCTGTTCCCGCAGGTGAAGGAGTTTTTCTTTGACGACGACACGTTTACCATCAACCTGCCGCGCGCCCGCGAAATCGCCAAAAAACTCGGCCCGCTCGGCGTCCACTGGTCCTGCAACAGCCGCGCGAACCTCGATTACGACGCGATAAAATCCTTCAAGGACAACGGTCTGCGGTTGTTTCTTGTCGGTTACGAAAGCGGCAACGACGGCATCCTCACGCGCATTAAAAAGGGCGTGACCATTGACGAAATGCGCCGGTTCACCAAGGCCTGCCATCAGGCTGGTGTTGTCATTCACGGCACATTCGTTCTGGGTTTGCCGGTGGAGACGAAGGAAACCATCGAGCAAAGCATCCGGTTCGCGCAGGAGCTTGATATTTTCAGTTTGCAGGTCAGCCTCGCCGCGCCGTATCCGGGCACGGAACTTTACGAGCAGGCCAAACTCAATGGCTGGTTCGTGAAAAAGGACAAGACCGACCTTGTTGAAGATGACGGCTTTCAACAAAGTGCGCTCGAATATCCCGGCCTCAGCAAGGACGAGATTTTTGAGGAAGTGGATCGTTTCTATCGCGCCTACTATCTGCGTCCGAAACCGATTCTCCGCATCATCAAGACGATGCTGGAGGACAAGGACGTTTGCGTTCGCCGCCTGCGCGAGGGTTACGAATTTTTCAAGAGCTTGCGCCAACGCAAACAGGATCTGGCGGCCGCCCGGGCTGCTGCGTAATGCAAGTTTGACGAATCAACAACATAACAACCACGAAAGGAACCAGCCATGGAAACGTCTGAAGAGAAAAAAAGCTGTGAAAATGAAAAACCCTGCTGCCTGTGTCAAAAAATGGGCGGTGTGTTCATAATCCTGATCGGTCTCGCCATACTGTTGAGAGAGCTCGACATGTTGAGCGAGAAAACCACGTGGATCAGCATTGCCGTTCTCGTAATTCTGATTGGATTGAAAAAAGCGTGCGGCGGCATGTGCAAGTGCTGCGACAAGGTGTAAGCCTTTTTATTTTCAAAACAACACGGGCGCGTTGGCAATGGCGCGCCCTTCTTCTTTTGGCCGTACGAAACCGTGGCAAGGACATCTTTTTTCGACTTTTGAACCAACCGCAAGGTGTCAAAAAAGCGTGCCGTTGCCCTTGCCCCGTCCGCCTGGCGTGCGGCTTGGCAACGACGAGTTTGATTTACTCCATCGCAACCGGACGTCGCGAGGCTTTCTTTTCGGCGTGATGGGATTTGTCGGCGAGCATCCGTGCTTTGGCACGGCGGGAGCGTTTCCGTTTCTGCCGGCGTATCTTTTCAATCTCGGCGCGTTGCGCGGCCACGAAGCCGTTCTTCATGGCTTCAATCTTGTCGAGCAGCAGGCGCCGGGCGATGAAGCGGTTGAGTCCCTGCTGGCGCGTGGCCTGGCATTTGACCTGCAAGCCGGTGGGGCGGTGGAGCAGCATCACGCACGTTGAAGTCTTGTTGACGTTCTGGCCGCCGTGTCCGCCGGAACGAACAAAGCTTTCTTCAATGTCGGTTTCACGCACGCCCAGCGCGGTCATGCGGCGCGTGAGTTGGGCTTCCTTTTCCGGGCTGACTGGAAACGCGCTCATGGCGTCAGCGTAGCGCGCCGGATGTTCGTCCTGCAATACGAAAGCCTGGCGGGAATCCTCATGTCATCAACGGCTGAAAATTTTTGGCGCGGCAGATTCGCGGCCGACAAATCCGGCAGTCATTTCCACGGATGCCGCCAATGACGCCTTGGCTTCGGCGCCAAATTTTTGAGGATTTGCGGGTTTGCTTGAGTTCTTATGGGGGCTTCGCCTACACTCCGGCGGACTTCCAGAAAAAACGTGAAATTTCCGAAGACCATGCGGCATTGTCGAATTGCAGCCGGGATCCGGGGCAGGAGGTTCCGCTTTCCCGTCGGCGTTCTTGTCCCGGCTGCCGTTTGGTTCCTCAACGTGGTTTTGGCAACGACGATGGTTGCCGCTGATCCGACCGCGACCAATGCGGGCGATTCCAAACCGGACGTTGACTATTGGGAGGACGACCAGGAAGCAGCGGCGGCGGTGGCTGGGATGGTTAAAACCAACACCGGGGCGCTGCCGGAATTGACCACCGTGGATGAAGTCCTTCGCTTGAAACCGGAGGAGGCGCAGCGCGGCTACCCGGTGAACATCCGGGGAGTGGTCACCTGCGTGGTTCAGGAACATAACGCTTTCATCGTTCAGGGCACCACCCGCGCGGTTTTTGTCATCAATGCCTCGCCGGCGACGGCCTTGCCCCAAAGGGGAGAGTTATTGGAAGTCGAAGGCAAATCGGACAAAGGCTCTTTTGCGCCGCTGGTCCGGGCGAGCCGGCTGAGAAATCTGGGTGCGGGGACGCTGCCGGAGCCGGTGCAGCCGACTTGGGACCAATTGATGAATGGCAGCTTGGACGATCAATTGGTGGAAATCGGAGGCATTGTCGAAGAATCCGTTCCGCATCCGGCCGGCTATCCCAGTGGTTGGTCAAAAGTGACCTTGCGCACAACGGAGGGCGCGTTGTGGGTGGATTTGTGGCTGGTCGGCACCAATTTCGAGAATTTGGAAAATTACGAGGACGCCGTTGTCCGGCTGCGGGGATGCCTCTTTGTGGTATTGACCGCGGGCGCCCATCAATTGGAGCTGGGGCATGTTCGCATGTATGTTGACTCCATCGAGGTGGACCGGCCAGCGCCAGCGGATGAATTTTCCGCCCCGAAGAAGCGCGCGGCGGAATTGACGCTGTTCGATCCGCAGGCCAGCGCGTTTCAACGGGTGAAAGTGTCGGGGCAGATCCTGCACATGATCGGGCGGGATTATTTCATGATGGATGGCACCAACGGCGTGCGGTTCACCTTGAGACGGCCGGTCGAACTGCACACCGGCGACCAAGTGGATGTGGTGGGCTACCCGGAATTGGGCGGAGCCGCGCCGCATTTGCGCTGCGCGGTGGCGCGCAAGATCGGACACACCTCCCTGCCCAAACCCAGAAATCTCCCGCCCGACGATTTGCCCAACGCGATTTATGATTCGACCCGGGTGCGGATCGAGGGATGGCTGGTGAGTTCGCGAGTGACACGCACCGACCAGGCGCTGGAAGTCCAGGCCGGGTCCTGGAGATTTATGGCGCGGGTGAAATTGAAGAAAGCCGCGCCGCCGCTGCCCCCCATTGGCAGCCGGCTGGCCTTGGTCGGCGTGTATGCGGCCCAAGGCGGGAATCCGGTACTGGACAGCAAGGTGGCTCCTTTTGATTTGTTGTTTCACTCGCCGGCAGACATCGAGGTGCTGTCGAAGCCCTCTTGGTGGACGTTGCCTCGTTTGTTGGTGATTGTGGGGGTGCTGGTCTGCGCGCTGGCGCTCCTGGGGTTGTGGATTACCCAGCTCCACCGGCAGGTCGAAGAGCGCACCGCTGAACTCGCAATCCAGATTCACAACCGCCAGCGGGTTGAACACCAGCGGGCAATGGAACAGGAGCACGCCCGCATCGCCCGGGATCTGCACGATGAACTCGGTTCCGGCATTACCGAGATCAGCATGCTGGCCCACCGGGCAAAATCCTCATTGACCCCCGACGAAAAGCGGACCGGCCACCTTGAGCAGATGGGCGAGAAGGCGCGGGAAATGGTGGCAACCCTGGACGAAATTGTTTGGGCGATGAATCCCGCCCATGACTCACTGGCCTCGCTCGTCAGTTATTTCTGCCTTTACGCGGACCGTTTCCTGGGACTGGCGAACGTCACCTGGCGGCTCGAAGGCCCACCGGCCTCGGCCGAACTGGTGGTGGATTCGCGGCACCGGCACCAATTGTTTCTCGTTTTCAAGGAGGCGCTCACCAATGTTGTGCGCCACTCCGGGGCCACCGAAGTCCGCCTGGGCATCCAGGCCGAACAGGGAGAATTGCATCTGTCCATCGCCGATAATGGACGCGGGCTGTCGTCAAACGCTCGAACCGAGGAAATGGATGGCGTGAACAATATGCGGTCGCGCATTGAAAAACTGGGCGGACGATTTGAAATCGTCAGCGAAGCCGGACACGGCGTCACCGTGCGATTCCATGTGCCCGCGAAGTAAAAGGTTATGACCCGGATTGCCATCGTCGAGGACAACAAAATCATCCGCGAAAGTCTCATGGAATTCATCCAGGCGGATCCGGATTGCTGTTGTGTGTGCGCCTGTGCGACGGCTGAAGAAGCCTTGGAAGTCATCCCCCGGCACCAGCCCGAGATTGTGCTGATGGACATTCAACTGCCAAACCTTTCGGGCATCGAATGCACCGCTCAGCTCAAGCAACTGCTGCCCTCGGTCCACATCATCATGGTGACCGTGTATGAGGACACCGAAAGGATTTTCAAGGCACTGCGGGCCGGTGCCTGCGGCTACCTGCTGAAGCGGTGCACGCCGGAGGATCTCATGTCCGCTGTCCGGGAAGTCCGGCAAGGTGGCGCACCGATGTCGCGGGAAATCGCCCGCAAAGTCATTACCTCGTTTCAGGAACCGCTGACGACCGTGGCGGAAGTGGCCGAACTCTCGCCGCGCGAACGCGGAATTCTCGAATTGCTGGCGCAAGGCTTTCCCAACAAGGAAATTGCCCATCGTCTGGGAGTAAACGATGGAACGGTTCGCTGGCATCTCCGGCATGTTTACGATAAGCTGCACGTTCGCTCGCGCACTGAGGCGGCGCTGAAGTTCCGTTCAACCAAACCAACATAGAGGCTGCCCGGCATTCTTACGCTACCTGGCGATTCGGGAAAAGTTGCGATGCGGAAAATTTTAGAAAAAGCGCAGGACAAACAGTGATGGCCAGACAGAGCAGATGAACATGACGCGAGATGCGCGCAATCAAATGGCAGTGGTCATCGGACTGGCCGCCGTCACGCTGGCTGTCTATTGGCCGGTGACCGGCTTTGAGTTCATCAATTACGACGATAATGATTATTTCTACTCCAACGTTCATGTTTTAGGTGGATTGACCTTGAAGAATGTGTTGTGGGCCTTCCGCGTGGGAGACTTCCGTTTTTTTCATCCGCTGACGTGGTTGTCGTTGATGCTGGACATGGACTTGTCTGGCAAGGGAGCCGGCGGTCCACACTTTACGAATTTATTGCTGCACACAGCCAACGCCGTTTTGTTATTCCTGCTGCTGCGGCGTCTGACGGGGGCGCACTGGCGGAGCGCGGTGGTGGCGGGTCTCTTTGCGCTGCATCCGTTGCGGGTGGAAAGTGTGGCTTGGATTGCTGAAAGAAAGGACGTGTTGAGCGCGTTCTTTGGATTGCTCTCTCTCATCTTTTACGCGCGATACGTATCCGAGTCCAAAGTCCAAAGTCCAAAGTCCAAAACTTTCTATGGACTGGCGCTTTTTTTCTTCGCACTGGGGTTGTTGAGCAAGCCGATGTTGGTAACGTGGCCGTTTGTGATGCTGTTGTTGGACTATTGGCCGTTGGGGAGAGTTTCAAGTGGTGTGGCCGACGATGAGTCCGCAAGTTTCGCTCCTTTCTCCTTTCTCCTTTCTCCTGCTCTGCGGCGTTTGGTGTGGGAAAAAATTCCATTCTTCATGCTTAGCCTTATGGCTTGCGCGCTGACGTTTTTATTGCATGAAAAAAACGAGGGCATCGTCTCGCTGGTTGAATTTCCACTGGGCGCGCGGATTGAGAATGCCTTTGTGTCCTACGCCCGGTATTTGGGCCAGACGTTCTGGCCGATGAAGCTGGCCGTTTCCTATCCGCTTTCTGAACATTGGCCCTGGATGCAGGTTGTATTGGCCGTCGTGTTGGTGATGGGGCTGAGCCTGGCGGCTGTTTGGTTGGGGCGGCGACGGCCATATGTTTTTGTAGGCTGGTTTTGGTTTTTGGGAACGCTGGTTCCGGTCATTGGACTGGCTCAGGCGGGATATCAGGCAATGGCTGATCGCTTTACTTACATACCGCTGATCGGGGTGTTCCTGGTTTTGGTGTGGGGCGCGAGCGAGGCATTCGGACATTGGCGGACGCCGAAGACGGCAATCATTGGAATGGCGGTGTTGATGCTGACGGCTTGCGCGTTTCGGACGCGAGATCAATTGCATTATTGGCAAAACAGCGAAACCCTCTTTCGCCATGCGCTGGCGGTGACGGAAAACAATTACGTTGCCTATTACAATCTTGGCAACGCGTTGGTTGCTCGTCGTCAACTTGATGAAGCGCAGGATAACTTTCGCAACGCCCTTCAAATCAGACCGGACTATGCCGAGCCCCATAACAATCTCGGCATCATTCTCGTCATGAGAGGCAATCTGGAAGAGGCCATCCAGCACTTTCACGAAGCCCTTCGTTTCCGGCCGAACTACGCCGACGCTCATCTCAACCTTGGCTTTGCGCTGGTTTCCCAAGGCAAGTTTGACGAGGCAATCCAGCAATATTTGGAAGTCCTGCGCCTGTCTCCGGACAACGCTTACGCGCACCTCAATCTTGGCATTGCCTTGGCGCGGTTGGGGCGGCGCGACGAAGCCGTGGCGCAGTTCCTGGAAGCGTTGCGGCTGAAACCGGATTTTGCGGAAGCAAAGGAACAATTGCGCGTGTTGGGTGTGACCGTGGCCGAGTAGCAATGCCATGCCCATTGGAGGGGTAAACGCCGTGAATTTTACGTAAAACTGGGGCATCGTGGAACCACGGCCTCTTCCACCTTTTTGGACTGCCGCGAAGATTCTGGAGCGCGGGCGGTCCCCGCCCGCAGCGCACAAGTCAGCGGTGAGACGCCGGAAATTTCGGGGCTTCTGTAACTCGCCCCTCCGAAGGGGGGTGGAAAACCATACATTTGTGCAGCTAGGCAAATCCGGGAGTTTGTGCATCATGGAACGATAATAACCCAAACTGGCTTTGATAAACGCTCCGCATTGCTGCGAGAGTGAGGTTTGGAACATGTACAAACAATGTCGCAAGACGCATGACTGCCACAAAGACCCCAGTAATTTTCTAAACAGAATTAATCACAACCTGTAATGCTTATGAAGCAAACCGCCCTCCTCCTTGGTTTTATGTGCAAATCCACAATCTGTGCCCGTCGGCATACATCGAAACTATTCACTCTGGTCATTCTGGCTTTGCTTGTCCAACTCGCCTCGGTGCCTTTGGTATCGGCAGCTGATTTGACTTGGGACGCCAACACCGGCACCTCAGGTGCGCAGGACGGCGCCGGCACCTGGAGTACCAACAACGCCAATTGGTGGAATGGTTCCACTGACATCGCTTGGACCAACGCCAACGGCGACAGCGCGATCTTCGGGGTGGGCGGAACGCCGGGAACGGTAGCTCTCGGTGGCAGCGTGACCGTTTCCAACATCACCTTCAATAATAGCTACAACCTTACTTCGGCAGGATACGCTGTGAATTTCACGAGCGGTGGTGGAGTCATCACCGCCGCCACCGGCACGAGCAATTCTTTCACCACCGCAGGCAGCGGTGTTTTTGGAGGCAATGTCGGGTGGAGATTGGAAGGTGGTGGCACGGTAGCTCGCATTCTCAGCACTGCTGGCGAAACCTACACCGGCCCGACCATCATCGACAACGGCATATCATGGACTGGCAATAGCGGTGACGTAATTTATTACCCGGGCGACGTGATTGTGAACGCCAATGGAACAATGATCTTCACCGGCGGAGCCTCCACAGGCGGCGCTTTGGGCGGCAGCAAGGTCTTGATCCTCAACGGTGGCATGTTGTTCGGCTCTTCCAACTCAAAATATTTACCGGTCTCCAAGATGGTGATGGATAACGGAGGGCAGATGCAGGGGTTAAGCATTGCCATTGTAACGAACATGGACGCGCGCTCCGGAGTGGTGGGTGGATACAAAGATTTAGGCAGGTACACGCTCTGCACATTGGCCAAGTCCACAGCCGGCACGTTGGCAATCACCAACCAGTCGTACAGCAGCGGCGTCAGTTTCACCAACGTGGCTTTGAATGCCGGAATAATCCTCTTAGACAAGACCATAGCAAAAGATACTAATAAAAAAATCACCGGACCGATCGCCTTCGGTGGCGGGACGCTGATTTTGACCAATGGTGCCGGAGCCGCAGCTTCTGGTGAGAATGCTATTACCGCCACCACGGTCAAGCCGGGTGCTTCCGTGGCAGCGTCATGGACGGGCGCGGGGGCAACGGCGGGGAATGGTGCACTCGCGCTCGCGGCGATCACGCGACAGGTTGGCGGCACTTTGGATATCAATACGAATACAGGGGGTGGATGGCTTAATCCCATTACGACGACCACGGCAAACAAAAACGGCATCCTGGGCGGATGGGCCACCTTGAATTCAGCCGATTGGGCGGTTGGCACCACGTTCGCACCGCTGGCCTCGGGTAGTTATGATACTTCCCCAAACCCGACAACGTGGCTGACAAACGACAACGTGAGTCTGGGTGCCTCGACAGTCGAAGTCGGCGATGGCACAAACATCAATTCATTGAAACTTACCGGCAACGCCACGATCACGCTTGATGGCAACTTGACTCTTACTTCCGGCGGTTTGCTGATCACCGGTTCAGCCGCCCCGACCATCAAAGGTGCTGGCACTCTGCTGGGTGGCAGTGGGGCTGATTTGATCGTTCAACAATACAGCTCCGGCGATCTGACCATTGCTTCCGCCTTGGCCAATAACGGCACAGCAACTTCACTGACCAAGTCCGGTCCCGGCAAACTGATCATCACCGGTTCCAACAACATGACTGGCACCAATTATCTCAACGCCGGCGTGGTGGAAGTCAACAGCATGGGCAAACTGGCCAGCGGCCCCATTATCATGACCAGTGGCACCTTGCGCTACACGGGCACTGACATCACGGACACCCGCGCGATCATGCTTAATGGTCTGGGCGGAACGTTCGATGTCAGTAGTTCCAGCACGACGCTCACGGTGAGCAACCTCAGCAATTCCGACGGCATCCAGATCGTGAACGCCACCGCCGGCAGATTGATGGGCAATTTGGGCGGACTCACCAAGATCGGCGCGGGTACACTCAAGCTCATGGGCAGCAACTATTTCAACGGTCTCACCGTGGTGAGCAACGGCACGCTTCTCGTCAATGGCACCAATGCTTATGACACGACCACCTTTAACGCGGGCAATGTTACGGTTTATGGCGGCACATTGGGCGGCACGGGCATGATTTCCGGTTCCGTGACCATTATGAATGGCTGCACTATTGCCCCGGGCGACGATCCCGGAACTTTGACATTGGCAACCAATCTGACCATGGGAACCGGGACAACAGCGCTTTTCGAAATGGCCAATTCACCGGGAGTCAGCGACGAATTGGTTGTACAGGGCAATCTCACCATTGGCAGTGGCAGCACCATTGCGATTAGTGTGCCTGGAACGCCGCTGGCGGTAGGAACCTACAAACTGATTCAATATTCAGGAACGAAATCCGGATCATTTAATTCGTTGCCTGTTATTGTGAATGGAACAATTAACGGATCCTATACAATTAGCGATAGCACACCGGGTGAGATTGATCTGGTGGTCAACAATCAAGTGGTGATTATAAGCCAACCGTCTGACACCAATACGGTCCCTGGTGCTCCCTTCTCAGTAAGCGTTTCTGCTGCCGGAACCGCGACTCTTTATTACCAGTGGTATTACACAGACACCAATTATATCAGCACCAATTTGTTGGACGGCGCGACGTTAGCTTCTTATTCGGTTGTCACCAGTCAAAAATCCGATTCTGGTTATTACTTCGTGATCGTCACCAACAACTACAACTCGGTTACAAGCCGGCTTGCCTTTGTCCTGATCGCGCCAACGCCGCCCGGCCTTTCCGGACCGACCAACCAAACGGTTATCACCGGCCAAAACGCCACTCTGACCGCGACCAAGACAAACGGTGCACCAACGCCTGATTACCGGTGGTATTTTGGCACACCCCCAACGTGGACCCAGTTGACGGATGACGGCTCCCACATCGCCGGTTCGAGCACTCTTTCACTGACCATTACCAATGTTCAATATCCGGCGGACGGGGGCACCTATTCGATTGTCGCCAGCAACGAGGCTGGCATGTGCACGAACAGCGCCACACTGTCTGTCATTGTGCCCCCAACATTCACTACCTCACCAACAAATCTCACAGTCAATGCAGGCGACACTGCCAACTTTTACGCCGTGGCCATTGGCGTGCCTGCACCGACCCTGCAATGGTACAAAAACAAGGCTCTTATGGGCGGCAAAACCAGCAGCCCGCTTTCGATTGTCAATGCACAAGGATCGGACATTACCACTTACTCGGTCGTAGCCAGTAATGCGGCGGGTTCGGCCACCAATTCGGCGACGCTCACGGTTCTTTCCACGAACCTGGCAGCGACGGCATTTGCACCCACCAATGGAGCGACCGGCGTTTGCTATGACACGCCGCTGTATGTCACCTTCAACGGGCCGGTTTCAATCGTCAACACCGGCAGGGTTCGCATCTACAACGTCGCCAACCCCGTGACGCCGGTGGACACGATTGACATGGGCTCCAACACCGTGTTTATCAGCACGCTCAACGCTGGTCTGGGGAAATTTCTGACCAACAACGTCCAGGCGCACAGCCCATTCCAGGGCGATAGCAGCCAGGCATTCAATTATTTCCCGATCATCATTACGGGTAACACGGCGGCCATTTATCCACATTCAGGCGTGCTGACTTCCAATCAGACTTACTACGTGACGATGGATAATGGTGTCGTTGCCGACACCAACGGCGCGTATTTCGCGGGTATTTCGGATACAAATGCGTGGCAATTTACCACCAAGCCCGCCGGTCCGACCAATCTGACGGACATCGTCGTCGCTCAGGATTACAGCGGCGATTTTGCAACCGTGCAGGGTGCTGTGGACTCCATCGTGATCAGCAACACAACTCCCACGCTGATTAACATCCGCAATGGCAATTACGTGGAAATTGTGGACATTGCGTCAAAAAACAACCTCACCTTGCGTGGCCAGAGCCGGGCCGGGACAATTATCAGTTACGGCAACAATGCGAATATTACCCCTGGCGGCACCACGCATGCCCGCATGTCGTTCAAGGTGTACGCGAATGATATCAAGCTTGAAAATCTGACGCTTTGGAACAGCACTCCGCAAGGCGGTTCGCAGGCTGAAGCGTTGATGATTGAAACCGGAGCACAACGGTTCATCCTTAACAATTGCGAAGTGGACAGTCTCCAGGACACCATTCTCGCCAATGTCAACTCATCCCAGGGGTACTTCTACAACAGTACGATCAAGGGCAACTATGACTACGTCTGGGGTGGCGGCAATCTGTTCTTCACCAACTGTTTGCTCTACACGGTCACCAATACTTACACCACCAACAATTACAATCTGACCGCCTCACGGACCGACTTTGGTGTGAGCAATGCGACTACCCACTGGCTGAATCCCAGTGGGAGCTATACGGCCAATGGCATTGACTATGTGAATTGCCAAATCCTGGCAGATTCCCGGTGCAGTGTTGTCTCCTACGAAGATCTTAATGGTACTGCCAATGGATTGGTATCGTTTATCAACTGTCAGATTAATACCAACAAATATGGGATTACCAACTTATCAGGAAGTTTCACCAATAACACCATTTTGAGCCAATATATAATGTGGGAATACGGTAACACGGATACAAACGGTAATCCGGTTGCGCTGGGCCTCACGGTGTTGACGAACAATGACCCGCGGCTGTTGGCGGCGGAAAACGCCACGAACTGGCTGTATGGCTGGGCGCCACAAATGGCGCCGAACATCACCGGCCAGCCGGCTAATGCGACCGTCAGCCATGGTCAATCCACAAACTTCAGCGTGAGCGCCACGGGCATACCCGATCCGACCTATCAGTGGTACCAGAACGGTTTGCCCATCGCCAACGCGACCAACGCCAACTACAGCATCGCCAGCGCGGTGCGGACCAATGCCGGCAATTACACGGTGGTGGTGAGCAACGGCTCCGGCAGCGTGACAAGCATTGTTGCCACGCTGACTTACAACAACACGGCGCCGGTGGCCAATCCATCCACGTATTCGCGTCCGGCCGGGTTCTCGTTGAAGATTGCCATTGTGGGTGGTTTGTCAACCTACTGGAGCGATGCCGACGGTGACCAGCCAGCTTTGACCGGCGGGATCAGCAGCACCAACGGGGCGACGGTAAGCTATGACAGCAACTATGTGTACTACACCAACCCGAATGACGTGGCCGACCAGATCAATTATACAATTGGCGACGGGCAGGGTGGCACCAATTCCGGGGTGATTAATATCACCGTCGACACAGACACGTCGGTTGGCGGCGGTCAAGAGGTCACGGTTTCGGGGAACAGCGCCACGGTAACCTTCGCCGGCATCCCGACCTATCAATACGAGATCCAACGTTCGACCAATCTGGTGGATTGGGTGACGTTGATGACAACCAACGCGCCCGGCAACGGGGTGTTCAAATTCACAGATAACTTCAGCGACCTGGGCTTTGTGGCCCCGCCCGCTGCATTCTATCGCACTGCGAACCCATAACCTTAACCCTTAGAAACAAACGAATATGAAAACGAAGCAATTATTGGGAATAACGGCTGGATTAATGGTGTGGGCCGGCGCGGCTTGGGCACAAACCAGCGAAACCAACTTCACATTCTCAGTGAACCAGTTGGTGCCGGACGCAAACGTCAACGGCCTGTCAATGACGACCAACCTCAACATCACGGGTGACGCCATCAGCGATGTAACGGTGTCGCTGGACATCGGCGGCGGCTACAATGGCGACTTGTATGCGTTTCTGGCGGGTCCCAATGGCGGGTTTGCCGTGCTGCTGAATCGCGTTGGTGTCAGCAACAACGCCTCATCGTTCGGGTATGGCAACAGCGGATTCGACATTGTGCTGTCGGACTCGGCGGCGAACGACGTGCATTACTACCAAAGTGCGAGCTACCTGTTGAACGGGAACGGACAGTTGACGGGAACGTGGACGCCGGATGGACGGAACATCGATCCGAAATCCGCGCCGTCGTTGTTTGGTTCAACCGCGCCGTCCGCATTGCTGAGTTCATTCAACGGGATGGATCCGAACGGAGGATGGACGTTGTTCGTAGCAGACTTGTCTGCCGGGGCCCAAAGTGAGTTGGTAAGCTGGAGTTTGGACATTACAACGGTGCCGGAACCGTCTGTCTTGGCGCTTGGCATCATGAGTTTGGGATTGCTGGCCGGGATAAGGAAAATCAGCGGGCGCAGTAAATCAAAATAGTCAGGGCGATTGTTTCTGGCGCGACCATCGCCGGCCGATGATCGCGCTTTTTGTTTTTCTACATCCTGTCGAACAAGCCCATGTCCGGTTTGTCCCAGTCTGTAGCGGTTCCACCGCTCGGTGTATCGGCCATGACCAAGGCTGTTGGCGATGAGAACAAGACGAAACGTTTAATCCGCCAACAGACAATCCCTTGTGCGCCGGTTTCGACACGTCGAAGCCGGCGCTTTGGTGAATTGAGGCAAGCTGGCGTTAATAAATAAAGACGGAATAAACTTATTGGCATGTGCAAGTGCTGCGACAAATCGTAATCGCTCCAGCCTGCGGCCAAGGCTGCAATGGCTTTAATGCGGAGCCGGTCCTTGTGTGACTTGCACGAGGTCGTCGGGACGAAGCCATGTGGCAAAAACGGTTTGAACATCCTTGGCGTCCAGTTTGACGTAAACGCGCGCTGCCCGGACCGGCTCGTCGAGCGGCAGCCCTAACACGGAGCGCGAGAGCCAGCCGCGCGCGATGTAATCCACACTCGATTCCGCCAGCGGAATGTCGCGGAGCAGCATCAATTTGGCCTGATGCAATTCCTGTGCAGTCACCATGTTTGTTTGCATGTCTTTGAGATTGCTTGAAATAATGGCGCGCGCCTTGGAAACGTTCGGCGGGTCGCAGGCGTATTCAACCTGATAAACGCCGCGCGTCAGGCCGACAGTGAATGAGGAATCCACGAAATAAACCAACCCGCTTTTTTCGCGTAGGTCGCGATACAATCGCGTCGCATAAAATCCGCCGCCCAGCACGTGATTGCCCAGTTGAAGCGCGTAATAATCCGCATTGGTCCGCGTGAGCAACAGCGTTTCGGCCAGGGTCACCTTGTCCTGCACGCGGCTGGAATCCGGCACATGGGTCACGGAAACTGAATTTGTCGGCGCGGGCGGGAAAAGCGTGTTGGGTTTTGGCCCTTCAGCCCTCCAATCGCCGAAATATTTTGAAATGACGGCCACGGCATTTTCCGGCGTTACGTTGCCGATGACAACAATGGTCGTGAGGTCAGGACGAAACGCATATTGATAATAATTTTGCACATCCTGAATCGTAAGCGATTTCACAGTGTCAGGTGTCGTCTCACGCCGGGCCGGATCTTGTTTGGGAAACAACGCCGCGTTCAATGCGTGGCCGGCAATGTGGTCGGGGCTTTGGAGTTCGCCTGCGACCGAAGCGGCCAGTTGCGGCTGAATGATTTTGAAATCCTTTTCAGGCAACGCCGGGGAAAGTTCGTTGTCCGCAAGCAACTGCACGCCTCGTTCGAACCGGTCAGTCAACACCTGCAACGAAAAACCCGCGCCGGCGGACTCGTTCGCGCCGATGTCGTCCAACGCCTTCTGAAAGGCCAGCCGGTCCAGCGATTTTGTGCCGTAGGAAAAGAGTTTGTCCAGCGCCTGGTCCGCGCCGTCTTTGCCTGCGGCCATTTCGACCTTCGGATTGTTTTTGACGCGGCCGTAGACGCTGATGGTGTCGCTGATGGTTTCAGGCTGCACAATCAGTTTGATTCCATTGGGTAGATTGGTCACGAACGGATTCAGTGTCGAAGTTGGATTCGGCAATTGTTCGACCACTTTTTGCGCCCACGACGGCAGCTTGACGTTTGGATTTTTCGAGGACGCAAACGATTCCTGGCCGCCAAAACTTTTTGACGAAATCGGTTTGTCCGACGGCTGCGGCGTTAAAATCGCGGAAATGGCGTGGTCAAAATCCAAATACTTTTTTGCGACGCGATTGACATCAACAACGGTGACCCGGCGAATCGCGGCGATGTCGTCGTCCGGCGAATCTCGTCCTTCAATCGCCACGGCATCCGACCATGCGGACGCCAAACCGGAGACGGAATTTTTCTGCAATTCGGCGTTGATGATTTCCCGGCGTTTCGCGGCTTCAACCAGATCGGCAGCCGCGCCGTTGGTGATTTCAGCGGCCACAATGGCCCGCACCTGTTCCAGCAGGTTGGTTGAATCCGCGCCTGCCGGAAATCCGGCCATCGCATAACCCAGGCCGGACTTGGGCAGTGTGTCATAGCCAAATTCTGCGAAGAGAGCCCTGCCTTGAGGGACGAGGCCGTAAAGTTTTCCACGCTGGCTGCTCAATACGTCGGACAAAATCTGCGCAGCGGCGAAATCAGGATTGTCCGTGCCGGGAAAACGGAATGCGATGGCAGTCATTCCATAAGGCAAGTCCGTGTCCAGTTTCATCGTGTCCGGCTTGACCGGCTGAAAATTAAAATCGGGCCGCGCGGGAAGGGGCGCCGATGGAATGTCGCCGAAAATTTCCTTCACCTGTTTTAGAACTTTTTGCGGTTCCACGTTGCCGACGATGATGAGAATGGCATTGTTCGGCACATACCAAGTGTTGTGGAATTTCCGGAGCATGGCGTCCGTGGTTTTGTCAAATGACGGGCGCGTGCCCAAACCGGTGTGTGCATAGGGCGTGCCTTTGAATACGGCCGCCAGAAGCTGCATGTAAAAAACGTATTCGGGATTCGACAAATCCTGCGCGACTTCCTGTTCGATGGCGCCGCGTTCCTTGTCCCACAATTCTTCACTTTTCAACAGGTCTCGCATCCGATCAGCCTCGAGATGCAGCGCAACGTCCAAATGCTCGACAGGCGTGGTGAAAAAATACTGCGTGACCGGATGCTGTGTGTCCGCGTCAAAATCACCGCCCAGGGCCGCTGAGATGCCCGACAATTGCTCGGCGGACAGCCTGGGACTGCCGCGAAACATCATGTGCTCGGTGGCATGCGCCATGCCGGGAAATTCGGGGGGGCACTCGTCCGCGCCGACGCGGTAATTAATCATTGTCGTGACCACCGGTGCCAGCGCGTTACGGACAACGATGACTTGTAATCCATTCGTCAATGTGGCGCGCAACACTCCTTGTTCAGCGGGGATTTCGTTGGTTGCGGCCCCGCTAATGGACAACCATGCCAGAACGATGGAAAAAACGGAGGCGAACAAAATGGACCGGAACGTTTGATTTTTGGCCGTCATAAATTTGATGTTCAGACAACCATAAACACGCGCCGTTCAAGTGCGAGAAAAAAGTCGGGCGGCGATTGCCAACGGATGCCACCCGCGCCAAAATTGCGGGGTGAACTTGAACTGGAAAAAAATGTGCGCGGTTGCGTCCGGGGAAGTTGAAGGGACATTGGTGGCACTGCCAAAACCGTTGCGCAAGCGGGCGGAAAAATTGCCGGTGACCTTTGAGCGTCGGCCCAATGCCGGTTTGCAGGCCGACGGCATCGCGCCGGACACGTTGGGTTTGTTCACCGGGCCGGAATTTGTGGATGAAGGAAATGTTCCGCTGCCGCCGCAGATTATTTTGTTTCTGGAAAATCTTTGGGACCTTGCCAACGGGGAAGAGAAGGTTTTTCGTGAAGAAGTGCAGACGACTTTTCTGCATGAACTCGGCCATTACCTGGGTTTGGACGAGGGCGAATTGACCGAGCGCGGGCTGGAATAACGCAATAAACAGCCCGGATTGGACGACAAAGAATAATGAAAAAAACTCTTGCAGCTTTGGCGGGCGCTGGTAGATTCTTATAAGTCTTCCGCGCAGCGGAAGAAGACTACTGGCGAAAAGCCTGTTGACAATCGGCGCGGGTCTGATAGCTTCTGCGCCCTCAAAACTCGAATCTGAGATGCCGGGTTGAAAGTGACGATTCGGCGCTCGGGTTTTTTTGTCGTCTAAATGGGAAGCGAAGACGGGCGGGTTTTGATGAGGTTTTTGGGTGTTTTGTGACACCTGTTGCTCTTTGAAAATTGAATTGTGCGATTAGTGAGAGCCCCTTCAAAGCCGGTCGTTAGTTGGCTGGTTTTGAAGAGTTTAACCAAATAATAAGCTGTCTGATTTTACGATCAGACAGGAATCAACTAACGTTTTTTACGGAGAGTTTGATTCTGGCTCAGAACGAACGCTGGCGGCGTGGATAAGACATGCAAGTCGAGCGCTGGCTTCAAGGTAGCAATATTTTGAAGTTGGAGCGGCGCAAGGGTGCGTAACACGTGGGTAATCTGCCGTGAAGCCTGGAATAACTCGCTGAAAGGCGAGCTAATGCCGGATGTGAAAATTGGAAGGCATCTTTTGATTTTCAAAGTTGGGGACCGCAAGGCCTGACACTTCATGATGAGCCCGCGGCCTATCAGCTAGTTGGTGAGGTAACGGCCCACCAAGGCTAA
>JBEKON010000017.1:0-37189 GCA_049521735.1 Verrucomicrobiota bacterium
CGCATGTGAACAATGTGTGTGGAGTAAATATTCACCACACTCGGCGCGGCCTCTTTGACAACCGGCGCGAAGCTGACACCCAGCTTGACATCGCGGTTAACCGGCGTGGTTTGGACTTTGATCCCAGGCAATGGAGGCGCGTCTTTTCCCCATGAAGTCAAACAGGGAATGGCAACCACAGTCAATATGCCGGCCATCACCGACAAAAAACCCACTATTGGAACACGTTTCATATTTACGAAATAGACATAATATCCGGGGCAATGTTCAAAACACAGGCACCCTTTTTCACTACCTGCGTCTACAGCCGGGAACAGCGATGCGAAGGCTGTCATACACAAAACCGCTTATAATGCAGTCGTCTGAACAATTTGCCTTGGAAGTTGCATTATTAAAAACCGTTC
The DNA here is from genome assembly GCA_049521735.1 of Verrucomicrobiota bacterium. Classification (GTDB taxonomy): domain Bacteria; phylum Verrucomicrobiota; class Verrucomicrobiia; order Limisphaerales; family UBA11358; genus UBA11358. Next base: position 405 of record JBEKON010000017.1, read on the forward strand.
CTGAAACGCAGCCCTGTTTTGCGCAGCGAGCGGCATAAAATCCAAAAGTTTGTTTTCACGCTGAATAATTCAAGCTACATTGGATCGAAGTTATGTCGATCGCAATGCGCCAATCAAAAATAACAACTCCGTGGGTCATCGCACCCGTAACCCTGCTTTGTCTTTTCATTGTTGCCGGCTGCACTACCGTAAAAAAAGCCCCGCCGTCGGCGCAAGGAGTTCCCACACCCGGGCCGAATGACGCCCGCATTTCCTATGTCACAGCGCGGTTGCTGGAGGAATATCATTACTCCCAGCATCCCCTGGATGAGGAAATGTCGAAGAAATTTTTTGACGGTTATTTGGAGGCACTCGACCCGCAGCATCTTTATTTTTTGCAATCAGACATTGCTGATTTTGCACGATACCGGACGAACCTCGACACGCTCACCATCGATTATCACGGTGCGTCTGACTTGACACCGGCACGCGAAATTTTCCAGCGCTTTCTGGAGCGGCTGAAACAGCGCGTCGCTTATGTGGACCCCCTGCTGAAGCAGGATGAATTTCAGTTCTACACTCGCGACCCCATCCTTCTGGACCGGCGCAAGGCGCCTTACCCAAAGGACCTCGCCGAGGCGCAGAATCTCTGGCGGCAAAGATTGCTTTACGATTATCTGCAGGAAAAGCTCAGTCGTGAGGTTTCGCCGACCAACGGCAATGTGATTGTGTCCCTTCCAAAATCTACTTCTGTGGAGATGGCCGAAAAGCTCACACGTCACTATCACTGGATTCTACGAATGTTCACCAACTGGGATAGTTCCGACGTCCTGCAGGTGTATCTCAATGCGCTGGCGCATGCCTACGATCCGCATTCGGATTATCTCAACACAAGCCATGCGCAGGATTTTTCCATCGACATGAGTTTGTCGCTCTTTGGCATCGGCGCACAACTTCATTCCGAAGACGGTTATTGCACTATTGTTTCACTTATTCCCGGAGGCCCGGCGGCCAAAAGCAAACAACTCAAGGAGAATGACCGCATTATCGCTGTCGCGCAAGGCAAACGACCGCCCGTGGATGTGGTGGACATGGAAATTTCCAAGGCCGTTCAACTGATTCGTGGACCGAAGGGCACCGAAGTGCAATTGACGATCATTCCCGCGGACGATTCGAGTTCGCGGCGGGTCGTGAGTTTGATCCGCGACGAAATCAAGCTTGAAGACCAGGAAGCCAAGGCCCTGCTCATTGAATCGCCCGATGGCCGCGGCGGCACAAACCGCCTGGGCGTCATCGATCTGCCGTCATTTTACGCCACGATTAACCTGGCCGGCAATGCCGGTCATTCGACGCCCAAAAGCACCACCGCCGATGCCTCAAAGCTGATTAAAAAACTCGAACGGGAAAAAGTCGCGGGCATCATCGTTGACCTGCGATACAACGGCGGCGGCTCGCTTGAAGAAGCTGTCCATTTCACCGGCTTGTTCATCACAAACGGTCCGGTCGTGCTCGCCCGTTTGCCGGATGGCCGTGTTGTTGTGGATGAAGACAATGACTCTTCCGAACTTTATGGCGGTCCCCTCATTGTCCTCGTCAATCGTTTCAGCGCATCCGCATCTGAAATTGTTGCCGGCGCGCTGCAGGATTATGGCCGTGCGTTGATTGTGGGTGACACCTCGACGTATGGCAAAGGCACGGTGCAAAATTTAAACCCGCTCCGCCCGTTCATTTGGTCCGCCAACGAATCCATCACGAACGATCCGGGCACCGTCAAAATCACCATTCGCAAATTCTATCGCGTCAGCGGCGCTTCCACACAGTTGAAGGGCGTTACACCGGACATCGTATTGCCGGACGCATCGAGTTATTCGACCTCCATCGGCGAGAACTCGCTTGAAAATGCCCTGCCATGGGACACGATTCACAGCGCGGACTACGAGCCGGTCAATCTCGTGAAACCCTACCTCGCCAAATTGAGCCTGCTCTCGAACGCGCGCGTCACCACCAACCAGGATTTCATTTACATCCGCCAGGACATCGGCGAATTCAGCAAATTGCAGGCCGATAAAACCGCCTCGCTCAATGAACGCGAACGCTTGAAGGAACTTGAAGAAGACAATGCCCGCCAGAAGGCGCGCGCACAGGAGCGTGCCGCGCGCAGAGCCCCGGACAAAAAAACCTATGAAATCACTCCCGAAAATGCCGACCAACCGGGACTGGCCACCGAAACAAACGCAATTGACCACGCTAAATTAAGCGAAGGTCAACTTGATGAAGCTGCAAGGCTCGATGAAACAGAACGGATTCTTGAAGATTACATTTCACTTCTGTCATCGAATCAGCCTTTGATTGCCAACTAACGCAATTTGCCGGAGGAAAATCAACGGGAAATGGTGTAAGCTCTTTTGTTTTGATACAGCAAAACAAAAGACATTTAAACCGTGTGAAAACCGTGATTTATTTCCTACTAGCTGCGGGCATATTGAATTTCACCGTAATTGCCGCTCCCACAATCAACTCTATGAACACAACCGAAACGAACAAAATCGAGGTCGCCACGTTCGGCGGCGGCTGTTTTTGGTGCATGGACGCTGTCTACGAACGCCTGCTTGGAATAATCTCCGTCACCAGCGGCTTCGCGGGCGGCCACACCGCAAATCCGACTTACGAACAGGTTTGTGCTGGTGACACCGGTCACGCCGAAGTCACGCAAATTGAGTTTGATCCCGCGAAAATTTCCTATGAAAAGCTGCTCGACGTATTCTGGCAGGCGCATGACCCGACCACATTGAACCGGCAGGGCGCGGATGAAGGCACGCAATATCGTTCCATCATCCTTTATCACAATGAGGCGCAAAAGCTCGCGGCGGAGAAATCAAAGGCGCAAGCGCAGAAGAATTTCAAACACCTCATCGTCACCGAAATTGTGCCGTTCGCGAAATTTTACAAGGCCGAAAACTATCATCAGGAATACTACGACAATCATTCCAACGCGCCGTACTGCCGGATTGTCATCGCGCCCAAGCTCAAAAAACTGGAGAAGGAAAACGTGATTCAAGAAACACCGCAGACAAAACCATAAACGGCGCGCTCGGCGAGCGCGCCCTACCATCTTTGGTAGGGACATCCCGCCGGGATGTCCGCGTATCCTGCAATGCGGGACGGCGTCCCCACCAAATATAGAAAGGGACGGCAAAATGCCGTCCCTCCCGGTTTAAGAATTTGGTTTTGTTACGGCTTACAGCCCTTTCTTGAGCATGTATTTGATCAAGTCGCCGACGCGGCAACTGTAACCCCACTCGTTGTCATACCAGCTTACGAGCTTGAAGAACTTCTTGTTCAATTCGATGCCCGAGCCTTGGTCGAAAATCGAGGATAGTTCGCAGTGGATGAAATCCGAGCTGACCACCTCGTCCTCGGTGTAACCGAGAATCCCTTTCAGGTAAGTCTCGCTGGCCTTCTTCATCACCGCGCTGATTTCCGCATAGCTCGTTTCCTTGACCGTTTTGACCGTGAGATCAACCACCGACACCGTCGGCGTCGGCACGCGGAACGCCATGCCGGTCAATTTGCCCTTTACTTCGGGCAACACCAGACCGACCGCTTTGGCTGCGCCGGTCGTCGAAGGAATGAGGTTGATGGAAGCGCTGCGACCGCCTTTCCAGTCCTTTTTGCTGGGGCCGTCCACGGTCTTTTGAGTGGCGGTAAAACTGTGTATCGTCGTCATCAAACCTTCTTCGACGCCAAACCCTTCCTTGAGCAGCACATAAACGACAGGCGCAAGGCAGTTCGTCGTGCAACTGGCGTTGGAAATGACATGATGCTGCTTCGGATCATATTTGCCCTCGTTCACACCCATGACCACCGTGAGGCAATCGCCCTTGGCCGGAGCGGTAATAATGACCTTCTTCGCGCCGGCGGTGATATGGCCTTTGGACTTCTCGACATCGGTGAACAAGCCGGTGGATTCAATCACCAATTCCACGCCCAACGCCTTCCACGGCAATTCAGCGGGCGTTTTAGCGCTCACCACTTTGATTTCCTTGCCGTTGACGATGAGCACGTCGTCGTCAGGTTTGTCCGGGGCGGATTTCTTGGAATCCACCGTGCCCTTGAAACGTCCCTGAATGGAATCATATTTGAGCAAATACGCGAGGTTGTCCGCCGGAACGATATCGCCGACGGCGACCACTTCGATGTCCCTGCCCACCATGCCCTGTTCAACCAGCGCACGGAACACCAGACGTCCAATGCGGCCGAACCCGTTGATTGCGACTTTGACTGCCATAATTTTTTTATCCTTTTCCTTTTTCCTGTAAGAATGGTTAAAACCGAGCCGGAAGTTTAGCCACGCCCGCCCAAGCGTCAATGAAGAATTCAGAAACGAAATTGTCAAACCCACGCCATTTTTTGCAGTGTGTCACTGATTCTGCGCCGCCAGAAATTTTTCCGCGTCAATCGCAGCCGCGCAGCCTGCGCCCGCCGCCGTGATAGCCTGCCGATAAACATGGTCCGCGCAGTCGCCCGCCACAAACACGCCAGGCACACTCGTCATCGTACCGCGTTTGGGAATGATGTAGCCGTTGGCGTCCATTTCGATTTGACCCTTAAAAATCCCCGTGTTCGGCGTGTGCCCGATGGCGATGAACACGCCCATACAGGCCAAAACTGATTCTGCGCCGGTTTTGACATTCTTCAAACGCACGCCGGTGACCTTGTCCTGTTTTGGATCGAGAATCTCCGTCACGACGGAATCCCAAACAGGTTTGATTTTCGGATTCGACAATGCCCGTTCAGCCATGATTTTTGACGCGCGCAACTTGTCGCGCCGGTGCACCAAATGAATGACCGACCCGAAGCGCGTCAGGTAAAGCGCCTCTTCGCACGCGGAATCGCCACCGCCGACCACGACGAGCGGCTGGTTGCGGAAAACCGGCAACGCGCCGTCGCAAGTCGCGCAATACGTCACACCCTTGGTTTCAAGTTTAGCCTCGCTCTCAAAACCGAGATGCCGGTGGCTCGCGCCGGTGGCAATGATGACGGTTTCGGCTTCCACTTTTTTGCCATCCACCGTAAGCACAAACGGGCGTTTGGAAAAATCCACCCTCTCAACCGAGCCAAAACTGGCGCGTGCGCCGAAACGTTCGGCTTGTTTTTGCATCCGCGTCATCAATTCGTAGCCGTCCACGCCTTCGGGAAAGCCGGGGAAATTTTCCACGATGTTCGTGGTGGTGAGCAGGCCGCCGGGCTGCCCGCCGGCAAGGACAAGCGGTTGAAGATTGGCGCGCGCGGTGTAAAGCGCCGCCGTCCAACCCGCGCAACCCGAACCGATGACAATGACCTTTTCCATCAGCGCACGAAAGGTAGTTCGCGTTCGGCAGGCATGCAATTTGAAAAGTTTCGCGCGAAGCCCGCGTTACACGAGACATGTGTAATGCCTGCCAAAACGGTGTTTCATACAAATTTCGCAGTGATAATCTGTGCAAAGGTAGGGTCGCATCGCCGAGGCGACCGAAGCGGACGCGCGGGCCGCGCGTCCCTACCAATACAAGAGAATGTGCCGAATGTTTTCGGGAATTGGCATCACTCGGCGAAAAGTTGCTTCTTCTCGAAGAAAAACAGAAACCAGCGGACCGGCTGTCGATAAAACAGCCGGTCGCCAATGTGTAAATCAACACGCGAGGCAGGTTACTGCTGCCAGGTGCGCTTCTTGTGACGATTCAAGCGCAGCTTCTTGCGCCGCTTGTGCTTGTTGATCTTTGCCTTTCGGCGTTTCTTGATTGAACCCATAGGATTTCGTCTCAGTATACAACCTTGTTCAGCGGATATTCAATAATTCCTTCCGCGCCGGCGGCTTTAAGTTTCGGAATCATCTCGCGCACGATGTGCTCGTCAATGATCGTCTCGACGGCGACCCAGCCTTTCTGACTCAAACTGGAAATCGTCGGGTTCCGCAGCGCAGGCAGCGATTTGAGCAACTTCGCCAGATTTTTTTCCGCGATGTTCATTTTCAAACCGACCTTTGTCTCCGCTTCAAGCGCGCCTTCGAGCAGCAACGCGAGCGTCTCAATCTTGCGGCGTTTCCACGAATCCTTCCATGCCGTGTGATTGGCAATGAGCCGCGGCGTCGAGGTCAACAACGTGTCCACGATGCGCAGTTTGTTCGCGCGCAGCGATGAGCCGGTCTCGGTCAGCTCGACAATGGCGTCCACCAGTTCGTGCGCCTTCACTTCCGTCGCGCCCCACGAAAATTCCACGTCCGCCTTCACGCCGCGCTTGCGGAGATATTTTTTGGTGAGGTTGACGACTTCCGTTGCGATGCGTTTGCCTTTCAAATCCTTCACCGATTTGATGGGCGAATTTTCCGGCACGCACAACACCCAGCGCGCCGGCTGCCGCGTCGCCTTGCTGAAAAGAAACTCGCCGACCTCATGCACGTTCGAGCCGTTCTCGACAATCCAATCGTAGCCCGTGATGCCGCAATCGAGATAGCCATGCTCAACATAGCGGCTGATTTCCTGCGCGCGGATAAGCCTGATTTCCAGTTCATCGTCATCCACATAAGGCGCGTAGGAACGGCTGCTGACGGAAATATTGAAGCCGGCCTTCGCCATCTTTTGGATGGTGGCTTCCTGCAAACTGCCTTTCGGCAGGCCGAATTTTAATTTCCTACTCATCTTGCTTTCGTAAATCACTTTTGACGCGCGGACGCAAATACTTTTTCGCCGATTCCTTCACGCGTGCAATGGGGTTAATCTGCCAAGTCCGGCGCGGAAACGCCAACTTCTTCTTTTTCTTTTTCATTTTCAACCACGGATAAACACGGATGGACACAGATAAAACTCCCTGTAGCGTGATGAAAAATATCCGTGTTAATCCGTGTCCATCTGTGGTTAATCAATTTTTCTTCCAAATCACGCGACGCCCTTGCACTTTAATTTCACCGCAGGCAATCGCCGCCACGCATTTGGGATAAAGCACATGTTCCGCTACTTGAATCCGCTGATGCAATGTTTCCGGCGTGTCGTCATCGAGAATAGAAACGGTTTGCTGGCCGATGATTGGCCCGCAATCCACTCCCGCGTCAACAAAATGCACCGTGCAACCCGCCTCCTTCACGCCATGATCCAGCGCCTGCTTCCATGCCTCCAAACCCGGAAACGACGGCAGCAACGACGGATGTATGTTGACAATGCGACCTTCAAATGCGCGCAGAAACTCGCCCTTCAACACGCGCATGAAACCCGCTAGCACAATTAAGTCCACTTGCGCCTCGCGCAATGCATTCACGTAAGCACGCTCGGCGTCTTCGTCCAGCTTCGTGCGAAATTTGCCGGGCGGAATGAATTTGGCCGGAATTTTCCGTTCACGCGCATGCGCCAGAATTCCCGCGTCCTCGACGTCACTCAAAACGATGGCAACTTCCGCAGGGATTTTGCCTGCCGTAATGGCGTCGGCAATCGCGACAAAGTTCGAGCCTTTGCCGGAACCGAGAACGCCCAATCGGAATTTACGGTCGCTTGCCATGGGATTTTTTTACAAGCCGGAAGCCCGGATTGCCAGCTAATTAGCGCCCTGCCCCGCCGGATCACACACCACCCCCATGAACAAAATGGATTGAGTTTGGTTGTCCTCAATCACAAAAACAAACGGCCGATCAACAATCATTTCAAAAGGTGTCGCAGGTCTCAACATCACTGAGTTAACCATTACGACTGTAGTCACCGCCGCTGCTTCTGTTCCTTCTTCATTCACATCCACATAACTCTTCTGCCTAACGTCACTTACCCAAAGTTCCCCATCAACCATTGAAGAAAAATTGGCGCTAGGAGTGAAAGCGCCTTTCATTCCCAAGGCTTTAAGCGAATCATTCAGACTGATGTTGTATTCAATCTTAAACCGCGGCAAAGCCACAGTCCCCGGTCTTTCTCCGAATAGTGGCATAATTTTGTTTTGCCAGGTCTCATTGTTCAAACCGGCCAGAAGTTTTGCCGGGCTGGAATTCGTAGCAGGCAGGAAAAGCACCATTTCCAACCGGCCGCCGGCATAAGGCATTCGCACGGCCTGAAAACCGTCGCCCTGCTGATAGCTGAAATGACCGGACTTTCGCATCATCGGCACTTTCTTGCCCGAGCCATCCGCTAAATGAAATGCCTGTGGTTTTGTCGCCTTTTTATCAAACGGATCCATCCATTTGCCTTTGAAATAAATCGCGTTTGCGAGAACCTCTTGCGTAGCTGGAGGAAAAGGAAATGAAACGACGTCTTTGACCCTCCCATGTGTGCTTTTGTCCGCCCAATCATTGATGGTTTTCGCCGATTGCGGGCTGTCAAAATTCACTCCTTCCAATTCGGCCCCGTAAAACTTTTTGTTTCTGGATACAAAATCCGGCTTCAGCGGGATTTCCTTTTGATACCAAATTGCGTCGGCCAACTCCAAGATGATATTGGTCTGGGAATTCAGCGACTTGTTCAGGTCTTTGCACGCCGCGTTCAGTGAATTTAGTGATAGGTTGGATGTATGTAAAACGCGCTCCATCTCCTGTTTCGTCGTGCCCGCCGCGCCATTGTCGAGCATCTGCAGCACGGTTGAGACGCTGAATGGCGAGATAAAAATATTTGCTTTTGGCTGTTCCTTCGCGATTTGTTTCAACAAATCAAAGGCAAAGCCAGTGTTTGCGTCAGCCAATTTTTCCAAGTCACTTGCCAAAGCTGCGGACGCCAAAAGCCCAATAGCGCAAATCAAGACGCCGGATAAAATTCTGCAAAGGTTTGTTTTTGAAGAGCTCATAACGATTTAAAACGAACCTGAAACCTTTCTTCGGAGCGGTCAACTTTTTAATGACGCCCCTTTTCACACCCCGCCAAACCGCCGGTGCCTTTGAGCATATTCCTCCAAGGCGGCGAAGAATTGCGGCTTGCGGAAATCCGGCCAGAGCGTCGGCGTGATGACGAGTTCAGAATAGGAAATCTGCCAGAGCAGAAAATTGCTCACGCGCATCTCGCCGCTGGTGCGAATCAGCAAATCCGGGTCGGGAATGTTCCGCGTCCACAAATGCTGCGAGATGACTTGCTCGGTGATGTCGGCGGGTTCGAGCTTGCCGCGTTTGACTTCCCCGCTGATGCGGCGGACGGCGTCCACGATTTCAATCCGGCTGCTGTAACTTAACGCCATGACAAGCGTCAGGCCGTTGTTTTTGGAAAGGGTCGCGATGGATTTCTTGAGATGTTCCTGCACGTTTCCCGGCAATCGGTGAATTTGCCCGATGACTTCGAGCCGCACATTGTTTTTGTTCAGCTCCGGCGTTTCGGTCTTGAGATAGTGGACGAGATATTTCATCAGCGCGTCCACTTCGTCCTTCGGACGATTCCAGTTTTCGGCGGAAAAGGCGTAAAGCGTGAGATATTTGATGCCGAGTTCACCGGCGGTGCGGATGACGGTGCGTGCGGATTCCGCCCCCTGCCGATGCCCTTCGACGCGCGGCAAGCTGCGCTGCTTCGCCCAGCGGCCGTTGCCGTCCATGATGATGGCAATGTGCCGTGGAAGCGACGCTTTGGCTTCGGCGGTTAAATGTGGAACGGAACTCATTTTGTTTATCCGCAGATTACGCAGATTACACAGATTGCAAAACTGCAAAAATCTCTCCGTTAATCTGCGAATTGCTTAAACAAAAATAGTTTGGTCTCGAGCCGGACCGACGGACGCAATGAATAATTTCGAGCCGCTCAATTCAGCAATGGCTTTAAGATAATTTCGCGCCTTCACCGGCAAATCTTTCCATTTGCGCGCCTTGTTGGTCGGCGTGCGCCAGCCTTCAAATTCGATATAGACCGGCTCACATTCCGCGAGCGTTTGCGCGTCGTTCGGCACAAAGTCATAGCGCGTTCTGCCGTGCCGATAGGCGACGCAAACCTTGATGATCTCCATGGTGTCAAGGCCGTCAATATTGGTGACGGCCAGACCATCAATGCCGTTGACCATTGTCGCATGGCGCGTGGCCACGGAATCGAACCAGCCGCAGCGGCGCGGACGGCCGGTCGTCGATCCAAATTCACGGCCCATGCCGTGGAGTAAATTGGAAATTTCGCGGTTTTCCGTCGGCAACGGTCCTTCACCCACGCGCGTTGTGTAGGCCTTCATCACGCCGACGACGCGATCCATGCGATGCGGCGGCACGCCGGAGCCGGTGCACGCGCCCCCCGCCGTTGTGTTCGACGAGGTCACAAATGGATACGTGCCGTGGTCAATGTCGAGAAATGTGCCTTGCGCGCCTTCAAACAAAATGTCGTTGCCACGCCGCATGGCGTCATGCAACAAAACCACCGTGTTGGCGATAAACGGCTTCAGATATTTGCCCGCAGCCAGGTATTCGCCGTAAACCTTTTCAAACGACAGCGGTTTTGCTCCGAACACCTTGAGCACTTCGTTGTTTTCCCTGATGCGCACAGAAAGTTTTTCTTTGAGGCGCGCTGGATCAATCAAGTCGTTCATGCGCAAACCGACACGCGCGGCCTTGTCGCCGTAGGCCGGACCGATGCCGCGCTTGGTCGTGCCGATTTTGTGTTTGCCCTTGAGCACTTCGCGGTGTGCGTCCAGTTCGCGATGATACGGAAACACGACATGCGCGGTTTCACTGACAATGAGATTGCCGCCAACCTGGATGCCGAGCTTGCGCAAACCTTCGATTTCTTCCACGAGGTTGATGGGATCAACCACGACGCCGTTGCCGATGACGCAGAGTTTGTTTTTGCGGAGAATGCCGGATGGCACCAAGTGCAGGATATATTTTTGTTTACCAATGAAAACAGTGTGCCCGGCGTTGTTACCGCCGGCGTAACGCACAACGACATCGGCCTGCTCGGTGAGCACGTCTATGATTTTACCTTTGCCTTCGTCGCCCCACTGGGCTCCGACTAAAATCGTGTTTGCCATATTTTTTCCCAGGTAGGGCGCGGTGTCCTCACCGCGCCGCGCGGCGGCGTGGAGACACGCCACCCTACCAACAATAAAACAACAAAAATCCCCGAACGTGAATTCGGGGCAAAGCGCAGAGCCTTTGCGATAAGAGGCTAGAAACGAAGGCGGGCAATGTCAATTCCGCAACGTGAATTCAGTTTCTGTGGATGTTCAGTTTCTCCGGACTTGAAGAGCAAGGCGTCAAACCGAAAGAACACTTCGTGCGAGAGGCGTGGGACGATCACTACGAACAGGCGACCCGTTTCGAGTCAGTCTCTTATCATGGCAAGGGCTTCAGCCGGTAGAAACCCTTGTCACGATTGGTGGAGCCGGTATCCAGATAATTGACCGGCAACAGCGGTGTCGGGTTGGTGTAAAGCGGCTGCCATGATGTCAGGTTGGTGCTCAATTGCAGCACCACCGCCTGCGTCACGCAGACACAGATGCGGACGTCCGCCGGCAGGGCGGAGACGTCCAGCTTCAGCGGCGGGCCTACGCTCACGAGGGCAATCACGTTGGTCACCACGCCGACCAGGTTGCTCACCACCACGCTGTAGCTGCCGCATTGGTTAAACTGGATGTTCGTCAGCGAAAGGGTCGCGTTGGTCGCCCCCGCAATGTTCGTCCCGTTGCACTGCCATTGATAGGTCGGCGAGGTCACGTTATTGCTCTCACCCGCGCTGAACAGCAGGTTTGTTCCCGCAGCAATGGCAAAGGACTGGGCCGGTCCCACCGTATTGGGCGGCGTGCCCAAACCCCAGTTCACATAAATGTTGGTCCCTGGCACGCGACTCGCACTATCCACTTCGATCACATAATTCGTTCCCGTCCCCGCCGAAAACCGCACCTGACTGTGAATCCCGTCGGGCGCATTACTCCCGGCGCTGGCCAGGGTGTTGGTGGTCACATCGAAAACGCTGGAGTAATAGTTGTAAACCGCCAGCGTCGTGGCGATGCTGCTGCCCATCGTGTCAATCTCCATCGTCCCGTTGGTCGCCGCCGTCAGCAGATACCAGCGCGAGGCACAGCCGATGATGTTGGTTATTATCGGATCGCCCTGCGAGGTCGTCGAGCCGTAGGTGTCGATGAGCTGCGAACCGGGGATGCCTGCGGAAACCGAGGGGAAGGACACGCTCGAAGCCAAGCCCATGAACTTGATGTAAGAAAAGCCACCCCCGCCTGATTGGTTGAGCTGCCACAGCAAATCCTCGAGTTTGTCGAATGAGTGCGCGCCGGCCAACGTGCCGATTTCCAAAGAGCCTTCCTCACTGACCACCATTGGCCCCGCCGCACTCGTGACGCTCACCCGGTAGAGGCCAACCTGCGACGGACCAGCGTTCGAAACCGTCAACGAGTTGTTGGTGGCGCCGGAGATGGCCAGAGAATCGTTGAAATACCACTGGTAGGTCAGGTTCGTATTGCAGGTGGCAAAGACACTGAAGTTCGTGGTGCCGCCGTTCGTCACAGTCGCATCGGCCGGTTGCGTGACGATCATGGGAATCTGGGGGACATTCGTGACGAGATTCCAGCTCAACACAATGTCGCCATTGGCGCTGCCCAAGCCATCCGCGGCAATGATGTAGTTGGTGTTGGCGACGGCGTTGAATTGGACTTGGCTTGTGAACCGTCCGTTGCCTTCGTCGTCGTTGGCCGCCACGACGGTGAGGTTGCTCAGGCTCGTGCCGGTGTAGACCGCCAGCAACGTGTCGAACGAGCTGCCCCGCGTATTGAACGTCGCCACGCCATTGGCCGGCGCCTGCCATTGCAGCCAGACCGAGTGGTTGCCAAACTTGCCCACGTGATACGGTTCGCCGGTTTCGCGGGTTGCATTGGTGTTGCTCCCGCTGCCCACGCCACTCAGGCCATAGGCGCTGCCCCGATAGGCAAAATTGTCCGCGAACGGCAGCGCCGCGACCGTTACCTTAAGCGTGGCGATGAGGCTGGCCACCGCACCGTCCGGATTGGCCACCAGCACGTCATAACTGCCGCCATCGGCGGGCTGCACGTTGGTGATGGAGTAGGTGGAGTTGGTCGCGCCGGGAATATTGGCGCCGTTCAACCGCCACTGGTAACTCAGCGGTTGGCTGCCTGTGGCAGAGACACTGAAGGTGACGTTGGTACCCGGCAGCACCGACTGGCTGGCCGGCTGCGAAGTTATCGTCGGCCCCAACCAATACAGCTCCGCGCTGAAAAGAGCGTTGTAGTTGGTGTCAACGCCCCCTGCGACCAGCACCGTGCCATTGGGAAGCAAGGTCCCCGTGTGATAAACCCGCCCGGTGTTCAGCGGGCCGGTTACCGTCCATGTCCCGCTGGCCGGATCGTACAGCTCCGCGATGGAAAGGGCGACGACGTTGCCGTTGTCCCAGCCCCCTGCGACCAGCACCTTGCCATTGGGTAGCAATGTCGCCGTGTGACTATACCGTACGCTGTTCAGAGCGCCGGTCACCGTCCATGTCCCGTTGGTCGGATCGTAGAGCTCCGCGCTGGAAAGCACATTATCGCTGTTGAAGCCCCCCGCGACCAGCACCTTCCCATTGGGCAGCAACGTCGCCGTGTGTTGATCGCGTGCGTTGGTCAGCGAGCCGGTGGCCGTCCATGTCCCGGCGGTCGGATCGTACAACTCCGCGCTGGAAAGAAAACCGCCTAATCCAAGGCCCTCCGCGACCAGCACCTTGCCATTGGGCAGCAACGTCGCGCTGGAACCATCATCGCGTGCGGCGGTCAGCGAGCCGGTGTTCGTCCACGTCCCACTGGCCGGATCGTACAGCTCCGCGCTGGAAGGGGCGCCGCTGCCATAGCCCCCCGCGACCAGCACCTTGCCATTGGGCAGCAACGTCGCCGTGTGAGTATACCGTTCGGCGGTCATCGAGCCGGTGTTCGTCCACGTCCCGCTGGACGGATCGTACAGCTCCGCGCTGTTACCGCCGCCACCGCCCCCTGCGACCAGCACCTTGCCATTGGGCAGCAACGTCGCCGTGTGAAGATAGCGTGCGGTGGTCAGCGAACCTGTGTTTGTCCACGTGCCGCTGGACGGATCGTACAGCTCCGCGCTGGAAAGAGGGTTGCTGTTGCTGTCACCGCCCCCTGCGACCAGCACCTTGCCATTGGGCAGCAACGTCGCCGTGTGAAGAGAGCGTGCGGTGGTCAGCGAGCCGGTGGTGACCCAGAAATCGGCTTTCGCCTCGGGGATGACCGATAGATTGAGCGCCAGAAAGAGCGCCGTCAACAACAGTGTGGCTCCCCGCCGAGGGATGTAGCTGCACGTGTTTATCGCGCGTGGGTTTTGGAAACCTTCAGATTTGCCTTCATGATTCATACTGTCCTTTCATTCCCAAAAGGTCAGCATCCCCGAGATAACTCCAACGCCGCGCCGGCGGTTGGGCACCGATAATCGGACACGGCTTCTCATCGTATTACCTTGCTAAAATCATGTCAACTCAAAACTTGACCAACGTAGTAAGCAAGGCCTCCCAGTTGACGCCATAGCCGACGGTTGGCCCGATTCAGGAGGCCATCATTGCAAAAAAGAAAGCATGTCCGGCTGTTCGGTCTTGGCGCGCAGTTTTTTTGTCAGATCGCTCAACTGACGCCCCACGGTTTTCGCAAGGTGATGCAAAAACTGGGCCGCCACGGCCGGTTGTTCCAACACGAGTTTTTGCAGCGAGGCGGAGGTAATTTTGATCAAAACACTTTTCTGGACGGCCTCGACACTCGCGGAGCGGGGGCCCTGATTCAGCAAGGCAACCTCTCCGAACGCGTCACCCGCTTCCAACATTCTCAGGAAAAGAACCTCTCCCCGCTTTGTTTTGATATAAACGCGCATCTCCCCTTCCAAAATCAAAAACATGGAATCCCCCGGCTGGCCCTCGCGGAAGAGGGTCTCCGAGGACCCGCAAGTCACCACCTCCACGTAATCCAAAAAGGCCACGAGTCGTTCGTCGTTGAGGAGTGCCAGACTCTTGATTCTGCGCAGGTATCCCGGCTTCAAATTCGATTTGTCCATAGTAATTTTATTGATTTATAAGATTGGTTAGCAGTCCGGTTTGGTCTTCGCAAGCCCGGAGATGGAAGCATTGAGGGCGGGGTGTTCATCATCTGGTGGAGGAGGCTCATTTTTCTTTCATGGCCACTTCCCCGATCCACCCGTTCGGTGGCGGGTGAACGCGCAGTTCGGCGATCTGGTTGAGATAGAATAACGAGGGGCCGTCATCGGCGGATCTGTCACCTCCGTTGGCCGGCGGGCCTTCAATCTGCCTGCGAAGCTGTATCGTCTCGCGGAACGCCTTTTCAGCGGCATCGAACTGGCGTTTGCGAAAATGCTGCAATGCTTCGGCAAATTTCTCACGCCACGGTCGTGATGGTTCCGCCATTTCACGCGGACCCAGCAATTCGTGGATTTCAATCGCGCGGACAAAGCCTTTGACTTGGAAATGGCCAATCAGACGGGTCGTCATTTTGTCCTCGACAACTCGCTGGATCTCCCGCGTGGCCAGCACGGTCGTGCCGAGATGTTTGTTGAGTCCCTCCGTGCGGGACGCCAGGTTGGTGTTTTCCCCGACGGCCGCATAATCGAACCTCTGCTCGCTGCCAATGTTTCCCACACAGACAATGCCAGTATGCAGCCCCACGCGCGTCCGCAACGGGAAGCCGCGTTGTGCGGCATCAAATTCCATCAATTGCTGCCGCAGCCTTAACGCGGCGTGACAGGCGCGTTCGCGGTGGTCGGGTTGCTCCACCGGGGCGTTCCAAATCACAAAAATTGCATCCCCCACCAAGTCCATGATCGTCCCGTCCGTTTCATGGATGCACTTCAGCGCAGCTTCAAAATATTGGTTGAGGAGGTTGACCATGTCGTCCGGATGCATGGCCTCGCTGATTCGTGAGAAATTTTCGATGTCGGTGAAAAGCATGCTCACCTCTTGTTTGGTTCCCCCGCGCCGACGCAGGCTCGGATCGCTTAGAACCCGTTTGACCAATGCCGGAGACAAATGCGCGGCCAACGATTGTTCCAGCAGCTTCTTCTCCACATACAGACGCAGCGAGTTGTAAACGACCGAACAGAGCAGCGCCACCCAGAGTTCGCACACCAGAATCAGCCAGGCGAACCAGAGGTTCCAATGCCAGGCCAGCAAATGCGCGGTGGACGCCACAAGGGCGATTCCAAGCAAAGTAATCAACACCGCAGGAAGCGGCTGCACGCGAATCAGACCGTAACCTGCCAGTATCGCAGCCAACAAAATGACCAACAGTTCGAGCACCGGCGGCAGACGATTGAGCCAGTCACGGCGGATTAGATTCTCCGCAGCCGTCGCGTGGATTTCGACGCCGGGGGTGAAACCCTTGCCCCAAAAGGCGTAGGGCGTGAGGAACTCGTCCTTGCCTTTGCCCGAAAAGTCGGCGGACATCTGCACGCCAACAAAGACGATTTTGTCCTTAAAAAATCCGGGCGGAGCGCCGTCGGGCATTAACGCCAAAAAGTAGCTGATCCCCGGCAGCGTTCCCGGCGGACCGTAATAGTTCAACCAGCGCGACTCAACCCGGTCAGAGCGCAAGGCATCGGCGGGTGCACCCGCAAATTTTGCCGCCGCAGCCGGCAGCCACGGAATTGTGTTCTGCCCCGAAATGTGTTTGAGCGTTGGGAAAAAACTCCGGATTCCGTAATCCGGGTCAATTACCGAGTTTGCGTTACCCCAACCAGCAGCTGCATTTCGGAACGGCTCGTAAGGCAGTTCCTCCCAGCGACCGACTGCGCCCGGTGTGATTTCACGTTCCTGATAATTACCCGCCAGAATCACGCGTCCGCTTTGTTTGATGGCACTGGCGAATCGCTCGTCGGCGGCGGGATCGGAGGATGGGTCGGTGAAAAGGATGTCAAAGACGATGGCCTTTGCGCCCAGTGCCGTCAGTTGTTCGACGAGTTGCGCATGGAGCGAGCGATCCCACGGCGCGGTCATCGGCTGCTTCAGTTCGGAGTGTGACGCTTCATCCAGATAAACGACGGCAACGTTGGTGACGGACAGATCACTCCGCAAGGCAAAGGGCAGGTCGAAACTCAAACGTGTCACGCCGCCGCCGATCGGAAACAGCAGGAGAGAACCGCCAATCAATGCCGTCAACGCTGAAGCCACGCCGCCGCTCAGCCAGAAGCGGCTGTCTTTCCTGCCAGAGGCTCGCGGTCTCATGCGCTGACTTGGTTGTGAGGTTGCCTCGGATTAAAACGTGAACTGAAAGTTGACGGCAAACGTCCGCTGACGGGGAAGTTCGGTGTAAAGATTGAGTGGGTTCAAGTGGTAATCCTGGTCGTTCAAATTCAACACGCCCAGTTGAATTTGCGCGCGACGATGCCAGAACCGGTAACCGCAGAACAGATTGACCTGCCAAAAATCATCGCCCGGCACGGCTGGTGTGTAGCCGTCGTTGCTTTGTGAATACCAGTTACCTTCCGCGCGGGCAAAAAGACCGGAGGGATGATTGAACAGGGCGAACAGGGTGAGTTGGTTGAGGATGGCGCTGTTCTTTGTGTAGTCGGCGCTGGAAACTGATGCGGGAATTTCCGGGTAACGAGTTGTCAAATCCACCCTGCTCAACTGGTAGCGTGCGCCGACCGACCAGCACTCACCCAAAAGCTGGTTCACCGTCACGATGAGGTTTTTCTCCGTGTAATCAAGATCCTGCAGCGTACCGGAGGGAACGCCGGGAACAGCGTTTGGCGGGAAATAGGGAGGGAGCAAGTCCACCACACCGATAGTCTGATTCACATCCGAATTCAGTATTTGGCCTTCGATCGCAAAGTAAGTGCCCGTTTTGAACTTCTGCTCCAGTGCCAATCCGAACGTTTCAAACTTTGCCCCCGAAATCGAGCCGGCAATCGCTTCCGGAATGAGGGAGCGAAAAGCCTGGTTGAATCCAGCCACCTGACTTGGCTCCAGCCGCACGCTTTGATCGAAGCTCACGCCACCCAGCGATCGCGTATAGGCAAATCGCACGGTCGTGTCCCGCAGCGGCGTCCAGGTGAAACCAGCTTTCGGAGAAACCTGATCTTCCGATTGCTCGCCTGCGGAGATGGGTGCGAAGCGATAGTTCTGTGGGAAGTGCAAATAGTCGTAACTCACTCCCGCGTTCAACTGCAGCGGTCCAAAAACCTGCCAATAATAGTAACCGTAAGCCGTCAACCGTTCGAAGTCCGGGGACACACTCTGGCTGGTTGGCGACGTGGCAAAGTAAACATGCGTCGTCTGAGTCATGCTCGCCAGGAGCGTGGGCGTGGACGCGCCCAAAGCGTCATACGTGTCGAAAGTGCCATACTGCGCGCGCCCGCCGAGCATCAGGCTGTGGTTCTCCTTTTGCCAAATTTGTTGCACTTCCGCGGAATAGATTTCCAAAGTGCTCTGGTAAGAAAAAGCTGCCGTCGGAAGCACAGGCGTGGGCACGGCAGTGACCGTGCCGGCGCCGTCTACCGCGAGCAGCAGCACTGGTTGGTTTGCGTCCGCGACCGTGAGCGTGTCGTCGAACCGCCCGGCAACCGCCAGCGTTTCCACACCCGGCGACCATTCGTGGCGATAGCCGAGCAGCAACAGCGGCTCCTGCGTCTCTTTGGTGCGAAGACTCAGATTCGCGCTTTTCTGATCGTAATACTGGTTCAGGTCACCGGCGGAGGCGTTGTAATAAATCATCTGAACAAAAACCGAGTCTTGCGGCGTGACGTCCCATTTCAGTTGGGTGGAAACCGTGAGTTGATCCTGGTCGTTGTTGGGTCGCTGGCCGTTATCGGAACGGTAAAGGGTGTCCACCGCGTAGCCGAAGTTGCCAAACGTCCCGTATTGCGAGCCGGATTGAATCCAGGCGCCGCGGCTCAAATACTCGGTGCTCGAAGCGACGCCAAACCCGTCGTGTTGAAACAGCTTGGAATACTCCTGCTGCGAAACGTTCTGCGAAAGCGTGCCGGCGCCGACCGGTGCCAGGAGATTGGCCAGCAAATATTCGCTCAACCATGGCGTTTCATAACGCAGATTGATCTGGTTGGGGTCGCGAAGCTGGTTGTAGCTGTTGGCCAGGAACAAATGGGCCGAATAATTTGCGTAATCGTAGTTTACCGCGCGCGTGGCTTCGCGAAGGCTCATGTCGGTCATGCCGGCATCGTTGTAGATGCCCGCCAGATTTGCGCCGCGCACAGCCTCATCTTGGTCGAGCAACATCCGCGAGCGATAAACCGACCGATTGTCGTTGAGTTCCTCGGATTTTTCCAGATCGCGAATTGCTTCGTTGATACGGTTCTGCTGCTGGTGCAGCAGCGCGGAGTAAAGCCAGCTTGTCGGGTCATTCGGATCGAACCTGCGGGCCAGCTCAAGTTCGTGGTTGGCGCGCGCGTCATCGCCCGTCTGGCTGAAAGCCTTGCCCAGGTAACTGCGAAGGATGGCGCGATTGGGTTCCAAGGCGGCAGCGACCTGTAAATCTTCACGGCCGGCTTGGGAATCTCCCCGGCGAATT
The DNA here is from genome assembly GCA_049521735.1 of Verrucomicrobiota bacterium. Taxonomy (GTDB): domain Bacteria; phylum Verrucomicrobiota; class Verrucomicrobiia; order Limisphaerales; family UBA11358; genus UBA11358. The sequence goes on from JBEKON010000017.1 coordinate 19,827, forward strand.
TTGCACAAACCACGGCCAAGCCACGCATTGCCCAGCGAACCATCTATCGCTATCGCCTCGTCAAACAGTTGCATCGCGTCGCCAATCCGGTTCTGCGCGGCCAAAAGAAACCCTTTCAAGGCAATCGCCTGCGGATTGCGTGGGGCAAGGGCGAGGCTCTTGTTCAATGCGTCCAGCGCCGCGTCCGTGTGACCGAAGCTGAATTCCAGTTCAGCCACCCGTTCCCACGCAAATGCGAACGACGGCGATTTCTCAACCGCCTTGCGCGCCGCAGTCAAAGCCGCCGCAAGATTTGCGCGGGATTGCTGGTAGTAGGACTCGGCCAGAAATTCCGTCGCCAGCGTGGGCGTGCTTGGCGACTTCCACGTTTCGAACTTCACTGCCGTGATCAGCTCCCGCAGCGCGTTGACCAGCGCTGGATTGTTGCCACCACCTGACGCCGCGGCTTCCAAATGTGACATCGTCTGATCCACCAATCCAACCGACAACAGGAGCGCACCGAGATACAAATGATCGGCTGGCGATTCCGGTTGATGATCCACCGGGTATTTCTTGAGGGCCTCGAGCAGTTCCCCCCGCTGATAGGCAGCAAGCGATTCCGCGAGCTGCCCGCGCTCGTGCGCACTCAAATCAAGTTCCGTGAGATCGAGCACACCCGGGTAATACAGATTCCACTGAATCACGTTCACCGCATTGATGACCGCAGTCCTGACCGGCGCCCTGCCCACTTCCGCAACGCCTTGTTCGCCGCCGCTCAAAGCCAGCGAGCCGAAACTGTTGGTCAGTTCAACTTCGCCATCAATCATCGTCACCGTGGTGCGGCCATCCGGGCCGACCAAAATGTCGAACTCCGTGCCGCGGATCGCGGCGGTCACGGTCGGTGTTCGTATCTGGACCTCCTGCGGCCGATCGCGGCTGAAGAAATATGCCGAGCCGGATTTAAGATTGAGCGTCAGCTTGCCGGCGGCCGTGTGCGGCGGTTCAATTTCGTAGGACATCAATTCGCCCACGCGAAGGACACTCAGGTTCGAGAGTCGCAACGTGGCACGGCTGCGCGGCCCCGTCCGCAATTGATCACTGACATTGAGCTTCGCCCCGACGCTGGCTGCCATCCAATTTGTCGAGGCCACGGGCAACAATTCAACCGACCCCTCCATGCCAACCAACACGGCCACCCCTTGGGGCTGTTGCGCCCATGAAATCCAAGGTGGAAAGGCGACCATGGCGGCCAGGATGCACCACAAGCCCCGTTGCCTGATTCGAATTACGAATGGAAGGCCGCTCCGATCCACGCATGAGACGGTAATCGTAACGACGATGAAATTGCAAGATACATAATTTGATGGAAGTCTTCAAAATCAGGTTCGTCGTTCGTCCGAAGCACTCATCAACTTAACATCAACAAACACCTTGTGTTGGGTTGTTCAGTTCATTGGATGCAGTGCCCACATGCAGGGAGCAGTTGAATATCGGCCGTGATTGTGTGCCAAGTATTTTCTTGTAAAACTGGCGGAGAGAGGGGGATTCGAACCCCCGATACGGCTTTTGACCGTATAACGGTTTAGCAAACCGCCGCCTTCAGCCGCTCGGCCATCTCTCCACCGGCACCAATGAAACCGGCCAACGCCACGGCACTCAAGCTAATTTTTTGTGTCTTTGAGCTGATTTCGAGCTTGCACTTTTGAAGTTTGCACGAAGAATTGCACCTCCATTATGCCCATGACGCAACCACAAGACACTACAACGGCCTACCTCTACAAATTATGGCCGTGGATTGAGGCGAACAAAAACCGGCTGATTGGCGGGGGTGTCATTGTCATTATCGCTGGTTTTGTAATTTCATTCTATTTTTGGCAGCAAAATCAAAAGGAGATCGCCGCGGGTCAGGCGCTGACGGAACTGGTTGCTTCCACTCCGCCCGATTCCAATGCCAGCCAACTGGCCGATGCCTATTTGAAGATCGCGGCGAATTTCCCCGGCACACGTGCCGGCGGGCGCGCGGCAATGCAAGGCGCGGAGGCACTGTTCGAGGCCGGCAAATACACTGAGGCTCAGGCGCAATTCGAAAAATATCTCGAGACACATCCCGGCGACGCTTTTTGCGCGCAGGCCGCACTCGGCGTGGCGGCCAGCCTTGACGCTCAAGGAAAAACTGATTTGGCCGCCAGCGCTTATCAGCGGGTCATCAGCGGTTTTTCCGACCTGAACGCGGTCAACGTCGCGAAATTTGCGCTGGCGCAAATTGACGAGCGACAAGGCAGACTCGCCGACGCGGAAAATCTTTACGAATACGTTGCTCACAATAATCCCAATGGTTCGTCCGGTTCGGAAGCTGCACTACGCGCAATGGAACTGAAAACCAGACTGCAACCAGCCTCGACTTCAACCGCCTCACCCTCCTCGTTTAATCTGAACACCAAGCCATGAAATTGACGATTAATGGCACCGGCTACGTTGGTTTGGTCACCGGCACTTGTTTTGCCGAAGTCGGCCATCACGTCCTCTGTGTGGACAATGACGCGGACAAAATCAAACTGTTGAAGGAAGGCGGCATTCCGATTTACGAGCCGGGTTTGGAAGAACTCGTCAAAAAAAATGTCGCTGCCGGACGGCTTTCCTTCACGACAAGCATCGCCGAAGGCGTTCAGAAATCGGATGTGATCTTCATTGCCGTGCCCACGCCGCCGCAACCGGACGGTTCGGTGGATATGAGCTTCATTGAACGGGTTGCGCGCGACATTGCCGCCGCAATGACCGATTATAAAATCATCGTGGACAAAAGCACCGTGCCGGTCAAAACCGGCGAAAAAGTCACCGAGACCATCAAACGTTATTGCCCCGCAAAAGCGGATTTTGACATGGTCAGCAATCCCGAATTTCTGCGCGAGGGTTTTGCGGTTTGCGATTTGATGAAGCCAAACCGCATCGTCATCGGCGTGTGCTCACAACGGCCTGTTGCTGCGATGAAGAAAATATACGCGCCATTCAACGCGCCCATTGTCGTCACGGACATTAATTCCGCCGAACTCATCAAGCACGCTTCGAATTCATTCCTCGCGCTCAAGATTTCCTACATCAACGCCATCGCCGCCATTTGCGAAGCGACCGGTGCGAACGTTCAGGAAGTCGCCACCGGCATGGGCATGGACGAACGCATTGGCCGCCTGTTTTTGAACGCCGGCATCGGCTTCGGCGGCAGTTGTTTCCCGAAGGATTTGAGCGCATTCATCAAAATCGCCGAACAAATCGGCTACGACTTTCACCTGCTCAAGGAAGTTCAGCGCATCAACGCGGGGCAAATGGAGCGCTTCGTCAAAAAAATCACCGACATACTGTGGGTGCTCAAAGGCAAAAAAATCGGCGTGCTGGGGCTGGCCTTCAAACAAAATACGGACGACATCCGCTCGTCCCCGGCGATTGAGTTGTGCCAGCGCCTGCAAAAGGAAGGCGCCACTTTGCGCGTGCACGATCCGAAAGCGATGGGAAAAGCCAGGGCGATTTTAACGGACGTCACGTATGTGGACGACATGAATGACGTGGCCGAAGGTTGCGATGCGCTTGTGGTGGCAACCGAATGGGACGAGTTTAAAAAAGTTGACCTCGAACGCGCCCGCAAAGCCCTCACGCATCCAATCCTGTTCGACGGCCGCAATCTTTTTGACCGCGTCGAAATGGAACGTTTGGGCTGGATTTACAAAAGTGTCGGGCGGTAAAAATCAAATTGACGCCGCCGCGGCGCTGATTTTCCGGGCCGATAAACAAGTTTTTAGCCGCAGATACAAAGCGGCTCTTAAAATTGACAACTTCGCCGGGATTTCCTGGTTAAATCTTCCCGTAAACCTCTTCAACAGCCTGGCGGAAATTGTTTTCGCCGACGTTGACGATGGCGAATTCCCGTTTGGCATTTTCCACCGAATCGCTTGCATGAGCGGCATTGACCGTGATATTGGAGCCGAATTCACGGCGAAGCGAGCCGGGAGGCGCCTTTGACGGATCGGTCGGCCCAAGCACGTCACGAACTTTTCGGACGGCGTTCACACCTTCATAAACCAGTGCAACGCATTTTTCGGTGCCCGGCTTGCGCCTGTCTTCATTCGACGCGCACTCGGACGGCGTGCGGCCGGACATGAAACGAACAATGTTTTCAAACCGGCTGTCACCGTGAAGCGGGCCAAGAATGTCGCAAAGGACTTTTTGTTCCCTGGCTGGAATTTTGAAACCAAGCTCCTTTTCGAGCAACAACCTGGCGCGCTCGCTGACGCCGTCCTTGAGTTTGGTGCGCAGCACTTCGCGGACCGGGCCGTAAAATTCCATTGCCTGAGCCACACTCATGTGGAGAACCTTGATACCGACAATATAAAGTCCAGTGCGGGAAAAGAAATCAATGACGTTGCCGGGCCGGCCGGTCGGGAACTGGAAATTGTCCGGTTTGATGAGCACCAACGTGCGTTCGCCGGTCTTGCCAGTCGGATAGGTGATGACATTTTCCAACACCCCGCCGTCGGAATCGGAATAACGTGCCCACAGCTTCAATTCCTTTTCAGCCTCTTCGGCGTTCGGTGCGGCGAGAACTGCAGGCTCGAAATAGCGAACCTGTCCATCGTCATCCATGATCAAGTCGCCGTAAGTGTCGCGGATGGTTTCACCGCTGCGCCGTTCCGGGCTGAGAGTCCCGACCACAGAGCGGGCTTTACGCTGCGCTTCGTCACCGCGAAACAATATCATCAACACGCGCCGCCGCCGACCCGTTTTAGGATCGGGTGAAAGGTTGTGAAGAACATATTGTCGAAGCAGCTCCTGAATTTTCCGGTCCTGCGAATCGTGTGCAGAAACGATGGTTTCGGCATATTGCTTCACCAGTTCGGAACTCGGCGCAAACATGCGCATCGCCGCCAAGTCCAAACCCGTGAGGGAAATCAACCGGCCTAGAATTCCGCCCGTGCGCGATTTGTAAAGCGAGTAGGGCGTGATAATGACATGGGCGAGTTGTTGCGACATAGCAGCCCTGCTAGCCCGTGGCTGGCGGATTGACCGTTGATGATTTTACGGGGGTTGCCTTGCCGCCTAAAATCTTGAACATGACCGTGCCGCAGGTCGGGCACCTGCCTTTGATCGCCCTCCGGCCATTTTTCATCACTTCTTCAACGCCGTTGGCGATTTCCTTCTTGGCCTTGCATTTAACGCAATATCCTTCAGCCATAAAATTTTACCGTTCCGCACACCATGCACCGAAAGGTCGGGTAAGTTTACCGACGGCTATCCGCCTGTGCAACTCGGAAAAGGAAGAATCAAAACTGGCTGAAATTCAATTACTTAGCTCTGTAAAAACCTTAATCTAATGGGTGTTGGCGCAAGGTGGTTTTGAGGATTTTACCCGCTGCGTTCCGAGGCAACGCGGGCATGAAAACGACGTGTTTGGGCACCTTGTAATCGGCCAGCCTGCCACGGACGAACTGCAACAACGCCCTTTCTTCAATGGTTTGCCCATCGCCTGCGGTAACGAAGGCCACCGGCTGCTCGCCTTTGCGTATGTCCGGCACACCGATAACCGCCGCTTCTTTCACTCCGGGGAATTGGTAAATGATTTCTTCAATCTCACGCGGATAAACGTTGATCCCGTTCACGATCAACATGTCTTTCTTGCGGTCAGTGATGAAATAATAACCGTCGGCATCGCGATAGCCGACATCGCCGGTCAACAACCACCCGTTGCGAATCGCCTTGGCCGTTTCCTCCTGATTGTTCCAGTAACCAAGCATCACGTTGCCACCGCGCACGCAAATCTCGCCGATTTCATCCACGCCAAGCAAATTCCCCGATTCATCCTGAATGCTCATTTCAACATGCGGAACCGGCAGGCCAATCGAACCCGCTTTGCGCACGCCGTGAATCGGATTTTTTGCCACCACTGGACTGGCCTCGCTCAAACCGTAGCCTTCGATGAGCGGAATGCCAAACTTCGCTTCGAAATCTTTCAACACCTGCACCGGCAATGGCGCGGAACCGCTGATACAAATGCGGAACGGCAACTTGATGGGCATCGGCGAAGCAGTCAATGTGCGATAAAGCTGCGGAATTGCCGGCAAAATCGTCGCCTGCCGCACACACAATTCCTGAAGGATTTGCCGGGGTTGGTTCAACGATTTCACCAGCACCATCGTTCCACCGACCAGCAATGGCAGGAATATGCCCACCGTAATCATGTAGCTGTGAAACATCGGCAGCAGCACCGCCACGCGGTCCAAATTCACCGTTTCCAGCACGATGCGGCAACTCTCGACGTTGTGCAGCAGGTTGCCGTGCGACAGCATCGCGCCTTTTGGCCGTCCCGTCGTTCCTGAAGTGTAAATGATGACTGCCAAATCGTGTTCGCTGCGCGAACAAGTTTGGAATTTCAAGTTTTGAATTTTAAGTTCCGCCGGAAAATCCTCCACCTTGAAAATTTTGAGCTGTGGCCGCGCCGCGAGCAGCGCGGGCGCGTGGACTGCCAGTTCTTCCTCCGTAACCAAAACGTCAATGCCGCCATCGCTTAAGATATAATTCACCTCATCCGGCTTCAAAAAATTATTAATGGGCACCAACACCGCGCCTGCGTCAAGAATGCCAAACACGGCCGTCACAAATTCCGGCCGGTTTTTGAGCCAAAGGCCCACACGGTCGCCCGGCTTCACACCGAATTTTAGCGAAAGGTCAGCCGCCACCGCGCACGATCGTTCGAGGAGATTGGCATAGGTGAATTCGCTTTCGCCCCAGCACAAAGCGACTTTGTCCGGCCGCTTTTCGACTGAAGCGGCGAATGCACCGGCAAGATTCACGCGGAATTTCTAAAGGAAGCAAAGACGGCTGGCAAAGGTTTTCGGTGGAGCCGCACTGCTGCACGCCTCCAAACAACCGGCTGATCCTCCCCGCCAGTCTTAAAAACTTTGTGTCTTCGCGCCTTTGTGGTAAAAATTTTTCACGTGATTAATACCGACGCAAAGCTCGCCGCATTCCTGCCCACAATTAAATCTGCAATCTGGCTCGCGCTCGACACCGAGGCCGACAGCCTGCACGCTTATCCCGAGAAAGTCTGTCTTATTCAAATCAGCACCGTCGCCGGCGACAGATTGATTGACCCGCTTGCCAAAATAAACCTGGACCCGTTGCTCGACGCGCTCAATGCCCACGAACTCATTATGCACGGGGCGGATTACGATTTGCGCTTGTTGCGGAAACACCACGAATTCGTTCCGTCGGCAATTTTCGACACGATGCTCGCGGCGCGGCTTTTGGGTGAACGGCAATTCGGTTTGAGTTCGCTCGTCGAAAAATTTCTCGGCGTGAAACTGGACAAGGGTCCGCAGAAAGCCGATTGGGCGCGCCGCCCGCTCACCGAGCGCATGGAAAAATACGCCCGTAACGACACGCATTTCCTCAAGCCAATCGCCGATAAACTAAAATCCACACTCGAAGCCAAAGGCCGCCTCGCCTGGCATCAGGAATCCTGTGGCCGGCTCATTGACGAATCCGCGCGTTTGCAACCTGCCGATCTCGATTCCGTCTGGCGCGTCAAGGGCAGTCACGCGTTGAGCCGCCACGCGCTCTCCATTTTGCGCGAACTCTGGCACTGGCGCGAAGAAGAAGCCATCGCCGCCAATCGCCCGCCGTTTTTCATTTTGAATCACGAAAAACTCGTGGACATTGCTTCAGCCGCCGCCGCGCATCAGCCGATTGAACCCATTTTACCACCGCGCATATCGCCGCGCCGCCGCGACACTTTGGCCGACGCCATCAAAACCGCGCTTCAGCTTTCTGCGGACAGGTATCCGGAAATTTTGCGGCGCAAATTTCATCGCCCGACGGAAATGGAAATGCGCCGTTACCGTGAATTGGAAAAATACCGAAACACCCGCGCCCATGAACTTGGCATTGACCCGACTCTCATCGCCAGCCGTGCCACGCTCGGCGAGCTGGCCCATGATTGGGATCAACACGCGCCGGAATTGATGAACTGGCAACGGGAATTGTTGAAATAATTTTGGCAGGGACACTCCGGCGATGCGTCCCCATTCAGAACAAAAGCACGGTTTAAGGATTGAAACCTTGCGAAATTGTCTTACCCTCGCCAGCGTATGAAACAGTCTCTTGGAGCCAAAACCCTCGTTTATCCAACGCCGGTGTTTGTCGTGGGCACCTACGACAAGGAAGGCAAACCCAACGTGATGACTGCGGCATGGGGCGGCATTTGTTGCTCGCAACCGCCCTGCGTGGCCGTGTCCCTGCGCAAAGCGACCTACACCTACGGAAACATCATCGCGCGAAAGGCGTTCACGATCAGCATTCCCTCCGAAGACCACGTTAAACAGGCGGATTATTTCGGGATGGTTTCCGGCCGGGACGAGGACAAATTCGCGGAGAGTGGCTTGACACCTGTAAAAAGCGACTTGGTGGATGCGCCGTATGTGAAGGAGTTTCCCTTGATTCTGGAATGCCGGCTGGTCCACACGTTCGAACTCGGGCTGCACACGCAGTTCGTTGGCGAAGTCGTGGACGTGAAAGTCGAGAAAAGCGTCATGGGCAAAGGCCTGATGGCGGACATCGGGAAAGTCAGGCCGCTGTCATTCGCACCCGACGCGCAAAGTTATTATGGGCTGGGCGATTTCATCGGCAATGCATTCTCCATTGGCAAAAAGGGTTGAAGAAGCTTTGAGAGAGACGGCATGTTGCCGTCCCTGAAGTTCTGGACGCCAGGAATTAAACCACAGATTTTGTCGTAGCAAGCCGTGGTAAAAAAGTTTCCCACTTCCTTTCAACCGCCCGGGCCGGCATTCGCTAAGCCGGGCTGGTTACAGCATAGCCCTTGCCCCGTCCGTGGTCCATGTTGACAAATTGTTCCGTCTGGGTGATGTAGCAGACGATGTTGAACTTGTGAATCAGTTCTTTTTTCGCAACATCAAATGCAACTTCTATCGCCTCGAAGCTTTTGCCTTCGGCGGCATTTTTTGTCCACAGGCCATCGTTGGCGAGATATTCCAGCTTTTCCGCGTCTTCGATTAGGATGTTCATGAACGGAGATGTTACCACATTCTCCCGAACTACAAGCATTCAAACTGACAAATTTGGGATTTTATTTCCATCTGTCACCTCACCACTTCAAACGCAAATCCCTTCAAATACTCCGTTTCGGGAATCATTGGAATGATGGGATGGTCGGGGCTTTGCAAATACGTCGCGACGCGGCGCAGGATTTTGTGCGTGTCATAGGCGGCGGAGAGAATCACGTCCTGAAACGTCACGGCGTTCACGTGATGCGAACAGCAAAACGTCACCAGCGTACCGCCGGGTTTCAGCAGCTTCAGCGCGCGCAGATGGATTTCCTTGTAGCCGCGCAGCGCGTCCGGCACCGATGCGCGGTTGCGCGTGAATGACGGTGGATCGAGCACGATTAAATCGAATCGGGGAATGACCTTTTCGTGCGGCTTGACGGCGGTTTGCGCCTTGAACCAGTCAAAAACGTTCACGGCCTCAAATGAACATTTTTCCACAAGTCCATTTGCCACGGCATTTCGTTTGGAGGCTTCGATTGCCTCGGTGCTTTGGTCGAGCATGTGGACGTGCGCTGCTCCCGCGCGTGCCGCGTGCAAACCAAATCCGCCGAGATAACTGAAGCAGTCCAAAACATTCGCGCCTTTCGCGAACTGCGACACCGCCTGATAATTTACCTGCTGGTCGAGATATAAACCGGTTTTGTGCCCGGCGCGAAGATCGGCCTCAAACAAAAGGCCGTTGAGTTTGACGGAAATCGGTCCACTGAGTTCGCCGGACAAAATTTCATTCACCTCCGGCAAACCTTCAAATTTGCGCGACGCGACATCGCTGCGCTCGACAATCGCCCGCGGTGAAAAGATTTTCCGCAGCGCGACGACGATTTTATCCTTCCGCTTTTCCATGCCGAGCGAGGAAATTTGCACAACGAGCACGTCCTCGTATTTGTCCACAATCAGGCCGCTCAAAAAATCGCTCTCGGTGTTGACAACGCGGAACGAGGTCGCGTCGGGCAAGTGCTTTTGCCGGACGGCAAACGCGGCGCGGATTCGTTCCTCAAAAAAAGTTTCATTTACCTCCACGCGCTCCGGCGCGAGCACGCGCACATGGATTTTTGACTTTGAGTTGAAAAAACCAATGCCGAGAAACCGCTGCCGATGGTCTTTGACCTGAACAATTTCGCCGTCGCCTACGGGTGTAGTGAGGCGCAGAATTTCGCCTCGATAAATCCACGGATGACCGGCCACGATGCGGTCGGCCTCGCCGGGTTTTAGTAAAACAGTCGGGAGCGATTCCATAGTTTGTAGACAGTCGCCGGAAAACCCGGCGCGCGCACATGAAAGCAGAATGGAGCGGTTAAAAAAAGGAAAGTTTTTGATGCGCCCGGCAATTGCACCCGTTAACTTGGGTGGACGTTTTTACATGGCATTTTCATTCATCTTTCTTGGCAGCGGCACTTCGCAGGGCGTGCCGGTTATCGGCAGGGAATATCCGCCGGAATTTTTGGCAAATCCCAAAAACCACCGCACGCGGCCTTCCATTTATATCGCCACGGACAAGGTCAAATGCGTCGTGGACACGACGCCGGAATTTCGCATCCAGATGCTTCGCGAAAATATCCTCTGGCTCGATGCGGTGATTTTCACCCATCCGCACGCCGATCACATGATGGGATTGGATGATTGCCGGCGATTTTGCGACGTGCGCGGCGGAGCATTGCCGGTTTATGCGAATGCAGAAACGATGGCCGCGCTCAAACGCGTTTTCATTTATGCCTTCGACGGGCGCCCCATTCCCAAGGGCTATTTTCAACCCGAACAGCACGTGATTGAAGGGCCATTCCCGCTCGGCGATTTGGAGATCATTCCCCTGCTCTTGCCGCATGGCTCAATCACCACAAACGGCTATCTTTTCGTGCAAAACGGCAAAAAGCGGCTGGCGTATTTGAATGATTGCAAAGAAATTCCGTCCGAAGCGATGGAGCAGGTGCGCGGGGTTGAAATTGCCGTGCTCGACGCCCTCCGGCCCAAACCGCATCCGACGCACATGTGCCTCGACGAAGCGCTCACCGCCGCACGGCGCATCGGCGCGGGCAGGACGTTTTTCACGCATCTGACCCACGACTATGATCACGACAAGGCGCAGGCGGAATTGCCACCGGGCGTGATGCTCGCGTATGACGGTTTGAAAGTGACGAGTGACGAGTGATATGAAACTCATTCCCGCCATCTTCATCGCGGTGATTTTTTCCGGTTGCGCATTGGAAACCGTGCCGCCGGCAAATAAAGCGGCTTTCACGCATTCCAATCCTCCGGATATGCGGCGGCTGACCGACCGTGATTCGCCCGCGTATCAGGCGGCGAAACTTTTCATGCACGGGGTGAACCTCGGCAATTATCTTGAAGCGCCGCCCGGACAAAACTGGGGCGTGACCGTCTCGGCGGATGAATTCGCCATCATGCGCGCGGAAGGCTTTGACCACGTGCGCGTGCCGGTGGGCTGGCATCATTACGCCGGCCCGGCGCCGGATTTCACCCTGTCGCCGGAAATTTTTGCGCGGGCGGATTTCGTCGTCACCAACGCGCTGAACAATGGACTGGCCATGATAATCAATATCCATCACTTTGACGAATTGGACAAGGACCCGGCGGGGCAGACGGAAAAATTTCTCGCGTTGTGGCGTCAAATCGCGGCGCATTACAAACATTTCACCAACCGGCTCGCGTTCGAACTCGATAATGAACCGCACGAAAACGCAAAGACCGTCTTGATGAATCCGATTTACGCGCGGGCCATCGCGGAAATCCGCAGGACGAATCCGCGCCGCACCCTCTTCGTCGAGCCGGGCAACTGGGGCAGCGTGGATGAGTTGAAAAATCTTGCGCTCCCGCCCGACGACAATGTGATTGTGTCGGTGCATTGCTACAGCCCGTTTTATTTCACGTGCCAGGGCATGACCTGGGCCGGCCCGGACACAAAAGTGACCGGCATCCAATTTCCCGGCCCACCTGCCACGCCGCTCGTCCCCGACCCGTCGCTCACGTTGAACCGCTGGGTGACGGACTGGATTCACCGTTACAACACCCTGCCCGCCGAAACAAATCCGAGCGGGCCGGTTGCGTTCGAGGAAAAAATCAAGCAGGCTCGCGCGTGGTCGGATGACTACGGTCGTCCGGTGCATTTCGGGGAATTCGGCTGTTCCACCATGGCCGACCCGAAATCGCGCGCGAATTTTTACGCCGCATTCCGCCATGCGCTCGACGGACAGCGACTCGGTTGGGCGATTTGGGACTGGAGCGCGGGCTTCTGTTATTGGGACAAGAATAACAACCGGCCCATGCCGGGGATGCGCGAGGCGCTGTTCGGGAAACCAAAATGAAGACAACCACGATTTTTCACCACAGCCGGAACCGGGATTTTCGGAACGTTTCAGGCGGTTGAGGGTCAAATGACCAGTGCATGAAAAAAATCCGGTGCCAGTTTGCAGTTTTTCTTTTCGCGCTCGCGCCGCTGTTCGTTCACGCCGGCGGCAATGAGGTCGTCGTGATTTACAACAGTCGCGTGCCGGAATCAAAATCGGTTGCCGAGTATTACGCGAAGGCGCGGCACGTCCCCCAAAATCAAATCTACGGCTTTCGGATGACGACGAACGAGGTGATGTCGCGCGATGAATTTCGTGATTCCCTCCAACTGCCGCTGGTTCGCAGGCTGGAATCCGACGGTCTTTGGCAATTCGGTTCCGTGACCAACGTGGCGACCAACGGCCAGCCGAAGCGTGTCGAGCATCGCGTTGTCGCGTCCAAAATTCGTTATGCGGTTTTGTGTTACGGCGTTCCGCTGAAAATCGCGCCCCTTCCGATTCAGCACGAATTCGGCAGGGAAATCGCGCATCCGGAACTGCTGCGCGATGAAGCCGCGGTGGATTCCGAGCTTTCCTGGCTGCCGCTGGTGGAAATGGGCGTCTCGCTGGCCGGTCCGCTGCCTAATTGGGTTTATGGCGCCACCAATACTGCGATGCTGAATCCGACCAACGGCGTTTTGCTCGTTGCGCGGCTCGACGGTCCGACCCCTGACATCGCGCGCGGCTTGGTGGACAAGGCGCTGCAGGCGGAACGCGACGGCTTGTGGGGGCGCACTTATTTCGACGCACGCGGCGTGAGCAAAACGGACGCAAATTTTTACCTGGGCGATGAATGGATTCTGGGCGCGGCGGAACTTTGCCGCGAACTGGGTTTTGAAACAACCGTGGACAAAAATCCCGCCACGTTCCCCGCCGATTTTCCAATGAGTCAGATCGCCATTTATTGCGGCTGGTATGACGAAAACGTTTCCGGCCCGTTTGCGTTGCCCAAGGTTGAATTCATGCCCGGCGCATTCGCGTATCATTTGCATTCCTTCAGTGCCAATACTTTGCGCAGCACGGATAAAAATTGGTGCGGACCGCTGCTTGCCAAGGGCGCGACCTGTACCATGGGCTGCGTGTATGAACCGTACCTTTCCTACACGCCGAATGTCGCCGTCTTTCTCGCGCGGTGGATGGCCAACGGTTTCACCTTCGGCGAGGCGGCTTGGGCAGCGCAGCCGGTTCTCTCGTGGCAGACGACCGTTGTTGGCGATCCGCTTTACCGTCCATTCGGCAAATCGCTTCAGCTTTTGGATGTGGAACTCGTGAGCCAACACAACCCGCTCATCGAATGGGCGCGCTTGCGCGTCGTTGACCTGGCGCTCGCTCACGGCGTCCCTGTCGTTCCATTGGTGAACTATCTTGAAGGCATTGGCGCCACGACCAACAGCGCCGTGCTCACCGAAAAACTTGCCAACCTTTACGCGGCGCAAGGCAAACCATCTTCAGCCATTGATACTTATAAAAGCGCCTTGAAACTCAATCCATCGCCAGAGCAGCGCATTCGCATCCGGCTCACACTCGGCGAAAAACTTCTGACCGCAGGCCGTGACGTTGACGCCATTGAAGATTACAAACAGCTTCTCAAGGAATCACCCGATTACCCCGGCAAGCCATCCGTCGAGGCAAAACTCGCCGGTATCCACAATCCAGCCAGGCCGTAGCCCGGTAATTTGATGAAACCACGAAACACACCAAACACGCGAAATATAAAACCGGCTCAAGGAACGCAGGGTCATTGCTTGAACTTCTTTCGTGTTTTTCGCGGTTTTCATGGTTAATTATTTCCATGGCCATTTTTTACGACACCCACGCGCATCTTGATTACCCGGACTACGCAAAGGATTTGACGGAAGTTATTGCCCGCGCCCAGGCCGCCGGCATCGCCAAAACCATTTCCATCGGCACCGATCTCGAAAGCAGCGCGCGCGCAATCAAGCTGGCAGAACGTTTCGCCTGCATTTTTGCCGCTGTCGGCTGGCATCCGTCAAACGCCCATGAAGCACCGGACGATATTCGCGAGCCGCTGCGCAAACTGGTGCAGCATCCGAAAGTCGTCGCCATCGGTGAAACGGGTCTGGACTATCATCATTTGCCAGGAGGAAAGACCGACCGCGTTGCCGATGACGACGCGCGCTACAAGCAAAGGCAGGCGGAAATTTTCCGCCAACATTTGGAGATTGCCGCTGAAGCCGGACTGAACTGCGTGATTCACCAGCGCAACGCTTTTGACGACACGCTCGCGCAACTTAAATCGTTTGCTGGAAAAGTCCGTGGCGTTTTTCATTGTTTCAGTGAAACGCCGGAGCGAATGCGTCGTGTTTTGGAACTCGGTTCGCTTGTGAGCTTCACCGGCATCGTCACGTTCAAAAATGGTCAAAACGTCCGCGACACGCTCGCCGTCACGCCGCTGGACAAATTCATGCTCGAAACCGATTGCCCGTATCTCGCGCCCGTGCCGTATCGCGGCAAACGCTGTGAACCGGCTTACGTGCAGGAAATTTCCGAAGTTGTCGCCCGGGTCAAAGGCTGCTCGCTCGAAGAATTGAGCGACGTGACGTGTAAAACGGCAAAGGAATTTTTTGCAAACCTTGGAGCAGGATAAAGTGTCCGAAGAACTTCAACTGCGCATTCACGGCGAAGCTTCGCTGCCCACGCTCATTTATTTGCCCGGCTTGCACGGCGATTGGACTCTCATCGGAGGTTTTCGGGAAGCCGTCGGCGGGAAAGTCCGTTTTATTGAATTCACTTACCCGCGCACACTCACGTGGTCGCTGGACGATTACGCGGTAGCCATCGAAACGGCGCTTTCGCACAATGGAATCACCCGAGGTTGGCTGCTGGGCGAATCGTTTGCTTCGCAGGTGGTATGGGCGATGGTTGTGCGCGGGAAGTTTCCGGTGCAGGGCGTGATTCTGGCGGGTGGTTTTGTGAAACATCCCATGCGTTGGGCAATGCGGCTGGCCCCGAACTCTTTCGTGGGCAGAATTTCCACGGCGTTGTTCGTGCGAATCATTTTCGGCTACGCCAAAATCGCGCGTTTCCGGTATCGCCATTCACCAGAGACGCTGGCGACAATTGACGAATTCGTTGTCCGCCGGACGGCACTGGACCGCCGCGCCGCGCAACATCGCCTGCATTTGATTGCCCAATACGATCCGCGCCTGATTGCCGGCCAGACCCGGTTGCCGGTCTTTGGCTTGAGTGGATTTCTTGATCCCATCGTGCCCTGGCCGTTCGTCCGGCGCTGGCTCAGGAAAAACTGCCCTGCCTTGCGCAATTACAAAATCATCGGTCGCGCTGACCACAACGTCCTCACCACCGCGCCAAAGGAAGCGGCGAAGCAGGTTTTGGAGTGGATGTCGTACCCGTCGTAAAAACCAGGATGCAAGACTCTGATTTGAAGTATCAAGCCTGCAGCTCGATCAATCGGCGCACATCCCCGACCGGGATTTGTTCTCACGTTGAAAATTCATTTTTTTCAGGGCTTGCTGGCGCATAGAACAATGGGTCCTGCCGGTAGAACTCTTTCAACTCGGCATACAACGCCGGATGCTGTTCCTTCAGTTGACCGGGCTTCTCGAAAAAACATTCTGTGGCCACGGCGAAAAACTCTGCGGGATTTTGGGCGCCATACGTGTCCAGGACCGTCTCCCGACCGTCTTCCGCCGCGCGGCGAAGCTGCTGGAACTCCGCGCTCAGAACTTTGGCCCATGCCTGGTAGCGGTGGTGGATTTGCCACAAGTTTGATCCGCTCAGGAGCGGAGCGCCGTCAGCAACACCATCTTCCTCGTCAAGCTGATGGGCGAATTCATGAAGGACCAGATTCCGGCCCTTGCTCAGTTCCACCGCGCCGGCGATTGCCCCATCCCACGCCAGGACCACCATTCCATGCGGCCAGGATTCACCTCCCCGCGCCTGCTCTCCCTCGGTAATCGTCCTTCCATCCTTTTCCAAATGCCAAGTTCTGGCGATGTAGCTGGAGGGATAAACCAGGATGCTGTGCAAAAGGGGGTAACAGTCCGTGTCCCGGTGCAGCAGTAACAGACACGCCTGCGCCGCGATCAACACCCTCACTTCATCGGTGATTTCCTGCCCGTCACAACCCTCGAACCGTTTTTCCGCAAGGAAAACGTGAATGTAGCCCTCCAATTCCCGGCGATCCGCCGGAGGGAGGCGGGAATACATGGAATAACGGCGCGTAAGAATGTCGCGCCATTCTGAAGGGAACGGCTGGCTCCGAATTCTGTCACGGCGGCGTTTTTTAAGAAATCCGAACATGCCAGTCCCAAACGCCCGCCTGCGTTCCAACTCAACTGCCCTTTTCCAACTTCGCGAGCAACTCTTCGTTGGTCTTGTGTTTCTTGAGCGCGGCGGTGAGCGTTTCCATCGCTTCGACGGGGTTCAAGTCCACCATCGTGCGGCGCAATTTGCGGATGGCTTCGAGGTATTTTGCCGGGAAAAGTTTTTCCTCCTTGCGCGTGCCGCTCCTGGGAATGTCAATGGCCGGGAACAACCGCCGGTCGGACAGTTTGCGGTCGAG
The DNA here is from genome assembly GCA_049521735.1 of Verrucomicrobiota bacterium. Lineage (GTDB taxonomy): Bacteria > Verrucomicrobiota > Verrucomicrobiia > Limisphaerales > UBA11358 > UBA11358. The sequence goes on from JBEKON010000017.1 coordinate 36,797, forward strand.
AATCAACTCCATGTTGCCGGTGCCTTTGAATTCCTGGAAAATCAATTCATCCATGCGCGACCCGGTGTCCACCAGCGCGGTGGCGATGATGGTGAGCGAGCCGCCTTCTTCAATTTTGCGCGCCGAGGCGAACATCTTGCGCGGAATTTCCAGCGCGCGGGCGTCCACACCGCCGGTCATCGTGCGGCCACTGCCGCCATGCACGCTGTTGTAGGCGCGGGCGACGCGCGTCAGCGAATCCAGCAGCACAAAAACGTCCTTGCCCGACTCAACCATGCGCCGGCAACGCTCAATCATGAAGCGCGAAAGCCGGACGTGCGTTTCCAAATCCATGTCGTTTGATGACGCGACAACCTCGGCCTTGACCGAACGCTGGAAATCGGTGACTTCCTC
>JBEKON010000018.1:0-35682 GCA_049521735.1 Verrucomicrobiota bacterium
TCCCGCGCCACAACACTCTGGCTCGGTTTCATCTGGTTGCTGCCGTTATTTGGCCCGATTTTTTATCTTGTGCTCGGCGTCAACCGCATCCGCCGCCGCGCCGTTTCACTCGGTGTCCACAATACTTTCAGCCGCCCCGTTCCCAAGAACCTCGGCGAACCGGAACACGAAGGCGCGGAACATCTGAAAATGCTCGCGCGCGTTGTCAGCCGCGTCGTCGCGCAACCACTGACAACCGGCAACCAAATTCAACCGCTGGTGAATGGCGATGAGGCATTTCCCGCCATGCTCGCCGCGATTGATTCCGCGCAAAAAACCATTTCGCTCTCGACCTATATTTTCGACAACGACAAATCCGGTAAACAATTCGCCGCCGCGCTCCAACGGGCCGTCGCTCGCAGGGTCTCCGTGCGCGTTTTGATTGATGCCACCGGTGCGCGTTATTCATGGCCGTCCATCATTCACGAATTGAAACGCGCCAATGTGCCGGTTGCGCGTTTTCTGCCATCGCTCGCCCCATGGCGGGTGATGACGTTGAATCTCCGCAACCACCGCAAGTCGCTCGTCGTGGACGGACAAATCGCCTTCACCGGCGGCATGAACATCCGGCACGGCAACGTGCTCGCCACCAGCCCGCAGCATCCCGTGCAGGACTTGCAGTTTCGCGTTGAAGGCCCGCTTGTGGCCCAACTGCAGGCGGCATTTGCCAACGATTGGGCGTTCACCACCAGCGAAGTGCTCGATGGCGAAAAGTGGTTTCCCAAACCCCGACCCACCGACCGGGGCGTCATCGCGCGGGTCATCACGGACGGCCCGGACGGGGATTTTGAAAAGCTGCGCTTGACACTGCTCGCCGCGCTGGCTGAGGCGCAGACGTCCGTCCAGATTCTCACGCCGTATTTTTTGCCCGACCCGGCGCTCATCACAGCGCTGAACATCGCGGTGCTGCGCAGCGTGCGAGTGGACATCATTTTGCCAGCCAGGAGTAATCTGCCTTACGTTCATTGGGCATCACGCGCGATGTGGTGGCAGGTGCTCGAACGCGGCTGCCGCATCTGGCTCACGCCGCCCCCGTTCGATCACTCCAAACTGATGATTGTGGACGGCCATTGGGTTTTGTTCGGCTCGGCCAACTGGGACGCGCGCAGTCTGCGGTTGAATTTTGAGTTGAACGTCGAATGTTACGGACGCGATCTCGCGAACGAAATGGAATCGCTGATTCAACGAAAACTTCATGGCGCGCGCGAAGTGACGCTGGCCGAAGTGGACGGGCGGTCGTCACCCGCAAAATTGCGCGACGCCATCGCGCGGCTATTTTCACCGTATTTATGAAATTTAAAATCACAACGGGTAGGGCGGGCTGTCCCCAGCCCGCCGCAAGGCGCGTTTCAAGTTTCGGCGCGATGGGGACATCGCGTCCTACCGATTGCATAAATTGAATTGTTTATGAAAACATTCGACAGCCTTACCGAACAGGAAATTCTCGCTCTGGCCATCTCGCTCGAAGAGGAGGACGCGCGCATTTACGAAGATTTTGCCGACGGTTTGCAGACAAACTACCCGGAACAAGCCGTGAAATTTCGCGAGATGCGCCGCGAGGAGGACGGCCATCGTCATCGCCTGCTGGAGCTTTACAAAAGCCGCTTCGGCGATCACGTGCCGCTTATCCGGCGGCAGGACGTGCGCGGCTTCGTGGACCGCCGCCCGGTCTGGCTCATCCGACCGCTCGGACTCAAAGCCGTGCAAAAAGCCGCTGAAAGCATGGAGCTGGAGACGAAACGCTTTTACGAAGTCGCGGCGCGGCGCGCGACCGACACCGGCATCCGTCAATTACTCGGGGACCTCGTCGAAGAGGAACGCAAACACGCGCACATAGCTGAACAAATTACCCTGGCCAAACTGAGTGAAACGGAATCGTCCCGACGAAAGCGAATGTTCCTGTTGCAGGTGGTGCAGCCGGGATTGGTCGGGTTGATGGATGGTTCCATTTCGACGCTGGCCCCGTTGTTTGCCGCCGCGTTCGCCACGCACAACAGTTGGGACACTTTTCTGGTCGGCCTCGCCGCAAGTGTCGGCGCGGGCATCAGCATGGGTTTTGCGGAGGCGTTGTCCGATGATGGCAGCCTTACCGGCCGCGGTCATCCGTGGGCGCGCGGATTCGTGTGCGGGTTGATGACCATGCTCGGCGGCATCGGCCATACCCTGCCCTTCCTGATTCCCGGCTTCAAAACCGCCACTTCCGTCGCCGTGTGCGTGGTGATGGTGGAACTGGGCGCGATTTCGTGGGTGCGGCACAAATACATGGATACGCCGTGGGCTTCGGCGCTGTTCCAAGTCGGGCTGGGCGGCGCGCTGGTTTTTCTGGCGGGAATTTTGATCGGGAATTCGTGAACCTCTCCAACCAAATCAGGTAGGGTCGCCTCGCCGAGGCGACCGAAATGGGAAGCGGAACTCCGCGCCTCGGCATCTCTGCGGTGATTTAATCTTTCCAATCAAACGCCTTTTTCTTCAGCGCGTAAAGATAACCGGCGAACAAAATCGCAAGGAACGAAACCATCGAACCCAGAATGAGATTCCGCGTCGCGTGATCCGCGAGCATGTCGCGGTAAACGACCGCCCACGGATAAAGAAACACGACTTCGATGTCGAACAGGATGAACAACATTGCCACGAGATAAAATTTCACGGAAAACCGCGTGTTGCCTTCGCCGAGGGGGTCTTTGCCGCACTCGTAAGCCGTGTCCTTGGCCAGGGTGCGTTTGCCGCGCTGGCCGAGAAGGGCTGACAATATAAGTGTTCCCGCCGCGAAGCCGACGGCGACGACGAGCAATATGAGCACAGGAATGTATTGCGCCAATTGCGATTGTTCCATTCCTGAAAAATGTAAAACGGCGCGGGGAAAACTCAATAAGGAAAGCAGGAATTCAGGAAAAATTTGGCGGAAACAGATTTCGGTTTGGCTGGTAAATCACACGTTTCACCGTCAATGGCATGGTTGCGAAATTGAATAGCAGGCCGTGCTCCAAACCAACGGCCTTCAAATAAGAGCGAACAACCGCAAAGTGAATGTCTTCTAGAGCAGAAATCGCCTTCAACTCCACAATAATCAAATCTTCCACCAACAAATCGAGCCGGTGTTCACCCACCAAAATTTCACGATAATAGACCGGCAACGATTTTTGTTGCTCAACTCGCAAACCGGCGCGTCTTAATTCAACCACCAACGCCGCCTCGTAGATGGATTCCAGAAAACCGGGACCGAGAGTTTTATGAACTTCAATTGCGCAGGCAATGATTTGCCCCGTCAACTCCTCATGAACCAATTTTTTCATATTTTCCTTTTTTCCTTATTCAAAAATCATGCGCGTTGACAGCTTTTTTCCTTTTGCCAGTGTCGGTTTGCGTTTTGAATGGCGCGCCATGTCGCGCGATTACGTTCTGGAACCAAGTCAGACTGCAGTCCATCTGCAGATTGATTACGCGCGAGAGTTGAATCCGCAGCAACTGGCCGCCGTCACCGCGCCGTCCGGCCCGGCGCTCGTCATCGCCGGCGCCGGTTCCGGCAAGACGCGCACGCTCACCTATCGCGTCGCGTATCTGCTCGAACAAGGCATTCCCGCCGACCGTATCCTGCTGCTGACGTTCACCAACAAGGCCGCCGGTGAAATGATGCGCCGCGTCGCCGATTTGCTTGGCCGGCAACTTCCATCGCTTTGGGGCGGCACATTTCATTCCATCGGCGCCCGCGTGCTGCGCCTGCACGCCGACCTGCTCGGCCATCGGCGCGATTTCACCATTCTCGACCGCGACGACGCGAAGGCCTTGATCAAAACGTGCGTCGCCGCCGCAAGCATCGAAACCAAAGGCACGCATTTCCCGAAACCCGAGGTGCTCTGCGAAATTTTTTCGCTCGCGGTCAACACGCACAAAACCACCGACGAAATTCTGGACGAGCAATACGATTACTTCGCGCAATTTTCCGTGCAAATCGCCGACGTGCGGAAGCGTTACACCGCCCGCAAACGCGCGACGAACGCGATGGACTTCGACGATTTGCTCGCGCTCTGGCTCAAGCTGCTTCATGACCATGCCGACGTGCGCGAACATTACCAGCGCCGGTTCCAGTTCATTCTCGTGGACGAATACCAGGACACGAACAAGCTCCAGAGCGACCTGATTGACCTGCTGGCCGCGCGGCATCACAACGTCATGGTTGTCGGCGACGATGCGCAAAGTATCTACGGCTGGCGCGGCGCGAACTTCGCGAATATTCTGGAATTTCCAAAACGTTATCCCGGCGCGAAAGTTTTCAAGATCGAAACCAATTACCGCAGCACACCGGAAATTCTGGAGGTCGCCAATGCCGCCATCGCCGCGAACCGGAATCAATTCACCAAAATCCTTGCGCCAGCGCGAAAATCCGGCATGAAACCCGCCCTGCTCGCCTGCGTTGACGCCGCGCAACAGGCTGCGTTCATTGCACAGCGCGTGCTCGAACTCCAGGACGAAGGCGTGAGCTTGAATCAAATCGCCGTGCTTTATCGCTCGCATTTCCACGCGCTGGAATTGCAACTGGAACTCACCAAACGCAACCTCCCCTTCTCCATCACCAGTGGCATCCGGTTTTTCGAGCAGGCGCATATCAAGGACGCGACGGCATATTTGAAACTCGTCGCCAACCCGCGCGATGAAATCGCCTTCAAACGCCTCGTGCAATTGCTGCCCGGCATCGCCGCCAAAGGCGCGGACAAACTCTGGAAAGTTTTTCAGTCCAAAGTCCAACCTGCCGCGCCAAAGCACAGCGAAGGCGGGAGCCCAAAGTCCAATTCCCCAATCGCCGTTGCGTTGCAGGACTGCACGAAATCTGTTCCGAAAAAGGCGGCGACAGCCTGGAAGCAATTCGCCGAAACCATTTCGCAACTTGAAGACGAAACCGCTCGCAAGAGCGCCGCAAAGATGCTCCGACTCGTGATGGACGCGGGCTACGACGATTATCTCAAGGAAAACTTCGCCAACTACCGCACACGTCTGGAAGACCTCGAACAACTCGCCGTGTTCGCTTACCAATTCAACTCGGTCGAGGATTTTCTGACACAACTCGCGCTGCTCACAAACGTCGAAGCCGAGGATGGCCAGGTCGCCGACCGCGACGCCGGGCAAATCCGGCTTTCGACGATTCATCAGGCGAAGGGTTTGGAATTCGACGCCGTGTTCGTCATCATGCTGTGCGACGGATTGTTTCCGTCCGCGCGCTCGATGGAAACCGACAAAGGCGAGGAGGAGGAACGCCGATTATTTTACGTCGCCATCACCCGCGCGCGCAACGAGCTTTACTTGAGTTACCCGCTGCTGCGTGCCAGCTTCAGCAACACCGGCGGCGACTCAATGCAACAGCCTTCGCGCTTTTTGTCGGAAATTCCCGGCGATCTGCTGAACCAGTGGAATCTGAAATCATCCTACTGAAATAACTTCAAACGCTTCTTCAAATCTGGCATCTAATCAGCGTGCGGCATATTAAAACCATTTCTGCAATCTGCTTTTGTCTTGCGGCTTTGACCGCGCACGCCGCGCACACACAGGCACAGCTGATTTTGTCTGCCGACATCGCGAGACCCGGCGACACGATTTGGGCCGGCGTGGATTTGAAAATGGAGCCGGGCTGGCATACGTATTGGAAAAATCCCGGCGAGTCCGGCATGGCCACAAAAATCGAATGGCAACTCCCGCCCGGCATTACTGCCGGCGAAATCCAATGGCCGCTCCCGGAAAAATTGCCGCCTATTGAAGTTACCACTTACGGTTACAACGACGAAGTTGTCCTTTTGGTGCCACTCAAGCTCGCCAACGATTTAAAGCCCGGCCCGCTTGATTTGAAGGCCAAGGTTTCCTGGCTCGAATGCAAGGAAGTATGCATCCCGGGCAAGGCGACCATTGAGACCACGCTCAACATCGACAACGAAGCCAAAATCTCCGCCGATGATGCAATGATTGATACTTGGAAAGGTAAAACGCCGCAGACAAATAATGTCTATTCCTTGAGCGCTTGGTGGGAAAAACTCGCCAGTGACGACACGCGACCATTGATCATCGGCAATCAACAGCCATTGATCGCCACCAAGAACGTAAAATATGACTCGGTTGATTTTTTCCCGGGTGCCAGCGACAACTTTGAAGTTCAAGCTGCGACGGAAATCATTTCTGCCTATTCCGCTGACATTCGCCTTCGCAAGGTTGTAAAAAAATTTTCCGGTAGTTGGCCAAAGGAAATTCCCGGCGTGCTGGTCATTCAAAGCGGCAATTCGCGTTACGGTTACGAAGTAAATGCGCCAATCGTTGAACGTAGGACAGGCGTCGCACCTGTCTCTAACTTATCCGGCCAAAATATGGAGACAGGCAAGATGCCTGTCCTACTTTCACAACCGCTTTGGCTCATGTTGCTCTACGCCTTCATCGGCGGATTGATTCTGAACATCATGCCGTGCGTGCTGCCCGTCATCGCGCTGAAAATTCTCGGTTTCGTCGGCGAAGCCAGAAGCGAGCCGCGTCGCGTCCGCAAACTCGGTCTCGTCTATGCACTCGGCGTGCTGGTGTCGTTCCTCGCGCTCGCAGCCATCGTCATCGGCATCAAAACCGCCGGACACAGAGCCGGCTGGGGAATGCAATTCGGCAGTCCGGTCTTTGTGGTCTGCCTCACGACGTTTGTCACGCTCGTGGCGTTGAATTTGTTCGGCGTGTTTGAAGTCACACTCGGCGGACGCGCGCTGAATGCTGCGGGCGAACTTGCGTCGAAGCACGGCGCGGCGGGCGCATTTTTCAACGGCGTGCTGGCAACCGCCTTGGCGACGCCTTGCACCGCACCGTTTTTGAGCGTTGCGCTGGGCTTTGCTTTCGCGCAAGAAGCATCGGTCATTGTGTTTGTGTTTCTGGCCGTTGGCGTCGGGTTGGCCGCGCCATATGTTGTGTTGAGTTGGAATCCGGCGTGGCTGAAATTTTTGCCAAAGCCGGGCGCGTGGATGGAAAAGTTCAAAATCGCGATGGGTTTCCCGATGCTGGCAACGGCAGTCTGGCTGTTCAATCTGGCTTACGGTGACTACGGCAAACGTGTTCTATGGCTCGGTGTTTTTCTCGTCGTCGTTGCGCTCGCGGCGTGGATTTTTGGCGAGTTTGTCCAACGCGGCCGCACACGCCGCGCTTTGGCTTTGGTGATTGCGTTGATTTTGCTGATCGGCGGTTACGCTTACGCCTTGGAAAGTCAATTGAACTGGCGTGCGCCAATTACCGTCGCGGACACAACAGATTCTTTGAGAAACTCGCCGAACGGAATCAACTGGCAGCAATGGAGTCCCGAAGCCGTCGCCCAAGCGCGCTCGGCGGGCCGGCCGGTGCTGGTGGATTTTACCGCCGACTGGTGCCTAACCTGCCAGGTGAACAAAAAAACCAGCATCGAAATTCCGTCCGTGCGCGCGAAGCTGAAGGAAATCAATGCCATCACGTTGCTGGGCGATTACACACATTTCCCCGACGCCATCACGGCGGAACTGAACCGCTACAACCGCGCAGGTGTCCCGCTGGTTTTGGTCTACCCGAAAAACACCGATGCGCCGCCGATCGTGCTGCCGGAAATCCTGACACCGGGCATTGTGTTGAATGCCCTCGACCGCGCGGCACATTGACTTTTGAACGGAATCGGGTAAATTCGTGTCTCTTAATCAAATAATTAACAATTCTGAACCTATGAAAAAATTCTTTATTTTATTGACTGGAATGGCATTGGTGGCCAACGCAATGGCATTGGAAATCGGCAAACCCGCGCCGGATTTCACGGCCACGGACATCAACGGCAAAACCGTCAAACTCAGCGATTACAAGGGCAAAATCGTCGTGCTCGAATCCTACAATTCCGATTGCCCGTTCTGTAACAATCATTACAAGACCGGCGCGATGCAGGGATTGCAAAGCGACCTGGCGGCCAAGGGCGTCGTGTGGCTGATTGTCAATTCCGTGAACCCGAAACATCCCAGCTATCGCACACCGGAACAGGCCAAAAAGGAATGGGCCGACAAGAAAATAATTGCGACGGCTTGGATTGATGATAGCTCCGGCGCAGTCGGCCATCTTTATGGCATGAAAACCACGCCGGACATGTATGTGATTGATAAGAATGGCGTGCTTGTTTACGACGGCGCAATTGACGACCAGCCTGATCCGTCTCACGACCCTAAAACAGCCCGTAATTACATTCGTGAAGCCGTGGACGATTTGCTCGCCGGAAAGCCCATTGAAGTCTCTCAAACGAAACCTTACGGCTGCAGCGTAAAATACGCGGATTAATTTTTGCAAAATTAACTGGTAGGGCCGCGTTGCTGCGCAGCCCTGTTTTTTAGGCGGCGCAGCAGCACCACCCTACCCCAAACAGAGTAAGCCCATACTCGCGCAAAAAATCTTCCACCGGCGCGCGGATTTCCACGCGCCGTTTTGTAAACGGATCCACGTAAGCTAGTCTCACCGCGCGCAAGCCGAGCGGTAAATCGTTTTCCAATTTTCCGTAAAGTTCGTCGCCGGCAATTGGCAAACCGGACTCGGCCAGATGCACACGGATTTGATGCGTGCGACCGGTGACAGGTTTCGCTTCAACCAAAGTAAATTTTCCGCGCGTCTCCAACATTTTAAAATGCGTTTCGGCATTTTTGCCATGACGTGAATCCACTTTCATTTTTCTGAATCGTTTTTTGTCCGGCGCGAGTTTGAGTTCGCACGTCCATTCATTTTGTCTCGGCTGGCCAACCACGACGGCCAGATACGTCTTTTCTATTTTGCGGCTCTCGAACAAATCAAAAAACCTTTTGACCGCGCCGGGGCTTTTGGCAAAAAGCAAAACGCCGCTCGTGTCCGCGTCGAGGCGATGGACGTGGCGAAGAAATTTCAGTCCGCGCGACCGCGCCCAGAAATCCCGCGCAGCGATGGAGGATTCAATGGCCGCCTGCAAATTGCGCGACGTGTTCTGCCACGCCACCGGCGCGAGCATCCAGCCGCGCGGTTTGTCAATGGCGATGGCCGATCGGTCTTCGTATAAAATCGGGATCGGCTCGCAGCCGGGCAGTTCGATGGACTTCGGCTTAGCCACGCCGCCATTCCTTTTTCGGCGGCTCCGGCAGGCCTTGCGCGCGAAACGCCGTACGGAAATGCATCTTGGCGATTTTCGGCAAACTTTCCGCGCCGTGGTCAGCCACAATTTTCTTCGCCGCCTCATCCACCGCGCTAGAAGCGCCTTTTGGTAATTTCATTTCAAACTGCTTTTCCAATTTAGCCAAACCTTTCACGAATTCGTCACGCGCGAGAATCGAAGCCGCCGCCACCGCCAAGTCCTCTTCCGCCTTGTGACGTTGAACCAATTCAATTTCGCGTCCCAACGGCATGAGCGCCTTGGCAACCGTTTCCTTGTTAGATGCGAACTGGTCGCTGATAGCCTTCACCGGCACGGGATTCATTTGAAGTCGTCGCCCCATTAAATTTTCAATCACACGCGCATGGCCCCACGCCAGAATCGCATTCACATTTTTCATCCTGGCATAAAGCCGGTTGTAAGCCTCGTTGCCAATTGTGACGACATCCATTACGCAACCGGAAGTTTTGCGAATCAGTTTCGCCAATTCGCCGATTTTTTTGTCGCTCGAAATATCTTTGGAATCGCGGATGCCGGCATCCTTCCACGCCTTGACGACACTCTCGTTCACATACACGCCCGCGATGCACAACGGTCCGAAGAAATCGCCCTTGCCGCTTTCATCCACACCGATTCGCGGCAGCAACAAATCAGGATTCAACACTGTCTCGTAGCCGAGCTGCGCCCGTTTCAAGACCTCCGGTTCCAGCACGAATTCGATGAATTCCTGCGTGCCCTTCCCCTGCACCACCAATTTGCCGCTTTCGTAAAACACCACGTTGATTTTGTCCTTTTCACCGGCAAATCGCGAATAGGGCACCGCGCGAAACTTGAAGCCGCGCGAACTCAGGGCGGTTTCGAGCGCCGACGCCTGGTCGTCGGTCAGCTTGCACGTGTAGGAAGTCAAAGGCTTCATTGAAAAAAGGATAACCACAAAGAACACAAAGAACATAAAAAGTTTTTGCAGCTTTTGCGTTCAGCCAAAGCCCGATAAAATTCCAGGCGTGTCACGCACCAAGAAGCGTCAAACAAAGGACAATGCGCAATGCGCAATTCGCAATTCGCAATTGACGAAGCTTGTCCCGCTTTTACTGAATTGGTTTTCCGAAAATGCGCGTGATTTGCCGTGGCGACGCACCCGCAATCCCTATGCGATTTGGGTCTCCGAAATCATGCTCCAGCAAACGCAGGTTAAAACGGTCATCCCGTATTGGAAACGTTGGATGCGTGAATTGCCTACCATCAAAGCCGTTGCCAATGCCAGCCCGGACAAAATCCACAAGCTGTGGGAGGGACTCGGCTATTACACCCGCGTCCGCAACCTGCAAAAAGCCGCGCGGCAGATCGTGGAAAAACACGGCGGCACATTCCCGAAAAACTTTGACGACGTGCTCGCGCTGCCGGGAATCGGCCGTTACACCGCCGGCGCCATTTGCAGCGTCGCTTTCAACCAGCCAGTGCCAGTTCTTGACGGCAATGTCATCCGGGTTTTGACGCGGATTTTCGGCATCGGTGAAAACCCGCGTGAGAAGGAAACCAACGCACGACTCTGGCAGTTGGCGGAAGAGTTGGTAGGGCGGGCTGCTTGCTCGCGATTTATCGGAGTCCTCTGCCCGCCGCGGCGCGGTGAGGACACCGCGCCCTACCATTCGTTTCTGAACCAGTCTTTGATGGAATTGGGCGCGTTGATTTGCACACCGCGAAATGCCAAATGCAAAATTTGCCCGGCACAAAAACTCTGTGTCGCTTTCCGGGAAAATCGTGTGGCCGAACTGCCAAATCTTGGCCGGCGCACCACCACCACACGTCGCTTTATCGCCTTCGTCATCGAGCGCAATGGAAAATTCCTCGTTCGCCAGCGGCCCGCCGGGATTGTGAACGCGCGCCTGTGGGAATTCCCGAATGTGGAATGTGTGAATGGCGAAGCTGACGTGAAACAAATCTTCAAAACTATTTTCAGTACCAAACCAGCCAAAATTCAACCACTTTGCACCATAAAACATTCAATCACGCGCTATCGCATCACGCTTGAAGCGTTTCGCGTTCCACTCGGAGGGGCGAGCTCTGCGAGACCCCATAATAAAATAGGGCGTCGTGGAACTCCGCCCTCCGAAATCGGCGTCTGGCTGTCACTCGTGAAACTGGATTCGCTCGCCCTCGCAAGTGCGCATCGGAAAATAATGCGGCGGTTGCAGTATTAATTTTACGGGTTGTTGAGCATTCGCACTTCGCGTTGCGGAAATGGGATGCTGATATTTCCCGCACGGAATTGTTCGATAATGGCCTGATAAATTTCCGCCTGCGCCGCAACAAAATCGTCCATTGAAGTCCAAGGTTTAATGGCAATGTTGATGGATGAATCTCCCAGCATCGTCACACCGACAATCGGTACGGGTTCTTTGAGCACCCGGGGATTGCCGGCCAACACTTTCCGCACGATGACGAGAGCATCGGCGATATTGGTGCCGTAGGCGACGCCCACCGACAAGTCCAGCTGCCGCATATTGCCGCAGTTGTGCAAAATATCACCGACGATTTTCCGATTGGGAATGACAACTCGCGACTGATCCACATGCACCAGCGTGGTCGAGAAAAGTTCGATTTTTATCACCTGTCCCTGCACACCTGCGATTTCGATGTATTCTCCAATCCGAAACGGTTTGGTGAAGACAATCGTCAATCCGGCAACCAAATTGCCGAGCACCCCTTGCAGCGCCAGGCCGATGCCAATACCAGCCACGCCAATACCCGCCAGTGCCGGTCCGATGGGCACACTTAATTTTTCCAACGCTTGCAGCAGGGCGACAAGAAATACGAGCAGCCGGACGACACGCACAGTCAGTGTGACGATGGGCGGCTCGACGTGTTTCTTTTCCATCCAATCCCTCACCACACGGCCAATCCACCACGCGATGAGCGAGCCGATAGTGAGAATGATCAGTGCCCCGATAATTTGAAATCCGTAGTCGGTCAGAAAAACAATGACCCTGGTTTTGACTTCGTCGATGGTTTGAATTGTTTTGACTGCTGTATTTTCCATGTTTCACCTCTAATTGATGCTACTGTTAAATCAAATTACCGCACCGCGTCAACGCCTGAATGATTGACGCCGCCCGGTTTTTTGCCACCCTGCTGTCATCACATGACAAAGAAAACCCGAAATTGGCTCATTGTGCTCCTTTCGATTCCGGCAGCAGTAATTCTCGCCGCCGTTGGCCTGTTGATTTTCGACGCCGCCCAGCCGCTGCCACCGATTCAGCCTTTGCCCAATCCCAATGGCTACGATGATTTCGTGCAAGCCGGAGAAATAGTAAAGGCTGGGGCGAAGGCAGATTTCACTGAACTCAAAAATCTTAGTCGTGAGGAACTGCTCGTGTTGGTGTCAAAAAACGCCAAGGCACTTCAGATTGCTCGGACTGGGTTACAGCAAGAATCTCGAGTGCCGCTCGACTATTCACCAACTTCGAGGGCTCGTTTCGATAAGCTTCCTTCAATCAAGTATCTCGCGTTTGCCTTCATGACAGAAGGCAAGTTGGCGGAAGTGGAGAATCGCTTCAACGATGCATCGAAATCTTATTTGGATTTGGTTCGTCTTGCCAATCAATCAGGACGTGGAGGAACGTTAATCGATGAAATGGTCAGTATCGCCTTTGAAGCAATGGTAACGGAGAACTTACAAAAACTCCCAGGGCGACTCGATGCAAAATCCTGCCGCGAAACTGCCGCAACATTGGAAACTCTCGATGCGCAAAGGCAATCTTGGAATGAAGTCATGCGGCAGGAAGATGCATGGTCACGTCGAACTTTTCCTGAACTACGTTACAGGTTGAGTGCATTAATGGCTGCCAATTCACAAAAGAAAATCGAACGACATGTTGAGCAAAGATACAAAGAGCAAGAAATCAAAACACGCCAGTTATTGATTGATCTTGCCGCGCGCGCCTACGAATTGGACAAGGGGCATCGCCCCGCAAACCTCGCCGATTTGGTGCCGGATTATCTCAAAGCCATTCCGCAAGACCCATCCACCGGCACGAACATGGTTTATTTGCCATAACAAACTTCGGAGGGGCGAGCTATGCGAGTCCCCATTTCGATTTCGAATTTATAATTCAGGGACTCGTGTAACTCGTCCCTCCGAAAGCAAGGTTCAATCACCGTGATAAACGCATCGCGCCGTGCAGGTTTCGGCCACAACGACTTCGGTGAGCAATGGCAGTTTCGGTTTCAACTTTTTCCAAATCCACACCGCGACGTTTTCGCTCGTCGGATTTTTTAGCCCGGGAATTTCGTTGAGATAGCGGTGATCGAGTTTTTCCCAAATCGGTTTGAACGCCTTCGCGATGTCCGCGTAATCCATCAGCCAGTCGAGTTTGGGATCGCATTCGCCTGCAACCGCAACTTCCACCTTGAAGCTGTGTCCGTGCAATCGCCGGCATTTATGTGATTTCGGCAACCGCGGCAGCAAATGCGCCGCTTCAAACTGAAACGTCTTTCGTAATTCCATTTTCATAAAAATCAGGCACGAGGCTTTAGGCTTGAGGCGCGGGGCGCGGGGCTGCTTCTTGCGCGAATCAACGCCCCCAACATCTTTCCTAATTCAGCACATCGAACAATTAAAGGCTCAGTTTGCGCGTTGGTGAAATAACCAACATCGCGGGCAATTTCCAGTTGGGTTGCAAGTTCCGCAAGTGAACCCTTGGCAATATGGAAAAATCGAATTGAGTCTTTATCAGATTTCCGTTCATCACCCTCGGCAATATTGCTCGGCACACTCACCGCGCTCCGCCGCAATTGGTCAATCAGTGAAAAATCATGACGAATGGTCTCGGCTTCCGTCAGTTGATAAACATCCACTGCTAAAACCTTCGCCTTTTGCCAAACCACCAAACTTCGATAACCATATTCAGCCATGGAATTTTCCTTTCACTCGATTCTTACCCCGTGCCCATCACCTAATACCTCACGCCTCGACATCCGTCCACAGGACGATGTCGCCGAACGCCGGCCGGCCATCATGCCGCCACGTCAGCGGCGGATTTTGCATCCGGCCAAGCGGACACACCCGCGTCGCGCCCCAACGCGCCAGTTGCTCCGCCAGTTCGCGCATCTTTTCTTCGGGCACGGCGATGCCGATGGTTGAGACGTGGCCACGCACGACCTCGGTATTTTTCAGCATTTCGTCCAAATCTTTCACGCCCTTCACATAAACGAAGCGATTCAGGCATGACATTTGAAAGCGCGCGTCCGCTTCAAAAATCACCGTCCACGCCGTCGAATCCTTGCTGCACCAATGCCGCGTGGCATCGGGTGAATGCGCCGCGCGGATTTCGTAAATCGAACGGCGTGATGCAATGGCTGCCGCGTGTTCCGCCGCCAGTTCACCGCGCGGTTCGGTTTGTTCGCGCTGCTCCAGTTCGTCCGCGAGCAATTCGGCGAATTTTTCCGGAGAAACTTCACCACCCAATTGAACGTAAATCACATGCGGCGAAAGACAGCCGAGTTGGTTCCACGCCACCACATCCTCCGCGGCATTTGTCACCACGCGCCGCGCCCCCGGATCGGACAAAACCTCGCGCGCCACAAAACCAAAACTCACACGATGGCCGTAGCCGAGGAAACGGGTTTTGACCGGCAAACGCGAGCGAATGGCTGCGAGCGTCTCGTCACTGCCGGTCGCCGTCATGCAATCGGCTTCCGCAAACAACACATTCTCCAAATCCGCGCTTCCGCCGCGCCACTCGGCGATTTCCATGCACGCCCCAAGCTTTGAATCGACATCGTAGATTGAATGCGCAAACAATCGTGGAAGGAATGATGCGCCGCTTGCGCATTTCACAAATTGAGCCGAGCGCGCGAGCAAACCGAAAACGATGCTCGTCAGCGCCGGATTCGGAATGTTGCCCGCCGTGATGTGAACGAGAAGCTCGGGTCCGGTTGCCGTCGCCGCGCGCGAATGGTTTGGTTTGCCATCGACGCAAAATTCATCCAGCCGTTTCGCATCGCCGAACTCCTGGAGGAGCAGCGTGTGAAAATTATCAGGCGTGAGTTGCCGGAAAAAATTGTCCAGTCCCTTTGCCAGCGTTTCGCGTGAAAAGCCCGTTTTCGCCGGCCCCACTTCAAGCGCGAGTTTTCGGAATGGATCGCCGGCTTGAAGCCAGTTTGCAGCCACTTCACTCAATACTTTCACCAAACTGCCAGTGGAACGCGATGCGAGATAGCGCCCGCGATTGTGTTTGAGTGTCTGGCACGCCTCCGTGATCATCGCCGGCGACAGCGTCGCTTCCGGCGGCAGATCGGCGAGAAAATAGTTTGGCAAATTCATTTGGATTCAATGCTCATCAATGAACAGCCACGAGGTTCTGCGAACTGCGCACGGCCAAGCAATTCAAAACCGTCACCGTGGCGGACTCCCAAATCTTCCATTTGAATGGCCATGACGGAAAAGACGTTCGCCAAATCAAAAACACGAATCAGGCCGGTCTCGCCATCTGCCACTTCACGGTTTGTTTCAGGCGAAATGACCTGCGCCCGCGCCCACGGCGGAAAATGAAAATTCCGACGAAGGTAGGGCGAGGTGTCCTCACCGCGCCGCCACCCGGCGGGCTGGGGACAGCCCGCCCTACCAATGGCCCCGTCATAGGCCTGTGAACTCAACTCACTCATGCCGTATTCACAAACAATGTGGCTTTGCGGAATACCGAGTCGTTCGGTGATGAGCGCGTGTAATTCGTTTCTCGGCATCGTGCGCGAGCGGTTTTTGTAGCCGCCGGTTTCCATCACGCGCGAACCAGGCGGCAGCCGGAACGACAAATCCCGTTCACCCAGATAATCCAGCAGATGCACGAATGAAAACGCCGTGCCGAGCAATAACAAGGTGCGGGGCGCGGGGTTTGAGGCAGGAAGTAAAAGCGCTGCAAGCGCGGCTTCAAAATCCAACGCCCATGAACCATCGTTGGCAACCTGTCCAACAAAAGCCGATTTCAACGATCCAAACTTGCGTCGAATCACGTCGAACATGTGAACGAGTGACGAATGCGGCGCTTGCTCTGGAGGAGGTGTAAGGATGACCAATTTTGAATTTTGAATTTTGAATTTTGAATTGGCAAAAACGTTTTGCTCGAACCACGGCCACAACGAGGCTTCATAAATCGCCAGCGACTCAGAATTGTGAAAATGGCGGCTCGGACGTTGTTTGGTCGTGCCGCTGGAAAGGAAAACAGCGGTGCGCGCGGCTGGCGCAAGACAGGTCAATTCCAGTTCCTTGAACGAGGCCGCCGGCACAACAGGAATTCGCGTCCAATGCCCGACAACTTCCGGTGTCAGTCTGCGTGTTTTGCAGATTTTCTGATACGCGGCGTTGTGTTTGAACTGAAGTTCGAAGAGTTCAAGAGCAAGTTTGCCAAAAGCAGCATCATCTCGGAGGGACGAGTTAAACGAGTCCCCATCTCGGTTTTGAAATTCGGAGTTAGGGACTCGCATAGCTCGCCCCTCCGAAGAAATGGCTTCGCGCAATCGCGCGGCGAAATTGGAAAACTCAGGTTTCATGCGGTTTTGCTTTGTCTGGCTGGTTTTCCGCCACAGCCGGACGGGATTGTAATGCAAAATCGCCTCGTCGCAAGTGCGAAGGCTTGAACAGGTGGGGCGAGGCTACTGACGAGCCGTGTTTTCGTTAGCCTTCGGCTCGCGAGGACGCTCGCCCCACCGGGTCACACGGCGCAGGATTGCCAATGCTGCTTTTGTCCTTCACACTGCTCTTTTCAATGAACAAACGGTTTTTCATCACCACCGCGATTGATTACGTCAATGGCCAGCCGCACCTCGGCCATGCCTACGAGAAAATTGTCGCCGATGTTATCGCGCGGGCGCGACGCAGTCTGGGGCAGGAGGTTTTTTTTCTCACCGGCCTCGATGAACACGGCCAGAAAGTTCAGCAGGCCGCCATCGCCGAGGGCAAGACGCCGCAATCGTATTGCGATGAACTCGCAGCGGACTGGAAAGCCTTTGCAAAAAAACTGAAATTGACCAACGACGATTTTATCCGCTCCACCGAACCGCGCCACAAGGAAATTGTTCAGGCCGGTCTCGCGAAGGTTTATAAAGCCGGTCAGGTCTATAAAAAAACCTACCAGGGTTTTTACTCGACGAAGGAGGAAACATTTCTGACCGAGAAGGATCGCAGTCCGGATGGAACCTTCGATCCCAACTACGGCGAAGTCGTTGAGTTAAAGGAGGAAAATTACTTCTTCAAGTTAAACGAGCAACAGCAATGGCTGATTGATTACATCGAAAAAAATCCTTCATTCATCGCGCCTGACCATCGCCGGAATGAAGTCGTCGGCTTTCTCAAGAACAACGAACTCGAAGACTTGTGCATCTCGCGTCCAGTGTCGCGTTTGAACTGGGGAATTCCCCTGCCCTTCGACTCGAATTTTGTTACTTACGTCTGGTTCGACGCGCTCGTGAATTACATCAGCATCGCCGCCGCGCACGGCGATCCGGTCGTGCTCAACGCGCTTGGCTCTCAACCCTCAACTCCGATAAATCGCGAGCAGGCCCTCAACCCTCGACTCAGCCTCTGGCCCGCCGACATTCACGTCATCGGCAAGGACATCGTAAAATTTCATGCTGTTTATTGGCCAATTATGCTCAAGGCTATGGGTTTGCCGCTGCCAAAACAGGTTCTCGTTCACGGCTGGTGGCGGAAGGAAGGCGCGAAAATTAGTAAAAGCACCGGCAACATCGTTGACCCGGTCGCGGTCATTGACGAATGGGGCGTGGATGCCTTTCGTTTTTACGTTTCGCGCGAACTCGACATCGGACCGGATGGAAACTGGACGGACGCCGGTTTCAAGTCCCGTTACAACGCCGAACTTGCGAACGGCCTTGGTAATCTTGTCAACCGCTCGCTCTCGATGCTCAAGCGCTATCGCAACGGCATTGTGCCTGCGTCTTCGGATGAACTTTCCGCCGAAGTGCAAAAAGTCATTACCGAAACGCGCATACAGCTCGAACAAAACCAACTCCAAGCCGCCCTGCACAGCATCTGGTCGCTTGTCACGCGAGCCAACCAATACGTGGACCAAACTGCGCCGTTCAAGCTGGCCAAAGACCCGGCACAATCAAAGCAGCTCGACGAGGTGCTTTATAATCTGGCTGAGACGTGTCGCGTGCTGGCGGTTTTGTTATGGCCATTTTTGCCGGGAACGGCGACTAAAATTTATTCGCAGCTCGGTTTGACCGGCGTGTCCACCCTCCGTAGCAGAGCTACTGCGGAGGACGGGCCGGACAAATTTTCAGAAGCCGTCTGGGGCAAATTGAAGCCCGGCCACAAAATCGGCGAGCCTGCTCCATTGTTCCCACGCAAGGAAAATTGAACTAATTCAACGGCACGCCACGGCGAATGTAGGTAGGGATGTCGAGGTCTTCGCCCTTGTGAATCGTCGGCTCGCTTTTATCAAACCGCCCCTTGGAAATAATCGCCAGCGGCAATTGTGTTTGGAGCATCTTGGGACCGGCTTTTCGCGTCCGGCCACCGGGTTGTTTGGCCAGCTCCGAAAGCATTTGGGGTTCGTGTTGCCCCATTGTCAATGACGGCGACTGCGCAAGGTTGCGCGAAACCGGACGGGTGCCGAGACCGCGCGAAATTTCTTCTTGTTCCGACGGTTCATTGGACACATCCGTCGCTGGCAATTTTGCGGCCACTGCGTTTTGTTTCGCCGCAATGACGGTCACGGATAAACGATTCTTCAGCGTTTCGTCCACCGCCGCGCCCATGATGATTTGCGCGGGTTCGCAATGGCGGCTGATTTGTTCCATCACGCGGTTCACCTCGGCCATCGTCAAATCTTTCCCACCCACCAGGCTCACAAGCACGGCATCGGATTCGGCCAGCGCACGACCTTCGTCGAGCAACGGATGCGCAAGCAATTTTTCCACCACCTCACGCGAGCGCGCCGGACCGCTCGCCTCGACGGAGGCGAAGACACTTTCGGAATGGCGGTCACGCACCAGCGCACATAAATCGTCAAAGTGGATCTGAATCAAGCCCGGCCGTGTCAGCAATCGCCACACGCCGCGCGCACCCTCGATCAGCAAATCGCCGGTGATGCGGAATGTGTCGAGCACATTGGTGTTTTCGTCAATCAGCTTGAATGTTTTCTGGCATGGCAGGCAAATAACGCCATCGGCGACGGCTTTGAGTTGTTCCAATCCCTGCAGCGCCTGCAGCTGGCGGCGGTTGCCTTCGCAGGCGAATGGCAGCGTCACAAACGCCAGCACCAGCGCGCCGGTTTCCTTCGCCGCGTGCGCCAGCACGGGACTGATGCCACTGCCAGCACCGCCGCCCAAACCGGCGACGATGAACACGACATCCGCGCCTTCGCAAGCGGTTTTGAGCGTGGCAAATTGTTCCTCGGCAATCGCGCGACCGCGTTCAGGATCGCCGCCGGTGCCGAGGCCGCGCAGTAATTTTGTTTCGATCTGGATTTTTACCGGCGCAGACGACGCCTCAAGCGATGGTGAGTCGGTGTTGACCGCAATGAAAGCCGCACCTGTGAATTCCCCTCTGCCCATGGCGTCGATCAGATGGACGCCGGCGCTGCCCACACCGAAAATTTTTACGGCGGGCATTTTGACTGGTTCAGGAACCGCTGGTGGAATTCGAGTTTTAATTTTCATAACTCATGAATTTTATGACCGGCGCAAGAGGCTCGCGATGGTGCCCTTGATTCCCTGAGCCAGCGACGGGCGGTCTTCGTGTTTGCGGGTTTTGAACGAGCCGAATTTCACAAGGCCGATGCCGGTGATAAATTCCGGCTGGGCGAGCGCCGATTTCAGGCCGCTAATGGAATTGGTCTGGCCGAGTGACACCGGCATTTGCAAAATGGATTCGGCGAGTTTGGCGATGTGTGGCACGCGCGCGCAGCCGCCGCACAGAAAGACACCCGCGCGCAAGTAATTAAACAGCCCGGCCTGCTCCAAACTCTGCGCGACGAGCTGGAAAATTTCCTCCAAACGCAGCGACATGATTTGGCGCAAATGCTCGACGTTAATCGTCTTGATCGGCAGGCCGAGTTCATTGGTGATCGTGACGGTTTGGCCTTTGTTTTCCTCGTCCAGCAACGCTGAACCATGCTCAAGCTTGAGCTGTTCCGCGCGACTCAATGGCACTTTCAAGCCGTAAGCCAGATCGTTGGAAACATGGTCGCCGCCGATGGCCAGAACGCCGGTGTATTTGATGACGCCGTTGGCGTAAACAACGTAATCAGTCGTGCCGCCGCCGATGTCAATGACCAGCGCTCCGAGCTCTTTTTGCTCGTTGGTCAACAACGCGAGCGACGAGGCCAGGCCGTTGAACACAATTCCGTCCACGTCAAGCTGCAGGCCTTTGACGAGGCGAATGGCGTTTTGCAAACGGTTTGTGTTGCCATGAACGACGTGCATGTCCACTTCAAGCCGCGAACCAAGCATCCCGACCGGATTTGTCACGCCGTCCTGTCCGTCCACTAAAAAGTGCTGGCGAATGGCGTGAACGACGTTGTTTTCCGTCGGCAAATTGATGGCCTTCGCGTTTTTGATCACGTCCTGCACGTCGTCCTCGGAAATTTCGCGGTCGGCGGAAACCACCGGATGCGCGCCGCGATTGTTGAAGCCGCGGATGTGCCCGCCGGTCACGCCAAGATAAACGTTGCGAATTTCCACGTCGGCCATTTGCTCGGCCTCGACGATGGCGTTGCGCACGTCCTCCTCGGCCTGCGTCGGATCCGCAATCTCGCCCTTGCGCACGCCGCGTGAGCGCGCCTGGCCGAGACCGATGATGTTGAGTGAGCCACCGGCGCTTTGTTCGCCAACGACGGCACAAACTTTGGACGTGCCGATTTCCAGACCGACGATGATGGATGAAGCGTCAAACATTTTTCCTCCGAATGTGTGCGGGGTTGACCGATTTTGGCACGGTGACCGCCGGCACGCTGGCTTCCATCCAACGAACCGGAACGTTGTTGGAAACCGCCAAATCGAGCGTCACGATGGCCCTGTTCATCCGCTGTCCCAAATCGTAAATTTCGCGCCATCGTTGCAATTGCTGATCCAAATTGTCGAGGCTAAAAGTAATCCTGCTGCCCTGCCCTGTCGTTGCGACAACGACTCCCGGTGATGAAACATCAATGCGCCGTAAATCCACAAACCCCGACATCGGCGAATAGTCGAACGCAGCCACCAATTGCAACGCGGCCCGCACTTGGGGCGATTCGACGCGATGACCAGGCCGCAATTCATACATGTTTAGTCCCACAATCACCGGCAATTGCCCGCTCACTTGCGACAATGGAATCACGCACAGCCGCGGGTCGAGCGGTTGCATCACGTAACCGTCTGCGTCCAATTGAAAAACTGAAACCGTTATTTCACCCTTTGTGCCCGCGCACGGCACGTCCACTTGCGCCACCGGTTGGCGTTCCGTCACGCGAATGCGCAGTGTGCGCGGCAGTATGCGCTCGACGGAAACGGAATCGATGGTCGAAACAAGTTCCAGATTGCGTTTCACCGACGCCAAATCAAGCGCGATCAAATTCTCGCCGAGCTTCACGCCGGACCAGCGGCGTAATTGGTCCGGGGCGATGACGCCATCGGTTTGCACGTTAACCTGCCGAATGGCGAACTCGGAATTTTTATAGACAAATTTGTCCAGCACCCATTCGCCCGTGCGCCACAACAAATAAAGTCCGGCCACCGTTCCGAACGTGACGCCCAGCATTATTACCGCCAGCCGCGTGCGCGCGGCGCGCACCTGGCTCGAACGCAGTTTCACGTCGAGCACGCGTCCACGCTTCAATCGTCGGTTCTTTTGTTCGCGCCTAAACCACATAATGAAATGCAGAATTAAGAATGATGAATGATGAATGAAGAGTGAATTTCTGATTCGGGTAATGGACCAAAGTCAGTTCAATTCTGCATTCTACATTCTTCATTCTTCATTTCCTTTTTAACGCCAAATCCACCATTCGTTGGCAAAGCTGCCCGTAATTCAAACCCGCCGCGGCCGCCGCCTTCGGCAGCAAACTCGTTTCCGTCATGCCCGGCAGCGTGTTGACTTCGAGCACAACCGGTCCGCCATCCCCGCGCACCATTACGTCCACACGCGCGTAATCACGACCGCCAATCGCCTTGAACGCGCCCAGCGCCGCTTCCTGAATCCGTTCCGTCATCGCAGAATCAAAATCCGCCGGACAAAAATATTCCGTGCGGCCCGGTGTATATTTGTTTGGATAATCGTAAGCACCGACTTTCGGACGAACTTCAACAATCGGCAACGCCTCGTCATCCAAAATGCCCACGGTGCATTCACGCCCGGCAATTTTCTCCTCGACCAAAACCTCCGAATCAAACTTCAACGCTTCCGCCAGTGCGTTTTGCCAATCCCCAATTCGCCCGACAAATTGCAGTCCGACGCTTGAACCCTGCCGTACCGGTTTGACCACCAGCGGCGGCTGCCAGCCTTCCGGCCACGGAACTTTTTCTGAATTCACAACCAAAAATCTCGCCGATGGAACTCCGGCTTCGATGCAACGTTTTTTCGTCAGCACTTTGTCAAACGCGATGCGGCTCGCCCCGGCGTCGCAACCGGTGTAAATTACTTCAAGTTCGTCCAAGCGCCGCTGCACCGTGCCGTCCTCGCCATAAGTCCCGTGCAAGGCGAGAAAGACCATATCCGTGCCCGGCGGCAAAACCCACGAATCATCGCGCGGATCAAGCTCATGAACCTCGTGACCGAGCGAGCGCAACGCTTTCGTCACCGCCGCACCCGAACGCAACGAGACTTCGCGTTCGGCACTTGGCCCACCCAACATCACCACAATTTTGAATTTGCCGGTCATTTTGTTATAAAAATCTTTTCAATCTTCACCGATGATCTCAACTTCCGTGCATAATTCGATGCCGCGCTCATCTTTCGCGCGCTGTTTCAAAATCGCAATCAATTTTAAAATGTCGCACGCCGTCGCATTGCCGTCATTCACGATAAAATTGCCATGCTCGGTCGAAACCATCGCCCCACCGACACGCGCGCCTTTCAAGCCCAGTTCATCAATCAGTTTGCCCGCCGGAATCGCAGCCGGGTTTTTGAATATGCAACCGGCGCTCGGCGCAGCCGGCTGCGATGCCCACCGTTTTTCGCGGAACGCCTTCATGCGTTCCTCGATTTTCTCGCGCGGCGCGGGCGTGCACCTGAACACTGCGCCCAGCGCAATGTGCGCTCTCAAAATGCCGCAACCGCGATATTCAACCGACATTTCCTTCGACGCGAGTTCACGCACGTTGCCGTCAAAATTCATCAAACGAACCGACTCGACGATATCAAACGTCGCATTGCCCATCGCGCCCGCGTTCATGCGCAACGCGCCGCCAACACTGCCGGGAATGCCTTCGAGAAATTCCGCATTACTCAAACCGTGACGTTTCGCTTCCACCGCGACATTTTTCAGTTTTGCGCCCGCGCCGCAGCACAGCCGTTCACCCACAACTTCGATGCGGCTGAAATA
This sequence comes from Verrucomicrobiota bacterium, assembly GCA_049521735.1. Classification (GTDB taxonomy): domain Bacteria; phylum Verrucomicrobiota; class Verrucomicrobiia; order Limisphaerales; family UBA11358; genus UBA11358. The sequence continues at coordinate 23,704 of JBEKON010000018.1, forward strand.
CGGATGCGCCAGACAAATCATCACGCCGCGAAAACCGCCGTCACGCACCAACAAATTCGAGCCGCGCCCCATCACAAAAAACGGCAAATCACGCCCGCCGCAAAATCTCACGACGCCCGCCAAATCGTCTTCCGATGCCGGCTCGATATAAATGTCCGCCGGACCGCCGACGCGCAATGTGGTGTGTTTTGCCAGCGGCTCCCCGCGGCGAATGACGGTCGCGCGCGAAACGCGCCCGGCCAGTTCATCAGCGTTTTGTGCTCCGGCATTCATCGGTCGTTCCAAAATAGCTCTCATGCGGCGGAAAAATTCTGCCGTTCAACCGCATCGGAGCGCGGGCAGCCTTGCCCGCGGATTTCGCGCAAAGATTCATCCGCGCGAACACGGCTGTCCGCACTCCGAAAAATTGCAGCCAACATGATTTCCGCGATTTGTTCGGCGGAGCGCGGCGCGTGCCATTGTGCGAGCGCGGTTTGAATCTTTGAGCGAGCGGTGGTGTCTTCAACCAGTTCACGCAACAGAACGGCGACTTTTCCGGGCGTTGTGGCTTTCTGCTCGAGCAGGCGCGCCGCGCCGGTCTTTTCAAAAGCGCGCGCGTTGTGAAATTGATGGTTGTTTGCCGCAGTCGGATATGGAATTAAAAGCGATGGCAGGCGCATCGCGGCAATTTCGGCCAGAGACGACGCACCCGCGCGACTTACGGCAACGGTCGCCGCACCAAGCGCCAAATCCATTTCCGTTAGAAACGGTTTTACAACAGCGATCAAACCACGGGCATCGTAAGCGCTTTTGACTTTTTCTGAATCGTTTACGCCAGTGAGATGAAGCCACTGCCAATTTTTGGCGCGTTCACCAAGCACGGGCAACGCGGACAAAATCATTCCGTTGATGCCGCTTGCACCCTGGCTGCCGCCCATGACCAGAATCACCGGGCGATCGGGTTCAAAGCCAAGCGCAGTCCGGCACGCAGCGGGATCGCGTGGCTGAAATTGCAGACGGACCGGGGTGCCGGTGGTTGTTACCTTGCGGACGCGAAGGCGCGCCGCCGCCGCCGGAAACCCGACAAACGCCTCATCCACAAAGCGCGCAAGAAAGCGGTTTGCGCGACCGGGGATGGCGTTGGATTCGTGTAAAAACGTTTTCGCATGGAATTTCTTCGCGGCGAGAACGGGCGGGGCGCTGGTGAAACCGCCCATTGCAAGCACAGCCTGCGGTGGACGGTCTTTGAAAATTTTCTGCGACGCGCGCCACGATTGCCAGAAGCTGCGTGCAAACGAAATGTAATTGCGATTTTGCAGCGCGACAGCGGGCAGCGTGACAACTTCCATGTCGCGCGCGGACTTGACGGCCTGCCGGTCAATATCCTTCGGCGAGATGAGCAATGTGACGGCGCAATCCCGTCGTTGAAGTTGTTCCGCCACCGCCAGACCCGGAAAGAGATGCCCGCCCGTGCCGCCGCACGCAATGGCGACGAAGGGCGATTTGACTCCAGGCGCGATCATGTGGTTTGAGCGATTGGAATCTCGTCGGTTTCGATGGCAGCCGCGGGAATTTTTCCGCGAGCGTGGGCGTGGCGCGCGACACTGAACAAAATCCCGACGCATGTGAACATGGCAAGCAGATTTGAGCCGCCATAACTGATGAACGGCAACGGCAGGCCTTTGTTCGGCAGCGCGCTGGTGACAACGCCGATGTTAATCGCCGCCTGCAGGGTGATTAGAAATGTGACACCCGCTGCGAGCAAAAATCCGAACGTGTCGCGCGAGTTCAGCGCGATGTAAATGCCGCAAATCGCAATGACGACGAACGCGAGAACGACCAGCAGCGTCGCGACCAAACCCAATTCCTCGCCAATGATGGAAAAAATAAAATCGGTGTGATGTTCCGGCACGAAGCCGAGTTTTTGGCGGCCGTTCCCGAGACCAAGGCCGGTCCAGCCGCCGGAGCCAAGCGCGATCATGGCCTGGTATGCCTGATAGCCAACACCGTCCTTGCTCTGCTCCAAATCCCACCAACTGAAAATGCGCCTCATGCGCATCGGATCCCGTAAAATGGAAACCGTCAAAGCGAACACACCGAGCAAAACCGGAGGAATAATGTATTTCCAACGGACGCCGGCAATGAGCAGCATCGCGCCGCTGACGGCGGCAAGCAAAATGGTTGTGCCACGATCAGGTTCAACAAAAACCAGAGCGAGTATCAGCCCGATGAGAATGCCTGGCAAAACGACGCCACGTTTCCATGTGCGCATGTGCCGCTGGCAATGGTCTCCATACCACGCCAACAGGATGATGAGTGCGATTTTTCCGAACTCGGATGGCTGAAAGCGCACGCCGTGAAAATCGAACCAACGGCGCGCGCCGTTGATTTTTCTGCCGATGTGCGGAACGAGCACAAGCAGGAGCAAAAGTGCCGCAAGGACAAAAATCGGCCAGGCGAGTTTTTTGAGCAATTGATAATCGAGAGCGGTCGCCGCCACGCAGAAGGCGAAGCCGAACGCACACCAGAGAAGTTGCAGTATGATGTAATGCGCGCCGACTTGTGTCATGCTCGAGCTGTAAAGCATCACCAGCCCCAGCGCCAACAGGGCGGCAACGCAAAACGCCAAAGTCGTGACGGCGACTCTCATTTCAATGCCTTCAAAATCCCGCAAAAGCGGGACCAGCCGCTATCAGTCCGGCGCGCTTATTGACCGGAAGGCGCACTAGCCGGCGCAGGCACCGTGCCCTGCGGCGGCACGGGCGCAGGTGCGACTGGAGCCGGTACCGGGGCCGCAACCTCAGCTTTCACTGGAATCTTCAGCTTCTGGCCGACTTTGATCTTCGTCGTGGACAGATTGTTTTCGGATTCAATCGCCTTGACGGTTGTGCCGTGTGCCTTCGCAATCTTGGTCAGCGTATCGCCGGATTTCACCGTGTAAGTTTCCTCGCCTGTGCTTGAACCAGTTGGAGTCAAGGCATTCTCAGCAGCAGGCGCAGCTGCGCCGCCGGATGACGCCGGAATCGAAAGTTTTTGTCCGACTTTCAATTTGGTCGGTTCGACGCCAGGGTTCACCGCTTCAATTGCTTTCACACTCACGCCGAATTTCTTGGCAATTCTCGAGAACGAATCGCCTTTGACCACAACGTATTCGGTCGTAGCGGCTTCTGTCACTGCCGGTGCAACAGGCGGAGGGGTCATCGCCGGCGGAAGCTGCACAGGAGGATTGGATGCTTCCACCGCCGGTGGAACATTCGTGTTCATCGCAGTCACGTTTGTTTCGAGTGATGGCTGGTTTTGCGTCTCGGTTTGTTCGCGTTTGCAGCCTTGGATGAGCATTGCGGTCAGGCCTACGATTCCGACCGCCAGCACGCAGAACACACCGACTTTTATGCGTGAACGGCGTTTGTTTTGCTGCTCCAACAGGGAGCCTTGAGGTACGAATGGGTTGGGATTATTCATTGATTTGGCGCTGGTTGCGTCCTTTCGTGTTGAGGTTGTGTTGTTGAGTTTTCCGCAACGAAGTTTCTCCTCTCAAAACTCCATGGCGTGTTAAAGTCATCATGTTCACCAAGTTGTGCTTGAAGCCGCTGCGGATGTGGATTGTTCAAAAAAAACCCAAGCCAATTCAGTCTCAAGCCGCCGACTGAATACAAAAACACCCTTCGGGCCACCGCGCGCCTCTCCGCTACCACCGATGTTTTTAACAGCGAACGGTCAGCGGCGCAAGGAGTAAAGCAACCTGTCAAAATTCCGTTTTTAGCCAATGCGAACATCATCATTCACCTCAGTTTCAGCGTGGCCAGCGCGATAACCGCGAACAGCACGCACAAAATGTAAAAACGCATCACCACTTGTGATTCATACCATCCTTTTTTCTCGAAATGATGATGCAAGGGCGCCATTAAAAAAATCCGTCGGCCCGTGCCGGTGCGCATTCGCGTGAAACGAAACCAGCCGGTTTGCAGAATCACCGAAACAGCTTCCATCACAAACACGCCACCCGCAATCACCAGCACGAACGGCTGATGAATCAGCACCGCGATGATGCCGAACGCTCCGCCGAGCGCGAGCGACCCCGTGTCGCCCATGAACACCTGCGCCGGATGGCAGTTGAACCACAAAAATCCCAGCCCCGCCCCGATCAACGCCGCGCAAAACACCGTTAATTCGCCCGCACCGGGCACATAGGGAATTTGCAAATAGCCCGCCGCCTTGATGTTGCCTGCCACATACGTGAACACAAGAAACACAAACGCCACAATCAGCGTGCAGCCAATCGCCAGACCGTCGAGGCCATCTGTCAAATTCACCGCATTTGAACTGCCGACAATCGCCAGCACCACAATCAGCAGACCGATCCAGCCTGCGTTCATCGCAACCGGATATTTCCAAAACGGCACCATGATTTGCGTCACCAGCCTGCCCGTCGAGGGCGTCATCCACAAATAGACACCGATAAAAACCGCCAGTACGATTTGGGCCCACAGTTTCACGCGCGGCGGAGCGCCGCCGCCGCTTTGCTGGATGATTTTTGCATAATCGTCGTAAAATCCCAGCCCCGCCAGCACGAGCACCGACAACAGCGTCAGCAAAATCAGTTTGTTGTCCAACTGCGCCCATAAAATCGTTGAGAAGAACAAAACCGCCACAATCAAAATGCCGCCCATCGTCGGCGTTCCTTTTTTGCCCAAAACGCGCGCGCCCAATCCACCGGCTTCTTCGGCCTTGTCCGCGTAATCCTGGCCGAATTTTAATTGTTTGAGCCAGAGAATGATTTTTGGCCCGAGCCACCAACTCAAAGCCAGTGCCGTAATTGCTCCGCCCGCACTCCGCACTGTGATGTAGCGAAAAAGCCGCAGCCATGAGAGCCGGCTTTCCCAAGCTGTCCCATGAAACCAAGCGAGCAATTGCTGGCTTAAATAATAAAGCATTTTACCAATTTCTTTTTGTAAACTTAAATTGACCAAAAATCCGCAAAGTCAAAATAATTCCTAACGCCATTCCAAATGAGATTTGAGATGCACTTCGGAGGAACCGAATCATTTCAGATGAAAGATGAACTGTCTGAACATGAACTAAAGCTTCCAACACGCCAGCCATTAAAAAACAAATTGCCATAGAAAAAAAACTTATCTTCACCTTCAAAGGCTCTCTTTTTTCCAAGAAAAGAACCATGAGAATTAAAAGAATACCGCCAATGATCACTATTTTTAATGAAGTATCCATACGTTAATTTTGATTCACATTTTTTCCGCCTTCAAAGTTTCCGCAATTCTTTCCAAGCGCGACGCCCGTGACGCCTTCAACAAAACCACATCGCCTGCTTTTAAAAAAGACTTCACTGCTTTCACCGCCGCTTCGACATCCACAAATTCAATCACGCGGGTCAAGCCCGCTTCGCGCGCCGCTGTTGCCGTGACACCCGCCATTTTGCCAACAGCGAACAATTGTCCGATGCCCAATTCCGCCGCGCGCCTGCCAACTTCCGCATGCGCCGCTTCGCTGTGCGCACCGAGCTCAGCCATGTCGCCAAGCACCGCTACGCGCCGGCCTTGCAACGGCAAATCGCGGAGCGTTTCCAGCGCCGCGAGCGTCGAATCCGCGTTCGCGTTATAGGCGTCGTCGAGCACGCGCACACCGCCCGCTTCCCAAAACTGCAGCCGCATCCTTGGCGGTTTGCATTCGGCCAGGCCGTCCCGCACCGCGGGACGGCCCAAGCCTAGTTCCTCACTGACCGCAACCGCAAACAAAGCGTTTGTCACCTGATGGCGACCGAGTAAATTGATGCGATATTCGCCGCTGAATTCCGCTTTCGGCGCGTCCACGCGAAACGTCACGCCATTTTTGTCCAGACGAATCGAGCGGGCGCGCCAGTTGTTTTTTCCCCCCAACCCGACGCGAACAATTCTGGCGCGGGTTCGTTTCGCGATTTGCTCCGTCCATTCGTCGTCGCCGTTGATAAAGAGCATGCCGTCCGCCGGCAACAGTTCCGCGAGCCAGCCTTCCTCCTGCGCGACGCCCGCGACATCGCCAAAAAATTCCAAATGTTCGCGCCCGATGTTTGTGATGACGCCGTATTTCGGCCTGATCATTTTCACCAGCGGCGCGAGTTCCCCTGGATGATTCGTGCCCACTTCAAGCACGGCGGCTTGGTGCGATTTTTCCAGACGCAACAATGTCAGCGGCACGCCGATGTCGTTATTGAAACTCGCCTCACTCCAAAGCGCCGCCAGTTTTTGCCGGAGCACTGACGCCATCAGTTCCTTCACCGTCGTTTTGCCATTCGAACCGCCAACAGCAATCACCGGCAGATCAAATTCTTTCCGATACTCCGCCGCCAACCGACCGAGCGCTGCACGCGTATCTTTAACAACCAGCGCTGCGCAATCCGGCAACCGCGCGGGGATTTTTTTTTCTTCCACAACGACCGCCGCGACACCTTTTTGGGCGGCTTCGTTTAGAAAATCGTGGCCGTCGAACCGTTCCCCTTTGATTGCAAAAAACAGATCGCCCGGTTGCGCCTGACGCGAATCGGTGCATACGCATTGGACGAGTGTGCCACCGGAACCGCGCCTGAGTTCGGCGGCGCAGGCTTCGGCTATGAATTTCAAAGAACGCGTTTCCACTTCAAATTTTCAATGTTTCCTCATGGATTCCACATATTCGCCGGCGATTTCGAAATGCCGGTCGCGACGAGAGACCGTTGCGGATTTTCAGCCGGCGGAATGCTCAAATAACTCGCGCATCGTTCGGCAACTTCCCTGAACACCGGCCCGCAAACCTGTCCGCCGTAATAACCTTCCTTCGGTTCATCCATCACAATCGAAATGCAAAGTTGCGGATCGTCCGCAGGGAAGAACCCGATGAACGAGGATGTGAATTTGTGTTCGGCATAGGCGCCGTTCTCTACTTTTTGTGCCGTGCCGGTTTTGCCTGCAACGGTATAATCCTTCATCGCCGCACCGGGCGCCGTGCCATCCGGCGACACAACGGTTTTGAGCGCTTCCACCATCAGCTTGTCGGTGGCGCTGCTGATGACCTGACGCACACGCTGCGGGGCGTATTGCTGCACGACATTCCCGTCACGATCCTCGAGGCGACTCACGAGCATCGGCCGCATGAGCCAGCCGTTGTTCGCCAGGGCACCCATGGCCATGATCATTTGCAATCGCGTCACCGCCACACCCTGACCCATTGGAATTTGCGCAATGGACACTTTGCTCCAATCCTTGACCGGATGCAAAATGCCGGCAACTTCGCCCGGCAGCGGAATGCCCGTGCGCTGGCTGAATCCAAAATCGCACACATAATCGTAAAGCCTGCCTTCGCCGAGCCTGATTCCAATTTTTGCCGCGCCGATGTTTGATGACTTTGTGATGATGCTTTTGGCGGTTAAAATCCCAAACGGCTCGTGGTCGTGCAAAACCCGCCCGGCATAGGCAAAATGCCCCTCCTCGCAGTCGAATGTATCACCCAGTTGCACTACGCCGTCGTTCAATGCGCCGGCCACAACAACGACTTTGAATGTCGAGCCCGGTTCCATGACGTCGCTGACAACGCGATTGCGGCGCGCGTCGGCGGGTGACACGCCGGGATTATTCGGATCAAAATTCGGCAGCGTTGCCATCGCCAGAATTTCACCCGTGCGCGGACGCATAATAATGCCCGTGATGCTGATGGGCGTGTGCTTTTGCATTGCGTCGGCCAGCGTGGTTTCGAGGATGTGTTGAATGACCGCGTCAATCGTCAGCACTGCATTCAAGCCGTTGCGCGGCTGCACGTCTTCGTCACGCAACGCAGCCAGTTCGTGATGCTGCCGATCCGTTTCGGTCACGCGCCAACCCGCGACGCCACCCAACGCAGAATTCAAAACCAGCTCGATGCCATCGCGACCGGACGGCTGCAAAACCTGCCGGTCGTTTATTTGCATTTCATCCGTCCCCGCAAAACCGAGGATGTGCGCCGCGAGCGAAGCATTCGGATACACGCGCAATTGATCGTCCACTGGCTCGGTAAAAATCGCGTTCTGGCGCAGGTTGCGAAAAAACGCGCGATGATTCCCCGGGAATTTGTTTTCGTCCACACCGAACGAAAGCCGGTTCATCGTCAGTTGTATTTTTTGCCAGGTTTCGTCCGTGACCTTGTGCTGGAGAACGACATAGTGATTGGTGACTGTTCCGCCCTTTTCGTTTTGCCGGATGCGCGGGAGCAATTTTTTGCAAAGCTCGCCCTCGTTCATTTGCAGCAACGGCGCAAGCGCGCGCGCGACGACAGCTTGCTGATTGCCAATCAAAGTCGGATCCGCGCAAACCGTTTTCACAAAAATGCTCGTTGCAAGCAAATTGCCGTGTGCATCGAGAATATTGCCCCGACGCGGCGCGCGCCAAAATTCGCGCTGTGTGTTTTGTTGAGCCAGTGCCGCCAACTCGTCATGACGCAGCACTTGCAAATCCACAAGCCGGTAGCCCAGTCCGGCAAACGACAAGCCGAGCAACACCAGCAACACCAGCACGCGTTTTAGCTGTAATCCTTTTGTCATCACAAAATGGCCAACCGCCCGCGGCGATCGGTTCCTCACCCGACGGCGTCACGGGCGGCGGCCAAAATTGTTCACATCATTGTATCATCCCGCTATTTTGTCGCGCGGCGAACTGACGTTTTGAGTTTGCATTCGGCGGCGGCTCGACCAGCCGGTAAATTTGCGCCGGCTGTGCGGGCACCAAGCAGAGGTTCAATTCGCGGACGCGTTGATCCAGCATGACCGGCGAACGCAACACTGCAAGCTGGTCGCCCAACTTTTGATTCTCATCCCGCAACCGCACCAAGCGGCTCTCGCACGTCGTGATTTGCCGGCCAAGCTGGTAAATCTGACCTTTTTGCCAGACGTAACCCACTGCCAGACCGGCAATCAGCAAACACAGAAACAACGCCTTCAGCGCCGGACAAAACCGGATTGCCGCCGATTGATTTTTTTGATTTCTTGCCATCTAAATTCTTTCCAGCACCCGCAGTTGCGCGCTGCGGCTGCGCGGATTTTCCTTCAACTCAACCTCACCCGGCCGGATTGCCTTGCGCGTCACCCATTTTAATTCCGGCGCTCGCGATTCACGCAATTCCGGCACATCCACTTTTCCTGTGAAGGTGTAGCCACGACTTCGCTCGCGTCCGAATTCCTTCACCACGCGATCTTCGAGCGAATGAAACGTAATGACCGCCAATCGCCCGCCGGGCTTCAAAATTTTCACTGCGGCGTCCAGGCCGCGTTTCAAAGAACCAATTTCATCGTTCACCACAATCCGCAACGCCTGAAAAACCTTTGTCGCCGGATGCGCCTTTTTTCCGCGGCGCGGACTGAGCCGCTCGATCAATTCCGCCAACCGCCACGTTGTTTCAAATTTTTGCCGCTCGCGGTCACGCACAATCTCCTTCGCAAACCGCCGCGACTCGCGCTCGCCGCCAAATTCCCAAAAAATCTTCGCGAGTTCTTCCGCACTCGCACCGTTCACCAAATCCGCCGCCGTCAGTGTTTGCCGATCGTCCATCCGCATATCCAGCGGGCCGTCATGCTGGAAACTGAACCCGCGTTCGGGCGAATCCAGTTGCAACGAACTCACGCCCAAGTCCAGCAGCACACCATCACAACCCGCCGCCGGAACCCATCCGGCCAATTCCGCAAAATTTCCGCGGCGGATTTCAAAGCGTCCGGCAAATCTCGCGAGCCGCACGCGCGCGGTTTCAATCGCGACGCCATCGCGATCGCACCCAAACAGCCATCCAGTCGGTGAACTCGCGGTCAAGATGCTCACCGCGTGTCCAGCCCCGCCGAGCGTGCCATCGGCGTAACGACCGCCCGGCCCCGGCTTGAGCGCGTCCAACACCTCCGCCGCCATCACTGATTTGTGAACGAACTCTGACACTGTGCATCGTTTTGCCGTTGTTTAATCCGTCGTTGCCTGAAACATCCGCTCAGCCAGAAATTCCCATGATTTTTTCGGCGGCGACAAGACCGGCACGGCCATTTCGCGCGCCGTCCGGGATTTAATCGGCACCACTTTCACATCTGCGTCGCTCAGGTCGTTATGCACCACTTTCACCTCATCCAACGACAGCTCGGACTGCACGGACGGTTGTGCGTCCGGCTGCGGCGAACCGCGCCACAGTGAAACCGGGTTGAGTTTGCCCACCCAGGAGGCCGGGCATGATGGCGCGGCGGGCAACGGCGGCAGCTTTTGCGTCTTGGCCGCAACCGGTGCGATTTCCTTTTTGACCAGCGCAGCGGCAGTCTCCGCCGCGGCCTTTGTCGGCCCTGCTTTAACCGGGAATTTGAAGGGGTTTTTTGCCGGACCGAATTTCGGCAAATAGACATGTTTGTTGACGTGATAGGAAATTTCCTCGCGTCCACCCACGATGTTTTTTCCAGCGGCCAATAATTTTCTTAAGTTCATAATTTTACTCCATCAGTCTGAAGGCGTCGGGCGCCAACGCGGCATCGGCAGTTTGAACTTTCTCGTAATGCTCCGGATTCCAAATCTCGAAACGGTCAAGCAACCCGATCAGCATCACTTCGTTTTTGATGCCTGCTCCACGTGCCATTTCTTCCGGCAAACAAATTCGTCCGGCCTTGTCCACGCTCGCTTGCGCCGAGCCGCTGCCAATAATCCGTTTCAAAACTACTTTCTTGGGATCGCTATTGGGCATCCCGTCAATGGACTGCATCAGCTTCGCCATCTGCGCAGGCGGCAACACGCGCACGCATGGCCCGGCACCCTCCCGCGGCCAAAGGATTAACGTCAGTTCCACACCCGCCTGTTGCGGCCTCCATTTGGCCGGGATTTGCACACGACGTTTCACATCCACGCCATGCCGAAAGCGCGAATTGTAATAGGTCGGCTCTTTATTTTTGTTTCCGCTCATTTGTTCACAGAAAAAAACAAAATGGCTTTTCTTTCCACAACACCCCACTTTCATACACTTTACCCCACTACGTGTCAACACAATTTCAACTTAATTTTTGGGGGTTATTCAGAGGTTATTCACAGCCTGATTCCTTGAAAATCGCCGTAAAACAGTCAATTCTGTCTTTCCAGTCGTCATCAGACTACGCTTAAGCCGCGATGCGAACAGCCGATTTTGACTTCGAACTGCCACAAGAGCTGATTGCCCAACATCCTGCCCCCAGGCGGGATGAGTCACGGCTTTTGGTGCTAAACCGGGCCAACGGGCAGGTTGAGCATCGGGGGTTTGGCGAGGTATTGGAATTTTTCCACGGGGGCGATGTGCTCGTGCTGAACAATTCCCGCGTGATTCCCGCCCGTTTGCATGGCGTCAACGCTCATACCGGCGGTCGATTTGAAATCCTGCTGCTTGAAGAAAATTCAATAAATGATTGGTGGGTGATGTTGCGTCCGGCCAAACGTGCCCGCATGAAAACGCAAATTGTTCTTCGCGGCACGAACGGTCAATTAACCAAAGTACAGGCAACGGTGGTTGAAACCAACGACGAAGGACACCGGCGGTTGAGCTTTTCCGGCACGGCGGACATTAAACGCGAACTTGACCGGCTCGGCGAAGCCCCGCTGCCGCCTTACATCACGCGTCGGAACTCAAGCAACATGCTGGAAGACAGGGAACGTTATCAAACTGTTTTCGCCAAAACCGACGGCTCGGTCGCCGCGCCAACGGCAGGACTTCATTTTACCGAAAAGTTGCTCGATGATATCCGTTCACGGGGCGTGAAGATTTGCTTTGTCACACTTCACGTTGGCCCCGGCACGTTTCAGCCTGTTAAAACCGAAACCCTCGCCGCGCACAAAATGCACGAGGAGGGTTATGAACTCGGCGAAGAAACTGTGCGTGCAATCAATCGGGCGAAAACCGCCGGATGCCGCGTCATTGCAGTCGGCACAACAACCGTCCGCGTGCTCGAAAGCGTGGCGGCGCAAAATGGCGGAAAACTGACGAAAACCTCAGGAAAAACGCGCATTTTCATTCATCCGC
>JBEKON010000019.1:0-33844 GCA_049521735.1 Verrucomicrobiota bacterium
TCCACGGCAGGAACATGAATTCGTCCTGCTTGACGGTGGCGCGAATATTGAATGCAAACCGATTCATCTCGCTCAATTCGCCGTAATGGGCAGTGTGTATTCGCGGGAAGTGCTTGGCCGAAAAAATCCGCGCGTTGGCATTCTCAGCATCGGGACGGAGGATTCCAAAGGCAATGAGCTGACGCTTGAAGCTTTCAAACTCTGCAAGCAACTCGACTTGAATTTCATCGGCAATGTCGAGGGGCACGATTTGTTCAAAGACCGCGTGGACGTGGTCGTGTGCGATGGTTTTGTGGGCAACATTGTTTTGAAAACTTGTGAAAGTCTCGCGGTCGCGATGTTTTCGATGCTCAGGCACGCGCTGACGCAAAATCCAAGACGTCAACTCGGAGCGCTGCTTGTGAAAAATGCCTTTCACGCCATTCGTCGGCGCATGGATACGGAAGTTTATGGCGGCGCGCCGATGCTCGGTTTCAACGGCATGGTGTTCAAGGCGCATGGTTCGGCGCGCGAACGCGCCGTCGCCAGTGCGTTGCGCGTGACAGCCGAAGCCGTGCAGCATCAGGTTAATCAAATCATCGCCCGCGAAATCGCCCGCGCGAATGAAAAATTGGCTGCTGTGGAAATTTCACCGCCGGTTCCTGTTCCCGCATGAGTGCCTTGTCCACCGTCAAATTCAAAAACCCGCGCGCCCGGTATAATTTCCAGGGTCGCACCTGTTCCATCACCGGCGTCGGCTCGTATGTGCCGGCGAAAATTTTGACCAATGCCGACTTGGAAAAAATGGTGGATACATCGGACGAGTGGATCACGACGCGCACCGGCATCAAGGAACGACGGATGGCGGCGAAGGACGAATTCACGTCTGACATGGCGATGAAAGCGGCGCAACGTGCGATGAAAATGGCTGGAGTCACCGCCGAACAAATTGAACTCATCGTTGTTGCGACAATCACCCCGGACATGCCGTTTCCGGCCACGGCATGTCTGGTGCAGCAAAAAATTGGCGCGCGGCGCGCAGCGGCTTTTGACCTTGAGGCGGCATGCTCCGGTTTTATTTACGGTTTGGAAATCGGGCAACAATTCATCACGTCACGCACCTACGACACGGTGCTCATCATTGGCGCGGAAAAACTTTCTTCGATTGTGGATTGTACCGACCGCAACACCTGCGTGCTGTTTGGCGACGGCGCCGGCGCAGCGGTTTTGCAACATCGTCCCAACGCCCACGGCTTGTTGACTGCGGTGATAGGCGCGGACGGTTCAAAGGGCAATTTAATCCACATGCCCGGCGGCGGCAGCCGTTGCCCGGCGACAATGGATTCGGTTGCTGCAAAACTTCACTATCTGCAAATGGATGGGCGCGAAACGTTCAAAAACGCCGTTCAGGCAATGTGCACGGCGGCGAAGGAGGCGTTGCGGCGTTGTGAACTCGACATCACCAAAATCAAATGTGTCATCCCCCATCAGGCGAATCGGCGGATCATTGACGCGGTGGGGGAACGGCTTGGCGTCACACCGGTACAAATGTTCATCAATTTGGATCGCTACGGCAACACGTCGGCGGCGTCGGTGGCCATTGCATTGGACGAGGCAGTTTCATCGGGAAAAATTCAGCGTGGCGATTTGGTCTTGCTCATCGTTTTCGGCGCAGGCCTGACGTGGGGAGCAGCGGTCATTGAGTGGTGAATGCGGTCATGTGGGATTGGATTGTTGGCTGCTGACGGGCAATCCGAAAGGAGGGGATAAATGAGGATAAAATACCCGCTGGGCGATTCGCCTAAGTTTTGCTGTATTTATATTGTTTTTTATGTTGCTTTTCGGTGGGATTTGGAGGTAATATAGGGGTGGATTTAAGGTGCTAGTTTAACAGTGTCTTTATGAGTGCAAGAAAACTCGGGAACGACGATTCGTTTCGACAACACATCACGGTAAAAGCGCGGCAGACCAGCCTTGAACTTTCCGCCGATTCAGTTGTTATCCGCAAAAGTGGCGTCGAATTTCGTAGTCCAGTGCCATTTAATCCATGGACGGAAATGACGGTCGGTTTGCAATCACCGCGCGATGAAAACTGCGCCCGGTGCAATGGCGTAGTCGTCGCCTGTTCCGGCAACAAACACACTGGCTATTACATTTCGATGGTCTTCACGGGCCTGACCAAACAGAGCCAGGCGCGGTTGAATTCGATGGCGGGGTCGGAACTGGGCCTGTAAGCGGTCATTCATTTCCGGGCGGGAGCGGTTGGGATTGCCCGGCCAATGTCGGCAAAAACCGAAACCGGCCGGTTCGGGTGGTTTATTTTTTCCTCAAGCGTCATTTCAGATTGATTCTTGGTTGGGAACTGAATAACTACAACCATGCCAATTCAACTTCGCGACAAATCACAATGCAAATACGACCTGATTGCGCTGGGCGAAATCATGCTCCGGCTCGACCCGGGCGAGGGCCGTATCCGCTGCGCCCGTGAATTCAAGGCTTGGGAGGGCGGCGGCGAATACAACGTCGCCCGCGGCCTTCGGCGGTGTTTCGGTTTCAAAACCGCTGTTTGCACGGCGTTCGCTGACAATGACGTCGGCCATCTCATCGAGGATTTTATTTTGCAAGGCGGCGTGGACACCGAGTTCATCAAGTGGGTGCCGTTTGACGGCGTGGGCCGAACGGTGCGTAACGGATTGAATTTCACCGAGCGCGGTTTCGGCGTGCGCGGCGCGGTGGGCGTTTCTGACCGCGGCAATTCCGCCGCCAGTCAACTCAAACCCGGTGATTTTGATTGGGACCACATTTTCGGCAAGCTCGGCGTGCGCTGGTTGCACAGCGGCGGCATTTTCGCCGCGCTTTCCGGGACGACGGCCGCGTTGACCATCGAAGCGGTAAAGGCCGCGAAAAAGCACGGCGTGACCGTCAGTTATGATTTGAACTACCGCCCGTCGCTCTGGAAATCGATCGGCGGCCAGCAACGTGCGCAGGAGGTCAACAAGGAAATCGCCAAATACGTGGACGTGATGATCGGCAACGAGGAGGATTTCACCGCGTGCCTCGGTTTTCAGGTCGAAGGCGCTGATGAGAATCTGCTGCACATCGACGTGACCGCGTTTAAGAAAATGATTGAGGCGGCGGTAAAGGCATACCCGAATTTCAAGGTTACCGCTACCACGCTGCGTGCCGCCAAAACCGCGACCATCAACGACTGGAGTGCGATCTGCTGGATGGACGGAAAATTTTGCGAGAGCCGGAAATATCCCGACCTCGAAATTCTCGACCGGGTCGGTGGCGGCGACAGTTTCGCCAGCGGCTTGATTTACGGCTTGATGACCACCGGCGACCCGCAAAAGGCGGTGGATTATGGCGCGGCGCACGGCGCTCTGGCCATGACCACGCCCGGCGACACTTCCATGGTATCGAAGAGCGAAGTTGAAAAACTGATGAAAGGCGGCGGGGCGCGCGTGCAACGGTAGTTGTTGCAAAAAAGGCGCGGATTTTGTCCGCGCCCTTCTCCTTTTCAATGGAATTGTTGTTACCGCTGGATGCGGGCCGAGCCGCCTTTGGCGAAGGTCTTCACCTGCTCCACCGTCGCCATCGTCGTGTCGCCGGGGAACGTCGTCAGCAATGCGCCGTGCGCCCAGCCCAGCTTCACCGCCTGTTCCGGTTCCTCGCCCGTCAGCAGGCCGTAGAAAAATCCCGACGCGAAGCCGTCGCCGCCGCCGACACGGTCATAAACATTCAATTCAGCCGTCGGTGCAGTGTAGGTCTTGCCGTCAATCCATGCCACGGCGCTCCAGCTATGATGATTCGTCGAATGAACTTCGCGCAGCGTGGTGGCCACAATCTTGACCTTCGGATATTTCTTCACCACTTGGTCCATCATCCCGAAGAACACGCTCGGATCAAGTTTGGACTTGGCGACCACGTCCGGTCCTTTCAAGCCGAGACCCTTCTGCAAATCCTCCTCGTTGCCGACCAGCACGTCGCAATTCTCGACGATGTTTTTCATGACCGCCACGGCCTTTTCCTGGCCGCCCCAAATGTCCCAAAGCTTCTGGCGGAAGTTCAAATCGAACGACACGATCGCACCCGCCGCTTTTGCTGCCTTCATGGCTTCAACAATCACTTGGCCGGTTGTCTCCGACAGCGCCGCAAAAATGCCACCGCTGTGGAACCAGCGCACGCCCTGGCCGAAGATTTCCTTCCAGTTGAAGTCGCCGGGCTTGAGCAGCGAGCCGGCTTCGTTGCAGCGATTGTAGAACACCACCGGCGCGCGCACGCCGTAGCCCCGGTCGCTATAGACCGTGGCGTGGTTCGGGCCGCGCACGCCATCGTGCTTGAACCGTTTGTAGAACGGTTTCACGCCCATCGCCCGCACGCGCTCGGCAATCATGTCGCCGATGGGATAATCCACCATCGCCGTGACGATGCCGGTGTTCAGGCCGAAACAGTTCGCCATGTTGGCCGCGCAGTTGAATTCGCCCCCGCTGACATGGATTTTGCATTCTGTCGCCTTGCGAAAGGGGATAATTCCCGGATCGAGCCGATGTACCAATGCGCCCAGCGACACAAAGTCCAGTGCGCCACTCTCACGAATCTGCAGACCATACTTCATTCTATTTTCCTCACGATTTAAGATTTTTGACCATATCATTTCCCAAACAAAATTCTCAAATGCCTGGGAGGCTTAATTGCCTTTCAACTTAATTAGCAAAAGCGCCGGGGCTTGTCTGCAAAAAAATGAAATTGTGATTTGTGAAACCAAACCGGTTTTCGGGGAAATTCCTTTACAATCCCGCAAGCCTTTGGAAAAATTCCAAAAGTTTTCGGACGCGGATTGAAACTGATTTAAAACCGCTCAATGCTTAAGTCGGGGGAATTGTGTCTCAAAGCGTTGGCAGCCACAGCTTGAGTGGTGTAAGATAGACAAAGTTTATGCTGTATTTCGAACGTGGTTCTGTGGCAGACAGGCTATCGCTGGACGACCTGCGCAAGGGGCTGTTCCAGGCCCTCGACCGACTCGGCCCGCGCAAGCGGGTGCTGGTCGTTCCGCCGGATTTTACCCGGTTCCATTCGCAGGCGGGCGTGTTGACCAAACTCATTTACGATTACTACGGAGAGCATTTGACCGATGTTTTGCCCGCGTTGGGCACGCATACGCCGATGACGCCGGCGCAAATCGCGGAGATGTATGCCGGTGTGCCGCCGGCGCTGTTCCGGGTGCACAACTGGCGCACGGGCATCGCCACCGTCGGCGAAGTGCCGGGAGAATTTGTAAAAAAGGTCTCGGGCGGCGCGGTGGATTTCCCCTGGCATGCGCAACTGGCCAATCTCATCTGGACGGGCAAACATGATTTGATTCTGTCCGTCGGCCAGATCGTCCCGCACGAAGTCGCCGGCATGGCCAGTTACAACAAGAACATCTTCGTGGGCACGGGCGGTCAGGAAGGCATCAACAAAAGCCATTTTGTCGGCGCGGCCTACGGCATGGAGCGGATGATGGGGCGGGCGGACACGCCGGTGCGGCGCATTCTCAACTACGCCTCCGAGCATTTCACGAAGCATCTGCCCATCGTGTATGTGCACACGGTGGTGGGGAACGACGCCAAGGGCAAACTGTGCGTGCGCGGTTTATATGTGAGCGACGACGGTTCCGGTTTCGACAAGGGCGCGGCGCTTTCGTTGAAGGTCAATTTTGAGATGCTCGACACGCCGCTCAAGAAGGTGGTCGTCTATTTGGATCCCGGCGAGTTCAAGAGCACGTGGCTGGGCAACAAGAGCATTTACCGCACGCGCATGGCCATGGCCGACGGCGGCGACTTGATTGTGCTCGCGCCCGGCGTGAAGGAATTCGGCGAAGACACGGAAATTGACCGGCTCATCCGCAAATACGGCTATCGCGGCACGCCGGCGACGCTGGCGGCGGTGAAGGCCAACGCCGAGTTGCAGAACAATCTCAGTGCGGCGGCACATTTCATCCACGGTTCGTCGGAAGGCCGGTTCAACATCACTTATTGCCCCGGCCACCTCACGCGGCAGGAAATCGAGAGCGTCAACTTCCGTTATGCCGACCTGAAACAAATGACACAGCGTTATGATCCGGCCAAACTCAAGGACGGCTGGAATACGATGTCTGACGGTGAGAAAATCTTTTACATTTCGAACCCCGCACTCGGGCTGTGGGCGTATCGGGGACGATTTAAGGACTGACCAAACAAACCAACCAGAGAGGAAAAATCAGGATGAACGTTCCATTCAAGGTAAATTTGCAGGACAAGGTGGCACTCGTGACGGGCGGCGGCGGAGTTTTGTGCGGCACGATGGCGCGGGCGCTGGCGGAATGCGGCGCGAAGATTGCCGTGGCGGATTTGAAACAAGAAGCCGCGGAAACCGTGGCGGCGCAAATCCGCAAGGAAGGAGGTGTGGCCATCAGCA
This sequence comes from Verrucomicrobiota bacterium, assembly GCA_049521735.1. Classification (GTDB taxonomy): domain Bacteria; phylum Verrucomicrobiota; class Verrucomicrobiia; order Limisphaerales; family UBA11358; genus UBA11358. Next base: position 6,418 of record JBEKON010000019.1, read on the forward strand.
TCGCGTGCAACGTGCTGGAGAAGGCCAGCCTCGACGCGGTCAACGACAAGGTGAAGAAGGAACTCGGCCCGGTGGACATCCTCATCAACGGCGCCGGCGGCAACCATCCCAAGGGCACGACCAGTCTCGAATACCTGCGCAAGGAAGACATCTCCGGTGCAGCCAAGGAACTGATAACGTTCTACGATCTCGACCCGAAAGGCATTGAATTTGTGTTCGATCTGAACTTTATTGGCACATTGCTGCCGACCCAGGCGTTCACCCGCGAGATGGCCGGCAAAGGCAGTGGCATCGTCATCAACATTTCCTCGATGAACGCGTTCCGGCCGCTGACAAAAATCCCGGCCTATAGCGGGGCCAAGGCGGCGGTCAGTAATTTTACGCAATGGCTGGCGGTGCATTTCTCGAAGGTCGGTGTCCGCGTCAACGCCCTTGCGCCCGGCTTTTTCATCACGGACCAGAATCGCGCCTTGTTGACCAAGCCGGATGGTTCATTGACTCCCCGCGCAAACACCATCCTCGCACACACTCCCATGGGCAAGTTTGGCGTGCCCGAGGATCTGGTCGGCGCGCTGTTGTGGTTGACTTCGGACGAAGCCTCCGGTTTTGTGAACGGCGTGGTGATTCCGATTGACGGCGGCTTCGCCGCGTTCAGCGGGGTTTAGGCTGTTGCTCATAGAGAGACGCAGCAAAACGATTCAGGCGCGGGCTTCGGTCCGCGCTTTTGTTTTGAGCGTAGACAATACGTTGACCGTTTCCGCCGCCTGTTCTATGTAGTCCCGCAACGCGGAACAGAGGGTGGACAAAAAGCTCAACCCGACGAGCCGTAACAGGCGAAGCCGGGACACAAAACAGACTTTTCAGGCCGCGGCTTTTTCTTCGATATCAGCCGGCTTTAGCGCCGGGGCAAGCAGGTGGGCACAGAGAAGGGTAATCAGGTAGGTCACCCCGGCGACGACAAAGACCGGGACATAATTGCCGGTCTCACCATGCGCGATGGCGGTCTTGCGCACCAGTCCCACCCAGGTGAAAAGCAGAATACCCGCTGCCGAGCCGGCAAATCCGGCCAGACCGGTCACCGAACCCACCACGCGGCGTGGAAACATATCACCGGCCAGGCTCATGACGTTGCACGACCAGGCTTGGTGCGCCGAGCAGGCCAGCGCAATCAATCCCACCGCCACCCACTGCGAATCGGTGAAGGCGGCATAAATCACCGGCACAATTGCCGAAGCACAGATGAGCATGGTGATTTTGCGGGCTTTGTTGAGAGACCAACCCCGCCTCATGAAATGACCGGAAAGCCAGCCGCCGCCGACGCCGGTAAACGTGGCCGCCACATAAATCAGCGCGACGGGCAGGCTGCGGGATTTCAGGCTCAGACCAAACCGGTCGGCGAAAAATAGCGGTGCGCCGAACAGGTAAAACCACCAGAAACAGTCGGTCAGTTTGACGACGGCAAACGCCCACATCTGGCGGTGCGGGAGCAGCTTGCCCCAAGGAATCTTGACCGTGGGTTCCGGCGGGTCGCTGTTGATGAGGGCCAGTTCTTCGGCTGAAACTTTCGGATGTTCGTGGGGTTTGCCATACATCAGCAGCCACGCAATGATCCAGCCAAGGTCGAAGATGCCGGTAATTAGAAAGGCGCCGCGCCAACCGAGCGTATGGCCGCCAATCGTGATCCCCGCCATCAAAGGCATCAGCAAGGGCAGGCAGAAGGGCACGATGATGCTGCCAATATTCGAGCCAGAATTTAAGAGCGCGAAGGCCAGCGCGCGTTCGCGCTTGGGAAACCATTCGGCATTCGCCTTGTTCGCCGCCGGGAAATTGCCGCCCTCACCCAGCCCGAGCAGGGTGCGGCAGATGAAAAAGCCGGTGACCGTGCTGACCAGAGAATGGCTCATGGCGGCCAGTCCCCAGAAGATGCAAAGCAGGGTGAATCCCCAACGCAATCCCATCACATCCATCAGCCGGCCGGCGAGAATGTTGCTGACGGCGTAGGCGGCCTGAAAGACCACCTGCATGTACCAGTACTGGTCCTGGGTCCAGCCGATTTTGTCCTGAAGCTCGGGCGCCAGATTGGCAAATACACCCCGGTCCATGTAATTGGCCGTGGTGACCCAGAACAGAAGACCGCAAATGGTCCAACGATATTTACTCACAAGCGGTGCGGGTGAATTGGGAGGATTCATAAAGCAGGAGTTTTGATTTAAAATGACCGATGCATCAAGCGTTGAAATCATCCTACGGTCTTGCAGGAGTCAACATGAGGAGTCTCTGACTTTTGGCGAATGCGAAGAAATGTGAGACTCGTTACCTCGTCTCCTACAATAAAAAACCCGTTGAAGTGCTTCCACGTCAACGGGCTTTTTGTCTGCGATTCAGCGCAAATTACAGATCGGTGATCGGCTTGTGCCGGGGCACGAGGATTTTCATGATCGCCCAGGCGATGAGATAGCTCAGGGCGCAAACGATGAACATGATGAGGTAGGCGGTTTGTGGGTGACTCTTAAAAGCATCGGTGAGCGTGCCGGCCAGCATCTGCACTATCACGCCGCCAATGCCACCGGCCGTGGTACCAATGCCGGTGATCGAGCCGACAGCTTTCTTCGGGAACATGTCGGAAACCGTTGTGAACAGGTTTGCCGACCATGCCTGATGCGCGGCGGCACCAATGCAAATCGTCGCAACGGCGAGGGTGGCAGCCATATTCCCAAAATATTCGACGTTGCCGAAGTATTGCGTAGTCAAAACCGCCAACGGGGCCAGGGCAATGAGAAACATCGCCGTCATGCGGGCCTTATAGACCGGCCAGCCTTTTTTGATGAGGGTCATGGGAATGCTGCCGCCGTAGACGCTGCCGACGATGGCCACGCCATAGACGATGAACGTCGGCATGATGACCTGCCCCTTGGTCATGTGAAATTGTTTGATCAAATAATCCGGCAGCCAGAACAGGTAGAACCACCAGATGCCGTCTGTCATAAACTTGCCGAAAAAGAACGCCCAAGCCTGGCGGTAACCAAAAAGGCTCCACCAGGAAACCTTTCCCTTGTCCCCGTTGACTTCACCAGCCACGACTTCATCGTCAATGCGAATATAGTCGTGTTCAGCCTTGGAAAGCCGCTTCTGTTTGCCAGGCGTGTCGTAGAGCCAAAACCAGAAAATCAGCCAGAGAAAACCGGCGGCACCGGTGAGAATGAAGGCCATTTTCCATCCGCGTTCGTCGCCGAAATAAATCATGCACCACGGAACGAACAGCGCGGCTACCATCGCGCCAAAGTTTGAACCGCTGTTGAAGATGCCCGTGGCCAGGGCGCGTTCGCGCTTGGGAAACCACTCAGCAACCGTCTTGATGGACGCGGGGAAATTGCCCGCTTCGCCCACGGCAAACGCGCTGCGGATGAAAACATGCATCAGCAGCAACCGTCCGACAAAAGCATTGGCAATCCCGCAGACCGACCAGACGATGAGTGACAGGGCCAGACCCAGCTTGGTGCCAATTCGATCAATGACCCAGCCCATAACGAGTGTCATGCTGGCGTAAAATGCCGTAAAGAATGAGGTCAAGTAGGCGAAGTCAGTATTGGACCAGCCAAATCCACCGTCGGCCGCCGAACGGCAGAAATACTCCTTCAGGTAGCTGATGACCTGCCGGTCCATATAATTGAAGGTGGTGGCAAAAAACAACAGGCCACAGATGACCCAACGATAATTACTGGAAACCGGTGTGGTTTGGTTTGAGGAATTCATACGGTCGGCGGAAAATATCCCAAAAACAGATGGCGGTTCAAGTGGTAAAATCCAACTTTACAAATCACCGGCGCTCGTGTAAAGCTACCTCCATTATGTGGAAGAAAAGTTTGATGGTTTTGCCTGTGCTGCTGCTGACGGGTTGTGCCGCGACGTTTACCAATTTGACGCCGTTGCAACAATCACGCGACGCGAACAACCTTTACCCGGTCGAAGTCGCCTTCAAATCGCAACAGCAATCACTGTTATGGGAATCCATCCGTCCCTACATACTTGCCAACGGCCAGCTCTATGAAATGCGTCAGACCCCTCTTATGACCGACCGTTGGGAAGGTTTTGTGCCCGTGCCATCCGGAGTCAACGAAGTTTCTTATCGCTACAAGTTTGATTATTTCTACAACAACTTCGGCACGCCGCCCAAGCCCGGCAGCGCCTACTCGCCGGTGTATAAGTTGACAATTCTCAATCAGTAACACCGCGCTCAGTGCTTCGGCCGGAGGAGGATGGCTTTTTTATCCGAGCCTTCGACCTCGACGCTGTGTGTTTCAACGTCGTGGTCGTCCTTCAATGCTTGATGAACAATTCGCCGGTCAAAGGCGTTCAGCGGCTCCAATTCCACCGTATCGCCCCAGCGACGTACTTTTTCCGCTGCGTTCCTTGCCTTTTTCACGAGCGCTTCGCGCGCCTGCGCACGGTAACCGCCCACATCCACCATCACCTTGGGCGCGGTGGCATCCTGCTGAAAAAGAATCCGGTTTGTGATGTATTGCAGGTCGGAAAGCGTCTGTCCCTGACGTCCGATGAGCCGTCCGTCGTCGTCGGTCTTTACATCAAGCAAAAGACCTTCTTCAAGTTTATGTTCCTCAACGGTTGCCGGAAAGCCAAGCGTTGCGAGAATTTTCTCCAGAATTTCCTTCGGTTGAGCAGGCATCAGTGGGTTGAGAGTTGAGGGTTGAAAGTTACCAGTTCAGTTTTTCTTTTATTTTTTCTTTTTTTGCGGCGGCGTCAATACTGAAGCAGCGCCCGCCGCAATCGGAGCCTGGTCCATTTTCGTGAGCTTTGTCTGCGCGATGGTCAAAAGGTTGTTGACTGTCCAGTAAAGTGTCAGGCCGGACGAATAGTTATAAAGAAATAATAAAAACAGCAATGGCATGTAGCGCATCATTTTCGCCTGCGCTGGATCCATGCCCGGCGACGGCGGCGTCAGATGCGATTGCCACAGCATCGCCCCACCCATCAGCAGCGGCAACAGGTTGAATGGCAACCCTTCCGGCGTGCTGATGAACGGAATGAATGTCAGACCTGGAATCATGAACAACGTATCCGGCTTCGACAAATCCGCCACCCACAGGAAACGCGCGCCGCGCAGTTCAATCGCGCTCCGGATCATTGTGAAAAAGCCGATGAACACGGGCATTTGAATGGCCATCGGCAGGCAGCCGCTCATTGGGCTGACCTTGTGCTTGCGATAAAGCTCCCACTGCTTTTTCGTGAGCTTTTGCACGTCGTCCTTGTATTTTTCCTTGAGAGTCTTCATTTCCGGCGCGAGCGCCTGCATCCGCTTCATCGAACGCGTGCTCTTTGCCATCAAAGGCCAGAACACCGCCTTGATGATGACCGTGAACAGCACGATGACCCAGCCGTAACCCAGTTTGGTCACATCGTGCAGCCAGTTCATTCCCAACAGCAACGCCTTTGCGAAAAATCCCCAAATACTCCCGAAATTCATCACGAGGTCGGCGTGATTTTGAAATTCCTCCCCGATGCGCGCCAATGTCCGATACTCCTTTGGTCCCGCAAAGAAAACGATTTGTCGCTCAACCACCTGGTTCGTTCCCAGAGTTTGCGCCGGATAAACCAAAGCGGTTTGAATCCCTTCCGGTGATGGTGCGCCCGGCATTGGCTCGAGTGACAGGTTGACCGGGCGCGCGACGACCTGCTGCGCCGGCTGATTTGTGTTCAGCATCGCGATGAGCGCGAAAAATTGATTGTGCGCCGCCGCCCAAACGACGTTGTCTGCGCCCGCGCGATATTCAGTTTTTGGAGTTCTGGAAAAGAAAAATAAAGAGGTGGTATTGGTGCTGAAATACCCCAGAGCGGAGTCCTGCCCCTTCGCGCCGTTATACCACATGACGCCCTCGTTCTGGCCATTGTCATCCGGCCCCATCGGTGTCGCCGTGCCGACAACCCATTCCTGCGCGGGCAATGAAATGGATTTCCCGGATGTGTTTTCCAACCGCACAGTCGCGTTCACGAGATAATTCGAGCCGACGTGGAATTCTTTCACGATGCGCAATCCATTTGCGAAAGACTTCTCGGCGCGAACGCCATCATCGGTCCCCGTCAATGTGAAACTGCCATCGTCAATCAGACCCGGTTCACCCAAAATCGCCAGCACCGGCACGGCGGCATGAGTATTCAACGTGGCCACGCCGTTGGCCGCTGCTTCCCTTTTCCAGCGCGGCGAAACCGTCTCGGGAAAATCGAGCAGTTCCACCGATTTCAGTCCGCCACCGCGTGAAGTGAACGTATACCGCGCGTGCGCATTCGTGATGATGAGCGTTTTTTCCGGCACGTTTGTGTCGAACGAAAAAATGGGCGGTACGCCCGGTGCCGGGGAAGCGGCGATGGGATTTTCAACCTCGGGTTTGGGAGCGGCAACCGCATTGGTTGCCATTTGCTGCCGGGGCATCTGCGAGGCATACTTTTGCTCCACGGCAAACCATGCGACCAAGAGGATGGCACAGAGCGAGACGACGATGATGCCGGTGCGGTCCATGAGAAATTAAATTCCGAATTCCTTTTTTGGCGCCGGATCGTATCCGCAACTCCGCCCCGCGCAAGTGGGGTCGCCCCACGGGTGGCAGCGGCAAATCCGTTTGACCGCCAGCCAGCCGCCCATGACCGCGCCGCGCGCACGGATCGCGTCCATGGCATATTGCGAGCAGGTGGGCGTGAAACGGCAACCGCCGGTCGGCCCGAACAAAAAAGTTTGTGCCGGCGAAACCGTCCAGCGATAAACGCGAACCGCAAAAATCAAAATGTGTTGGAGTGGATTCACGTTTGTTTCATTTCAACAAACCTGCACGGCGCAGCGCCATCAAAAAATCCCTTTCGACCCCGGCAAAACCGCGTCCTGCAATCGAAGGCCGCGCGACGAGCACCAGTTCCACAGGCTGCTTGAATTCATTTTGATGCAGCCGGAAACTTTCACGCAGCAACCGCCGCGCGCGGCTGCGTTCCACCGCGCCGCCGATGCGACGGCTCGTGACGACGCCCAATCGTGGCGTCGCGCTGTCGGGTAGCGGATGCCAGTTGGCGATGAGACAGCCGAGCACAAGCCGCTGGCCTTGCTCCCGCACACGCGCGAAATCGCGCTGATGCTGGAGCCGCATCTGGCGGTGCAGCCGCAGTCGTTTCGGCATTTCGGCGGGCATGAGCACGCGGATTAAACGGGCGTCAAACGTCTGCGTCCCACGCGTCGGCGGTTGCGCAGTGTGGCGCGGCCGCTCCTGGTGGATTTGCGGGCAAGAAATCCGTGCTGCCGTCTGCGCCGGATTTTTGATGGCTGATACTGGCGTTTCATAAATTCAAATTTGATCGCGCCTTTGCGCGGAAAAGCTCCGTTTGACGGAGCGGCGAGGTTAACGATGAAACGCCTCGTGTCAAGGCGCGGTTCTGCGAACGTCGATCATTTTTTCGTGATAATCCACCCGGCGATTGATAACCACTTCACGTCCCTCAAGATGCCAGTTCACGTCGCGCGTGAACCAAAGGCCGTCATCAGTCCTCTCGCGTTCAAACCCGTAATCGAATTTCCACACCGCGCCGATAAGACCAAAGCCGACGTTCACTTTTTGGGTCAGATGCACACCGGCTTTCACGAGGCAGTAATCCACTTCGTCCACCCAGACGCGGCCTCCAGCCTTGTTGATGAAACGATCTTTGAGATTCCGCTCAGGCATTTTTTTGTCCACCGGAACGAAATCAATCGTCAGCGCCGGGCGGCCGTTGATCCATTCGCGTCCTACCAGTGTGAATCGAAAACGACGGACCAAATCCTGGTTAAGCAGAAAATCATCCCTCTTGAACTGCCGCCCACGCACGTTGGAATGAGTGTCGCTGACGGCTTCACTTTTTCCCGAATCTGGATTCGATTTGGCCGCGTCCGGTTGCGAATGTTTCGCCGCCATCGGGTCATGCACGCTGGATTTTTCCTCGTGTTTTTTGAGTTCGCCCGCTGAATTTCGATATTCGGTGACTTTGGTGCGCGAGTAGCTGTAACGTTTATCGAACGCGCGGTCGTTGTCGCCCTCTTTTTTCACCCGCTCAACCACACGTCGAAGTATCAATTCGGTTGTTGGCAACGGCGCGTTTGTGTCCTGCGCAAATAATGGAAATGACATCGCCGATAAAATCGCAAGGACAATTGTCTTCCGAATCGTTATCATCATGGCTGCCGCAGTTTAACACAGGTGAACCTGGATTAAAGGTTTCGTTTTTGAGTGCCGCGCCCACACGATTCAAACGCACCTTCATCCGGCCGGACGTGACGGACGACGACCGCCGCCCGGTGGAAATTGAGCTTGAGCGACCGCCATGGACGGCGGTCAAAGTGCGGGTGTGTATGTATTAAAATATTTGGAATTTACCTCGCACAAACCCCCATCGGGGCTTAAACTTATGATAGCGATTTAATGAAAATACTTCTCGTCAGTCCGAGAACGCCCGACACGTTTTGGAGCTTCAAGCACGCCGTGCGCTTCGTTTCCCGGAGGGCGTCCATGGCGCCGCTGGGGTTGCTGACGGTGGCGGCGATGCTGCCGCCGGAGTGGGAACTCAAGCTGGTGGACATGAACGCTGAGCGGCTCAGGGACAAAGACCTGCGCTGGGCGGATTATGTGCTGCTGGGCGCGATGCTCGTGCAAAAGGAATCCGTCCGCGAAATTGTGGCGCGTTGCGCGGCACTTGAAAAAACCGTCATCGCTGGCGGGCCGTTATTCACCACCGGCCATGAAGCATTCCCGGAAATCCAGCACTTCGTTCTGGGTGAAGCCGAAGAAGTCATGCCTCAAGTCGTGGAGGACATGCAAAGCGGCCGGTTGCAATCCGTTTATCGCTGCACGAACCGGCCGGACATCACCCGGACGCCGGCGCCGCGCTGGGACCTCATCAAATTCCGGCATTACGTGACGATGTCCGTGCAATTCTCGCGTGGATGTCCGTATGATTGCGAATTTTGTGACATCATTGTGATGAATGGGCGCGTGCCCCGCACAAAAACGCCGGTGCAATTGATCGCCGAGTTGGACGCGCTGCGCCGGCGCAAGTGGAAGGACATGGTTTTCATCGTGGACGACAATTTCATCGGCAACAAACAGCGGACGAAGACGCTGCTGCACGCGTTGATCAAGTGGCGGCGGCGCACGCGGACCCGCATCGGGTTTCTCACCGAGGCGTCCATGAATCTCGCCGATGACCCGGAGTTGTGCGCGCTGATGGTGGAAGCCGGGTTTAAAAAGGTTTTTGTGGGCATTGAAACGCCTTCGGTCGAGGCGCTGGCGGAATGTCACAAGCTCCAGAACCAGAACCGCGACCTCGTGGCCGCCGTGCAAACGTTGCAACGCGCCGGGCTGGAAGTCATGGGCGGATTCATCGTGGGCTTCGACAGCGACAAGAGCGACATCTTCAAGCGGCAGTTTGAATTCATCCAGCGCTCCGGCGTGGCGACGGCGATGGTGGGGTTGCTCAGCGCGCTGCCCCAGACACGATTGTGGCAGCGGTTGAAACGCGAGGGGCGGCTCGAAGCCGAAAGCAGCGGCAACAACTCCGATGCCACGCTAAACTTCAAACCCAGGTTGAACCGCGAGTTCCTGCAATCCGGCTACCGCGAACTGGTGAAGAAACTTTACGAGCCGCGGAACTACTATCAGCGCATTCGCACGTTCCTCAAAAGTCATCGTCCGACCGGCCCTCGCCTGCACCTGTCACGGGCGGACATCATTGCGTTTCTAAAATCCTTCTGGGTGCTGGGCGTGTGGCATCGGGGACGCGTGGGATATTGGCGGCTGTTCTGGGGCACACTCATCAGGCGACCGCGTCAGTTCCCGCACGCCATCGAACTCGCCATCATCGGTTACCACTTCCGCCGCGTGGCAAAATCACTAAGAGCGCCTTCATCCGGCAAACGGTGATGGGCAACGACCGCAGCCCCATCGGGACTGAAATTGAATGACGACGCGAATTCCACGAATTGGCGCAAATGAGCGCTATTCGTGTCTCACAACCCCAGTTTCTTGAACCGGTTCTTCACTTCCTTGAAGTGGAAATTGAGCGAGCAGAGTTTTTCGAGTTCGCCTTTCTTGAAATATTTCGCCACGTCAGAGTCGGCTTGGAGTTGCTTGAGAAAGTCGGCGTTGTCCCGACCATCGTGTTTGATTTCCCAGGTCTTCATCGCCGCGTCTTGAACCAGATTGTAGGCGTCTTCGCGCGTCATGCCTTTGCGGATGAGCGCCAGCAAAACGGTTTGTGAATTCCACATGCCGAGGCTCAAACCGAGATTGCGCTTCATGTTTTCGGGATAAACCACCAAGCCATCCATGAGCCGGGTGAGCAGGCCAAACATGTAATCCAGCAGCGTGCAGGAATCGGGGAATATGATGCGCTCGACGCTGCTGTGGCTGATGTCGCGTTCGTGCCAGAGGGCGACATTTTCGAGGGCGGCGACGGCATTGCCCCGCAGAACGCGGGCGAGACCGGTGAGGCGTTCCCAAGTAATGGGATTGCGCTTGTGCGGCATGGCACTGCTGCCTTTCTGGCCCTTGGTGAAGGGTTCCTCAACTTCGAGGACTTCCGTGCGCTGGAGATGGCGGAACTCGACCGCCCAACGTTCGATGCTCGCGCCGACGAGGGCCAGCGCGGTCATGAATTCAGCGTGGATGTCGCGCTGGACGACTTGTGTGGCGATGGGCGCAGGTCGCAGGCCGAGTTGTTTGCACACGGCGGCCTCCACAGCAGGCGACAAGTGGGCGCTGGTGCCCACGGCGCCGCTAAGTTTGCCAACGGCAGCGGTTTCGCGAATTCGTTCAAGACGTTCGAGTGCCCGGCCAAATTCGTCATACATGAGCGCCAGCTTAAGGCCGAAGGTGGTCGGCTCGGCGTGAATGCCGTGGCTGCGGCCGATGCAGGGCGTCAGCATGTATTCTTTCGCGCGTTTCGCGATGGAAACGCGGAGTTGCTTCACGTCGGCAATGAGGATGTCGGCGGATTGCCTCATCTGGACGGCGAACGCAGTGTCGCCGATATCGCTGCTGGTCAACCCGAAATGCAACCACCGGCTGGCGCGATGATTGATTTTTTCGGCGACAGCGGTGGTGAAGGCGATGACGTCGTGGTTGAGCGTTTTTTCCAATTCCTTCTGGCGGGTGACCAGCCCCGGCAAGTTGGCGAACCACTTGCGCGCACCGGCTTTGATTTTGGCGAGGTCTTTTGCCGGCACGATGCCTTCCTTGACCAGCGCTTTGCTGGCGAGGAGTTCAACTTGCAGCCAGATGCGGAGCTTGTTTTCGTCGGTCCAGATGGCCCGCATTTCGGGGCGTGAGTAGCGCGTGATCATGGCTTGAGCGTAAAACGACAAAAGCCGGGAGTCGAGCCGCTTTCGCTCCACTCCCGTGCGCCAGGGAGTCGAGTGCCACGAATTGGAGCGCCGATCTCCGATCCGGGCGCGTTGACAAGACGGTCAACCGGATCATGCCGGGCCGGAGGCCGGCGTTCCTAATGCTTGGCCATTCGCGCGCGGGCCTTTTCGAGAGTCTCGCGTTCGCGAGCGGTCAGGCTTTGGATGCCATGTGCGGAAATCTTGTCGAGGATGGGGTCCACCTCGCTTTTTACAAATTCATCGGTGGACAATTCATCATCGGGTTTGCCCGCGGACGAACGCCAGAATTTGCCCCGGCCCACATGGGTGACGACGAATTTACGCGGCGCGGCCGGGCGCGACGGCGATGATCCCCATCGCGGCCAATGCCAGCGGCCCTGAATGAATTGCCGCACGAAAACAATGCCTGTCAACATGCCGCCCAAATGCGCGGCATTGGCGATGTTGCCGCCGGGAAAAATAATGCCGAAGAATGCTACTATTGCCGAAAAAATCAGGAGGGTTTTAGCGCGTAGAATCACAGGTGGAAAAATCAGCGCTAATTCGCGTTCCGGATATAAAATGGCGAATGCCGCGACGAGTCCGAATGTACCCGCCGAGGCGCCGACCACCGCACCGCCAAAATAATGCGGCCAAATCCAGCCGGCGGCCGACTGTAAAAGTCCGCCAATGACGCCGCTTGTGAGGAACAAAGCCAGGAATTTTTGGGGGCCGAGTGTCTCTTCAATTTCGCGGCCAAAAACGTAGATTGCCCAACTGTTGAAAAAAATGTGCCACAGGCCGGCGTGCATGAACTGATAGGTGAGCAACTGCCAGACATAACCGCGTTTCAATCCTTCGACGCTCAATGCAAAATAATTATCCGGGAGGAAAAGTGGCGGATAGCCGCACGTTACACATTCAACAATGAAAATGACCGCGCAAACAATCAACAGTGCCACGGTGAACGAAATGCGCGGCCGATAGTAAACCGGCTGGCGCATGTAATCGCGATCTTCAAGCATATTTTTTATGGAAGCCAACCACCAAAACCTTTTTCAAAGGCTCCTTTCACAATGAGCCATTGGTGATGCGGCCATCCGCCAATTCGACGACGCGCTGTGCGTGTGCGGCCACTTTTGCATCGTGTGTGGCGATGACCAGCGTCGTCTGTTTTTCGACACGCAGATTTTTGAGCAGTTCAATAATTTCGCCGCCGGTGCGCGAATCGAGATTGCCGGTCGGTTCGTCGGCCAGAAGCAATTCCGGTTCATTAATGAGCGCGCGGGCGATGGCGACGCGCTGCTGTTCGCCGCCGGAAAGCTCAAACGGCTTGTGTTCCATGCGATCCTTGAGCCCGGCAAGAGAAAGCAATTCGCGTCCGCGCGCCACGGCCTGCGCGACGGGCACACGCGCCATCCGCGCCGGCAGACAGACATTTTCAAGCGCGTCGAGTTCAGGCAGAAGATAATACGCTTGAAAAACAAAACCGACGCGGCGGTTGCGAAAGTCGGTGAGTTCGTGTTCGGAAAACGCGGCGATATTTTGTCCGGCAAAACGAATTTCTCCCGCGTTCGGCGAATCCAGTCCGCCGATCAAATGCAGCAGCGTGCTTTTGCCCGCGCCGGACGCGCCGCGCAGCGCAAGAAACTCGCCGCGCGCCACGTCGAGGTTCACGCCGCGCAGCACTTCGAGCGCGCGTTTGCCCATGGTATAAGTCTTGGCGAGGGCGCGGGTGGAAAGCAGCGGTTCATTCATAACGCAGCGCCTCCACGGGTTTCAACCGGCCGGCGCGCCATGCGGGCAACACGCCGCCGAGAATGCAAATGACAAACGAGCTTCCGCAGATCAACGCGATGTCGCGGGCGGCAATCACCGCCGGCAGCTCGCTGAAGCCGTAAATGGACGCCGGAAACAGTTCGAAGCCGGTCCAGTGATTCATGAAGTGCAAAAATTCATTGCGGTAAGTCAGCGCCAGAATGCCGAGGCCGTAACCGGCCAGCACGCCAAGCACGCCGATAATGGCGCTTTGACTGAGAAACACGCCGGAGATTTGGAGATTTGTCGCGCCGAGCGCCTTGAGCATTCCAATTTCGCGCGTTTTTTGGACGACGAACGTGATTTGCGCGCTCAAGATGCAAAGCGCGGCGACAATGACGATGAAAAACAGCAGGTAAAACATGACGTTTTTCTCGACGACGAGTGCGCTCAGAATGGCGGAATTCTGTTCCATCCACGTGGTCGCGGTGAATTCCTTGCCGAGGGTTTGCTCCAATTGCCGTTTCACTTCCATTGCCTGATACGGATCGTTCAACATCACCTCCAGGTCATGCACGGAATCACCCAGATCGTACAAATCCTGCGCGTTCTCCAGTGACGTGACAATAAACAGGCTGTTGAATTCGTAGTAGCCCACGTCGAATATGCCGCGCACCACGTAATCCTCCGGCAAAATGGCCTCCTCGTTTTTATTGCCGCGGTTTTTGCGCATCCGCTCGATATCGTGCGGTGAATAAATGGACAACCGGTCGCCGACGTGGAGTCCCAGGTTGCGGGCGAACTCGCTGCCGATGATCACACCGTGATCGCTCAAATCGAATTTCCCCTCCACGATGCTTCGCGGCAGGACACTGACGCTGCCTTCGGCTTGCGGATCCACACCGCGCAAAATCGGCGCATCCACCCTGGCTTGCTTGTTTGTCTCCTCCTGCGTTTCCACCAGCACCCTGCCAATCACCAGCGGCGAGACGCTGCGCACGTTTTTATTGGACGCGATGACACTCGCAACCTGCGCGTAGTTTTGCATCGTTCCGCGGCTTCGGAAAACCTGGATGTGCGCGTTGAAACCGAGGATTTTTCCGCGCAAATCGTGGTCGAACCCGCTCATCACGCTGATGACAATGATGAGCACGGCGACGCCAAGCGCAACGCCGAGGATGGAGATGAGCGTGATGATGGAAACAAATGTCCGTTTGGGCCGCAAATAACGCAGCGCAAGAAGCAATTCAAACGGCAACCGGGACATGATGCGCGGAGGCTAAAGACCCTTCCGGCGGGTGTCAAATTTACTATGGCGGCGTGAAGGGATTACCTTTGTTCAACACCGACGGGAACCGCGGCAGAAACAGCAGACTCAGGAACAAATAAATCCAGCCGAGAACAAGATTCGCAGCGAAGGTGAAAAACAGGGAAACCAAATTGAGAAAGCCGGAATTGTAGAGCAAAACGGACGCCGCCATCAGCAACGCGCCCGGCATCAATGCCGCGCCTGCCAGCCGCCAGCTTTGGCGCAGGTTCAAATCGCGGTTCGCAAAAAAACCGAGAATCCTGACCGGCAGAAAATAAATCGTCGCCAGCAACCCCCAGCACAGCATAAAGACAATCGCCAGCACGACTCCGGCCATGAACGGGAGTTCCATCGCCCAGGCGCCCCACTGCGGCTCCAGCTCCGTGCGATTGAAAGGGATGATATAGCCGCGCGGGTAATTCCATTCAGTGTAACCGAGCAACGAAAAAACGCGGACGGTCTCTCCGCCAAATTCAATTTGCACATCCGCAGGCGAGTGGATTTGGCCGGAATGATTCAGGTCAACGTCAAAGGCAACGGACCGGCCTTCGGCGAGCAGTTGCGGCGAGTTGCCCCGCCAATCGAGCCGGGCGGACCGGATTTCGCCGGTGGCAGGCAAATTTTGAATCGCCGTCAACACGGTTGGAAAACAACCATCGTGAAGAAACCAGACAACCGACACGGCAGCAAGCAGCGCAACAATGAACTGCACGAGAAACAAACGACCTGGCGTCGCTCGCGCGAATGCCGCCACGCCGCGCGGCGTCAGCGCTTCCCACGCAAAAGTTGATTCAGCCGACGCACTCATCGGGCCACAGATTAACACAGATTGAACGGAGAAAAAATCAATCCGTGCTCAATCCGCCCTGAAGAAATCAGGCCTTTTTTCCGCCCGCCGGCGGCTGCGGCTGCGGCTTTTGGGGATCTTGATTGGGCGGCGGCACTAGAACCACCGGCACGGGATAGCGGAGTTTCATCACGTCGTCCACAAGCACTTCGATGAAATACGTCCCGGCGGCCTCAAATTTCACGTTGCCGAAGACCATCACGCCGTTGAAGGACATGGCCGGGTCGCGCAACTCAAATTTCATCTCGCCCTTGCTCACAACGGTCGTCTGGTCGGGTGCGATGAGGCGGACGTTTTCGACGAACTGGCCGATGCCCGCCGTCCAGCGGTTGAAGATGCAGAGCCGTCCGGCGACGATGGGCAATTGGGGCACACGGAGGAAATTGATGACGCCGACAATGAAGAAATTTCCGTTGGCTTCCTGCCGGACTTCCTCGCATAAAAGCGAGGATTGTAAATCGGGGAGAATTCGAGTGGCTTCCATTTTAATTATGAGTTTTGAATTACGAGTTTTCAGCTTCCAAAATTTTCCGCCGCGCGCACGGTGTTTTGCATCAGCATCGCAATGGTCATCGGGCCGACACCGCCGGGATTCGGCGTGATTTTTCCGGCAATCGGCTGAACGCGGGCAAAATCCACGTCCCCGATTAGTTTGCCGTTCACGCGGTTGACACCCACGTCAATCACTGTCGCGCCGGGTTTGACCATGTCGGCCTTCACAAATTCGGCGACACCCATCGCCGCGATTAGAATGTCCGCGTGGAGACAATGCGCCTTGATGTCGCGCGTGGCCGAATGACAAATCGTGACGGTTGCGTTGCCGTGCGCGTTTTTTTGACAAAGCATCGCGGCCATCGGTTTGCCGACGATGTTGCCGCGCCCCAAAATCACCACTTCGGCGCCCTCGATTTTCACGTTTGAGCGAATCAGCAATTCGCGAATACCCGCCGGTGTGCAGGGCTGAAAACCACTGGGATCGCCGAGCAACAATTTGCCGACGTTCACCGGATGAAAACCATCCACATCCTTTTGCGGCAGCACGCTCGAATAAATCACCGACTCGCGAATGTGTTTTGGCAACGGTGCTTGGACCAAAATTCCGTGCAAACGGGAATCCGCGTTCAATTGTTTCAACAAGGCCAGCAACTCGGCTTCGCTCGTTTGCTCCGGCAAAACGCGCGTTTCGGAAAAAATGCCGAGTTCTGCGCAGGCTTTTTCCTTGCGATCGACATAGACTTTGGAAGCCGGGTTTTCACCCACGCGAACGAACGCGAGACCGGGTTGCACGCCGCGTTTCTTCAACCCGGCGACGCGCCCTGCAAGTTCACGCTGGATTTGCGCGGCAATGGCGCGGCCATCAATGAGATTGTCCGGCGGCATTACTCGGCCACCTGAATGCTCTGGATGTTGATGAGGGGCGTGTCCTTCCAGCGCACATCAAGACCCTCCTCGCCCGTGACAATAATCCGCTTATTGACGTAACGGCTCAGATTAAGGCTCGGTGAAGTCGTGTAAAGATAATCAATATTCTGGTTTGTCTTGGGATCGAACAGTTCGTATTTCGTCGGTGCGACGATGCTGATAACGTGACGCACAACACCTTCGTGCGTGACGATGCGCGGCTGGGGCGGCGGCGGGGCTTGCTCGACCAGCGGGGCCATCGGTTCGGCCACAATGGGCGTGGTCTCAACAGCCGGCGTCGCCGGAGCCGCCTGTTGCAAATACATCGCGGCGACGAAAGCACAGGCATTGGTCGGCGCGTCAATTTCCATCCAGTCGTCCCTGGTTTTGACTTCGCTGACCGGCGTGCCGCGTTCAATGACGCCGAGGACGTTGTAATTTTCACTCGGCCCGGCGCGCAGATTCAATTTCTTTGGCAGAACCGTTTTATTCGTCTCGTCAATAAACAGGGTCCTGACCCAAACGTGCGCGCTCGATGGAAGAACAATCTTCGCCCATTGCGCGGGTTCGTCGGCCTTGTGTTTGTCCAGGTTGATTTGAGACAAAACCGTCACCGTGTCGCCTTTGACGAGATGCGCAACCACATCACCCTTGAGGCCGGCCTGACCGCGAACATTGACGTTGACGGCGACTTCCGCCGGGCCGGCAATGAGTGTGGATGCCGGTTCGGTAAAAGCGATTTTTTCCGGCGCGGCGGCTTTGTGTTTTCTGTGTTTGACAGGCTTCGCGTTTGCCGGCGGAGCGTTGGTCTCAACGGCCGTTGCCGCGGGCGCGACCTCCGCGGGCGAAGGAGCGGTTGGCGCGGGCATTTGCGGCACCGCGTTTGTATTGTCCTGCGCGACTGCGCTCGTCACCATCATCACGCCCAAAGTCAGCCAGCAATTCATTTTCATAATTCTAAAAGTAAAGTTCTTATCTCTGTCTCTGTCAATGTCCGCCATCGGCCCGGTTTCAACTCGCCCAATTTGATTTTTCCAATCTGCGTCCGCTGCAACCGTTTCACCGTCAACCCCTGCGATTCAAACAGCCGCCGCACCTCGCGGTTCCTGCCTTCGCCCAGTTCCAATTCCACCACGCTGCGCACATGACCGGCTGAAACGAGCCGCGCCGCCTGCGCCCGGAGCTTTTCGCCCGCATGCCAGACGCCGGTCGTGAACTGCGCGAGCATCGCCTTGTCCACCCGGCCTTCGACGGTGGCCACATACTTTTTGCGGACGCCATAGCGCGGATGCGTCAGGCGCAGGGCGAATTGTCCATCATTGGTCAGAAAAATCAATCCTTCACTGTCGAAATCCAAACGGCCAACGGAATGGAGCATTTGCCATTCTTTTGGCAATAAATCGTGGATTGCCGGACGTCCCAATTCATCCTTGCGCGAACAAACACAGCCGACCGGCTTGTGCAGAGCCACGTAAAGCTTGCGTTTGGCGCGAACCGGCTTGCCGTCCACTGTCACTTCATCGTGCGCGGGATCAACTTTCGTTCCGAGCCGGCAAACCAGCTGGCCGTTGACGCTGACGCGTCTGGCCAGAATGATTTGTTCCGCCGCGCGGCGCGAAGCCACGCCTGCATCCGCCAGAAATTTTTGAAGACGCAAGTTCAATATTGAATTACGAATTTCGAATTACGAATAAAAATTCGCCATTCGCACTTCGTCATTCGCTATTTCTAGGCTTCCGTCTTGGTTTTGCGGAGACCGGTGATGCGGTCGCCATTTTTCCACTGGCCGCGCTTTTTAAGAAGCGCAACACGCTCGAAACGTTTGAGGACATTGCGCTTGCTGCCAAGAGTGGCCGTCGCGCGCAGGCTGCGATGCTGTGACATAAAATCGTTTTGGTTAAAAATTCAGCGCCTTTGTTCAAAAGGCGGACGGTTTGTATATCAGACCTGCGGACGGTTTGCCAATGGTAATTTGGCTTGGTAGGGACGCACCGCTGGGGCGTCCATGGGGAGGCGGAACTTCCGCCGAGATGTCAATCTCTGCGCGTTCGGTGATCAGAGCGTCCGCGGAATAAAGCGGACTTGCGTTAAACCGGTGATCTCGCAAACTAGGTTGGCGTGAGCACTTCGACCCAGTGCAATCCGATTTCGAGTAATTCCAATGGCAACCACCGTGGGCCGGTTTTCGCTACCACTCATTGGTCGGCGGTGCTCTTGGCGCAGGATAAGACTTCACCACAAACCACTGAGGCGCTTGAGGGTCTGTGCCGGGCTTATTGGTATCCGCTTTATGTTTACGCGCGCCGGGCGGGGCACAGCCCGGCGGACGCCGAGGATTTGATACAAGGATTCTTTGCGCGGCTGTTGGAAAAGGATTACTTGAAGTCAGCCGCACGCGAGAAGGGGAAGTTCCGCACCTTTCTACTGGTGGCCTTGAAGCGGTTTTCAGCCAATGAATGGGACCACCGCCATGCGCAAAAA
This sequence comes from Verrucomicrobiota bacterium, assembly GCA_049521735.1. Classification (GTDB taxonomy): domain Bacteria; phylum Verrucomicrobiota; class Verrucomicrobiia; order Limisphaerales; family UBA11358; genus UBA11358. Next base: position 25,603 of record JBEKON010000019.1, read on the forward strand.
CGAGGCGGTTTCGCACCCATCGTGTCCATTGACCAGGAACTAGCTGAATCGCGCTTCTCCGCAGAGCTGGCACACCAGCTCCAACCCGATGTGCTCTTTGACCGTCACTGGGCGATGACCCTGATCGGGCGTGTCATGACGCAATTGCATGAGGAGTATCTGGCCACAGGCCGGGCCAAATTGTTCGAACACCTCCGCAGTTGTCTGGTCCGGGACGAGTCGGCCCTGCCCTACGCGGAAATCGCCGCGCGACTCAATCTCACGGCGGCTGCCGTCAAGATGGCCATGCACCGATTGCGCGCCCGGTTCCGCGAAATCCTACATGCGGAAATCGCCAATACCGTCTCTTCGCAGGAAGAGATCGAGGAGGAAATCCGCCATCTCTTTGCGACCTTTGGCCCGTGAAAAAGAGCACGCCGCTGCGTTACCTTTAGTCAATTCTGCTTAAGATGGGAGTGGAAAAAAATCATGACTGAGCGTAAAACTGATTCCCCTTCCAGGCACAGGTGCCCCCGGTGTGGCACGGAGTTGCCCGCCAGTGTGCCGCTGGACTTCTGTCCTAAGTGCCTGTTGCAGGCGGCCCTGCCTACGCGATCCGACCAGCCGCAGACGGAGACAGTGGCTATGACTCCAGCGCGGGCGCCCTCGCACGGACTGCCACAGCCGGGCGAGAAATTGGGACATTACCGGATCGTCCACCTGCTGGGCGAAGGCGGGATGGGCGCGGTGTTTGAGGCCGAGGACTTGGAAAGCGGACGGCGCGTGGCGCTTAAGGTGTTGGGTCAAAAGCTCGATTCGCCTGCGGCGCGCGAACGGTTCTTCCGCGAAGGCCGCTTGGCGGCCTCGATTAATCATCCGAACAGTGTTTACGTTTTTGGCACCGAGGAGATCGGCGGGACACCGGTCATCGCGATGGAACTGGTGACTGGCGGCACGTTGCAGGACCGTGTGCGAATGCAAGGCCCATTGCCCGTGGGCGAGGCCGTGGACTGCGTGCTCCAAATCATCGCCGGCCTGGAAGCGGCCCAGCGCATCGGTATTTTGCATCGCGACATCAAGCCTTCCAATTGTTTCCGGGAAGCCGATGGCACGGTGAAGATTGGGGATTTCGGGCTTTCGATTTCCACAGCCGTCCGTACCGAACCCGCGTTGACCGTGACCGGCATGTTCGTTGGCACGCCTGCCTTTTGTTCGCCGGAGCAACTGCGCGGCGACGAGCTGAACGTACACTCGGACATGTATTCGGTCGGTGCCACACTCTTCTATCTGCTCACCGGGCGCACACCGTTCGAAGCGAAGAACCCGGTTCAACTGCTTGCTACCGTGCTCGAACAACGCGCGCCGTCGCCAAGAAAATTCCGTCCGGCCATTCCGCAAGGTCTAGCCCGGGCAGTCTTGCGTTGCCTTGAAAAGCAACCAAGTGAAAGGTTCAAAAATTATCAGGACCTGGGCCAAGCCTTGACCCCTTACAGCTCCGCCGCCCCCACACCCGCGACGCTGGGCCTGCGTTTCCTAGCCGGCGCCATCGACCTGCTGGTCCTCGGCACTGCTAGCATGTGTATGCAATGGCTGACGGGTGAAAACGTCTTTGATTTCATGAATCTTGCCGATTTCCCGAGTCTTACCGGCAAGGTTTTGCACAAGTTGCTGATTTTGATGCTCCCGTGCCTGACCGTTTCGCTTCTCTACTACGCACTGCTCGAAGGACTGTGGGGCGCTGCGGTCGGCAAGGCCATCTGCCACCTGCGCGTCGTTGGACCGGATCGGAATGTGCCGGGCTTTTGGCGCGCGTTGATGAGGGCCTTGATTTACGTCATAGCGCCAATGTTGACGTACTGGCTGGTTTTTAGCGCCAATCCCCGGGTTTACGTTGAAGGCTCCGTGTCGATGCAATTTCTAACACTTTCTTCGTATTACATCATGCTGGGCCTGTTGGTCTGCACCGCTCGCCGACGGAACGGTTTTGCCGCTGTGCAGGACTTGGTCACAAAAACGCGGGTGATTTCCCGAGTGGCGCTCGAATCACGACCGGTGCTAGTCATGGCCGAGATGCCACCGCCCGTTGCTGAAGCTGGAGCAACGGTTGGGCCGTATCAAGTCTTGGAGACATTGGAGAAATCAACAACAGTGGAATGGTTGCTGGGTTATGACTTGAGGCTGTTCCGCAAGGTGTGGATCCGGATCGTTCCGCCTGGCACTCCGCCGGTCCCGGCCATGTTGCGGAACATCGGCCGGGTGGGGCGCCTGCGCTGGCTCAGTGGACGGCGTTCAGCGGAGGAAAACTGGGATGCGTTCGAAGCCGTAACCGGCAAACCGCTGTTGGATCTGGTTCAAATCCGACAACCGTGGAGTCAGGTGCGGTACTGGCTTTACGATCTGGCCCGGGAAATCAGCGCGGCGGCGAAGGATGGCACGTTGCCACCGGTGCTGGCTTTGGACCGCGTGTGGATTACCGGCGACGGCCGGGCCAAACTCCTCGATTTCCCCGCACCCGGTCTTGCATCGACCATCGTAGATAAGGAAGCAACAGTTCAATCCTGTGGGTACTTCCTCAGCAAAGTCGCCGACGCGGCCTTGACGGGGCAGCCGGAGGCCGGTGCGCGAACTGCGAGCGTGGTGCCAAGTCCGCTGCCGCTGCACGTGCGCCATTTCTTGGATAGTCTGCAGAAGCTTCCCGACGCGGACACTGTGGCGAGCACGCTTAAACCGTTGTTGTCGCGCTTGGCCGGGGTTTCGCGCTGGCGGCGTGTCGGCATCGTTGCAGGTTGTTTCATCGGGCCATTGTTCATCACCTTAAGCTCCATCTTCAGTATGACGATGATGGAACACTGGAGCCGGAGCAATCCGGGCGTGGCGGAACTTCAGGTGTTGCTGCAACGGCGGGCCGTCATGAATGCTCCGTGGATAAAAAATCGGCCGCAGCTTCATGTAAGGCTGCAACGGCAGGCCCCCATTAATTTCCGGTGGACAAAAAATCAGCCGCATCCGACCGACCGCCAGTTTGCAATATTCATCGCCAGCCATTACCGGAGCGTTATCACCAATGACGCGGTTTGGACGAGCGGGTTCGCGATGATACTTATCAAGGGCGAATCCCGGCGATTTGCCGAGCAGAGCATTGTCGAACACCCGGCACCCACGGAAGAAGAAATTAAAGAGGCGGACGCTGCCGTGCAAAAGTATCTGCCCAAATCGCCGATGTTCAACCCCTCTAAACTAGGGTGGTTTCCACTGTTTATGGTCTATGCGGCGCTTTTGATTTTTGTCTGTATTCCCGCGCTGGTGGCCGCGTTGCTGTTCCGGGGCGGGCTGGTATTGCTCATCGCGAAGATGACCTTTGTCCGAAAGGATGGCGCGCGAGCTTCTCGCCTGCGCGTGTTCTGGCGTGCGCTGGTGGCGTGGAGTCCGGTCTTGCTGGGGCTGGAACTGGTAGGAATGCTCAAAGTTTGGTTCGAACCGTCCACAAGTGCGGTTGTGGTAGCACTGTTCGTTTGCGGCCTGACGATATTGTCCCTGGCCTTGCCCGACCGTGGCCTGCCGGATCGTCTCGCCGGCACTTGGGCAGTGCCGCGTTGACTCGCTTTCAACCGACAGGTGAAAGCTGGAAATCGTTATGCAGGCGTGAGTCAGGCTCCTGACTGTCCCGTCATAGCTTGGGAGCGAAGACGGATGGCCGTGGCTCCCATCTTCGCTCTTGCCGAGCTACGCTGAGGCAGGCAGCTTTGGATCGTTAACCGCCAAGTGTTATAGTAATTCGGCTCGTCGGAGGTTTTTTCATGAATACACTGAAATCTCTGCTGGGACCCATGCGCGTGCCGTTCCTGATGCTCGCGCCTGCCTGTGTTGCTGTTGGCGTCGGCACTGCTTATTGGCAGACTCGCGAAATAAATTGGCTGAACATTTTGCTGGTTCTTATCGGCGCGGTATCGGCCCACATCAGTGTCAACGTGTTCAATGAGTATTTCGACTTCAAGAGCGGACTGGATACCAAGACACAGCGCACACCTTTCAGCGGGGGCAGCGGCACTCTCCCTGCTCATCCGGAAATGAAAGAGGCATCCTTACTGCTTGCGTGGATGGCTTTTGCGATTACTGCTGCCATCGGCGCATACTTTGTTTGGTTGCAGGGCTGGCAATTGTTGCCCATTGGCATCTTTGGTTTGATTCTGCTGGTCACCTATACCATCTGGTGGGTTTACCAGCCCATTTTATGTCTGATAGCGCCGGGATTGGGCTTTGGCATTTTGATGGTCATGGGGACACACTTTGCCCTGACTGGCACATATAGTTGGACATCCTTCGTTGCGTCTCTTGTGCCAACTTTTTTAGTCAGCAATTTGTTGCTGCTTAACCAATTTCCAGACGCCGAAGCCGACCAGAGTATAGGGCGCAAGCATTTCCCCATTACCATCGGGCGACAAGCCAGCAGTGTGCTTTATGGCATCCTATTATTACTGGCTTATGTTTCGGTCGTGGTTGGTGTGATTCTGGGTTTGTTGCCTCGCTTTAGTCTGCTCGCTCTATTGACAGCTATACCGGCTTGGAAAGCCTGCCGAGGCGCTTACCAAAATGCTGAAAATATTTCCGCCTTGATACCCTCAATGGGCATAAATGTGGTTATCAATTTGACCACGCCAATTTTGCTCGCTGTGGGACTTTTCATCGGATGAATGACGGACATGATAAAAACAGGCTAACAATGCGTGCAGCGAACGGGGCTGTCGCCCCGGAAAATCGGCGCGGTTTTCATGGCAAGGTCTTTGCAGACGGCCACCATCCCGCCTCCGCCGAAATTTTCACCACTTCAATTCCTGCAACCGGCGGGCGACTTCGCCGGCATTGGCGCGGCTGTTGAAGGCGCTGATGCGGAAATAGCCTTCGCCTTTCGAGCCGAATCCGCTGCCGGGCGTGATGACCACGTTGGCTTCGCCAAGGATTTTGTCGAACGCCTGCCAGCTTGTGACGCCTTTGGGCGTTTTCACCCAAATATAGGGCGCATTCAAACCGCCAAAAACCTTCAGCCCGGCATTCTTCACGCCTTCCCGCAGCACTTTTGCGTTGCCCAGATAATGCTCGATAAGAGCCTTCACCTGCGCTTTGCCTTCCAGTGAGTAAAGCGCTTCCGCGCCGCGTTGGACGATGTAACTCACGCCGTTGAATTTGGTCGTCATGCGCCGCAACCAGAGCGGATGCAGCGGCTTGAATTCGCCGGATTTCGTCTGTGCGTTCAGCGACTTGGGCACCACGGTGAACGCGCAGCGCACGCCTGTGAATCCGCCGCTTTTCGAGAAGCTGTGGAACTCGATGGCGCAGTCGCGCGCGCCGGGAATTTCGTAAATCGAATGCGGCAACACCGGGTCGGCGATGTAAGCCTCGTAAGCCGCGTCGAACAAAATGACGGCCTTTTGTTCGAGCGCGTATTTCACCCACGCTTCGAGTTGCGGACGATTGGCCGCCGCACCGGTCGGGTTGTTCGGTGAGCAAAGATAAATCACGTCCACGTGCCGTTTCGGCGGTTCGGGAATGAAACCGTTGCTCGGCCGGCAGGGCAAATAAACGAGCTTCGAATAAGCGCCGGCTTCATTCGCCTCGCCGGTATGGCCGGCCATGACGTTTGTGTCCACGTAAACGGGATAAACCGGGTCGCTGACGGCGATTTTGTTTTTGTGTCCAAGAATATCGAGGATGTTGCCCGTGTCGCATTTCGTGCCGTCGCTGACAAAAATCTCGTCGTCAGCCACATCACAGCCGCGGTCGCGGAAATCATTTTTCGCAATGGCGGCGCGCAACCATTCATAACCTTGTTCCGGACCGTAACCTTTGAATGTCTCGCGCACGGCCATTTCATCCACCGCCTTGTGCATCGCGGCGATGACAGCAGGCGGCAACGGCTCGGTCACGTCGCCGATGCCGCAGCGGACGAGGCGTTTGGCCGCTTCGGGATTCGCCTCGCAGAAAACTTTCACGCGCCGGCTAATTTCAGGAAACAAATAGCCGGCTTTCAGCTTCAGATAATTGTCGTTGAGATAGGCCATATCCGGGTTCAGAATTCAGAATCCAGACGATAGAATAAAGCCCAAAATTCGAAACGCGAGGCTGAAAGAAAAAATAGCTTCCTACGACCGAATCATCGTCAGAATCATTTTGAAACGATTGAGAGCCTTGAGCGCATGCGGTTGATTGGCCGGCATGAGAATCAGTTCGCCGCCTTGCAGAAAGTGCGGCTTGCCGGAAATCGCGATTTCCACTTCACCTTCCAACACCTGCACCAGCGCGTCGAACGGCGCAGTGTGTTCGCTCAAGCCTTGTCCCATATCGAATGCGAAAACCGTTACACTGCCGGTCGGCTTCTTCACGATTTCCCGGCTGACGATGGCGCCGTCCTGATAACTGACAAGCTCAGCGGCTCTGGCCGCTTGCGCGCCGGGCAGTCCTTTGGGTTTTGATGGGGTATCTTGTGGCATGGTTGTTTCTTTATGATGTGCCGGGCAATTTCAATTGCGCGATCATTTCCCGCAGAATGGCTGCGGACTTTTCGAGGGCATTTTGTTCTTCAGGCGGCAGGTTGACCTGCAAGATGCGTTCGATGCCTTTCTGTGAAAGAATGCACGGCACCCCCAAACTCACTCCGCTCAGTCCATATTCCCCCTCCAACACCGCCGAAACCGTGAGCACGCTGTTTTGATTGCGCAGGATGGCCCCCGTGATTCGCGTCAAGGCAAGGCCGACGGCAAACCAGGTTGCCCCTTTGTAATCAATGATGTGATAGGCGGAATTTTTCACCGCCTCGGCAATTTTACGCCTGGACTCTTCCCAGTCGTCACATTTTTTACAAATGGAACAAAATTGTTCGATGGGCATGCCCGCCATATTGGTCATGGACCAAGCGGCCAGTTCACTGTCTCCATGTTCCCCGAGGATGTAGGCATGCACGTTATGCACGTCCACTCCGCAGTGCTGGCTCAATAGATACCGAAACCGTCCGCTGTCCAGCACCGTGCCAGACCCGATGACACGTCCGCGCGGCCAGCCGGAGCGTTTTTGGGCGACATAGGTCAGAATGTCCACCGGATTGCTCACAACCAATACGACTGCCGGCGAATTCTGCTGCAGAATTTCATCCATGATATTTTGGATGATTTCGGCGTTTCGTTGCAGCAACGCCAAACGCGATTCACCGGGCCGTTGCTTGGACCCGGCAGTGATGACAATCAGATGTGCGTCGGCATAGTCCGCTTTTTCGGCCACGCGAATCTGAACCGAGGGGAAAAAGGCCTGGCCATGGGCCAAATCGAGCACCTGTCCCATTGCCAGTTCGTGGTTGGCGTCCAGCAAGCCTATCTCGTCGGCCAGTCCGCTTTGGGCCAGCGTATAGGCAAAGGTGGAACCCACGGCGCCGGCCCCGACAATCACCACCTTCCTCGATCTCCAATGTTCCGTATTCATTTGCTGTTGCCGGGCTTACCGTGGTTCATGGTTCAAATGTGCTTATTGTCGTTCTCATCCTTCACCGCGTAACCGCTGTCCTGGCGCTTGAAGTTCACCTCGTTTTTCTTCATGTAGGCGGCAAACACGTCGTCCGCGCTCATGCCGAGCACTTGGGCGAGGCTGATGAGAAAATGAAACAGGTCCACGACCTCGACGCGGGCGTTCTGGTCATCGAACTTTTGATACTTCGCCCACCATTTCCACGGCACGCTGTCGGTAAGTTCGGCGACTTCCTGCGTCATGGCGCGGCAATAGTTCAAAATCCATTTTGTCCTGTCCACTTCGCTCATGCCGTCGGTCTTGACACCGATGCGCTCATTCAGCGCCTTTTGCATTCGGAACAATTCGCGGAATTGGTCTGGTTTTTCCATGTGGAAAGAATACAGAAGTCAGAAGCCGGAAGCCAGAATTTAGGAGCGGGAGAAAAGCCCAAGATGACTGTGCGACGTTTAACTTCCCAATCCCGGATTCTTAATTCTAAAATTCCGCCGGCCAACTTTGCGCTTTGAACTTTCTGTGGCGAATCGTATAACGGACTCATGTTACCACTGCTTCTGACCAATGGCGGCCCGGTGATTTGGCTGATTTTGATTGCCGCGGCCATTGCCCTTGTCGTGTTCATCGAGCGCGTGTTGTTTTGTCATCGCTCGCAAATCAATTCCGGTGAATTCCTCAACGGCGTGCGCAATGTTCTTAAGCGCGACAATATTGTCGAAGCCATTTCCATCTGCGACGCCACGCCCGGCCCCGTCGC
>JBEKON010000020.1:0-40453 GCA_049521735.1 Verrucomicrobiota bacterium
GCGTTGGCCGCCTGTTCCGGCAAATCCGCGTTGGCGCGCACTTGCAGACGCGAGACCTTCGAGCACCAATCCATCAGCTTCTTGAACATCTGGTAGGTCGCGCTGTCCTTCCCGTCGAGCGATTTCTCGACGAGCACCTGGATGATCTCGGACGCGGCGGTCGGGAGCCGGCCGGCATAGACGTCGCCGGCGGTGCCGTTGATGGAAAGGAAATCGCCTTCCTTGTAGGTCACGCCGTCCACGGTCATCGTCTTGGCGTTGTAATCAATCTGCAATGCGGCGGCGCCACAGACGCAGACTTTGCCCATCTGCCGGGCCACGAGCGCGGCGTGCGAACTGACGCCGCCTTTCGCGGTGAGGATGCCTTCAGAGGCGATCATGCCGCGCAAGTCTTCAGGCGAAGTCTCATTGCGGACGAGCAATACTTTTTCGCCCTTTGCCGCGGCGGCCTCGGCGCGATCGGCATTGAGATACATTTTGCCGCAGGCGGCGCCGGGGCCGGCGGGGAGACCTTTGGCGATGCACCTGGCGGCCTTCATCGCATTGCGATCGAAGACCGGAGCAAGCAGTTGGTCGAGCTGATCGGCTGGAACGCGGCGGATGGCGGTCTTCCAGTCAATGAGTTTTTCCCTCTCCATTTCGATGGCGAAGCGGACAGCGGCGAGGCCGGTGCGTTTGCCGTTGCGGGTCTGGAGCATGAACAGCTTGCCATCCTGAATCGTGAACTCGAAGTCCTGCACGTCTTTGAAGTGGGACTCGAGGGTCTTGCGAACCTGTTCCAATTCCGCGAACGCTTTCGGCAGATGCCCCTTGAGTTGGGCGACCGGTTCGGGTGTGCGTACGCCGGCGACAACATCTTCGCCCTGGGCATTGATGAGAAATTCGCCGTAGAAAACTTTTTCACCGGTCGCAGGGTCGCGGGTAAAGGCAACACCGGACCCGGAATTATCGCCTGTATTGCCATACACCATCGCCTGGATGTTGACGGCGGTGCCCCATTCGGCGGGGATGCCGTATTTGCGGCGATAGACGATGGCGCGGTCATTCATCCACGAGCCGAACACGGCGCCGGTCGCGCCCCAGAGCTGTTTCCAGGGATCCTGCGGAAATTCACTGCCAGTGCGTTCTTTGATCAACGCCTTGAACCGATTCACCAATTCCTTGAGATCGGCCACGGTCATCTTCGTGTCTTCAATGTCGGCGTGGTGACGGTCGTGTTTGAGTTTGTGGATGGCCACTTCGAACGGCTCGTGATCTTCGTCCTTGCTCTTTTGGACGCCCATGACGACGTCACCATACATCTGGATAAAACGGCGGTAGCAATCCCACGCGAAACGCTCATTCTTCGTCGCCTTGACCAGCGCCGGTACGGTCTCATCGTTCAGGCCGAGGTTAAGAATCGTGTCCATCATGCCGGGCATGGAGTCGCGCGCGCCGGAGCGGACGGAAACGAGCAGCGGCATGGCGGTCTTGTCACCGAACCTGGTGCCCATGATTTTCTCGATGAAGGCGACGCCCTCCTGGGCCTGCGCGTCCAAAACCTTCGGGTAGGTCTGCTTGTTGGCGTAGTAATAAGTGCAAACCTCGGTGGTGATGGTGAAGCCCGGAGGCACCGGGAGGCCGATGCGGCTCATTTCAGCCAGGTTGGCCCCTTTGCCGCCCAGCAAAGGCTTCATGCCGCCATTGCCATCGGCTTTCTTGTTTCCAAAAAGATAAACGTATTTTTTCGACTTCGATGCTTTGCTCATAAGCTGTTTTTAATCATTCGTGTGGTTCTGTTGCCGGAACAAATTTTGTTCGCGGGTAAATCTGATACAATCATTCAATGTCTCTCCACATATCTTGGCAATCCCTTCGCTTTTTCTGACAGCGAGCGGGAAAACTCTGTAGCCTACGGGAAACCCGCATCACTTCCAACAATTTTCTTCGGCTTTTGCACATATACAACTGAACACCGCCACCCACCCGAAACGCGAATCAACCGCACGTTTAATCCAACCCGCCCGCTGGATTTTTGTTGCGCCGGATAAAAATGAAGGTCGAAGCGAGATTGTCATCCAGCCGGACAAAGCACGGTGATACTTTGCCAATTTTTGAAGAGTCGTATGCGCCCGCCCGCGTGAGAATTTTATGGATGCCAGTGCGGGTTTTGGCTGGCATAGGGGTGGATTGAGCAGGTCTCGAGTCATGAACGCCACAATCAAAAAAAACAATGGAACGCCCCCGATGACCATTCTTCAGCATGGCGCCGGCAACAGGCGTTCCGGGATTTTGGAATGCCATCCGGGATTGACCGCTGGCGCGGCTGTGGCGCATAGTGGGGCGGCGATCATACTGGATGACAGCACGGTCGCCGTGACTATGTCTGAAGGGTCTTCGACCGAAATCGGCATGACAGCGGGCAAGCCGCTCAAGGTTTCCGTTGCCCAAGTCCTGGTTTACGAGCTGCGCGTGCGCGATGCCATGACCCAGCCCGCGGTGACTGCCGCGCCGGGCGATTCGCTGCGCGCGATCCAGCATTTGATGAAGACCCATTGCATATCGGGCGTGCCAATCCTCCAGAACGGCGTTCTGACAGGGCTGGTCAGCATTGAAGACATCATCAATGCCCTTGATCAGGGCTATGTCAACGATCCGGCGGAGCGGTGGATGACGCGGAACATCGTCACACTTCGCGACCACTTTTCGCTCGTGCGCGCGGTGGCGGAATTTGACCGGCACGGCTTCGGGCGTTTTCCCGTGCTGAACAGCAGCGGCAAACTCGTGGGTATCCTCACCCACGGAGACATCACCGCCTGCCTGATGCAACATCTGGAGAAACGCGCCGAGGAAGCCGCCATCCACGAGGCCGCATTGTTCTCAGGCCAGATGCACGACCTGGAACACACAAAATCGGTCGTCATGCGGACGAAGGTGAAAGCCGGCAATTACGACAGCGCAGGCAAGATTTCGCAGCGCATGCGCCGGATTCTGCGGATGCGCGGCGTTGATCCGGACATCCAGCGCCGCGCCGCAATCATCACCTACGAGGCCGAGATGAACATCATCATCCATTCCGTTGGCGGTGACATCTCGGTTGTCGTTTCGCCCGGGAATGTGGTCATTGAAGCCGTGGACCGCGGGCCTGGAATTGAGAACGTGGATCTGGCCATGCAGGAAGGGTGGTCCACTGCCGGGCCGCTGGCGCGCGAACTGGGTTTTGGTGCCGGCATGGGCCTGCCCAATATCAAGAAATGTTCCGATAAATTTGAAATCCATTCTGAAATGAGCGTCGGCACGCGCCTGCATTCCGAGGTGCTGTTGAGCAAGGTCAGCCGACCACCCAAGCAGGAGAAACACCAATGAAAACTGACAAACTGATAAAACTCTCGTCTGTGATTGCCGCGATGAAGGCCGAGCCGCTGACCAATCGGGCGGAGGCGGATCTTGCGGGCTGCTATATCAGCGACCTGCTCAGTGACGTGCTGGCGCACGCCAGCCCGGGAGTGTTATGGATCACCGTCCAGACCCACCGCAACGTTATCTCCTGCGCCCTGGCCAAGGACATCAACGCGGTGCTGTTCACCTGCGGCCGCAAACCCGATCCGGGAGTCGTGGCCGAGGCGGACGCGGAGAACATTGTGTTGTTGTCCACGAAACAAACGGCCTACGAGGCCGCCGGCAAACTTTGGGAGGCGGGATTGCGATGAACCCAAAAGCCATCAGCGGGACCGCGCGCATCGCGGCCATGGAAACGACCCATCCGAGCGGCGATCCGCGCTTTGCGGACCTCGACCGCACGATTGAAAACTACAACCACGAACCGACGGCGTTAATCCAAGTGTTGCATGCGGCGCAGCAGATGTTCGGTTACCTCGGCGCCGACGTGCTCCGCTACATCGCCACCGCGTTGAAGCTGCCCATCTCACACGTGTATGGCGTTGTCACTTTCTACCACTTTTTCACCACGGTCCCGCGCGGCAAGCACCTGATCATGGTCTGCCGCGGCACCGGCTGCCACGTGCGCGGTTCGGATGCGATCCTCATCGCGCTGGAGAAGGAACTGGGGATCAATGAAGGGGAAACGACCAAGGACGGCCTTTTCAGTTTGACCACCGCTCGATGCATCGGCGCCTGTGCGCTGGCGCCGGCGTTGTCGGTGGGCGACGATGTTTACGGCAAATTGACAGCCGACAAAGTTCCGCAGTTTTGCAAGGTGGGACTGAAGAAATATGTTTGAAGAGTTGTCACAACACGTCCTGGACATTGCCATGAACTCGCTCTCCGCCAACGCCAAGAAGGTGCAAATCAGCATTCTGGAGAGCCGCAAACGGGATTGCCTCATCCTGCGCGTGCGGGATGATGGCCACGGCATGGACGCAGCCACGCTGAAGCAGGTGCTCACGCGCCGCTGGAGCAGCAAGAAGAAACGCCGCAAGCCCGTCGGGCTGGGTCTCGCCCTGTTGCAACAAACTGCCGAGATGTGCGATGGACACTTTCATGTGCGGTCTGTCCCCGGCCGGGGCACGTCGGTCACCGCCTCCATGCGGCTCAGTCACATTGACCGTCCGCCGCTGGGCGACTTGAACACAACGATCCTGGCCCTGTGTGCAACGGATAAAAAGATGGATGTGCAGTTAAACTATCGCTCCGATGAGCAGAAGTTTTCCTTCGACTCTCGGGAGCTGGCCACAAGAGGAGGAGTCATTCTATGAACCTGGAACAATTGAAACAACTCAAAGAGAAGGCCCAAAAACAAATCGCCCTGCGCGAAGGCGGCAAAAAATACCGCGTGGTTATCAGCATGGGCACCAGCGGCATCGCCGCCGGCGCACGCGAAGTCATGAAGACCATGCTCGACGAAATCGAAAAACAGGGTCTCGACGACGTGGAAGTCCGCGTCACGGGCGAGCATGGGTTGGAGAACATCGAGCCGGTCGTTCAGGTCGAGGAAGCCGGCGGCGAAAAGACCACCTACGCCCAGATCGACACTGAAAAGGCGAAAAAAATCGTCTCTGAACATCTGCAAAAAGGCCGGAAGGTGGACAACCTTGCCGTCGGCAGGGAAAAGAAGACGGAGTGATCCAGCATGATTCGTTCTCACGTATTGGTTTGCGGCGGCGCCGGTTGCCTCAGTTCAGGCTGCCACGCCGTCCAGGACGTCCTCGCGTCCGAATTAAAGAAGCGCAAGCTGGACAATGAAGTCCAGGTGATCGTGACCGGTTGCATGGGGCCGTGCGACCTTGGCCCGGTCATCCTCATTCACCCCGATGGCACCTTCTATCAGCGCGTCACGGCGTTGGACGTGCCGGAATTGGTGGAGGAACATTTTATCAAAGGCCGGCCCTGCAGGAGATTGCTGCCCAAGGGGGAACTCGGCGACAACGTCATCACCACCCAACGCGACTTCGCGTTCACGGCCAGGCAGACCAAGATCATCCTCGAAAACTGCGGCCTGATTGACGCCGAGAAAATCGAAGAATACATCGCCCGCGACGGATATGCCGCCCTTGGCAAAATCCTCACCGGGATGACGCCCGAACAGGTCATCGGGGAGATCAAAGCCAGCGGCCTGCGCGGTCGCGGGGGCGCAGGTTTTCCGACAGGGTTGAAGTGGGAGTTAATGGCCAGGTCGCCGGACAAACCCAAGTATATCATCTGCAACGCCGACGAAGGCGATCCGGGCGCGTTCATGAACCGTGCCGTTCTCGAAGGCGATCCGCACCGCGTCATCGAAGGCATGGCCATCGGCGGTTACGCGATGGGTGCCAACCGCGGGTTCATTTACATCCGCGCCGAGTATCCGCTGGCCATCAAACGCCTCCAGATTGCCATCAACCAAGCCTACGAACACGGCCTGCTCGGCAAAAACCTCTTTGAGAAAGGATTCGATTTCGACCTCGAACTCCGCATCGGCGCCGGCGCGTTCGTTTGCGGCGAGGAAACCGCGCTCATGCGTTCCATTGAAGGCCGGCGCGGCCAGCCGATGCCGCGTCCGCCGTTTCCGGCACAACGCGGCCTTTGGGGCAAACCCACCAACATCAATAATGTCGAAACTTGGGCCGCCGTACCGGTCATCATCCGCAAAGGCGCTGCGTGGTATTTCACGTTCGGCACCGAGAAGACCAAGGGCACCAAAGTCTTCGCGCTCGCGGGCAAAATCAAGAACACCGGGCTGGTTGAAGTCCCGTTTGGCACGCCGTTGCGCGACATCATTTACGACATCGGCGGCGGCATCCCCGACGGCAAACAATTCAAGGCCGTCCAGACCGGCGGTCCCTCCGGTGGCGTCATCCCTGTTCAATATCTCGACACGCCGGTCGAGTATGAGACGCTTCAAAAACTCGGTTCCATCATGGGTTCCGGCGGCATGGTTGTCATGGACGAGGATTCCTGCATGGTGGAAGTCGCCCGGTTTTTTATGGAGTTTTGCTGCGACGAATCCTGCGGCAAATGTCCGCCTTGCCGCGTCGGCACCAGGCAGATGTCGATTCTGCTGGAGAAAATCTGCCGCGGCGAAGGCGGGCTCGCCGACCTCGATAAACTCGAGGCCCTTTGCACCGTCGTCCGCGACGCCAGTCTCTGCGGTCTCGGCCAGACCGCGCCGAACCCGGTGCTGACGACGTTGAAGTATTTCCGGCACGAATACGAGCAGCACATTCGCGAACACCGTTGCGTGGCCGGTGTGTGCGGCAATTTACAACTCTCACCGTGCGAAAACACCTGTCCGTTGAACATGAACATCCCCGGCTTCCTGCAACTGTTGAAGGAGGACCGGATTGAAGACGCGTTCGAGCAGGTGGTAATGGACAATCCGCTGCCGTCCACGACGGGCCGTGTCTGCCAGCACCCGTGCGAAATCCGCTGCCGGCGCGCCAGCGTGGATGCCCCCGTCAACATGCGCGAAACCCACAGGTATATCGGCGACGTGATGTACGAAGGCGGCGGCGCCAAGCGGGTGTTGCAGCGCATTCTCAAACGCAAGAAGGCCGCCACCGGCAAAACGATTGCCGTGGTCGGCGCCGGTCCGGCGGGTTTGAGCGCGGCGTTCTACCTCGCACTGCTCGGCCACAAGGTCACAGTGTTCGACAGGGCGCCCAACGCCGGCGGTCTGCTCCGCTATGCGTTGCCCGAGTATCGGCTGCCCAAGAAAATCGTGGACAAGGAGCTTTCCTTCATCCGCAGCGTGGGTGTTCAATTCAAGTTCAAGGCGGAACTCGGCAAGACGCTGCAACTCGACAAGCTCGCACAGGACAACGACGTTGTCTTCCTCGCCCTCGGCACGTGGGAGGAACAGGCGCTTGCTGTCCAGGGCGGCGACGCAAAAGGTTTGCTCTCCTCGTTGTCGTTCCTCAACGAAACCGCATTCGGCAGGAAACCGTCCATCGGCCCGAAGGTCGCCGTCATCGGCGGCGGCAACTCGGCGATTGACGCGGCGCGCACCGCAAAACGGCTGGGTGCCGACGTGACCATCGTCTATCGGCGGTCGCGCGGGGAAATGCCGGCGATTCCGGACGAAACCGGGCAGGCGCTTGAAGAAGGCGTCAAGCTCATCACGATGGCCGCGCCGTTGCGCGTCATTACCGACAAAACCGGCAAAGTCACCGGGTTGGAAGTCGTCAAAACCGTTCCCGGCAAATACGACGCCCGCGGACGCCGCGCCCCGGTCATGACGAAGGACACATACGTGGTTCCATGCGACACCATCATCAAGGCCATCGGCGAAAAACCTGAATGCCAGTTGAGTGAGTCGCTTGGTCTGACCATGACCTCATGGGGTTCAGTCAAGGTGGATCCGTGGACGTTGCAGACCAGCAATCCGAAGATTTATGCCGGTGGCGATTACGCTACTGGCGCCGCCAACGTCGCCACGGCGATGGGGTCCGGCAAAAAGGCCGCGAAGGTGATAGACCGGCAGTTGACCGGGCTGGATCGTTTTGAAGAGTTGTGGCCGAAGTTCGACTACGACCACACGGTCCCGCCGTCGTCCCAGGGCGGACCGCGCAACCCGGCGCGGCTCATTCCACCCGGGCAACGGCGCGGCAACGTGGAGGTGTCACCCACGTTCACCGAATGGCAGGCCAAGGCGGAATGTTACCGCTGTCTGCGTTGCGATATCAAAATCGGCGGCGACGAAAGGAAATCGCATTGATGCGGAGTGAAACCATGATGACGACCAAGAAAATTTCTCTCACCATCAACGGCAAAGCCTGCAGTGGCGAACCGGGACAGACCATCCTGAAAATCGCCCGCGCCAACGACATTTACATCCCGACGTTGTGCTATCTGGAGGGACTGACTGCATGGGGCGGTTGCAGGATGTGCATCGTCGAAATTGAAGGCAGTGCGAAGGTCGTGCCGTCTTGCGCCACACCGGCGATGGATGGCTCGAAGATTATCACCAACAGCCCGCGCTTGCAGGACCTGCGGAAGGCCACGCTGGAGCTGCTCTTCAGCGAACGCAACCATATCTGCCCGATGTGCCCGTATAACAAGGGCGACTGCGGCCTGCAGCACCAAGGTTACGCCCATGGCATAACCAACATCCGGTATCAGTATCTCTATCCCGCACTGCCGGTGGACTTGACGGCAAAGTATTTTGGTCTGGACCATAGTCGTTGCATCCTATGCACGCGTTGTGTGCGGACGTGCGACGAGATTGAAGGCGTGCACACGCTCGACGTCGCCAACCGCGGCATCAAGAACCAAATCATCGTGGACATGCTGAAGAAATTCGGTGAGTCCGAGACGTGCACGTTGTGCGGCGCATGCGTCGCCAATTGCCCGACCGGCGCGTTCTTCGACAAGGCGACGGCGTTCCGGGGGCCGCTCGCGAGTTGCCGGCAGGTGTTGACAACCTGCACCGAGTGTCCGGTGGGCTGCGGCTTGAAGGTGTTCATCAAGGAAGACCGCATCGTGAACGTCTGGGGCGATCCCGATTCACCCGTCAACCGCGGCCACCTCTGCGTGAAAGGCCGGTATGAGACGTGGGCTGAACCGCGTGAACGCATCACCCAGCCGATGCTCCGCGATAAGGACGGCAAATTGCAACCCACCACTTGGGACAAGGCGCTCGCCGCAGTTCGCAAAGCCGGCAAGGAGGCCAAAAAAACGGAAAAAGCGATGCTCATCGCCCCGCGCGTGACCAACGAGACCGCGCAGGTGATTATGGCGCTGGCCGGCAAGATCGACCGGGTCGGCATGTATGTGGCTGCCAACGAGGCGGCGCTCTGCAACGAGCCGTCTTTCAGTGCCGACGCGTTGCGGAACCTGGAGGACGCAGACGCCATCATCGTCATCGGCGCCCAACCATCCCGCGACAACCCCGTGCTCGGGGCCCGCATCCGCATCATGGTTCGCAAACACGGTGCGAAGTTGTTGATATTTAACTCTCGCAAGAGCGACCTCGATCAGTATGCCGACGTCTGCGCCTATGCCGTCAGCTTGGAACACCAGTTTTGGGATCGGGTGGCGGCGACTCTTGAAGGGGCAAAGCGACCGGCCATCGTCTATGGCCCGA
Organism: Verrucomicrobiota bacterium; assembly: GCA_049521735.1. Taxonomy (GTDB): domain Bacteria; phylum Verrucomicrobiota; class Verrucomicrobiia; order Limisphaerales; family UBA11358; genus UBA11358. The sequence goes on from JBEKON010000020.1 coordinate 9,500, forward strand.
ACGCAATGACCCCGATTGGCGTGACTGTGATGGAACATCTTATCCAGATTTTTGAACGCAATGCGGGCGGCCAGAAACCCGCGCTTATCGGCTTGCCGGTCAGCAGCAACGGCCTCGCCTTGGCGGGCGCCGGCATTGAGGCGATTGAAGACGTCGGCCCGTGGTTGGACACCAGGCCATTAAAGTTCCTGCACATTGTTGCCAGCGACACGCCCGATGGCGGCGCGGGGATTTTTGATGAGAAATATGTGCCTGCGCTGTTGGAAGAAATTCCCTGTGTGGTGGTGCAGGCCAGTTACCGCTCGGCGCTCACCGAGAAGGCGACGGTCGTGTTGCCCACAACCATCTGGTGCGAGAAGTCCGGCACGATTACCAATCTGGAAGGGCGCCAGTTGTCTCTGCGGCCTGTGCTGCCCGTCAGCGGCGAGGCGCGCGAAGACGCGGCGATTTTGGAGAGTGTATTTGCATGAACAAGATGACCCGCAATAAAACAACGAAGAAATCCACCCGCCCGCCGGTCGCGAAGGCCGCGGCCAAGGCCGGTGCGCCCGCCAAGGTGCGTGTCGCGACGATGTGGCTGAGCGGCTGCTCGGGTTGCCACATGTCATTCCTCGATCTGGACGAGCGCCTGGTGGATTTGTTCAAGCTGATTGACGTCCTGTTCAGCCCCATCGTGGACACCAAGGTGAAGGACATGCCGCAGGTGGACGTCGGCATTGTCGAGGGTTGCGTGAACAACACCGACCAGGAACATGAACTGAAGATGATGCGCGACCGCTGCAAGATTCTCATTGCGATTGGCGACTGCGCCATCAACGGCAATATCCCGGCGCTGCGCAATCAGTTTCCGTTGAAGGACTGCCTGGCGCGCGCCTATGAGCAGGCCGAGAGCAACCGCATTAGTTGCATCCCTAACGACCCTGTCGTGCCGGGGCTGTGCCCGAAGGCGCGGCCGCTTCAGGAAGTGGTGAAGGTCGATTTCAGCATCCCCGGCTGCCCGCCGGATGCCGACATGATTTGGTATGCCCTGACGGAATTGCTGGCCGGCCGCACGCCACAGTGGAACGAAAAGAATTTGAGATACGACTGACATGACGACCAAAACTATCATCATCAACCCGGTGACCCGCATCGAAGGTCACGCCAAGATCACCATCCATCTCGACAGTCAGGGCGAGGTGGACGACGCGCGTTTCCATGTCGTGGAGTTTCGCGGTTTTGAAAAGTTCTGTGAAGGCCGGCATTTTACCGAGATGCCGCAAATCACGCCGCGCACCTGCGGTATTTGTCCCGTCAGCCACCTGCTCGCCAGCGCCAAGGCCTGCGATGCCATCGTCGGACGCGAGATTCCGCATACGGCGAAGATGCTGCGTGAACTGATGCACATGGGACAAATCATCCAGTCCCATGCACTCAGCTTCTTCCATTTGAGCGCGCCCGATTTGTTGTTTGGCTACGACGCCGACCCCGCCATCCGCAACATCGTCGGTCTCATCCAGCAGAAACCCGACATCGCCATCAAAGGCGTGCGGTTGCGCAAATTCGGCCAGGAACTCATCAAGCTCGTCGCCGGCCGCAAGATTCATGCGGATTTCACAGTGCCTGGCGGTGTGAACAAAATCCTCACCGTCGCGCAACGCGACGAAATCCTCAAGGGCCTGCCTGAGGCGTTCGATCATACGAAGTTCGCACTCAATCTGCTCAAGGGCTACCACAAAGAGCACCTCGCTGAAGTGGAAGATTTCGCCAACTTCGATTCCAACTACATGGGTCTCGTCCAGCCCGATGGCGCACTGGAGTTGTATGATGGCAACCTGCGCTTCTGCAACGCCGGCGGCGAAATTGTGCATGACCAGGTTCCCCCATCGAAATATCTCGATTACATCAGCGAGGCGGTTGAGCCGTGGTCGTACATGAAGTTCCCCTTCATCTCGGCGCTCGGCTATCCGCAGGGCATGTATCGCGTAGGGCCGCTCGCGCGCCTGAACCTCTGCAGCCATATTGCGACACCGAAGGCCAACGCGGAATTGAAGGTCTGGCGCGCCAAGGGCCGTGTGCAGGCCAGTTCGTTTTATTATCATTGGGCGCGGTTGATTGAAATTCTTTACGGATTGGAACGCGCGCAGCAATTGCTGGAGAGTCCCGACATCACCAGCACCGACATTCTGGTGCCGAACCAGCCGACCTACCGGGAAGGTGTGGGCGTGATTGAAGCGCCGCGCGGCACGTTAATCCATCATTATTGGGTGGACGCCGATGGCCGGATTGAGAAAGCCAACCTGATTGTTGCCACCGGCCACAATAACCTGGCGATGAATCGCGGCGTGCAGGCCATTGCCAGAAAATACGTCAAGGCGAAGAAACTCACGGAAGGGATGCTCAACCGCGTCGAGGCGCTCATCCGCTGCTACGACCCCTGCCTGAGCTGCGCCACCCACGCCATCGGCCAGATGCCGATGCACGTCGAGTTGGTGGATGCCGGCGGAACGGTGTTGCAAACCCTGCAGCGCGATGCTGCGAACTAGCGGACGTTTTTAATTTGGTAGGGACGCGCGGCCCGCGCGTCCGGCGGAAGTTCCGCCTCCCATTGTGGTCGCCTCGGCGAGGCGACCCTACCTTTAATTTGTGAAAATGCTCATCATCGGCTACGGCAACCGCAGTCGCTGCGACGACGGCGTCGGCTGGTTCGTCATCGAACAACTTGCTGCGCTGGGCCTGCCCGGAGTGGAATTGGAGACCGGTCAGCAGCTTGAAATTGAAGCTGCAGAAACCATCAGCCGTTTCGACGCTGTCATCTTCGTGGATGCCGCAATTCCCGAAACGCCGGAGCCAATCCAACGCACCGTCGTCACACCGCAATTCCAAAGCCACGCCGTCGCCCATTATCTGACGCCGGCCGACGTGTTGTCGTTGTGCAAAACACTCCATGGCCGCGAGCCGCGCGCCATCCTTTTCAGTATTCGCGGTCGTGATTTCAATTTCGGCACAACCCTCTCCCCGGAAGTCGAACAAGCCGCACGCGAAGTTGTGAAGCAAATTGTCGAAATCATCCGCAGCGGGAAGTTTTAGCCACAGATGAACACAGATAAACAGGGATGGTAGGGACGCACCGCCGGGGCGTCCGTGAGCAAACGACAAACTTGAACCACCAAGACACGAAGTTTTTATCCGCAGATTACGCAGATGAACGCAGATGTAGGGAAGGAATTTGCTTGGACAGACCAGATAAATTGGTTTAGGAAGGTTTCGATGAACGGAGATATGCAACAGTTTTATTGTATGTTTATTGGTTGGGTGACATTATGCGCTTGGCCACTCGAATAGCATTAGTCGCGGGTCCGCTCCTCATTGTGCCGAGTGTGACGTCTGTTTATACGTATCTGAATATTGATAAACGCGTGTTTGTTAAACATCTCGGGTGTGGTTGTAGCCCATTCTTCAATACGAACCATTTGAGTCTGACAATTTGTTCAGTTCTTTTGGTTGGCACTGGTGTATCTTGGTGGATTGCTTCGCGTGGGTTGAGTTGGCGCTGGCGTGCGCTTGGTGCGGTGGGATTTTTAGGATGGAGCCTCATCTTTTTGCAGGGGTTCATGTATCACAATGCTTGGCTCTGATCGAAACGAAGGCGTGTATTTATGAGGTTCATGCGTGTATTTATAATCCTGCTTGTTTTGTCATTACCGGCAGCATTCGTAGTCGTAAACGCCTTCAAACCGAAGGAGTGTGTAACTGTTTCGGTACAAGGTCTCGATACAGAATATCATTATCGGGACACACAACTTCAAGCAGCAGTAGTCGTTATCAGCAATTTAGGCCCACATATCCTTCATTTTGATGTGGCGCTACAGACAAAGGAACATCCTTGGTGGAAGCATCCAAAGTCTATAAAAGAGTTTTGCTTTGATGATGGACCATCTGAACTTCAACCATTTAGTCTGCGTATCTTTCATCTGCCGATTCCGGTTTCGCCGATACCGCATCCTTGGCGCGTTGTCGTGGTTTGCCATCTATGGACTCAGAATCTAAGTAAGCTTGAGAAACTCCATTTTCAGACACGTTCTTGGCTCCTTCCAGATTATGCCTATCATTACTATTTTGTGAGTAAAGAACTGCCACCTGACACAGTGCTGAAGCCAGCGGCCACTACCAATTGAGTTTTCCAAGTAATCAGCGTTCATCCGCGTATTTCTGTCGCTAAGGCTTCCGTCTTCACATTGCTTCGACGAGACAAGCTGGCTGACAGGCTGCTGTTAAAAAACTTTCGAGTAATTCGCGTCCTTCGTGATTTCATCCCACAGATTGCCGTCATAGTTGGCTTTAAATTCAGGTCTGTTTCGGACAAAATCCCCGCGTGAACCAAGCCGGACAAACCAGCCGATGCACGCGCCTGAAACTCTCTGTTCGCGGTGCGGTGCAGGGCGTCGGCTTTCGTCCATTCGTCTTCCGCCTTGCCACCGAACTCCACCTTTCCGGCTGGGTCAACAATTCTTCGCAGGGCGTCTTCATCGAAGTTGAAGGTCCGCGCGCCGCGCTCGAACAATTTTTTCTCCGTCTCGACGCCGAAAAACCGCCGCGCAGTTTCATCCAAAGCCTCGAAGTCTCGTGGCTTGACGCCGCCGGCTATGCCGGTTTTGAAATCCGTGAAAGTCAAACCGGCGGCGGCAAAACCGCGCTGGTGCTGCCCGACATCGCCACCTGTCCGGATTGCCTGCGTGAAATTTTTGATCCCGCCAATCGCCGTCACCGTTATCCATTCACCAATTGCACGAATTGCGGCCCGCGCTTCAGCATCATCGAATCGCTGCCTTACGACCGCGCGAACACTTCGATGCGCAAGTTCACAATGTGTCCGCAATGCCAGGTTGAATACAATGACCCGCGCGACCGCCGCTTTCACGCGCAACCGAATGCGTGTCCGGTCTGCGGCCCGCATTTGGAATTATGGGAACGTAGGACAGGCTTCCAGCCTGTCTCTGACTCAAAAAAATTGAGAGACAGGCGGGACGCCTGTCCTACCGGCAACGAAGCCCTGCTGGCCGCATCTGAAGCCATTCGTCGCGGTCAAATTGTCGCGGTCAAAGGGCTGGGCGGTTTTCATTTAATGGCTGATGCGCGCAATGAAAATACGGTCCGCGTTTTGCGCGAGCGGAAGCAGCGCGAGGAAAAACCGTTCGCGCTCATGTTTCCCTCAATTGAAAGCGTCAAAGCCGTTTGCGAGGTTTCCCCGCTTGAAGAACGCCTTCTTCGTTCACCCGAATCGCCAATCGTTTTGCTGAAGAAACTCAAAACTCAAAACTCAAAACTCAAAATTTCTTCACTTGTGGCTCCCGGCAATCCAAACCTTGGTGTGCTGCTCCCTTACACGCCGCTGCATCATCTGTTGATGGCCGAACTTGGTTTTCCCGTCATCGCCACGAGCGGCAACTTGAGCGATGAACCGATTTGCACGGATGAACATGAAGCCTTGGAGCGGCTCGGCGGCATCGCGGATTTATTTTTGGTCCACAACCGCCCCATTATCCGGCACGTGGATGATTCGATTGTGCGTGTGATGCTCGACCGCGAATTGGTTTTGCGCCGCGCCCGGGGTTATGCACCGCTGCCCATCACGCTCAACCCTCAACTTTCAACCCTCAACCCTCAACCAATTCTGGCTGTGGGGGCACATCTTAAAAATGCCGTGGCACTTTCAGTTGGCGAACAGGTTTTCATCAGCCAGCACATCGGTGATTTGGAAACCGAACAGGCGCATGCCGCCTTTCGCCATGTCATCGCGGATTTCGAAAAACTTTATGAGGCCAGGCCGCAAATCGTTGCCGCCGATTTACATCCGGATTATCTCTCGACAAAATACGCGCAGGAAATGACAGGTAGGGCGGGCTCTCCGCAGCCCGCTGCCGACGGCGCGATGGGGACATCGCGCCCTACCAAATACATTGGTGTCCAGCATCACATCGCCCACATCCTGTCCTGCATGGCCGAAAATGAAATCGCGCCACCTGTGCTCGGCGTTTCTTGGGATGGAACGGGTTATGGTTTGGAAGGCACGATTTGGGGCGGTGAATTTTTCCTCGTCACCGATAAAGACGCCGAACGCGTCGGTCATCTGCGCCCGTTCCGGTTGCCCGGTGGCGACAAGGCTGTCAAGGAACCGCGCCGAACCGCGCTGGGATTGCTTTACGAAATTTTCGGCGACAAGGTTTGGAAAAAGGAGAAACTTGTGCCTCTCGCCGCTTTTTCCGCATCGGAACTGGCCGCGTTGAAGACCATGCTGGCGCGTGGGGTGAACTCGCCGCTGACTTCGAGTGTGGGCCGGCTTTTCGATGCTGTTGCCTCGCTCGTCAATCTCCGCCAGCAAATCCGGTTTGAAGGTCAGGCGGCGATGGAACTGGAATTCGCGCTGGAGGGTGTTGAAACCGACGACGCCTATCTATTGCCGATTGCGGCTCGCGAGGACGCTCGCCCTCCCAAAAATCCACAATCCAAAATTATTTTGGATTGGTCGCCGATGATTGAAGCCATTCTGGCGGACGTGAAAAGCAAGGTTGCTGCTGGCATCATTTCCGCGAAATTTCACAACGCATTGGTCGAGGCCATTATCGCCATTGCAAAACGCGTCGGTCAAAACCGGGTTGTGCTTTCCGGCGGTTGTTTTCAAAACCGTTATTTGACGGAGCGCGCGGTGCGACGTTTGCAGGCGGAAGGTTTTCGTCCCTATTGGCATCAGCGTGTGCCGCCGAATGACGGCGGGATTGCGCTGGGACAAGTCGTTGCTGCCTTGCGACAGAAGGAGTAGAGTAGGGGACGATGTGTCTGGCAATCCCGGGAAAAATTGAAAGTATCCGCGGCGACGATCCGTTGTCGCGCACGGGCAAGGTCAACTTTGGCGGCATCCTCAAGGAAGTCAGTCTGGCCTATGTGCCGGAGGTGAAAGTGGGCGACTACGTCATCGTCCACGTCGGCTTCGCCCTCAGCCGGCTTGATGAAGACGAAGCGCACAAGGTCTTCGATTATTTGAAAGAGATGGAAGAACTCGGCGGATTGAAGGAGGGTGGGCCATGAAATACCTTGATGAGTATCGTGACGCGGAACCCGCGCGGCAATTCGCGCGGGAGATTCACCGCATCACAACCCGCCCTTGGAACATCATGGAAGTTTGCGGCGGCCAGACGCACGCCATCGTGAAGTTCGGCATTGACGAACTGTTGCCCAAACAAATCACGCTCATCCACGGACCGGGTTGTCCGGTCTGCGTCACCTCTGTTGAATTGATTGACAAAGCGCTCGAGATTGCCGCCCGGCCAGACGTCATTTTCACCTCGTTCGGCGACATGCTGCGCGTGCCCGGCAGCACGACGGATTTGCTCAGCGTCAAAGCCAAAGGCGGCGATGTGCGCATTGTTTACTCGCCCCTCGACGCGATGAAACTTGCGCAGGAAAATCCGACGAAAGAAGTCGTTTTCTTTGGCGTCGGTTTTGAAACAACGGCGCCCGCCACGGCGATGGCCATTTATCAGGCCGCGCACAAGGGATTGAAGAATTTTTCCATGCTCATCTCGCACGTGCTCGTGCCGCCCGCGATGGAGGCGTTGCTGTCGTCGCCGAACTGCCGCGTGCAGGGTTTTCTCGCCGCCGGTCACGTCTGCACCGTGATGGGTTTCGAGGAATATTTTCCCATCGCGGCGAAATACCGCGTGCCGATTGTTGTCACCGGCTTCGAGCCGCTCGATATTTTGCAGGGCATATTGATGGTGGTGCAGCAACTGGAATCCGGTCGTGCCGAGGTCGAAAACCAATACGTTCGTTCCGTGCGGCGCGAAGGCAACCAGCCGGCGCAGGAATTGATTCGCAAGGTTTTCAAGGTCGTGCCCCGCAAATGGCGCGGCGTCGGCGAGATTCCGCAAAGCGGCCTCGGTTTGAACGACGCCTACGCCGCGTTCGATGCCGAAAAGAAATTCGGTCTGGCCGACCATCATATTGAGGAATCTTCCGAGTGTCTCAGCGGCTTGGTTTTGCAGGGACAAATCAAACCGCACGAATGTCCGATGTTCGGCACGCGTTGCACGCCGGAGCATCCGCTCGGCGCAACCATGGTTTCATCCGAAGGCGCGTGCGCAGCTTATTACCTCTATCGCCGGCGTGCGCCCGCAGAAAATGCCAAAACGACATGAGTAAAAGTCCTGCCAAAGATTTCGCGCCGGTTTGCCCGATCCCGATCCAGCAATATCCGCACGTCTTGATGGCGCATGGCGGCGGCGGCAGGTTGATGCACCAGCTCATCGGCAAAATGTTTCTGGCTGCGTTCCGAAATCCCATCCTGGAAACGCAACACGACGCGGCAGTCGTTGAATTGACCGGGAAACGGATCGCATTCACAACCGATTCCTATGTCGTGCGGCCGATCTCTTTTCCGGGAGGCGACATCGGTTCAATGGCTGTGTATGGGACAGTGAATGATTTGGCAATGGCCGGCGCGCGTCCGCTTTATTTAAGTGCGGCGTTCATTTTGGAGGAAGGGCTGCCGATGGAAACGCTTTGGCGGGTTGTCTGCTCGATGCGCGACGCGGCGCAGCGCTGCGGCGTTCAGATTGTCACCGGCGATACGAAAGTGGTGGATAAAGGCAAAGGCGACGGTCTGTTCATCAACACTGCGGGAATCGGCGTTATTGAGCACAAACAAAAAATCGCGCCGCAAAATGTGCGGCCCGGCGATGTGATTTTGGTCAATGGCGATTTGGGCCGGCATGGCATGGCCATCATGGCCGTGCGCGAGGGATTGCAATTTGAAAGCGCCATTGAAAGCGATTCCGCGCCGGTGGCCGATTCGGTTTTGGAACTGTTGCGTGCCGGAATCGAAATCCATTGTCTGCGCGACCTCACGCGCGGCGGTCTGGCCAGCGCGCTTAATGAAATAGCCGAAACGGCGCGCGTGCGAATTGAGGTCGCGGAAAAAGCCGTGCCGGTGCGCGAAGACGTTCATGCCGCCTGCGAGATGCTGGGACTCGACCCGTTGCACGTCGCGTGCGAAGGACGATTCATCGTGTTTGTCGCGGCAAAGGACGCGGAGCGCGCATTGCAAATCATGCGCGGCCACGCGACGGGTGCGGGCGCGGCGGCCATCGGCAAAGTCATTGAGAGTGCTTCGCCGCTGGTCACGTTAAAAAGCGCGATTGGCGTGAATCGGATTCTCGATATGCCGAGCGGCGAGCAGTTGCCCAGGATTTGTTGATTCAAGTCAGGCCGCGATGACACCGTCGAGTTTGTTCATCGTGCGCCGGTAAATTTCCTCTGGTGAGCCTTTCGCGGTGATTGAAATCAACACGCCGCGTTTTTGGTAGAATTCGATCAGCGGCCGGGTGCTCTTTTCATAAGCTTCGATTCGCACACGGATGGATTCCGAGCGGTCATCTTCGCGCAGGATAAGTTTGGCGCCGCAAAAATCACAAATGCCTTCCCCTCGCGGCGGCTGATTCGTGACATGAAAGACCGCCTTGCAGCTGGGGCAAGTGCGCCGTCCGCCGAGTCGTGACATGATTTCTTCGAGTGGCAACTCATAGTTAAGCACCGCGGTCAACGGCAGTTTTTCCTTTTGCAGTATTTTCTCCAAAGCTTCGGCTTGGGTGACGGTGCGCGGAAAGCCGTCGAGCAGGAAACCGGTGGCGCAATGCAGGCAATGCACGCGCTCGCGCACCATGTTCAGCACGGTTTCGTCGGGCACCAGCTTGCCAAGCCGCATGTATTCCAACGCGTCATTTAACGCGGGACTTCTTTCGCCCTCCGGCAAACCCTTGGCCGCGCGAAAAACGTCGCCGGTGGACAGGTGACAGGCGCCCAATCGTTCGTGCAGCAATTTCGCCTGTGTTCCCTTGCCGACACCCGGTGAACCCAAAAGCACCAATCGCCAGACTCGATCCGGCGGGGTGCTCGGCGGATTTGAGCAAAGCGCGCTGCTGCCTTTAATCCAGGCCGCTCGATCATTTTTTTCACTCATACCCGCAGCTTATGTTAAATTTTTTCTTTCTCCAACAATGATAAGCGATTTTCCCAAAAGAAGTCTCTACTTTGCCAAAATTTACGAAACGGAGCCGCTGTGGTTAGGGATGTTGAATCACCTTGTAAAATCGTGCTTTTGCGCCTGCAAGGCATGTCGAATTTTTGACAATAACCGTGTAGTGCCCTGATTGGCCAGCGTTTAGTGTGCTGGCGGGAATTATGGGAGAGATTCATGTTAAAACCATGACTGCAACCGGCCTGCCGGAAAAGAAAAGGCACGCACCATCGCGCGAAGCCGTTTTTGACCGGCCCCGTGATTTTCTGAACAACCGCTTTGTCTATGCGGTCCTCTCGTCGCGCGCGCACGGCCTGTCGCTGGGCGTGAACATGAACCCGGACAAACACTGCAACTTCGACTGTTTATACTGCGAGGTGGATCGGCGCACGCCGCCGCTGGAGATGAAACTGGACGTGGGCGTCATGGCGGCGGAACTGCAGAGGACTCTTGCGTTCGTTCTGCAAGGCCGGTTGCACGAACGTCCGCAATATCAATCGTTGCCGAACGAGTTGTTGCGGTTGAGCCACGTGGCGTTGAGCGGCGATGGGGAGCCGACATTGTCGCCAGATTTCGCCGAGGCGGTGCAGGCGGTGGTTCATATCAGGGCGATGGGCGGACTTCCATTTTTCAAAATTGTGTTAATCACAAATGCCACCGGACTGGATCGTCCGCAGGTTCAGGAAAGTTTGAGGCATTTTACCAAGGCCGACGAAGTTTGGGTAAAGCTCGACGGCGGCACGCAGGAGTATTTGCACAAGGTTTGCCGTTTGAAAAATGCGTCGCTGGGAAAAATCCTGTCCAACATTCTTCAGCTCGCCCGCCAGCGTCCGGTGGTCATTCAAAGCCTTTTTCCCGCCATCAACGGCGAAGAACCGTCGCCGGAAGAAATCGGGCAATATGCGCAGCGGCTCAAGGAACTGAAGGACAACAACGCGCAAATTCCCCTGGTGCAAATTTATTCCGCCACACGCCCCATGACTCACGCGGAATGCGGGCATCTGCCGTTGAAGACGCTTTCCAACATTGCCCAGACCGTGAGGCAGGTCGCTGGTTTGAAAGCGGAAGTGTTTTAATTGCCGCCGGCAGTCGTGCAACGCGGTCTGACCGGCCTTGCCCCGATTTGGCGGGTCGCTTGCGGAGCGCACGAGACGGAAACCGGTTTATCCGCGTTCGATCACGCTTTTTCGACTGGATAACTGGAGAGCGCCCGCATGTATTGCGCGCGTTCGAAGGCGCTGGGCGCGGGACACTTTTTCTGGCTCAGACTGCCCTTGAGTTGCGTGACGGATTCATATTCATGCTCTTCCATCCACGCGACGAGTTCGCGTTCGATGACGCTGATTTGCCCGACGCCGTTCCGGATCAGCACGGAGCAGAGCATTGTCACGTCGGCGCCAGCCATGAGCATTTTCAAAACGTCGGTTGCGCGATGGATGCCGCTGGTGGCCGCCAGGCTGGTCTGGAGGCGACCGTAAAGGATGGCAATCCAGCGCAGCGGAAGGCGCATGGCCATCGGCGTGCTCAACAAAATGTTGGGTTTGACCTCAAGCGTATCCAGATCGATGTCCGGCTGGTAAAACCGGTTGAACAGCACAAGCCCGTCCGCGCCGGCCTCGTTAAGCTGCCTGGCCATGTGGGCAAAATTGGTGAAGAACGGACTGAGTTTCACCGCCACCGGAATCGTGATTTCGGATTTCACCGCTTTCAAAATTTCAAGATAACCTTGTTCAATCTTTTCCGCCGGAATACCTGTGTCGGTGGGAATTTGGTAAATGTTCAATTCCAATGCGTCTGCGCCCGCCTGCTGGATCAGTTTTGCGTAGTGTGTCCAGCCGCCTGCGGACGAGCCGTTCAAGCTCGCGATGATGGGAATACGCGTGGCTTTCTTCGCCTTGGCAATGTGTTTGAGGTATTCCTCCGGACCGAGGCGATAGTCCTCGGATTTCGGGAAGTAGGAGAGCGCCTCCGCGAAACTTTCGGTGCCTTGCTCGAGATGGTGGGCCAATTCAAGACGGTCCTGGCGCAGTTGCTCCTCGAACAGGGAATAAAGCACCACCGCCGACGCACCGGCGTCTTCCATGTTTCTGATGCCGTCAATTTCCTCCGATAGCGGCGAGGCCGACGGCACCAGTGGTGTGCGCAGTTTCAAACCGAGATAAGTCGTTGTCAGGTCCATAATTTCTTTTCAGTTGGGTAGGGCGGGCTGTCTCAGCCCGCCGCGGCGCGATGGGGACATCGCGCCCTACCTTTGGTGTTGAACTATCCACCTCATGGTTGTTGATCCTCCGTTGCCGCGGGTTGGGGTGACGCGGGCTGGCCATTGCCGGCCTTGGTGTCGCGTTCCGCCAGAAATTGATAGAATTTCCAACGGCGGTCGGCATCCACCTGGGCCTGGGCGAAAAGCTTTTTCGCCTCTTCCGGTTTGCTCTTGGTCAGCATCTTGAACCGGTTTTCCGAGAGCAGATAATCCCGCACTTTGACTTTTGCCGCCGGGGAATCCGTTTGCAGCGGATTTTCCCCGCGTTGAGCGCGGCGTGGATCGAAGCGGTAAAGCAGCCATTGGCCTGAATCCACCGCGAGTTTCTGCTGGCGCGCGCCGACGCCCATGTCCACCGCGATGCCATGCGCAATGCAATGACTGTAGGCGATGATGAGCGAGGGGCCGGGATAGGATTCCGCCTCCACAAACGCGCGGAGGGTTTGCTCATCCTTCGCGCCCATTGCGATACTGGCCACGTAAATATTGCCATAGGTCATCGCGATCAGGCCGAGGTCTTTCTTGCCCAAGGGCTTGCCGCCGGCGGCAAACTTGGCCACCGCGCCGCGCGGCGTGGCCTTGGACATCTGTCCGCCCGTATTGGAATAAACCTCCGTGTCAAGCACGAGCACGTTGACGTCGCGTCCACTCGCCAGCACGTGATCCAAACCGCCGTAACCGATGTCGTAGGCCCAGCCGTCGCCGCCGACAATCCACACGCTCTTTTTAACGAGCATGTCGGCGAGTCCCGACAACAATTTCGCACCGGGTGAATCGAGCTTCTGCAATTTTTGTTTTAACGCCGCGACACGCTCGCGCTGGGCGTAAATACCCACCTCATCACTTTGGTCGGCGTGGAGAACGGCCGCCACCAAATCGTCGCCAAGCTGCGGCGCGAATTTTTTCAGGAACTCGTTTGCAAATTCCCTTTGCTTGTCAATGGAAACGCGGAAGCCGAGGCCGAACTCCGCGTTGTCCTCGAACAACGAATTGCACCATGTGGGCCCCCGGCCCTCGGCATTTTTGCAATAGGGCGTCGTGGGCAGGTTGCCGCCGTAAATCGAGGAACAGCCGGTGGCGTTGGCGATGACCGCACGGTCGCCGAAAAGCTGCGTGAGCAGTTTGATGTAAGCTGTCTCGCCGCAACCGGCGCACGCGCCGGAAAATTCGAACAACGGCCGCATCACCTGCTGTTGCCGCAGGACGGTGGATTTGATTTTTCGCCGATCCATTTCCGGCAGGCCAAGGAAGAAGTTCCAGTTCTCGTGCTCCGCTGCGCGCAGCGGCGCCTGTGGCTGCATGTTGATGGCCTTGAGTTTTGCTTCTGTTTTGTTGCGGGCGGGACAAACATCCACGCATAACCTGCAACCCGTGCAGTCTTCCACCGCGACTTGCAGTGTAAATTTGAGATCTTTCCATTCCGGCACGCGCGCGTTTGTGCTCTTGAACGTCGCCGGCGCGCCATTCAGGGCAGCGGGTTCGTACACCTTCGCCCGAATCGTCGCGTGCGGACAAATAAACACGCACTTCAGGCACTGGATGCAAACCTTCTCGTCCCAAACCGGAATTTCCAGGGCCAGATTGCGCTTTTCGTATTGGGCGGTGGCCGTCGGAAACGTGCCATCATTCGGAAAGGCGCTGACCGGGACTTCGTCACCCTGTCCGGCAACCAGTTTGCCGAGCACGTCACGAACAAAAACCGGCGCGTCCGGCGTCACCGGCGGCAGCAAGCTGCCCGCGCCGTTCGCCTTGCAATTGGACAACGGGACTTCATGAAGGTGCGCCAGCGTATTATCCACCGCCTTGAGGTTCATTTGAACCACTTCCTCGCCCTTTTTGCCGTAGGTTTTCTGTATGGAATGCTTGATGGACTCAATTGCTTCATCCTTCGGCAATACGCCGGACAATGCAAAGAAACAAACCTGCATGATGGTGTTGATGCGCCCCCCCATGCCGCTGTCGCGCGCGACTTTGGTGGCGTCAATCACGTAAAATTTCACCTTCTTTGCAAGGAGCGCTTCCTGCACCGGCGTCGGCAGCTTCGACCAAATTTCGTCCGATGCGAAAGGCGTGTTCAATAAAAACGTTCCACCGGGCACAAGACTGGAGAGCATGTTGTAACGCTCCAGAAACACCGGCTGATGGCACGCGACAAAATTCGCCTTTGAAATCAAATATATGGAACGAATCGGTTGCGGGCCAAACCGCAAATGCGACACGGTCATTGAACCGGACTTTTTTGAATCGTAAACGAAGTAACCTTGCGCGTAATTGTCGGTTTCTTCGCCGATGATTTTGATGGAATTTTTGTTCGCGCCCACCGTGCCGTCGGAACCCAACCCATAAAACATCGCGCGGATGACCTTGTCCGACTCGGTCGAAAAATCCGGATCGACCGGCAGGCTCGTGCCCGAAACATCATCGTTGATGCCGACGGTAAAATGATTTTTAGGCTTGTCCAAGGCGAGATTGTCGAACACGGCCTTGATCATCGCCGGCGTAAATTCCTTCGAGGACAGACCGTAACGGCCACCCACAATTTTAGGCGGCGTTTTCAGGCGTCCCCATCCATTGGTCATGCCTTCGAGAACCGCCACCATGCAATCTTGATACAGGGGTTCGCCCGCCGCTCCCGGTTCTTTTGTGCGGTCGAGAACGGCAATGGACCTGACCGATGGCGGCAGCGTTTCAACGAATCGTTTGCTGTCAAATGGGCGATACAACCGGACTTTGAGCAGGCCGAATTTCCCGCCGCGAAAGTTCAAATACTCAACTGTTTCGTGGGCAGTTTCACAACCCGAGCCCATGAGTACAATGATGTGCTCGGCGTCCGGCGCGCCGACGTAATCAAAAAGCCGGTATTTACGGCCTGTGTGCCTGGCGAATTCATCCATCACTTTTTGCACGATGTCAGGGCAGGCGGCGTAAATCGGATTGATGGTCTCGCGGCCTTGGAAAAAGACGTCGGGATTTTGCGCCGTGCCACGCAACACCGGGTGGTCGGGCGTCATGGCGCGCGCGCGAAATTCGGCAATCTGTTTTTCATCCATCAAAGCGCGCATGACGTCATCGTCAATCAATTCAATCTTGGAAACCTCATGCGAGGTGCGGAAGCCGTCGAAGAAATGAATGAATGGCAGGCTCGAACGAAACGCCGCCGCCTGTGAAATCAGCGCAAAATCCATCACCTCCTGCACCGACGCCGCGCCAAGCATTCCCCAGCCGGTCGAGCGCGTGGCCATGATGTCGCTGTGATCGCCAAAGATGGACAGGGCGTGCGTTGCAACGGTGCGGGCCGAGACGTGGAAAACCGCCGGGAGCAATTCGCCCGCGATTTTAAACATGTTCGGAATCATCAACAGCAATCCCTGTGACGCAGTGAACGTCGTGCTGATGGAACCGGTTTGCAGCGCGCCGTGCACCGCGCCGACCGCGCCGCCTTCACTTTGCATCTCCAGGACGGCGGGAATGGTCCCCCAAAGATTCAGTTTTCCTTCCGACGCCCATTGATCGCACCACTCAGCCATGTTCGAGGACGGCGTGATGGGATAAATGGACATCACTTCATTGAGCCGGTAGGCCACGTAAGCGGCGGCCTCATTGCCATCAATGGTTTCGAAAACAGCCTGTTTTGGCAGTTTAAGGCTTGCAGAACCATCTGTTTTTTGCGTGTGAATCATAAAATTAAAGAACGTATTCGGCGGTGGACCCGTGATTGTCAGCGTCCTGTGCGACTTTGAACCCGGCTTCTTTGCTCACGTGAATCATCGCGTGGTTGTCAGGGGGAATGTGCGCGAAAATGCGGTCGAGCTTTTCATCGCGCCCAATTTGCACGAGACGCTTGAGCAACTCGGTGCCGAAACCCTGTTTCTGCCAACGGTCACTGATTAAAAGCGTGAATTCCGCCTCGTTCAGACCGCGCGCCTTGCTCAACCGACCCACGCCAAGAATTTCCAATTGGCCGGTTTGCGGATCCTTGCGTTCGACAACGAGCGCGATTTCGCGGTCATAATCGTTGAAGCAAATGCGCGTCAACCGTTCGTGCGCGATGCGCTGGTCCAGTTTGATCGGGTTGGAAAATCGGTTATAAACACTTTCTTCGGAAAGTGTCTCATGGAATTTCACCAGCAGCGGCTCGTCTTCGGGACGGATCGGACGGACCATGACCGCCGTGCCGTTTTTCAATTTCCACGGCGCCATATATTGTGTCGGATACGGGCGGATGGCGAGCCGGGGCAGTTTGTCTTCCGTCGTCTTCAAGTCGTGCAAGATGACACGGGCGTCCAGCGCGACGAGGTCCTCGGCGGAGGCGAACATCGGATTGATGTCAATTTCCTTGATCCAACGCTGTTCGGCGACGAGCTGGCTGAAGCCGACCATCAGTTTTTCCAGTGCGATGAGGTCGACCGGCTTGCGGCCGCGGACGCCTTTGAGTGCTTGATAAATTTTGGTCGTCTCCATCATGCGGCGGGCGAGCGTGGTGTTCAACGGAGGCAGGGCGAGGGCTTTGTCCTTGAACACTTCGACGAGCTGGCCGCCCATGCCGAAGAGAAGCACCGGCCCGAACTGCGGGTCAATGCTGCTGCCGAGGATGATTTCGTAGCCTTCGCTCAGCTTGATCATCTTTTGCACGGTCACACCCTGGAAGTGCTGCGCGCCGGCCTTCTCGGTGCAGGCGGTCTTGATTGCGTTGAACGCCTTGCAGACCCCGGCCTCGTCCTTCAAGTTCAACTGCACGCCACCCACGTCAGTCTTGTGGGTGATGGTTTCGGAATAAAGCTTCAGCACCGCCGGGAAACCGATTTCCCTGGCCAGTTTGGCCGCCTGGGCTTCCGTCTTGGCAACCTTCGTGACCACCGTCGGAATATTGTAGCAGGCGAGCAATTCCTTGGATTCGGCCTCGGTGAAGATTGTGCGGCCAGCTTTCTTCACCGATTCAATCAAGGCCTCAGCTCTGGCGCGGCCCGATTCGAGATCGGTGGGATGGGCGGATGGCACCGGGGTTTCGTAGAGTGCCCGGAGGTTGTCCGCGTAGCGCCACATGGAAGTGAACACTCGTGCGGCGGTGTCGGGATACAGGAAGGTCGGAATGCCCGCGGCGTTGAGGCTCTGTACACCTTCGGCAACGTCCTTGCCGCCCATCCAACTGGCGAGCACGGGCTTGCCTTCGATGTGGCCGAACGCCTTCAATTTTTCCGCAGTGCCGGTGCAGTCAGTCATCGCTTGCGGAGTCAGAATCACGAGCAAACCGTCGCTGTTCGGGTCTCGGCCCGCAATTTCCAGCGTCTTGGCGTAAACCTCCGCGCTGGCGTCGCCGAGGACGTCAATGGGATTGTTGTGCGACCAGGCAAAAGGAAGAATTTTATTCAGTTCTTCGATGGTGCTTTTGGATACTTCCGCCAGCGCGCCGCCAGTGGTCAGGAGCGCGTCGGTGGCGAGCACACCCGGCCCGCCGGCGTTCGTAATCATGGTCATGCGGTTGCCCCGGGGCCGGGGTTGTCGGTCCAACACTTCCGACAGGTAGAACAGGTCGGAGATGTCGTTCACGCGCAGCACGCCGCAACGCTTGAAAGCGGCTTCAAGAACGTCGTCGCTTCCGGTCAGTGAACCGGTATGAGAAGCGGCCGCCTTGGCGGCGCCTGCGGTGCGGCCGGGTTTGATGACAATGATCGGCTTGGTCAGCGCGACTTCGCGGGCGGCGGACAGGAACGCGCGGGCGTCGCCGATGGTTTCCATGTAAATGACGATGCTCTTGGTGTTTGGATCGTCGCCAAGATAATAAATCAGGTCGCCCCAGCCGACATCCAGCATGGAGCCGATGGAGATGAACGCGCTGAAGCCGACGTTTTCCTTCAGACTCCAGTCGAGAACCGCGGTGCACAGCGCGCCGCTTTGGCTGAGGAAACCGACATTGCCTGGCTTGGCAATGGTAGTGGCGAACGTGGCGTTTAACCCGATCCCCGGCATCATGACACCGAGGCAGTTCGGGCCGACGATGCGCATCCCGCCCCGTCGCGCCTCGGCGAGAATCTGTTGTTCAAGCTTGGCGCCTTCCGCACCGGTTTCCTTGAAGCCAGCGGAAATAATGACAGCGCCCGGCACACCCGCTTCGACGCACTCATGGATGAGGTTCGGCGCGGTTTTCGCCGGCGTGCAGATAACCGCCAGGTCCACCTTTTCCGGCACGGAGGCGATATTGGGATACGCCTTTACGCCCAACACGGAGGAACGCTTCGGGTTGACCGGATAAACGACCCCGGCAAACCCGCCGCGGCCGAGGTTTTGAAACACCGTGCGTCCGACGGTGCCCGGGTTTTCCGTCGCGCCGATGACCGCGACGACTTTGGGTGCAAAAATGGAATCCAACGGATGTTTGCGGGCCCGCAAAATGTCATGGGTGGATTCTGGACACTTCGAAGTTGGGCTTGTTGTCATGGTCTGCAGGGGTCTCAAAATGGGTTACAAATTATAAATCATAATCTCAAACTTATCGGTGGCAACCAACTCATTTCACACTAAAAATTGCCAGTTCCAGACTGGTTCGGCTTCGCTGACTTTGGCAAATCCTTTCCCTTTTTTGTGTTGAGGGCATCCATCCCGGCGCAACAGTGGAATTCTCCCGGAGCGCCAATGAAAAGGTGTTTTCGCACTTGCCACCGCGTTCAATAGGCGGGCAATTGCGCGCGGTAATCGGTGGGGGATTGGCCTAGAAGCTTTTTGAACACACGGTTGAAATGCGTGAGCGATTGGAATCCAACTTCAAATGCGATTTCACTGACGCGCAGGTTGGGATTGAGCAGCAGGTTTTTCGCTTTCTCGATGCGCACGCGCGAAAGATAGTCGGTGAAATTGACCCCGGTGACTTTTTTGAACATTTTGCAAAAGTAGAAAGCGCTCATGTTGACCGCTTTGGCGACCTGGCCGAGCGAAAGTTTTTCAGACTGATGTTCGCAAATGTAATCCTTGGCGCGCATGATGACCGGCGATTCGGCGTTTTCCTGCTGGATGATGACCTGATTGCTCACCATTGCCAGGTGCTGGGCAAAAATTGCGAGCAGTTTCACCACCGACTCATGTTGTTTGGGCGACAGCACCTTGCCGGAAAAGTAGGCCTTCTTCAAAACATCCCGTTCCACGTCCGAACCCCATTCGGCGACTTGTTTGGCGACCTGCTCAAACTGCGCTCTGCCCGGTTTTTTGCGGAAGACCTGTCCGGTTTGGAGAAATCCAATCAACCGGTCGCTCAATCGCACCGGCACGGCCGTCTCGCAGAGCCCGGCGAAACAAATGATGGTCCACGGTTCGGTCGGGGCGTTTTCACAAAGCCGCTCGCGCACCTGCAAACACGCCGCGCAGGCGCGGCTTTTCCGCGCCATCAAGGCGCAAAACGGATTTTCATTCCGCCGGCCATGATACGGCAGTTGCCACGTTTCAACCGGCTGCAACGACACCGGCAGTCCAGTCATGTCGCCAAAGGCGCGCTCGTATTCTTGGTAGATTTTTGAACCGAGGAGCGCCTCGATCAACGCGTGGTTGCCGTTGCCATTCGGGGCGGCAACAGGGATTTTGTCTTTGGAAACAAATCTTTTTACTGGAACAAGGCCTGTGGTTTCCGTCCGAAATCGTGGTGCGGCGGAAAAATCCCGGCGCAAAGCAGATGAAGCGGAACGGCCGCCCGGGCCTTGCTTAGCAAATATTGTCTGCACGACAGCAAATTAACCGAAGAACACAATTATTGCAATTATTATTCCGCCCCGGTCACCGGTGTATTTTAACATTTCAGATTTTGTGTGTTCGTTTTAGGGTTTGCGCGTCCGCTCCGGACAAATGTGAAAACATTGCACAAATATCTGACGTATCAGGTAATCGCTTCATTGTTGTTGACCGTGGCGGTATTCACCTTTGTGTTGTTGCTCGGCAACGTGCTCAAGGAAATCCTCACGTTGATTATCAACGGTCAAGTGCGCCCCGGCACAATGTTCAAAGCAATCGGCCTGTTGATTCCATTCGTCTTGGTATTTGCGCTGCCAATGGGTTTGCTCACCGCGACACTGCTGGTGTTCGGTCGTTTCAGCGCCGATCAAGAACTGACCGCTGTGCGCGCCAGCGGCATCAATTTGTTGTCACTGATCACGCCCATTTTGCTCCTGAGTTTGCTTTGCTGCTGCATGAGCGCCTGGATCAACATGGACATTGGCCCCCGTTGTCGCGTCGCTTACAAAAATTTTCTCTTCCGCGCGCGTTCCGAACTGGCAAACGTCCGATTGCCTGAAGGCCGGTTCATCCGCGATTTTCCGGGTTATATTTTTTACGTGGAAAAAAATCGCGGCGACAGTTTGCAGGGCGTGATGATTTTCAAACTCGAAAACGGGACAAACGTGGAAACAACCTTGCGCGCGCCGCGCGGCCAGTTCGAGACGGACGCGAAAAACAAACAACTCGTTTTGCATTTATTCGACGCCCGCAGTGTGACGTTAAGCGGGTCACATGTGGGAATCGCCTCATTCCCGATGTTGACGTTGAACTTCGACCTGAGCGCGGCGACGAACCGAATTTCCAAACCCAAAATCAGCGACATGACATTCTGGCAATTGCAGGATGAACTGCGCGACCTGGAACAACGATTCTCCCTGCCGCCTGCCGCTTCCGCGCCGTCGGAATTACAAGCGCAACTTCGCGAGGTCGCGAAGCAACGAACCGATTTAACCGAGCCGATTCACGTGGAAATGCACCGGCAAATCGCGTTTTCCTTCGCATGTTTCGGGTTCACGCTCATTGGCATTCCGCTGGGCATTCGCGTGCACCGGCGCGAGACGAACGTTGGCGTTGCCATGGCGCTCGTGCTGGTGCTGATTTACTACAGCTTCGTCATCCTTGGCGAATCATTGTCCGCGCGTCCGGAATTTGCGCCGCATTTGATTTTCTGGGTGCCGAATTTCATTTTTCAGGCCGTCGGCGCGGTGCTGCTCTGGCGCGCCAATCGCGGGATTTGAGCACCGAGGTTGGGAACTGACGCTTTTATTTTATATGAACAGCCAAACGGAATTAAACTTGTGCCAATACTCGGGACTGACTCCTTTACAAGTGGCGGAACATGGAAAGCTCCAACCACCAGCGTTGCGGCCGCCAGAGTGAGGGCCAGTAACGGCGGGCGTACTTTTTCAATTCCCGATAATAACCGGCGTAGTTATCGCTGGTCTTTGCCGCAGCATGGTAATTAGTGCAAGCCAGCACACGATCAATGTTGACGAAGTCGAAGTGCCGGGCGATCCGCACCCAATAATCGAAGTCCATCGTGAGGTGCAGCGATTCATCCAGCCAGCCGGTTTTTTCAAAGACTTCACGCCGCCAGAAAATTGCCGGTTGATGCATCTCGTAACCTCTCCAAAATTGTAGTAATCGGCACCGATTCTGGTAACGCCCTTTTAACAGAACCGGCGGCGTGCCATCCTCATGCACTCGATAACAATGTCCGACCAAGACATAATGGCCGCAGCCTTTGGCCAGCGTCTGTCCCACGGTCAACAGCGCGCCGGGCAAAAAATAATCATCGCTGTTTAACCAGCAGAGGATCTGCCCAGTGGCCTTGGCGAAACCTTTGTTGATGGCGTGGCTCTGTCCGCGGTCTTTTTCGCTGCACCAGGAAGCGAGCCACGGTTCATACTTGCGGATGACTGCGACGCTCCCATCCGTGCTGCCGCCGTCAATGATGATGTATTCAATATCGGGATAGCCTTGCAACAGAACCGAGCGGATGGTCTGTTCCAGAAAACTTCCCTGGTTGAACGAAGGGGTGACGATGCTGATTTTCGGCAACTCCGAAACATAACCGCTTGATATGGAGGTGGCTTCCGTCCACGGCCATCCGGTTTTACCGGTGGGCGCGGGCGGAAGTTCTTCGAGCGTTAAGACCGGGTTGGATTTTTGGGGCATGAGTTGATTCCAATCCAATATTTGAGTCAACAGTTACGTTTTATCCTCGACGTTGAAAGGGTCAGTCCTAAGTATTGACACAAAAATGTGGCAAACCGACCCATCGCCAAAAATTCAGGTGGTGGTGCATGTTGCAACTTTCGGTGGGGCGAGCGCCTGTCCCGGCGAGGCAGTTCGCGGAGACCGTAGGGTAGGGTCGCCTCGCCGAGGCGACCGACTAAAGTTATATCTCCTAAACGGACGGCTCGGCGAGCCGTCCCTACCAGAGATTTGGCTCGTCAGTAGCCTCGCCCCACCAAACTGCACCGCTGCCAAATCAACTGGCCTGCCATCCGTAGCTCGGAACTTATGGCGAAAAGTCCTCCTTCGCCAAGGCTACGGAGGACACCATCCTACGCTCGAAACCTCCAAGCGTCGGTTCCGAGCGTAGGATGGTGGAGCCGAGGGGATTCGAACCCCTGACCTGCTGATTGCGAACCAGCCGCTCTACCAACTGAGCTACGACCCCAACCCTGCCATTCGTGCGACAACAGCTTTTGCACAAAAACGCGCGCCGCGCAATTGTTAAGTGAATCCCGCGCTCCAATTGACGGCTCCGTTCCGGCCGGCAGGACGCGAGCACGCGATAGAAGTCGGTGTTGGCAATCATCGCCACGTCTGTTACTTTCCGCGCGCATGTCTGACGCAACTGCGGCAGCGCAAACGCCCTCGAAGGCGCAGGTTTTTCTCCGCCGGTTAATCACCTCGGTGATTCTCTGGACGGTGATCATCGCCGCTTTGTTCTCCGGCAACGCGTTGATTTCAAATGGCGTATTTCTTCTCATCATTGTCTTTCTCGCGCTGGCCGGTCTCATGGAATTTTATGGACTCGCCGAAAAATGCGGCCTTGTTTGCTTCAAATGGTGCGGCCTGCTCGGCGGCGTGTTGCTGATGGTCGGGACATTTTTGAATTTGACCGGCCATCTTGGCACATCGGGTTCGCCGGCGCGCGTCAACGATTTTGAAACGGGCTTTCTCATTTTATTCGTGCTCGGTTTGTGTCTGCGACAATTATTGTCAAAGTCCAACGCGGTGGGAATTGCGGCCATTGCGACGACGCTCTTCGGTCTCATGTATGTGCCGTGGCTGTTGAACTTCATCCAAAAAATCAATTTTTTCCCCGGCGTAGACGGCAAATTTTTTCTGCTCTACTTCGTGCTGCTTACAAAGTTCAGCGACACCGGCGCGTATGCCGTCGGCTCGCTCATCGGCAGGCACAAGATGATGCCGCGCATCAGCCCAGGCAAAACCTGGGAGGGCCTTGCCGGCGCGATTCTATTTTCGACGGCGGCGAGCGTCGTCTTTGTGCATTTTTTCGGTGACAAGATGGCAGGCATGAACTGGTTTCACGCCATTGTGCTCGGCGTTTTGTTGAGCGTGACGGCAGTCATCGGCGATTTGATTGAGTCGCTGTTCAAACGCGGGGCCGGCGTGAAGGACTCGGGCAAATTTTTCCCCGGCATCGGCGGCATTCTCGATTTGCTCGACAGTCTTTTGTTCAACGCGCCCATCATGTATCTCTATTTACGGCACATCCTGGTTCCATGAAAAATGTAGTTTTACTCGGCTCGACCGGCTCCATCGGCACCAGTACCGTCAAAGTCGCCGAGGACTTGCCGGATCGGATCCGGCTGCTTGGCCTGGCTGCGGGCAACAACGCCGAGTTGCTTCTTGAGCAAACCCGCAAGCACCGGCCCGAGGCAATTTCCATCGGTGATCCGGAAAAAGCCCGCGAGCTTGGAAAATTCTTCGGCGCAACAACGCAGGTTTATTCAGGCGACGAAGGTTTGATTAAGCTTGCCACGTTGCCGTCGGCGGACATCGTGTTGATTGCGATTGTTGGCACGGCGGGGCTGAAACCCGCGCTTGCCGCGATTCATGCCGGCAAGGACATCGCCGTCGCGTCCAAGGAAATCCTGGTCATGGCCGGCGAAATCGTCATGGAAGAAGCGCGCAAACACGGCGTCCGCGTTCTCGCCGTGGACAGCGAACATTCGGCGATAATTTCCTGAAATCACGGTCGAATGCGCGCTCAAACATCCGTCGTGGGTCATGGGCCGCAAAGTCACCATTGATTCGGCGACGCTGTTCAACAAAGGGCTGGAAATGATCGAAGCGCGCTGGCTGTTCAACGTCGGCATTGAACACCTCGGCGTGCTGGTGCATCCGCAGAGCATCGTTCATTCAATGGTCGAGTTTGTGGACGGCTCGATGCTCGCGCAGCTTTCAACGCCGGACATGTGTTTGCCGATTCAATACGCATTGACCTATCCCGATCGCGCGCCGAGTGGGCGGGTGCAGACCGATTTCGCCAGACTTGGCAGCCTCACGTTTGAAGAGCCGGATGAGGAACGTTTTCCGGCGCTGAATCTGGCGCGCAGGGCAGGGGAGGTGGGCGGCACGTTGCCGGCGGTGTTAAACGCGGCGAATGAGATCGCAGTCGAAGCATTCGTAAATCACAAAATCAATTTTCCGCAAATTACGGAAACCGTCCGGCGCACAATGAACCGGCACAAAACCGTTCTGCATCCGACACTCGGACAAATTTTGGAGGCCGACGCGTGGGCACGGCGCGAAGCGGCGGCGGTTTGACAGTCGCGCGCAAGGATTGCGGGCAAGGTTTTCCCTGATATATTTCTTCTGCTTTAACATGACTGTTTTGAGATACGTTTTTATTGCGTTTGAAGTGGTGTTGCTTTTCAACCTGCTCATCGGCGTCCATGAGCTGGGACATTTCCTCGCGGCGAAATGGCGCGGTTTAAAAATCGAGCGCTTCGCCATCTGGTTCGGCAAGCCGGTTTGGAAACGGAAAATCGGCGGGGTCGAATATGCGCTGGGCTGGATTCCGGCGGGCGGTTACGTCGCATTGCCACAAATGGCGACGATGGAAGCCATCGAAGGCAAAAGCGAAACACCTGTCGAAACGCTGCCGAATGTTTCCGCGCTGGACAAAATCATCGTCGCATTCGCCGGGCCGCTATTCAGTTTTTTGCTGGCGATTGTGTTTGCATTTGTCGTTTGGGGGGTTGGTAAGCCGGGCAGTGAAGCAGACAATTCCACGACGATTGGCTGGGTTGACCAAACCGGTCCGGCGTGGAAAGCGGGTTTGCGTCCGGGCGACACGATTTTGGAAATTGACGGGCAGCCGGTAAGACATTTCACATCGTCCACACAGGACAGCGTGCCGTGGCGCATTATGACCAGCGAAGGCACAAACATTGCCATTAAATATCTTCGCGATGGCAAAGAAGAAATGGCTTACGCAAAACCATATCATCGCCCGACCAAATGGTATGAACGCAAGGCGCTCCGGCAAATTCTCGTTGCACCTGTGGTGAAGGCAATTGTCTATGAAGTGGCGAGCAACAGTCCGGCGGCATTGGCCGGCATAACCAATGGTGATGAAATCATCGCATTGAACGGTGAAAAGATTTACAGCCCATGGGCTGTCACCTCCGCGGAAGATTCCATGAGCAACAGTCCGGTGCGACCCATTACATTAACCGTGAAGCATGACAACAAGCAGTTTGATCGCACACTGCTCGCCGTAAAACCGATTCAGCCCACGAATAGCGCTCCGATGCTTGGCATCTTGTCATGGCAAGATGACGCAAATGTTTCGCTCGTTTATCCGAGTCCGTTGGAACAAATCAAAAGCAGTGCCGGAATGATTTACAATACGTTTAGCGCACTGTTCAAACGCGGGGGCGAGATTGGCGTGCAGCAACTCGGCGGCGCGGTGATGATTGTTCGCATCTACGGCAATCTTTTTGAAAGTGAAAACGGATGGCGCCGCGTGCTGTGGTTCAGCGTCATCCTCAATGTCAATCTAGCGCTGATCAACATACTGCCGTTGCCGATGCTTGATGGCGGCCATATTTTACTGTCACTGCTTGAAGTCATCCGTCGGCGTCCCATAAGCACAGAAACCTTACAGTCCATTCAAACCAGCTTTGCCGTGCTGTTGATCGGCTTCATGCTTTATATCGCATTTTTCGATACGGGCGATTGGCTGCGCAGCGCGCGGGACAATCGCGAGCAACCCATCATTTTTGCGCCGGCCAAATAATCCCATGCGCTACTGCGAATCACCGTTTTTATATCATCGGCGAAAGACCCGCGAAGTCGTCATCGGCAATCCCGCGCGCGGTGGCATCGTCCTCGGAGGCGACCATCCGGTCGTCATGCAGTCCATGATTACGTGCGACACAATGGATACCGCCGAGTGCGTGAAGCAAACGCTCGACCTCGTCGCCGTCGGCTGCCAGCTCGTCCGCATCACCGCGCCGTCGGTCAAAGACGCGGCAAATTTGCAGAGCATTGTCGCCGAGCTTCGCAAGCGCGGCTGCAACGTGCCGATCGTTGCCGACATCCATTTCAAACCCGAAGCCGCCATGGAAGCGGTGAAGTGGGTCGAAGTCATGCGTGTCAATCCCGGCAATTACGCCGATTCCAAGAAATTCGTGGTCAAGGAATACAGCGACGAACAATACGCCGCCGAGTTGAAGCGCATTGAGGAAAAATTCACGCCTCTGGTCATCGAATGCAAACGATTGAACCGTGCGTTGCGCATCGGCACCAACCACGGCTCGCTCTCCGATCGCATCATGAACCGTTACGGCGATACGCCGCTCGGCATGGTCGAGAGCGCCTTGGAATTCGCCCGCATCTGCCGCAAAAACAATTTCCATAATTTCAAGTTCTCGATGAAAGCGAGCAATCCGAAGGTCGTAATCGAGTGCTATCGGCTGCTCGTCGCGCGTCTGGAACAGGAAGGACCGGATTGGAATTATCCAATTCATCTCGGTGTGACCGAGGCCGGCGAAGGCGAGGACGGCCGGATCAAAAGCGCCATCGGCATCGGTTCGCTGCTGTGCGATGGTCTGGGTGACACGATTCGGGTTTCGCTCACGGAAGATTCGCCGCATGAAATCGAAGTCTGCCGTGATTTGCTGGCGCAGATTCCCATTTTGACGATGGTAGGGACGAGCGGCTCGCTCGTCCCAAATTTCGGACGCGCCGGCA
Source organism: Verrucomicrobiota bacterium (assembly GCA_049521735.1). GTDB lineage: Bacteria > Verrucomicrobiota > Verrucomicrobiia > Limisphaerales > UBA11358 > UBA11358. The sequence continues at coordinate 36,808 of JBEKON010000020.1, forward strand.
GCGCGTCTCTACCCGAATTTCCGTTCGACCCCTTCCATTTCGAGCGTCGCAAAACGCCGGAAATTTCTCTGAACGAAAATTTCAAATGCGGCGGCGAACAGCTCATCCGCGTCGTCGTCACCCGCGCCACGTGGGACAAGGTTGCTCCGAAGATTCGCCCGAGGGACGACGTGAAACCGGAGGCGGTCTATGAGGACCTGAACATCGCCGAGATTGACCCGACAAAAGATTTCGACATTGGCAGCGACACACAACTCGTGACTGTAAAAGATGGTGTGAATTTACCCGCGATTGCTGCATTCCGTCTACTCGCGGCAAAATTGAAGCGGCTTGGTCGCAACAATCCGATTTTACTGAAGGACTGCCTAGGTTTCAACGACCGTAGGACAGGCATCTTGCCTGTCTCTAACATTTCTGCGGGAGGTAAAGACGAGATGGAGACAGGCGGGACGCCTGTCCTACTTGAGCCGAAGATTGCCTTGCTCCGCGCGTCGGTGGTCATTGGTGCGTTGCTGGCGGATGGCATTGGCGACGCGATTCTGATTCGCGGTGAATCCGGCGGCGGACAAAGCTTGCGCTTGGCCTATAACATTCTTCAAGCCGCTGGTTGTCGCAGCTTCAAGACCGATTACGTGGCGTGCCCGTCGTGCGGGCGGACACTGTTCAACTTGCAGACCGTGACGGCCCGCATCAAGGCGCGCACGGAGCATCTCAAGGGCGTTAAAATTGCCATCATGGGCTGCATCGTGAATGGCCCGGGCGAAATGGCCGATGCGGATTTCGGCTACGTGGGCGGCGCGCCCGGCAAGATCAACCTCTACGTTGGCAAAACGCCCATCAAATTCAACATCCCCGAAGCTGAAGCCGTGGAACGCCTTGTGGATTTGATTCGCGAACACGGGAAATGGGTTGAGCCGGAAGCTAGAGTTGAAGCTTTAAAATAGTGAAATATAGCAATTTCGGCAGCCAAAACGCTTGCTCCGATGCGCCTGCTTTCATAAAGTGAACGACCGTTTTTCAATTTATGCACTTGAACGAAATTCTGGCACAGGCGGCAGCACCGCAATCCGGGCAACAACAACAGCCAACAGGCTTCCAAGCTCTCTTTGGCAGTCCCCTTATCTTGTTGGTTTTAATGGGGGTAATGATGTATTTTCTCCTGTTTCGGCCACAGCAGCAGCAGCGCGCCCGGCACGTGGCATTGCTCAAAAACCTCAAATCGGGCGACAAGGTGGTCACAGCCGGCGGCATCGTCGGCATTGTCATTACCGTGAAGGACAGCACCGTTTCGCTCCGGTCGGCTGACGCCAAAATGGAAATCACCAAGTCTTCCGTGGCGGAAATTATTGAATCCGGCGGCACAACTGAATCGTAGGCTGACGATGAAAAAAAACGATTTCTGGAAATTCGTCTTTGTTGTCTTCATCATTTGCTGGTCGCTTTATCAGATTTACCCGCCGACGTCGCGCGACCTGGTGCAGCAGTTTTCATCGCGCGCGGTCAAGCGGGACGCCGCGTTCACGGACATTTTGCAACGGCTTGAGCCGTTGCAAAAGGCGCGCCCCGACCGCGAGTTCGCCAATTTGCACGAGGCCATCGGCACGAATGACATTCGGCCCTACTTTCCGTTCGTCGACGCGGAGAACGAGTTGTATCCAACGACGTTCATTTTGAACCAGCTTCAGCGCGATGCATCCGGACGCATCAAACTCGGCCTCGATTTGCAGGGCGGCACGTCCTTTCTCGTCGAGATGGAAACAAACAAGCTGTCCAATCCGTCGGACGCGAGCGGGGCGCTTTCACAAGCGGTTGAGGTGTTGCGCAAACGCATTGACCGTTTTGGCGTGGCCGAGCCGGTCATTCAACCGGCGGGCGGCAATCGCATTTTAATTCAGTTGCCCGGCCTGTCCGAGGCCGACAAGGAAAGCGCCAAGGAACAAATCCAAAAAGCCGCGTATCTTGAATTTCGGATGGTGAAGGATGATAGCGATGAGATCATCAATAACAATGAACCGATTCCGCCGGGTTACGAACTGCTCAAGCACGTGGAACCGGAGCCGAATGGTCCTCCAAAGATTGAGCAGGTCATCGTAAAGAAAAAGCCGGAGAATGGCCTGGCCGGCGACATTGTAAAAAGTGCGATGGTGGTGCGCGGCAATCTGGGGGAACCGCAAATTGATTTCACGCTCAATGACAACGGCGCGAAAAGGTTTGCCGACGTCACCCGCAACAACGTTAACCACCGGCTGGCCATCGTTTTGGACGGCCAGTTGTATTCAGCGCCAAATATCCAGAGTCCGATTGAAACCGGCAATGGCCAGATCACGGGACGTTTCACCATCCAGGCAGCACTGGAATTGGCGAACGTCCTCCAAAATCCGCTGCGCGCCCCGTTGAAAATCGATTATTCCAGCGACGTTGACCCGACGCTCGGCAAAGACTCGATTCGCAGCGGCGTCCGCGCGTCCATCGCCGGCGTTGTTTTGGTTTCCGCGTTCATGCTGTGTTATTATTTGCTCTCGGGCATCGTCGCAAACATCGCGCTGGTCACGAACATCATCATCCTGCTCGGCGTCATGTGTTCCATCGGCACGACGCTCACCTTGCCGGGCATCGCGGGCGTGGTGCTCACCGTCGGCATGGCGGTGGACGCGAACGTGCTGATTTATGAACGCATCCGCGAGGAATTGGCCAAGGGCAAATCCCTGCGGGGCGCAATCGCCGCCGGTTACGCCCGGGCGTTCAGCACGATTTTCGATTCGCACGTCACCACGCTCATCGCCTCGGTCATCTTGATTTTTATGGGCACCGGTGAAGTCAAAGGCTTCGGTGTGACGCTGACCATTGGTGTGGCGGCAAGTTTGTTCACCGCGCTCGTGGTGACGCGGCTGATTTTCAACTGGCTGCTCGACCACGATTGGATCAAGTCGCTCCGGATGTTCCATCTCATTCGCGCCACCAAGCTTGATTTCATGAGACTGGCCAGGCCCGCGTTCGTTTTGTCGTGGGTGATCATTCTCGTCGGCTTGATCTACGGCTATCATCGCGGTTCGAGGGTGTTCGGAGTGGACTTTATGGGCGGTGACAGCACGACATTCAGCTTCCAGCAACGAGTTGATGTGGAACAGATTCGTTCCGCGCTGACTGGCATCGGTGAAAAGGATTCGCAAATCCAGTATCAAAAAGACGTGGCCGGAGGCACCGAAACGCTCCGCGTGACAACCTCAACCGGCTCCGCCGAGAAAGTCGTGCAGGCGCTCGCCGACAAATTTCCGCAGGCGAAATTCACAGTCGGCAGCCAACAGCGCGTCGGCGCGGTTATCGGCAGGGAGATTCTGCAATCGGCCATTATTGCTTGTTTGCTGTCGCTCTTCGGCATTTTGGTTTATGTCGCGTTCCGTTACGAATTTTCATTCGCTGTCGGCGCGGTCGTCGCGGTCATTCACGATGTGTTCATGACCATTGGCTGTTACTGCATTGCCAACGGTGTTTCAGGCCGCGAATTCAACGCCACTGTCGTTGCTGCGGTTCTGACCATCATCGGCTTCTCCACCAATGACACCATCGTGATTTTTGACCGCATCCGCGAAGACCTGAAACTCGGCGTGCGCGGCTCGTTCAAGGAAATCATCAATCAAGCGGTGAA
>JBEKON010000021.1:0-52383 GCA_049521735.1 Verrucomicrobiota bacterium
CGGCATGACACCGTCGTTCGCCGCGACGACGAGCACGACGATATCCGTGACATTCGCGCCGCGCGCGCGCATGGAACTGAACGCCGCGTGGCCGGGCGTGTCGAGGAACGTGATTTGCGCCAATTCCTTTTTGCGCTCCGGATGTGGCACGGAAATCGTGTAAGCGCCGATGTGTTGCGTGATGCCGCCGGCCTCGCCTGCGGCGACATTCGCCTTGCGAATCACGTCGAGCAGTGACGTTTTGCCGTGGTCAACGTGACCCATGATGGTGACGACCGGCGCGCGCGGCTTGAGGTCTTTCGGCTTGTCCTCGACATCGAGTTCGATTTTCTTCGCGATCGCGTGAACCACGCCGCCGCCGCGCTCGCGTTTTTCAACTTCAAAACGGAAACCGTATTTCGCGCAAAGCTGCTGCGCAATTTTTTCGTCAATCGCCTGATTCACGTTCGCAAAAACACCCAGTTCCATCAAATCAGCGATGATTTTGAAGGGCTTTTGTTTCAACTGCGCGGCGAGTTCGCGCACGCCAATCGGCGGCTTGATGACGATGATTTCGCCGCCTGCGGGCGCGACAAATTTGGGCTGCGGCGCGGGCGCCGCCGGTTTCGGCTGCTCGCGCGGTGGCGGCGCGGACGGGCGACCGCCGGACGGCCGTTGAAATGGCTGTCGGGAATCGGTTCGTCGCGACGCGCCTGGATGCGACGGCGGCTGTTTGACTGAACCGGCTTTTTCACCGCCGCGTGGAGGTTGCGGGCGCGATGGCGGCAATTGAATGAATCCGACTTTTTCGCCGATTTTCGGGCCGGTGGGTTTGGGCGGCGGCGCCGGCTCGATTTTTGCCTCAACGACCGCCGGTTCTGCTTTGACCTCCGGTTTTGGTTCGGGCGGCGGCGCGGTGATGAGGACTATTTTTTCCTCGACCGGCGCGGGTTTTGGGGTTTTGGCAACCGGCGGCGCGGCAATTTTTTTTGCGAGCTCGGGATAATCTTTGAAAAGCTCCTCTTCGAGGAACTCCGCGGTGATTTTATCAAGCGAACTGGACGGCACGCGCGCGGCGGCAATGCCCAGCGACTTGGCTTTGGCGAGGATTTTCTTGTTGTCCAGGCCGATCTTTTTCGAGATGTCGTAAATCCGAACGGGCATAAATTTTTACCGGCGCCGGCCGAAATGTGCGAATGGCCTTCATGGCTCAAATCGCGCGAACAAACGCTGTTTCGGTCCGTGTCATAACCCAATCAACTGTCCACAGTTGTTTCGCCGACATTCAATGTGCGGCGTCCGGCTTCGGCGCGCGCGGCTTCCAAAATCGCCGCCGCGCTTTCGCCGATCTGTGGAATATCCGCGATGTCACCGGCTTCCGCCAACAACAAATCTTCGATTCGCGTCAAACCGGCGTGAACGAGCGCGTCAGCCTGTTCGCGCGAAATTCCGGGAATCGCCGCGAGCAATTCAACGGCGTCGGCAACCTTTTCATCGAAACCCTTCGTCACGACGACTTCGGCGTCAATGTCAATTTCCCAGCCGGTGAGCTTGGCGGTCAACCGCGCGTTTTGACCGCGCTTGCCGATGGCCAGCGACAATTGATCCTCGCTCACCAAAACTTTCAGGCGTTTTCCAGCCTCGTCTATTTCAATGCTTTTCAATTTGGCCGGTTCAAGCGCTTTCGTGACAAATGTTTTGATGTCCGGCGACCACGGGATGACGTCCACTTTTTCGTTGTTGAGTTCGCGGACGATGTTTTTCACGCGCTGGCCGCGCATTCCCACGCACGCGCCGACGGGGTCCACCTTGCTGTCGCGTGAATAAACGGCCATCTTCGTCCGGAAACCCGGTTCGCGCGCGATGCCCTTGATTTCAATCGTGCCGTCGTTGATTTCCGAAACTTCGAGTTGGAAAAGTTTGATGATGAAACGCGGATCGGCGCGGGACAAAATGATTTCCGGCCCATTCGGGCCTTGTTCAACGGCTTTGACATAACAACGAATGCGTTCGCCGACTTGATATTCCTCAATCGAAACGCGCTCGCGGTTCGGCAGCAGCGCCTCGTATTTGCCCAAATCCAGAATCACGTCCGAACGCTCGAACCGGCGGACCGTGCCGCTGACGATGTCACCGACGCGATCCTTGAATTCGGTGAAAATCAGCGCCTTCTCCGCCTGCCGGATTTTCTGCATCAGCGCCTGCTTGGCGTATTGCGACGCGATGCGGCCGAAGCCGGTCGGCGTCACTTCCTTTTCGATTTCGTCACCGACTTGCGCGTCAGGCTTGATGCGGCGCGCGTCGAAGACGGAGATTTGGTCGTGCTTGGAAATGACCTTGTCGGAGACAATGAGTTTGGCGAACGCCTTGATGTCGCCGTTTTTTTGGTCAATTTCGACGCGCAATTCACGCGCCGGACCGACCGCTTTTTTGGCGGCGGACAGCAAGGCTTCCTGCACCGCGCCGACGAGGACATCGCGGTTGATGCCCTTTTCGCGCTCCCAAAATTCCAGAACTGCTAAAAAATCTGCATTCATACGCTCGAGACGGTGTTCCCACCGGGGGAACAAAAAAGTCGGCAAGATGTGCATCTTCCGACTTTCACACGCTGGCTGAACCAGCCAGCTTTACCGTTCTTGAACGGGAAAGTTAGCTCTTTTTCCAAGAGCCGTCAAGCGCAAACAAACCCGCGCTAATACAGGGCAAAATCGGGTTTTGCACATGAAAAGGCGCAAACGAAGACGCGAATTGCACGAATTGCCACGAATTCTATTTGCCGCAAAGAGGCACAAAAGACGCAAAACACATGAAAGGTAGGGCGAGGATGGAGGGTTTCCTCTCCACCTCGAACAATGTCCCTCGCTCGCGGGAGCGGGAGAGGGTGGTTGAGCGATAGCGAAACCGGGTGAGGGTTGTAGGGACAAAACATTCTGTAGCGGTGAAGATGAAAGGTGAAGTGTCGAGCCGCTGGGCCACGGTATGGTCAAATGCTCAAGGCTAAAAGCTAAAGGTGTTTCCAGCCTTCAGCCCTTGGCTTTTGATCAGTTCCGGCGTTTTAGTTCGATCTCGACCATTTCACAGTTGCCATCGAAGCCGGCGTTGTGCAAACCGGGGGTGTAGGTCAGATTCATCACCCGGCCATTCTCCCGGAACAGTTCCGGATGGAGGAAGGCGCAATATACGAGTTCGACCTGTTTCCCCTGACGATATCCGGGCACTTCGATGCGGGCCACCGGCGGACTCCAGGGGCCATAAGGGGCGTCGGCGACAAGGAAGCGAATCTCCCGCGGGTGATCGAAGTCACTCGACGAAGCCATCACATATTTTTTCAGATACGGATTCCAAGCGACCGAAACCTGCCCCGGGACATTTTTAACCAAAAGGGCTGCGGCTTCTTTTCGGGGCGAGAATTCCGGGCCGGCGCCCGTGTAAAACTCATACGCATCGGGGTCCTCGATTTTCTCCGGGCGCACCCGGGCCAGGGTGACGCCCTGCTGCCCCTTGAATTCTTTGATCCCGAAAAGATAGAGCCAACCGTCAGCCTCAATGACCTGGGTGGGTTCGACGGGAAAACGCCAGTCCCCGTGCGGTTGCAGGCGCTTATAGGATCTGAGCGCAACCTTTGACCGGCCGAGGCCGGAACCAACGCCGCGGAAATCCCATTGTCCCTTCCCAAAAATCTCGATGAGGGAATAAAAAAGGTAGTATTGGCCGTTCACGTGGATTCCGCCCAGCGGCCAAATCCGATAGCGCTCCGCAGGTTCGTTCGGGAAATACGCAAATGGCGAGACGGCATCACCATTGCTGGACACGAGATAAGTGAACGCCGGCGGATAACTTCTGGCATTGTCCCCAAGAAAAGCGATGGCACAGGATACTGCTCCTCCGGCGAAGTGCGGAGTCCCATCGGCGGACCGGGAGCCTTTGAAGGTGTCACCGAAAGCCCAGATCGCCCCGCCCGGGACCGCGAACGACTGCCCGCCATCCTGGGAAACAATCGAAGCCTTGGCGTGCGACTCGTTCCAAAGCGAGCCAAGGAATTTGCTGTGGACGATGTCAAATGTCTTGCCCGTCTGCTTTTCCGTAGACGTGGAGGTTGAACATCCCGAAACGATGACCGTCATGCCAAGTGCGATGAAAAGCCATTTCATAATTTTCCTGCTCGTCGCGCCGAATCCCGCTTGGCGGGAGAAGGCAGACTTGTCGCGCCGAAATCAGATGAAGGCGGATGAATGTTTTGTCTAAAATGTCTGGAAGTAAATGGCAAAATCAAACCGGTCAGGGGAGAAATGTGTCAAAACTGGGGACTGACCCCTTTATGCAAAATTACCATTTGACGGAGATACTGAAAACAGGCAGAGTTACACCCTGAATTCTGGCTTGGTTTGTGCTAAATTATCTCCAATGAGTCTGTCTCTTGCCCATCGCAAAGCGACGCAGGCTTTGAACTTTCTGGCCCGGCAATCCGGCGGGCGCATCAACAAGCTCAAGGCGCTCAAGCTCATATTTTTTGCCGACCGCTACCACCTGCGCAAATTCGGACGGCCCGTCAGCGAATGCGCCTACTACGCCATGACTCATGGCCCGGTCGCTTCCGAAGCCAAACAAGTTGCCGAAGACGACCATTTGTTACCCGCACCCGCACGCAGCTACGCCCGCAAATTTTTGAATAAAAAGAGCAACTATGAATACGCCTCTATCGCCGACGTTGACAAATCCGTACTCTCCGAAAGCGACCTTGACGCGCTGACTTTCGCGTGGGAAAGCTTCGGCCACCATTCCGGGTTTCAACTCCGCGATATCACCCATCATTACCCCGAATGGAAGCGTCACGAATGCGCAATCAAGGATCACGGACACAAGCGCGTCAAAATGGATTACACCGACTTTTTTGCCGAGCCGGATGCCGGCTACAATCCCTGCCACGCCCTCACGACCAAAGAACGCGAAGTCGCGCGCGAATTATTTCTTCAGCGCCAAGCCTTCGACCAACGCTGGAGCTGACCCTTGGCCGGACAAGGGATTGATCTCAAACTCCGGCTCACCCTTCGCGAAGGGAGCGTCTATTATTTTGCGGAACGGCATCTCACCTCGCCAGAGCCGCACTATTTCGTCGTCGTCAATTCCGATCCGCTCGCCCAACAGGTGCTCTTGCTTTCCATTATCACGTCAAAAGTAGAGGACGTGAAACTGCGTCGCAAAGCCTGTCCCGAAACCCTCGTGGAAATTGCGCCGGACACCTTCGACGTGCTGAAAAAACCGTCCATCGTAGATTGCAACGACCCTAGACAAATCCCGCTTACCGAATTCAACGCGCAGTTCGTCCGCAAAGAAATTCGCTACTTCGACAAGGATTTGCCGGTCGCGTTGCGGAAAGCGCTGCGCAAAGCCATTCATAACAGTAAAATTTTGACCCCGGAGATGAAAGCCTTTGTTGCCAAACCGTGACTGTGTGTTCAGCCGCCCCAGATTTCAGAAAGTTTGGTTTGGAGTTTTTTCTCAAAGCGCGTGGCCAATTCACGGTTTGCCTCCACCAGCGAACGCTCCGTCTCCAACTCCGCCCGCAACGCGTCCATCTCGGCCACCATCCGGAACTTCCGAGTGTCCATTTCAAATCCTAGTGCAATATTCATTTCTTGACAGGCAACATGACCTCATTCCGCCGCAAAAAACCTGGTGTCCACGGCGGATCGAAATAACCATACACCGGCGAACCGGTGCTGCTCAATTTCTCCTTGGCCAGCCAGTCCCGCAACCGTGTCAGCGCCTCTGCTTCGTTTCTCGTATTCCGTCCGCCACTGAAGCGCAGCACGGCGAACCGACCCGCCGGCAGTTCGCGCACCTGTACCGCGCCATCCGCCGGCTTTGGCACATCGGCTAACTTCATCTTCGCCGGCAACACAAACGCCATTGTTGCGTTGGATTCGCTGCCCAACATGAACACCGGCGTCGTCATCGCAATTTTTGCCTTCGCCTCGTTGCCGCCGGAAATGAAGCGGAACAACCGCATGAAGCTTCTGTCCGCGCCGCTTCCCCTTTGCGCCATAGGCGTTTCCACCACCGTCAAGGCCGGATAGTCCCGCAGCTCGAACTTTCCATCGGCGCGCACCACGCGGTATGGCGCGGACTCGTAAGCCGAGCGCGCCGTCCGGCATCCCGCGAACACCAAACCAGCCAGCAGCACCAGAATGACAGATCCGATAATCATTTTTTCCATTTTTCGAATTCTATAATTCTCCTTTGAAGGCTTTGTCTAAAATGTCTGGAAGTAAATGGCAAAATCAAACCGGTCAGGGAAAATGTGTCAAAACCAGGGACTGATCCCTTTACGGTAAGTTGTGGCCGTCCGCAAGGACTTACGCACCGCGTTTCTTGGGGGGCTTGTCGTGCAATGCCAACGGGGCGATGGCGGATTCAATTCCTTCCAACTCCACCTGCCGCATTGTCTCTCGCCCGCCAAAACGCTTTTGCGCGTCGAGGATTTCCAGTCCGGCCAGCCGGCCATCCTTGTCGTAATCAGCGGCGATGCCCTCGGCCAGATGTTTGGTCGTGACCGTGGTTTCGCGAAACAGGATGCTCAACGCATCCACTTCGGCATCGTAGCTGATTTTCATGGCTAAAAGTAATTACGCGCCGTGTTTTTTTGGGGGCTTGTCGTGCAACACCAGTGGAGCGGAGACGGATTTGCCTCCCCCAACCGTCTCGAATTGCATCCGGCCAAGTTTTTCCGTGTCAACACGTTTGGAGAGATAAAGCATTTCAATCCCCACTACTTTGCCGCTGGCATTGTAATCGAAAATGACGCCGGGCGAAATCTCCTCGCTTTCGATAGCGGGAGCTTCATCCAGATCGAGATACAACGCATCGGCGTCGTGATCAATCGTCAGTTTCATAATTTGCCTTTCATCTTGCGGTCCAAATGCGCGGTGATGACGCGCTTCGGTTCGTCTTTTGATACGATAACCCGTAACACCCGGTTGGCAAGCTCTGGAACAGCCGCCAGCCGGTGTTCCAGCATCGTATCAACCTCATCCGGCTCGATGTGCAACGGATTGTTGACCACGCGTTCAATCCATTCTTCGCGCAACTTTCGTTTGGCCATCCGCCGCCGCACATGTTCTGTGTAAACCAACTTCATTGGGCTGTCTTGTTCGATATCCGAACACAAATTTCAGGCCGGCTCAATTCAAAATGCCAATGCGCCCCAGATTTCCGAGAACTTGGACTGGAGTTTTTGCTCGAAGCGCGCGGGCCGTCGTGACCATCACGACCGGTCCGGGTTCAAGCAACCGATAGACTTGCGCCAGCGGAAACGCTCTTTTCTTTGCTCCTGTCATGTTACGATTCTAGAACTGGCTCTTTCACTGAGAACTATTGCAAGTCCGCGAGGCTGGATTCGATGTCGCGCAACTCGGTGGCACTAATTTCCCAAATGGCGGCGGCGGTTTCGTTCACGGCTGTTTCGAGTCTGGCGAGGTCGGTTTCACTCGCAGATGGCGCGGCGGCGTGGCAGGCAACGCTGTTTTCTGCAAGCTGAACGTGCAGCTTGTTCTTCGCGTCAAATTTTGGAATGCGGATTTTTGTCAAGATATGTGGCGAAGCCCAAGTGCCGTTTCCCGGAATTGAAAAGCTCCTGATCAAGAATTCAGCGATGCTGCTGTTGAGAAACGCGCAGACGTAGTGAGCTTCTTCTCTGCTTTCCAAGCTGACGAAAACAACAGAGTTGTCAGGGACAATTCGCTCACCTTCCACGACGGCAGAGTGCAGCGCGTCTGAAATTCTCATCCAGCAAACTTTGAACGGGCTGAACGTATATGGGCCGACGTTGTAAACCGAATAATAGGGGTCAAGGCCCGGCTTGAAGTATTGTTTGTAACCACTGCGTTTGCGTAGCGCAGACTCGAACTGTTGGAGATACGCCGCTGTTTTTGGAAGTTTGGCCTGCAACTTTGATTCTGGATAACCGCACGACGGCTGGTCAGGGTCTTGCGGAACAAGAACAACAAGCTCGCTGGCAGCTTGCCATTTGCAAATGTCACGACCGCGAATCAGTGGATGCACTAAGTCAGGCTCAATGGTCGCCGTGACATTTTTGACTTCTACCTTTGCCCGCTCTGTGAAGTTTGCGACGACCAGATTTCCATCTCGTCTTTTTGTCGTCACGGTTAGCCAATAAACTGAATTCAGCCAGCCGCAACAGCCCGCTCTCGCTTGGTATCCCGATCCACCGACCGCATTTTGAACTCGGTTGATTGCGCCGCGTTTGCCGGTGATCCAACTTGACGTAACGTCGCCATCAAGTAGCGGTTTTGCGTCCCACTGGGAATAAGTCAAAAGTTCCATCGCTTCTTCATGGTCAGCTTCCGTTGCGATGCGCATCCCCGATTGTCGAGGCCGCCAAAAATTCCAAGGAATTGGAAAACGATTTGGAGAATTTTTTTCAATAATCACAACGGCTGTGCGATTCGTCGCTCCTTCAAAGCATTGGATGGTGCTGAAGTCGTCCACTTGAATGACTTTCAAGGGTTCGTTCGCGCTGATCTTAAGACGACGAAAACCTTCACCTCCGCCTTCGGTTTTAAAAATGGTTTGTGTGATAACGAAGCCGAGTTTGCCTTTCGGTTTCAGATATCTGTCGGCGGCGACGTAAAGCATCAGAATAGATAAATCATCTTTTGCGCTGCCGAGCCGCGCGCGCAGTCCCGTATGCGTGAACAGATTGTATTTCTGCCAAAGTGGAGCGGTTTGCTGGCGGTAATCGTCGGGCAGGCTTTCCCAGTTGATCCACGGCGGATTGCCCGCGATGACATCGAACTTCGGTTGAAAGAGCGGCGCGAAGGCGTTCTTGATTATGCGCGCCCAGATGCCGTTGATTTGCTCCCGGTCGAGGTCGAGCAGTTGTGAGTAAAGCGCCTCGACGATACCCACGTCGGCTGCATCGTTCTTTGGATGAAGCGGCAATGTTGAGCAAAGGCGCTGTCGAAAAACCTCGATGGAGTTTCTGGCTTTGACGCAGGATTCAAGCAAGTTGGTGAGTTCGTCAATGTAGTCGGCCTTGATGAGATTGACCGGAAGCGAAAAGATTCCGACGGCGGTTTTGAAACTGAATTTTGCGCGCAGCGTCAATTCGCCGTTCCCTTCGGACGGCGTGAGAACGGAGTCGGCCAGATAAATTGGAATGTCAATATCGCCTTTAACTTCTTCTAGCAAATCGCCGAGCGCGAGCAGGTAGTTGGTTCGCGCGCTGATAACTGCCAGCGGATTCAAATCGTAACCAACGACGTTGCGCAAAATTTTATCGAGCAATTGTTTTGGCGTGAATTTCTTCTGCGGCAAAAGCACGTCGCGCGCGTGCTGACGCACGTCGCGTATGTGCAGAACGAGAAATGTTCCAGAACCGCAAGCGGGGTCGAGCAACCGTTCATCAGGTGAGCGTGGCGATTTTTCAGGCGTGCCGCTGTGAAGCTGGTTGAGCAGTTGTTCCGCGAGCCAGTCGGGCGTGTAGTATTCGCCGAGGTCATGGCGCAATTCTTTCGGCATCAAGTTTTGATAAAGTTTCTTGAGCAAGTCGCGCGTGCCGTCCGGGTCAATGTCGAGTGTGACGAAAGAATAATTTGAAAGCCGGCGAATCACTTCGCGCAACGAGGAATCAATTGGATCGCCCCAGCTTTCGAGATACCAGCCGAAGAAATCGCCTTCGAGAAAATTGCGGATGCCGAGGTGTCCGAAAATGCCACCTTGCTCTTCGAGGTCAACGAGGTAAGCGCGCAGACCTTTTGAGTCGAGCGACGAGGCTTGGGCGAGCGTGACCGGCTCGGACGCGGCGATGTGGGCAACTTTTTGCCGCGCGTAGAAATAAAGAATCTGAACGGCGAGCAGTTTGATGAACGTCGCGTAATAACTGTGAATGGCAAAAAACAGTTTGAATGGATTGATTTTCTTTTCTCCGCTGGCCAGCTTGACATCGTAAGTTTTTGCAAGCACGTCCACATCGAGTCGCGGGCTATTCTCTTCGTAGCCGCAAACTTCGCTGAAACTTTGCGCCCATTGGCGGTAGAGCGTGCTGACTTTTGGTGCGGTTGAAGTTGCAAGTGAATCGTAGAACGTGCGAACGCAAGCGTGGGCGCTGGAGCTGCTCTCGCCGAAATCATGGAGAAGATTCTCCGGCGTGGTCGCCAGCTCCGTTTGCAGCGCGAAAAGGTAACGGAGAAATCGTTCGCAAGAATAGGGCGTGACGGGAACTGGCGGCTCGGTGTGCCAGTGGCCTTCTTTGTAGCGCAGGAAGATAAAAAAATTCCCGTCGCAAACCGCGCCTGCATATCTCTCGATGTTGTGGCGTTCGTGCTTCTGCAAGCCGTTGATGTAATCTTTGACCTGCTGAATCGCGTGGGCGTTTGTTCCGGTTTTGTTGGTCTGGCGAAGCGAACACGGCGGCTCATACTCAATCACCAAACCGCCGTAAACTGTGTCCGCGCGTCCTCCGATAAGGCGATACTCGTCTCGCCAATCGAGATTGAACTTTAACTTTCGCGCAATCTCGTCAACTGCGCCTTGAAAAGCGATGCGAAGAGTTTGTTCAGGTATTCGCGGCTTCGCGACGGCAACGAGTCTGTTTGTCAGCAACGCAGCGGCTGATTTGATTGCGGCTGGATCAATCTCGAACAGGTCTGTTTTCACAAAGGTTATTTACGTTGACCAACCGGCAGCTTGAAGCTTCGGCACGACGAAATTTCGGCAGGTGTCAGCTTCGGTTAGCATGGCAATCTCGCAGGCATCGTAAGCCGCGGGGGGGCTGGAAGAAAGGAGAAATCCTCCTTCGCCAAGGCTATGGAGGACAGGGGGTAGTCACCCGTCTTCGCCTGGCTTCCGTCTTCGTCCCGCATTGCGGGACTTCGCCGGACAAGTCGCCGGGCATCCACCGTCGTCTCGCGTTGCGGACTATGGCGGACAGGAGGAATTCAGAAATTGGAGGGCGGCAAGTCGCGGCATGGAGCGGTTGCAGCCGGGACTTTCAGTTATTACCTAGTTTATTACGCAGTTTTGGCGACATTACGCAATTCTGGTTCTACATCTTTTGCCACAATGAGTTGCGCCCAAGCTTGACGCACTTTATCCGCTTCTGCTGCTGTAAACGGTTGAGCAGATAACGAAGCATGTCGCGGCTGACGCCCGGGCACTTTTGCTCAAGTTCTGTGATGGTGAACTGTGCCGGAAAGGAATTGATGGCGTCTTCAACCAGCGCGGTTTTCGCGCCGCGCGGTGCTTTGACCTGCCCGGCGCGTTGTTCAAACTCGGCGTAACCGCGCCGCACGATGGCGAGGAAGAAGTTCATCCAAGGCGTGATTTCATGGCGGCCTTCGTGCCAGTGCTGCGAACTGCGGTTGAGCACTTCGTAATAGTCTTCCTTCGATTCCTCGGTGAGGCGTTCAAGGCTGATGTAACGCCCGACTTCATAACCGTGCTGGTAAAGCGCGAGCAGCGTCAGTAGGCGGGAAACGCGACCGTTGCCGTCGCGGAACGGATGGATGCAAAGAAAGTCCAGCACGAGTGCGGCAATGGCAATGAGCGGCGGGATGTTGTCCTGATCGAGCGCATGGCGATAGAGCAGGCAGAGTTCGTCCACGGCGGCGGGCGTTTGCTTCGCCGAAACGCATTTGAAACGAATGACGGGCGCAGCGCCGGGCCGGAGTTCGACCACTTCGTTGTCAATGCGTTTGAATTGCCCGGCGTCGCCGCTCGCGGCCTGGCAGAGGGCGTGAAGGCGCTTGAGAGTGTCCGGCGTGATGGGCAGCTTTTCGTGCCGGGTGTGAATTTCGTTCAAGGCGAGGCGGTAGCCTTGAACTTCCTGCTCGGAGCGGTCGCGGGGCTTGGTGTTGCCGAGAACGAGCGGTCGCAGGCGGTCGGCGGCGACGGTGACACCTTCAATGCGGTTGGAGGATTCAGTGCTTTGAATGAGCGCCATTTCACGGAGAGTTTTAAGCATCTGTGGCGACTGGTGGGTGAACAATTCCTGTTTGCCGCGCGCCTCGGCAATATCGTTGAGCAACCATGCGGTGCTCATGGGCAAGGTGTGGTCACGGAGGCGTTGATTGCGGAAGGTCATCATAGGTCAAGCTGATTGGCTGGCATCGTAAGCCGCGGGGGAGCTGGAAGAAAGGAGAAATCCTCCTTCGCCAAGGCTATGGAGGACAGGGGGTAGTCACCCGTCTTCGCCAAGGCTTCCGTCTCCGCTCTGCTACGCCGGACAAGTCGCCGGGCAAGGTAGTCAGAAGTCAGAAAGCTGAAAGCGGCTCAATGAACTTCGCGGTCTCTGGTCATAATCGGGTTGCCGTGGCCTTCAACCATCTTGAGGCATTTCTTGGGGCAGACCTCCACGCAATAGCCGCAGTTGATGCAACGCAAACGGTCAATGACCCATTTTTTTTGCGCGCGATTTACGAACAGCGCGTCGGTGGGGCATTTCTTCGCGCAGACGTTGCAATAGACGCAATCGTCCTTCGTGAAAATCAACTGGCCGCGCGAGCCTGCCAGCATCTTGCGCGGTTCGAATGGATAGCGGGTGGTCGGCGGCTTTGTCAGCGCCCACTTCAAGGCCAGTTTGGACATCCCGAAGTAACTCATATCACCTTTCTGCGCAACTGATGCAGGGATCAATCGTGAGCACAATCATCGGTACGTCGGCCAGGTCGCATCCGGGCAACACTTTCAGCATGGCCGGGATGTTGGCGAACGTCGGCGTGCGGACGCGGAAACGCTGCAGGTTTTTCGTGCCGTTTGCCTTCAAATGATAAACCACCTCGCCGCGCGGCTGCTCGGTGCGCGTAATGGTCTCGCCGTTGGGATTGCCGGTGACTTTCACGTCGATTTGGCCGTCGGGAATTTTGGCAAAGGCCTGCCGGATGATTTCCACCGACTGAAAAAGTTCATCGCAGCGCACGGCGCAACGGGCGTAGCAATCGCCTTCAGAACGCGTCACCGGCCCGACTTGAATATCCTTGAACGCGGCATAACCCTGGCTGCTGCGCATGTCTTGCGCCACGCCGCTGCCTCGCAGTGTGGGGCCGACGCAGCCGAGATCGTAGGCTTCCTGTTTCGAAAGCACGCCCACACCGCAAAGCCGCGCCTTTACCGAGCGGTCATTGGAAAACACTTTGGTGACCTCCCGCAGCTCCTGCTCGATCACGTCCATCTCTTTGAGGATGTTCTTGATGGTCCCGGCGTCCATGTCGCGCCGCACGCCGCCGATTTTGCAGGAACCGAAGATGACGCGACCGCCCGTGGTGGCTTCAATGATATTGAGCACCTTTTCGCGCACGCGCCACGAATGCATGAACAGGTTTTCGAAGCCCATGCCGTCGGCCATCAATCCCAGCCAGAGCAGATGGCTGTGGATGCGCGAAAGTTCGCCCCAAACCGTTCGCAAATACAGCGCGCGGGGTGGCACCTCGATGTTCATGATGGTCTCAATCGCCTGACAATAAGTTTGTCCGTGAATGAAACTGCAGATGCCGCAAATGCGTTCGGCGACATAGACGAATTCGATGTAATCCTTCTTTTCCGCCATTTTCTCCAGTCCACGATGGATGAAACCGATGGACGGCAGCGCTTCGATGACCTTTTCGTCCTCCACGACGAGGTCGAGATGAATCGGCTCCGGCAAAACCGGATGTTGCGGGCCAAATGGAATAATGGTGCGTCCCATAAAAATCTATTTGGTTGTTCCCGTGGTTGGGGCGGGGGCCGCCACAGTGCTGGCGCACGCCGCTATATTGCTGGCGAACGGGAACTTGACCGATGTTTTGTAAAAGTTGCCGTGAAAATCCAGTGTCAGCCCGTCCACCGTCACACCGAACAGATCGTGGATTTCGTTCTCGTAGAGCACGGCGCAGCCGTAGATGGAACTGATGCTCGGCAAATGAGTTTCAACAGCGGGCAATAACAGGCGCAGGTTGGTGAGACGGCTGTCGAGATCGAAGCTGTAGGTCAGCTCGACCTGCTCGGGCAGCCGCGTGGCGCTCATTTGCACGAGCCGGCAACCCTGCTCGTGCTTGGCTCGGACTTTGTCCAGCAGCGTGTCAACCGTGATAATCTCGATTTGTTCCTGGCTCATTTACGTTCCTTTTGCAGATAAACCAACGTGGGCGTGCCCGGTTCGGTCTTGTATGGCAGGTATCCCAGCTTGCGATAGAGGTCGAGGTTCCGCCGGCTCTTCTCGCCCGTGAATACCTCGAAGCGCTTCACGTCGGGAAACGCCTTTTCAATTTCCGCCATCAACCGGACGCCGATGCCATGGCGCTGGAAGTAGGGATGAACGACCAGCCGGGCCACTTGCACCGTGCCGTCCGCCGCATGGCCGCGAACCGACCCGATGATCTTTCCGTTCACCACCGCTTTCAGGACCACCCACTGCGGCCGCTCGAACTCTTGTTGGAGTTCTTCGAGCGTCTGCTGCAGCGCCGGCAGACTGTCGTTGCCGTAAAGCTCCGCCTCGCTCTGGAAAGCGGTCTTCTGCAATCCGAGAATCTCCGGCGCGTCGCTCTTCTCCGCGCGGAGATAAAGGGTTTGATCCACGTTTTTGGGAGCGGCGGCCATCTCCCTGCGTTTTTGTTCCAACACGCCGAGGGACTGGACTATTCCATCAACGATGGCTTCCGGTCGCGCGGCGCAGCCTGCCACATACACATCCACCGGAATCACACTGTCCACGCCGCCGGAGATGTTGTAGCACTCGCGGAAGACGCCGCCGCTGGTCGCGCAAATGCCCACCGCCACCACCACCTTCGGTTCCGGCATCTGATTGTAGATGTTGCGAATGACGTCCTTGCTTTGTTCGTTGACAGCGCCCGTCACCAGAAAAATGTCGGCATGCTTCGGGTTGCCGGTATTGATCACGCCCAGGCGTTCCACGTCGAACAGCGGCGTCAGACAGGCGAGCACCTCGATGTCGCAGCCGTTGCAGCTCGAAGCGTCGTAGTGGATGATCCAGGGTGATTTCGAGAAGCTAGACATGGTTGGCCTTAATGCAACATGGACAGGACAAGGATGTTTCCGAAACCGAGCACCGCCGCCACGACCCATGCGCTCTTAATCGCGGTCTGCCACTTGAGCCGGGCGAACACGTTGTCCACCAGAATGATGAACACAAACACGAGCAGCGATGCCGCCACGCCCAGCACCGGCATTGAGGCGAAGAACAGATAAACCCAGCCCAGCAAAAAAACGGTTTCGTACCAGTGCGCAATTTCGATCATCGCCAGCGTGCGTCCGGAAAATTCGGTGGTGATGCCGCGCACCAGCTCCTGGTGAACGTGGTGCGAGCTGGACAGATCGAAGGGCGATTTGCGGAATTTGATTTCAAGCGTGTAAAGGAAGCCGAGGAAAATTCCCGGCAGCACCAGCACGAGCAACTTCGGATGGACGGCGATGTCGTCCACGGCAAAGCTTTTTGTGACCATATACATCCCGATGGCCGCCAGCAGCACCATCGGTTCGTAGGCCATCATCTGGATCAACTCGCGTTCCGCCCCGATGAAGCTGTAAGGCGAACTGGCTTTGTAGGCGCCGAGCACGAAGAAGATTGCCGCCAGCGTCAGCGCGAAGATGACCAGCAACAAATCCGACCCGCCAAAGAACAGCGCGCCGGTGAAAATCACCAGCAACAGGAAGAACACGATGTAAAGGTTCTGCGAGCGTTGGACGGCGATGTTTTGTTTCTGCCACAGTTTCTGCACGTCATAGAGCGGCTGCAGGATGGGCGGGCCCCGGCGCGATTGCATCCGTGCCGAGATGCGGCGGTCCCACCCCGCCAGCAGACAGCCGACGACCGGCGCTGCAATCAGATAAATCAGTATTCGAATCCAGGGATTCATACAAATGCCGTCAAGAAAAACATTGCTGCGAGCAGCATCGTGCAGCCAATCACGCCCCAGCGTGACAGTTGGGCTTCATTGAAAAAGTTTTGCAGATAGTAATTGCCGATTGAAACGTCCTGCACGGTGCCGGCAATGGTGCGAAAACGCTCACCACCTTTGACATTTGCGCCGCCAAGGTAGGCGTCCACCACCTTCGGGCCCTTTCCCTGGCCAATCAAACTAAGCGGGAACAGCAGGACCATCGCCATCATGATCATCATGATGATGACGTTGCCCTGGCCGAGGTCGGCAAAGTTGCCATAAACGTCCAAGATATAAGGCTTTATGAAAATGGAGGAAATAAGCGGGAACAATAGACAAGTCAAAAACGTCGCTGCGGACAAGCCGTACAACGCAATGGCTTCGCCGAGAACCAGTTCTTTCTTAATCCGTTCGCTTGGTCCGACGACTTGCACCAGTTTGCCCATCCACTTGACCCAGAAGAACAGTGTTGCGGCGCTGCCAAAGACGACGAAGACCGACAGCAATGGGCTGGCGTCCACCACTGCTTTCAGCACCGCCCATTTGCTGATCAACATGCCGAACGGCGCCAGGAACATGCCGGCCATGCCGATTTCCATCATCATCGCCACGCGCGGCATGCGCAAGACCAACCCGGACATGTCCTCGATGTTTCGGCTGTGCAATTTGTGTTCCACCACGCCCACGCAGAGAAACAACAGGCACTTGGCCACCGCATGGAAGATAATCAACAGGATGCCCGCCCAAACGGCTTCATAAGTTCCGATGCCGCCGCAGAGGACGATCAAGCCGAGGTTCGCGATGGTGGACCAGGCCAGAACCCTCTTGGCTTCGCTGGTGGTGATGGCCGCCAGAGAGCCAATGACGAAGGTGACCCCTCCGACCATTGCCACCATCATTCCGACATTTGTGTGGGCGACCACCGGCGCCATGCGCAAGACGAGGTAAACGCCCGCCTTCACCATCGTGCTGGAATGCAACAGCGCCGACACCGGGGTGGGCGCCACCATCGCTCCCAGCAGCCAGCTTGAAAACGGAAGCTGGGCTGATTTCGTGATGCCCGCAAAACACAACAGCGCCGCCGGCATAAGCATCAGCACCTTGTTGGATTTGATAAGCGTCTGCAGTTCGATGCTGCCGGTCTGCCTGTACAACCACACGATGGCCACCGCGAAAGCCAGTCCGCCGGCCAGGTTCATCACCAGCGCCAGCAGCGCGTTTCGCCTGGCCTCATCGGTCTGGGTGTAGCCGATGAGCAGGAACGAACACAGCGTGGTGATTTCCCAAAAGAGGAACAGCCACACCAGGTTGTTGGCGAAAATGAGGCCGAACATCGCGCCCATGAAAATGAACAGCAGCGAGAAAAACAGCGGACGCCGATCCGCAACGTCGCGATGCGCCGTTTCGTGGTATTCACGCATGTAGCCCAGTGAGTAAAGGCAAATGCCGCCGCCCACCACGCCGTTGATCAAGGCCATGATGACGGAGAGTTTGTCCACGAACAGATTCTGCGCCACCTCCAGATGAAGGCCGGCTGTGAGTTCAAACCAGACCATCAACCCCGCTTGGGCCAGCGCGAGTCCCACAATCAGCGGATGTCTCGCGCGCACACCGACATAAATGATGTAAAGGCCCATCGCAATTTCGACGAGCAGCATGCCCAGGTTGATCCAATGGTAATTCAGTGAAAGTCCCGACAAATCAACCGGGGTTGGCAGCAAGGCCAGGGCCACGGAGCCGCAGCAGACCGCCAGAGTCACGCCTGTCACCAGAATTCTCCGGGGAAGGCTCGATCTCAAACACAACAGCCCCAGGCCGGCGGCCAGGGGAAGAAGGATTAGTGTAAGAACAAGCGTCACAGCCGTTATCAAGTGTTAAGAATAATTTGCGCGAAAATCTCCATGAAATTCATCAATAAAACACAATACCGGCTTGATTCAAACCGACTCCGCTTGAATTGGCAATTAATAAACATTCCTTGTCAGTGGTTGGCCAAAGCGGAAAGCCGACAGGCAAAAAAACTAAGCGTTTAAGGGATCGCGTGTTTTCAAAGCCTTGTGCTGTTGGACAAGAAAATCGCACCAGGCGTCCATGCCCTGTCCGGTTTTGGCGGATGTTTCGAACACACGCGCCTTGGGGGCGAGGTGCCGCAAGTTGGCCAGGGCCGTCTGCCGGTCGTAATCACAGGCCGTGGCAAGGTCAATCTTGCTGATGACGGCCACGCCCGCGGATTGGAAAACAGGCGGATATTTCAACGGCTTGTCTTCGCCTTCGGTGACGGACAACAGGACAACGCGCAGGTCTTCACCCAAATCGTATGAGGCAGGACAGACAAGGTTACCGACGTTCTCAATGATAAGGAGATTGAGGCCGTTCAGGTCCAGATGCTTCAGTGCGTGGGCCACCATTTCCGCCTCGAGATGGCACACCGTGCCCGTGGTAATCTGCACCACCGGCGCACCCGACTCGCGGAGGCGCTGTGCGTCATTGTCGGTGGCCAGATCCCCAACGATGACACCGGTTTTCAAGCGATTTTTCAGCGAACGAATGGTCTCGCGAATGAACGTGGTCTTGCCCGAACCGGGGGATGAAAGGACGTTGAGAACCAAAAGACCGCGCGCTTGGAAGAAGCCGCGGTTGCGTTCGGCCAGACGGTCGTTCTTGTCCAGAATGGCACGCCGCACCTCCAGGATTCGATGCTTACCAACAGCGGTTCCGTGCGGATGCTCGTGGTCTGCTTCCTCATGTGAATGGGTATGGGAATGCGGGTGGTCGTGGTCGTGATCATGGTGATGGTCATGACCGTGACTGTGCTCATGGTGATGAGCATCAATGCCCACCGGATTTTCTCCGGGCAATCCGCATCCGCATTCCTTGCACATCAGTCAACCTCCATGGAAGTCAGTTCCATTTCACGCCCGGCGCGAAGTTCCGCGCTGATTCGTGCTTGCACGCGGCGCACCAAAACCGCGCCGGTACATCTTCGATGATCAATTTTGCACCTTTGGCGGGCGTGCCGTCGGCGAGGACTTCAAAGGCGAATTGCAACGCTTCAGGAACCACACCGCTCAAGGTGCCGATTCGCAGGCGAATAGAATACACGCGTGTGGCCCTGGCTTGCCGGGTCTGTTCGAGCACCTGGATCAGCGCGCTTTGCATGATGGATAATTCGTGCATGGTTTTCGCCGAAAATATCAACCGGCCATCATTTTTGTCCGGGCCGGACTTCATAAACTACATCGCGGACGCCAGTCCGACAAATGAATTCCGGGCAGTGGCTCAATTGGGTGGGGTAAGACTTACGATTGTTGTGGCGCGCACACCCTAGAAACTGGAGTTGTGCCGAATTGGAACCTGGCGCCCTGTTTAACTCCGGTTTTCGGGCCGAAAACTTTTCCACAGGTTCAACGGCAGCAGGCCGAGAAGTATCAAACCAATCTGGCTCACGACGAAGAACACCAGCCATTTGAATGCCGCGTCCGTGAAACCGTAGCTGTGCAACCCGATGCCGAGCATGTTCACGCCGAACCACGACCAGCTCGTTACAATGTTGCCGAAGACGGCCATGTTCATCAGGCCGCGTTCACGGATCATGCCGCCCCAGCGCGCATGCAGGATGGCCGCGTTCCATAGCACGATGAGCAGCGCGCCATTTTCCTTCGGGTCCCAGCCCCAAAACCGGCCCCAGGATTGATCGGCCCAGATGCCGCCGAGCACCGTGCCGGTGAAACTGAACAACGTGGCGAAACAGACAATGCCGTAAACCATTTTCGCCAGCACTTCGCCCAGTTCCATCCGGCCCGGCTTGTGTTTCAACAGCGGCGTGAACAAGCCAAGCAACACATACGCGATGCCGAGCAGGCCCGCCATGAACGTCGAAGCATAGCCGAGCGTGACAACGACAACATGCGTCGTCAGCCAGAAGTTTGTGTTCAGCACCGCGGGCAGCATTTCCATCGTCTCGCCGCCCATTGAAAGATTGTGCGCGATGACCAGCGTGACAAAACCGGCGAACGACGCCACCGCGCTGCCCAGACCGACGGCAAAAACGCGTTCCAAAACAATTCCCAAAACGACGCAGCCCCAGCCGATGAAAATGGCCGATGAATACAAATTCGTCACGGGCGGCCGGCCTTCAAGCCACATGCGAAACAGCAGGCCGAACGTGTGAATGACGCCGCCGAGCACGACCAGCCAGAACGCCGAGCGCCGCAGGGTTTCGGACAAATTGGGCGCGAGCGCAAACGTCAACAGGGCGATGATCGCCAGCAAAAACGCCGTTACGTAAATTACCATGGCCTTGTAAAACGGCTGGAATTCGTTGAAGAAAAATTCCTGCGCGCCCTGCCGGGTTTCCGGCACAAACCGTTCGCCGAGCCAGCGGCGGTAATCATCGAGCGCCTGATTAAAATCATCAGGCCGGTTTTGCCGGCAGGCTGTGGCCATCGCAGCGTAATCTTTCACCGCCAGCTGAAGGTCGCCGCCGTGAACAATGTTCATCAGGCTGGCGCCGATGTTTTGCCAATCATCGCGCGCCTGGGTCCCACTTTGCGGGATTGGCGGCACGACAAGCAGATAGGCGGATTGTGACAGTTCGTTGTAACCGGCGAGAAAGTCGAGCAGCCGGTTGAGCGCCGCTGCGTCGTAACTTTTGCCTGCTTCACGCGCCTGGACCGCGGCGATGCCTGCAGGAACGGCCTGTTTATACGCCGCCAGTTGCGCCGTGAAATTTTCCGTGCCCGGCGGACACAAGCTCAACTGCAACCGTTGATAAATCTCCAGCGCGTTGGCGAGTTTCAACAACTGGCGTTCGAACGCCGTGTGGCCGGCGTCTTCGATGTTGTTGATGTGTTGCGCCTGCCAGGAAATGTCGTCGAGGTGCGGCTGGATTTGGTTGAAGGAATAATACTTCTGTCGCTCCGGCAACCGAAGCATGTTGAGCAATTCCAGATTATCAATGCGGAAAACGTCCAGCTTGTCCGCGGCGTCGGGGTTCATCATCGTTTCCATCAGCCAGGCGGTGGCGCTTATCTGCCCGGCGTTTTGCCGCGCGCGGATTTGCAACAGCGTGCTGCGCGCCACGGAATCCATGGGCTGGATGCGCCCGCCAAGCAGCACTGGCAACCGGCCGAACTCGCGCATGTGGAAGCCGGTTTCCGGTTTTTGCCACAGGGATACGATTGTCCATGCGGCAAACACGACGACAAAAATCCATGGAATCCACTTTTTCATGGTCAGGATGGAGCGCCGGCCTCCGGCCCGGCATGTTTCAAGTGGGCATTTTGCTTCGCGCCGTGCCGGAGACCGGCGTTCCAATTCAATCGTAAATTCATTCCGCCCTCCGTTTCAAAAATGGAATCAAGTGCGACAGGAATTGCACGATCAGCCCCATTGTGATCAATCCACACGCCAGATATGGCGTGAGCCAGCCGGGATTTTTTACCACTTGAAGAATTGTGCCCTGATCGTCCGCGTCAAAGCCGGCCTGATAAAATGTCCAGCCCGCGCAACGCAGCGGATTGTTCATGTAAATCAGCACTTCGCGATGTTCGCCGGTGTCCGGGCGGTTGAGCAATAAACGGCTGGAATAATTCTTCGGGATGTCCGTGCCATTGTAAACGTCGTGCTTGAATTCGAGCAGGCGCAGGCTGAACGGCAGATAAAAACGCTCCGGCCGGAGTTGAAGTTCATATGCACGAGTGGATTCGGAATAATTTTTAGTTTCACCGACGCGCAGGTGCATCCGGCTTTCGACCGCGAACATGTCCGTGAAAAGCTGGCCGGCGAGCAACAAAATCAGCCCGGTGTGAATCATCCAGATGCCGATTTTTTCACGGCTGAATTTGAACCGGCTGGAATGCGCCGCGACGAGATTGATGAGCAGCAACACCCCAATGAGATAGCCGCCGGGAAAAACGGGGATTTTCCACGCCAGATGTTGCGGCTGCCAGTAAATGAAAAAGCTGCGGAAAAATTCACTCTGCGCCCTGTAAAGTCCCAGATGCACCTCGGCGAGCGTGCCGGCGAACACCAGCGCCATGGCCAGCATGAGGAGGACAACAGTCAGCCGCAGAGACGTGAAAATTTTGATGAACCGCCCAAGGAACATGGATGTGTCTTACCGATTTTGAACAGGCACAGCAAGCCGGCGGATTTAATGTGTGGACACGGAAAGAAAAGTGATTGCTCCTTGGGGATGACATCGTCCACGCTGATTGCACGAGCCGCGTGAAAGACAATTCAATCCAGTGTCCGTCGCCGAACCGCCCATCCGCAGCCGGAAAGGTTTTTGTGGAAGCCTTGTTGGTGGCGGTTGCCGGCGCTGTTGTTGCATTTGCCACCAATCAAATCTCGCCGCGAGGCCTTGTCCTCACGCGAAATTATTTCCCGGTGAAGAGCAATCACACGGCGACGGCGAATGCGAATCCCGCCGCGCTTTCCCCCGCGCAACTTCTCGCTGCGGAAATGAGGAAGAATGGATTGCAACTGGTTGACGGCAGCCAGGCGGCAAAACTTTTTCGCGACCCGCGCTTCAAACAAAACGCCGTCGTGTTCATTGACGCCCGCGACGAATCGCATTACCGGGAGGGACACATCGCCGGCGCCTATGAATTCGATCCCTACCATCCGGACAAATACTTCGCCGCCATCCTTCCGATTTGCCGGGCGGCGGCACAAATCGTGGTTTATTGCAACGGCGGCGATTGCGACGACAGCGAAACGGCAGCCATTCTGCTCCGAAACGTCGGGATTGCGAACCAGAAGCTCTTTGTCTACGGAGGCGGAATCACGGAATGGACGAACAATAGCCTGCCGATCGAGATTGGCGCGAGGAACAGCGGGAGTCAGCCCGGCGCGAACAAATGAACACCAACCCACCATCCTGGAAACGCGCCGCCGTGGACACATTCACTGTTCTGGCGAGATGGCTGTTGGGCGCGGCTTTTCTTTACCTGGGGTTGAACAAGGCGTTGGACCCGGTCGATTTTCTGAAACTGGTGCGGCAATACGACGTGGTGGAAAACTCCCTGCTCTTAAACTCGATTGCCGCGGCGTTACCCTGGTTTGAAGTGTTTTGCGGGCTGCTGCTGCTGGCCGGTGTTGCCGTGCGCGGAACGGCTTTGGTGCTCATATTCATGCTCGTGCCATTCACCGTGCTCGTGTTCCACCGCGCCTTGATTCTCCAAGCGGCGCTGGCCATTCCATTCTGCGCCGTGAAATTCGACTGCGGTTGTGGCGCCGGCGTAGAGTTCATCTGCCGCAAATTATTGGAGAACTTCCTTCTTCTTTTGCTGTCAGTCTGGCTGCTGGCGGGGCATGGCCGCCAATTGAGCCTGCGCTTCAGCTTGATAAAGTCGCCCTCGCACTAGCGAAACCATCAACTCACGGTCATGCTCAAAAGGAATTCGATGTTGGTCTTGTTTTTTTTCAGTTTGCCCAAGAGCAGTTCCATTGCTTCGACAGGCGGCACGCCGGTGAGCGCGCGGCGCAGCAGGACGATCTTGTTGAGTTCATCGGGATGGTAGAGCAGTTCCTCTTTGCGCGTGCCGGAGTGTTCGATATTGATTGAAGGGAAAATCCGGCGGTCCACCAGCGCGCGGTCCAGATTCACCTCCATGTTGCCCGTGCCTTTGAACTCTTCAAAAATAACTTCATCCATGCGGCTGCCGGTGTCCACGAGCGCGGTCGCCATGATGGTGAGCGAGCCGCCCTCTTCGATGTTGCGCGCCGCGCCAAAAAAGCGTTTCGGCTTGTGCAATGCGTTCGCGTCCACGCCGCCGGACAGAATTTTTCCGGAGTGCGGCTGAATGGTGTTGTAGGCGCGGGCAAGGCGCGTGATGGAATCGAGCAAAATCACCACGTCGCGCTTGTGTTCGATCATGCGCCGCGCTTTTTCAATGACCATTTCGGCGACCTGCACGTGGCGTTCCGGCGGCTCGTCGAACGTCGAACTGATGACTTCCGCGCCTTTGCAGGTGCGTTCCATGTCCGTGACTTCCTCCGGCCGCTCGTCAATGAGCAGGATGAAGAGATAGGTTTCGGGATTGTTTTTGAGAATCGCGTTGGCGATTTTCTGCATCAGCACCGTCTTGCCCGTGCGTGGTGGCGCGACAATGAGGCCGCGCGTGCCTTTGCCGATGGGACACACGAGGTCGAGCACACGTGTGCTCAACTCGTCGGCGGCGGTTTCCAAGATGAACCGCTTGTTCGGAAACAGCGGCGTGAGATTGTCGAAAAGGGTTTTTTCCTTCGCCTTGTCCGGGTCTTCGCCGTCCACGCCCTCGACCTTGAGCAGCGCGAAAAATTTTTCCTTTTCCTTCGGCGGCCGGATCTGGCCGGCGATCAAATTTCCGGTCTGTAAATCGAACCGGCGGATTTGCGATGGCGAAACGTAAATATCCTCCGGGCACGGCAGATAATTGAAACTCTGCGACCGCAAAAACCCGAAGCCTTCCGGCAGGATTTCGAGCACGCCCTCGGAAAACAGCACGCCCGCGCGCTCGGCGTTTTTCTGGAGGATGTGGAAAATGACCTCGTGCTTGCGCATCGTGCCGAAATTTTCCACGCCGAGTTCGCGCGCCATGTGGTTCAACTCGCCCATCTGCATCGCCTGGAGCTTGGCGATGTTCAGCGACGTGGCGATGCGGTCGCGTTGCGGGCCGCGGCGCTCTTCCTCCCTCGGTTCCTCCACTTTTGGCTCTTCGGCCAGTTCGACCGGCGTGGACGGCGGCTGCAATGCAGCGGAGCCGGACGGTTCGGGCGTAACGGCTGTTTCGACCGTGCCATTGGTCAATTCGGGCGATTCCACAGCGGGAGTTTCCGCCGGGGTTTCCGCCGCCGGGTTCGCTTTGGGCTTTCTCGTTGAGACTCTGGGCATAATTAAAAATTGGTTGGATTGACCGGGGTTTCAATTGCCGGATTCGCAAGATCGTCACGCATTGAACGGTCTGCAACCGGAAAAGTTCAAAATGGATTTATGTCAACCGAGCGTTCGAGGCAGCGCGACCTCAATACGGCAAGGGAAACTTCGCAGTCAACTCATGCACACGTTGACGCACTTTGGTCGCCGTGTCAAGCGACTTTATGTCTGACAGTACTTCCGAAATCATGTCCGCGATGGCCGCCATTTCGGCTTCTTTCATGCCGCGCGTGGTGACAGCGGGTGTTCCGAGCCGAACGCCGCTGGCTTGGAACGGCGAGCGGGTCTCGAACGGAATCGTATTTTTGTTGACGGTGATGCCCGCTGCGTCGAGCGCAATCTGACATTCCTTGCCGGTCAAATTCTTCACACCCACGTCCACGAGCATCAAATGGTTGTCCGTGCCGCCGCTGACAAGCCGGTAGCCGTTGCGTTTCATGCTGTCGGCCAATGCCTTTGCGTTTTTAACAATTTGCTCCTGATACGACTTGAATGACGGCTGCAGTGCTTCATGAAAACAAACTGCTTTTGCAGCAATAACGTGTTCCAGCGGCCCGCCCTGAATGCCGGGGAAAACGGTGGAATCAATTTCCTTTGCGAATTTCTCCCGGCATAAAATCAGTCCGCCGCGCGGCCCGCGCAAGGTTTTGTGCGTGGTGGTGGTCACGAAATCCGCGTGCGGAATCGGGCTGGGATGAATTCCCACTGCAATCATGCCGGCGATGTGCGCAATGTCCGCGAGCAGATACGCGCCGATTTCGCGGGCGATTTCGCCCATGCGCTGGAAATCAATGATGCGCGGATACGCGCTGGCGCCGACGGTGATCATCCTGGGTTTATGTTCACGCGCCATTTTGGCGAGCTGGTCGTAATCAATCCGTTCGTCGTCCTTGCGCACGCCGTAATGGACGATTTCAAAGAATTTGCCGGAGAAATTTGCCTTGTTGCCGTGTGTCAAATGTCCGCCGTGGCTCAAATCCATCGTGAGCATCTTGTCGCCGGGCTTCAGGACGGCAAAATAGACGGCCATGTTCGCCTGGCTGCCGGAATGCGGCTGGACGTTAACATGTTCCGCGCCGAACAGTTTTTTCGCGCGGTCAATCGCCAGTTGCTCGACGATGTCCACGTTTTCACAACCGCCGTACCAGCGCTTTTTCGGATAACCCTCGGCGTATTTGTTGGTGAGCACGGAACCCTGTGCTTCCAGCACCGCCGGGCTGACAAAATTTTCGCTGGCGATCAATTCGATGTTTTCCTGCTGACGCAGGCGCTCGTGTTCGATGGCGTCGGCCACGGCGGAATCCACATTGCGCAGGCGCAATCGCATGGGCGCGAGGTGGACATCCAGTTTGTTGACGCGGCGCTCATGGCGTCCGCCTTCAAATTTCGCGTTCGCAAACGCATCGAGGATTTTTTTTGCGGTATCGAAGGGAGTGTTGCCGCCAAGACACAGCACGTTCACGTCATTATGATGGCGCATCAACACCGCGGACTTTTCGTCAAAGGCCTGGCCGGCGCGCGCGCCGGGAATTTTATTGGCGGCGACGTAAATGCCCACGCCGCTGGTGCAAACGAGCAGGCCAAATTCCGCCTCCCCCGAGGCAACCGCCTGTGCAACCGGTTGGGCGAAATCCGGATAATCGTCCTCCGGGTCTTTTGTCTTTGCGCCGAAATCCGCGACGGTGATTCCGCGCGATTGCAGATATT
Source organism: Verrucomicrobiota bacterium (assembly GCA_049521735.1). Classification (GTDB taxonomy): domain Bacteria; phylum Verrucomicrobiota; class Verrucomicrobiia; order Limisphaerales; family UBA11358; genus UBA11358. Next base: position 26,500 of record JBEKON010000021.1, read on the forward strand.
TTTTCAACGCTTCCTTCAATTCAAAACCGCCGTGGTCCGCGCCGAGCGCGAAGTTTGCCGCCGGTGCGGTCGGAGTCGGGAGCGTGTCCTCTGTCATGTCATCTTGTTTCATAAATTTCAGGAGCGGCCCGATGCCTTGTTCGATCTGGTCGCGGCAGTTCAAATACACCGTGTAGGAGCCGCCGATCGGATCGTTGATGTCTTTTTCAAATGGTTCGAGTGTTTCGTCAAATTCGCGCAGCAAAAAGGTTTTATCCGCCGCCTGCGGATACAACAACACAATCGTGTCCACGTGATTGCGCGTCATGCCAAAAATATAATCGGCTTCCCGCACCAACCCGGCTGTGAGCGCCCGGCTGCGTTGTTCCGAAATGTCAATGCCCAGTTCGCGCATCGCTTCGACCGAATGCGGCGTTGGCGGCTGGCCGTCCAGCGCGCCGAGCCCGGCCGATAGCACGCGGAATTCCCCCCGTCCCTGCGCCGCCCGATGAAACAGCGCCTCGGCCATCGGACTGCGACAAACATTCCCCGTGCAGACGAACAGGATGGTTTTCATGCCGCGGAAAGGCTCAAGTTGAATTGCGAACGATAAATCGTCAACGGCGAAATCAGAGATGAGACTCGCGCGCGACCGCGAGACCTTTGATTAAATCCAGCGCGCGTGCCAGGGCTGGATCGCGAATCACCGGTTTTTGCGGCTCGGCGGCACGCGACGGCGCGGAATTTTCATCGCCATTGCCGGCATTACTTTTTACGCGCATCAAGTCTTCATGCAGCATGGGCGTTCTGATGGGTTTCCCGTCCTTCTGTTTTTCACGCACCAAATCCGCCTCGCTCGTGCGAGCTATAAACGGCAAAAGACTGTTCGTTGTGGCGTTGAGGTTGTCATCGGCAGCCGGCTTTGACAACGGCGCATAAGCATCGGCGAAATATGCGCCCTCGTCCTTGGGACCAATGGTCACAATGATGTCCGGTTGCAGACGCGAAATCGTTGAACCGTCGCCCAATCTCACCGGCGTTGTCGCGATGCGCAGTCGTTCACCGTTTTTCAGCGGGAATTCCTTGAACATCTTCGCCTCTCCCGCCGTCGGGCCGCCGATGATTAAAGCCGCTCCTGATTCCCGCAATACCGCCGCCAGCGTTTCCGCCGCGCCGCTTGTCTCGCCATTCACGAGCACGACCAGCGGCCCGGCGATGGGTTCCTTGCCTGGATTTGATTCAACAACGCCATTGCCCCAATCCAACACCGGCGTTTTTTTTGACACGAACAAATCCGCCGCTGCCACTGCCACCGCGTAATCGTCGCCGCCGGCAAACCGCAAATCCAAAACGACACCGGCAATTTTGTTTGTTCCCGCCAACGCGCGATATGCCATGCTCAATTCGTTCGCGAGATTTCCAGCAACGTGACCGGCGCGCAAATACACGACATTGCTTTCAAGGATCGCTGATTTGCTCAACGCCGACCCGCCTTGTGGAATCACCGATCCGTCCACCGCGCCACCGACCAACGAAACTTTGCCGTGTAACTGCGTCAGCAGCCCTTCCACCGCCGTGCGATTCAAAGTTTCATCCGTCGCGCCGGGAAGATTTGTGCGGAGCAAATCGTAAACTTCCTTGAAATCCGGAGCGGAGTTGGTCGCTTCCGCGCGCAACAGACCGCGCGTTGCCAGCAACACTGCAATGGCTGGGACGAGAAGACTGAAAAAACGCCGTGTCATCATCTGCCCAAAATGATTCACAAACAGAGGGAAGTAAAGTGGCAATGAAATCAGCGAAATGCCTTCGCCGCGATGTCGCGGCGGAAATGTGCGCCGTCGAAGTGGATTTTTTCCACGGCGGCGTAGGCGGCGGCTTGGGCGGATTTTAAATCCTTTCCCCACGCTGTCACGCCGAGAACGCGACCGCCGTTGGTGACGATCTGGTCCCCTGCCCTTGCTGTGCCGGCGTGGAAAACTTTTGTATTCGGTAATTTTGCCGCCTCTGCCAGGCCCAGAATTGGTTTGCCTTTGACGTAACTGCCGGGATAACCGCCGCTGGCCATCACCACGCAAACGCTCGCCGTCGCACTCCATTTCAGTTCGATTTTATCGAGCGTGCCGTTCACGCTCGCGTCGAGCAGTTCGACGAGGTCGTTTTCAAGCCGCGGCAGATAGACCTGCGTTTCCGGGTCGCCGAAGCGCGCATTGAATTCCAGAACCTTCGGCCCGGATTTTGTGAGCATGATGCCGGGATAGAGGATGCCGCGGAAATCAATCCCCTCCGTCACGCAGCCGCGCATGAACGGGTCGAGAATTTTTCTGGCTGCGTCGGCGAGTTGAGCGTCGGTCAGGAATGGCGTCGGCGAATACGCGCCCATACCACCAGTGTTCAAGCCTGCATCGCCATCAAGCGCGCGCTTGTGGTCCTGCGAAGTTGGAAAGAGCTTTGCTGTTTTTCCATCGCAAAGCGCGTGCAGCGAAATTTCCATTCCCACTAAAAATTCCTGAACGACAATTTTCGTGCCCGCCGCGCCGAAGGCTTTGCCGATGAGAATTTCGTCAATCGCCTTGTTCGCTTCGGCAACACCCGCGCAAATTAAAACGCCTTTGCCGAGTGCCAGTCCATCGGCTTTAACGGCGCAACGGCCATTGAGCGACGCTGCAAAGGCCTTTGCAGGCCCTGCCGCCGAAAACGCGCCCGATTTAGCAGTGGGGATGCCGTATTTCTCCATGAACCGCTGCGAGAAAACTTTGGACGATTCGAACTGCGCGGCTTTCTGGTTCGGCCCCCAAATCCGCAAGCCGTTTTTCTGGAACAAATCCACGATGCCGAGCGCGAGCGGATTGTCCGGGCCAACAACAGTAAGCTCGATTTTCTTTTCCAGCGCAAACGCGAGCAGTTTCGGCAAATCTTCCACGCCGATGGCGACGCATTCAACCACCGCGCCGTTTTTGACCAGCCGTTCCCGGGCGATGCCGGCGTTGCCCGGTGCGCACCACATTTGCGTGACGTGTGGCGACTGCGCGAGTTTCCAAACCAGCGCATGCTCGCGTCCGCCCGAACCGATGATGAGAAGTTTCATGAAAAAGTTGCCGGCAGATTACGCGGCCCGCCGCGCCGAAGCAATGCGAAGAGGAGATAGCGTGGATTAAAATAAGGCTCAAGACCAGTTAAGAGGGTCGCCGTTTGCCCGGCTGCTATTTGGCGTGCACCTTTTTCAGGCATTCCGGGCAAATACCGTGGCTAAAATCAACGCCCGCGTTTTTATGGAAGTAGGCCTCAACCTGGTCCCAGTATCCTTTGTCATCACGGATGCGTTTGCACCAGGCGCAGATGGGCAGCAACTCCTGCAATATTTTGACATTATCGAGTGCATCCGCCAGGCGCGCCGAAACCCGCCTGAACTCCAGCAAAGCCATGACCTGCCGCTGCAGAGCCTGCATCGCCTTTTCCTGTTCGGCGGAAAGCTGACGCGGTTGACGGTCAATGGCACAAAGTGTTCCCAAGGCCAGTCCTTCCGGGTTAATCAATGGGAAACCCGCGTAGAACTGAATGTGAGTTTTCCCCTTGACCAGCGGGTTGTTTGCAAACCGCTCGTCTTTCGTTGCGTCCATAACGATAAAAGGTTCTTTCTGAAGAATCGCATGCGCGCAAAATGCGATCTCGCGCGGCGTTTGCTCCACATCCAATCCAATCTTCGATTTGAACCATTGCCGGTATTCGTCCACCAGTGAAATGATGACAATGGGAACCCCGCAAATATGCGCGGCCAGGGCGGTGATATCGTCATAAGACTGCTCGGCCGCGGTATCGAGAATGCGATACGACTTCAAGGCCGCGAGCCGTTCGGCTTCATTGGTTGGCATCGGAGCTTTCATTTTTTTATGTTGAACAGACAGTAAACAACCTCATTTCACAGCGCAACTTATCACAAATTGATCGAAATGGAATTTATTGTCTTCGCCGCCGCGCGATGTCGGCCGCCTCGGTGCGATTCTGCGCCTGTAATTTGCCGAGGATGCTTTGGGATATTTTCCCATCGGCTATTTCAACGTATTTTGGCATTCCTTCACCCAAAATGGCGAAAATCAAGCAACCGCCTTGTTCTGCGCCGGGAAGGGATTAGTCTGCCAAAAGAAATGCCAGTTCGGTCTTTCAACGTTTTTCATTTATGAAAACACGCCGTGATTTTATCAAAGCCGGGTTTGCCCTCGGCGCAAGCCTGCCGTTTGCCAATCTTGAAAGATTGTTCGCCGCCGATTTGCCGCTAAAAACCGCCGGCGTTTCCACCACACCGGTCCGGGCGAAGTCCATCCTCGTGGCGGTGCGCGACGGTGAACGCGCGGCAATGCTGGACAAGGCCATGGCCGCGCTCGGCGGCATGGAGGCATTCGTGAAAAAGGGGCAGACCGTTCTCGTGAAACCCAACATCGGCTGGGATTCGCCGCCGGAACGCGGTGCGAATTCGCACCCGGAACTGGTGAAACGGGTGGTGGAGATGTGTTTTGCCGCAGGCGCGAAGTCCGTGAGCATGTTCGACAACCCATGCGACCAGTGGCAGCGCTGTTATACCAACAGCGGCATGGAAAAGGTGGCGCAGGACACCGGCGCGACACTCGTCAACGGCAAGGACGAAACCCTTTACCGCCAGGTCGAAATTCCCAATGGAAGGAAATTGCAAGAGGGCAAAGTCCATTCGCTCGTCCTCGATAGCGACGTGTTCATCAACGTGCCGGCGCTCAAGCATCACGGCGGCACTTTGATAACCGCGTGCATGAAAAATTTGATGGGAATCGTCTGGAACCGGAAATTTTATCATCGCACAGACCTGCATCAGTGCATCGCCGATCTGCTGACATTCAAAAAGCCGACACTCAACATCCTCGACGCTTACGCACCCATGGTCCGCAACGGGCCGCGCGGGGAGTCGGCGGACGATCTGGTCGTCATGCGCACACTGCTGGTCTCGACCGACATCGTGGCGACAGACGCCGCCGGCGCGAAACTGCTCAATTATCAGCCATCCGATATCCGGCACATCGCCATCGCCGCCGAAATGAAGCTCGGCACGATGGACTTGGAACAAGTGGACATCCGCCGGTTCAAACTGGCATGAAGCCGTGCCGCCCAAACTCCTGAAATGGCTGCGAGTCGTGGTGGCGGTGGCGGTGTTTGCCGCGCTCACTGCGGCGTTTGTTGACTTTCGGGAACTGGTTCCGTGGAAAATCGGCCACACGCTGGGCGAAATTCAATTCGTCCCTTCGCTGGTCGCATTGCTCGCCGGTGCGAGTTTATCGCTGGCTTGCATCATCATTGTCATCGTCACGCTGGCTGTAGGGCGTGTTTATTGTTCCGCAATTTGTCCGCTGGGAATTTTACAGGATGTGGTCATTCGCCTGACAAAACGGCTGAAATCCCGGCCCGCGTCGTATGCGCGTCCGCACACGGAGTTGAGACAAACATTTTTGTGGGCGACGATCATCGCCGCTGTGGCCGGCTGGGGCGGTTTCGCTCTGTCGTTGCTCGACCCTTACAGCAACTTTGGCCGCATCATGTCGGACATTTTCCGGCCACTCGTCACGCTGGCGAACAATTCCGTCGTGGGTTTGGCGGATACGGTCGGCTGGCACGGACTTTTCCGCGTCGTGCCGTCATGGGCTGGAACCGGCGCACTGATGGTGCCGGTGTTTGTTCTGTTGCTGGTTGTTGTGCTGGCAGCGTGGCGCGGACGGCTTTACTGCAATACGGTTTGTCCCGTCGGCACATTGCTGGGCTGGCTCTCGCAACACGCGGCGTTTCGATTGCAGATTAAACAGAGCGCCTGCCGCAAATGCGCCGCGTGCATGAAAGTTTGCAAAGCGCAGTGCATTGATCTGAATTCCAGTGCAATTGATTTCTCTCGCTGCGTGGCATGTTACAACTGCGTGGATGTTTGCGAAAAAGATGGCATTGGCTACCGTTTTGCCTGGGCGCGAAAGGCTCCGATTTCAACTCCCGCTCCGCAAGCCGCACCCGACGCGGTGCGCGACCCGCACCGGCGCGTGTTCATTTCCAAAACAATGCTGGGCATCGCCGGAACGGTGGGCATCAGCCGCGTTTTGCTCGCGAGCGAAAAGTTGCGCGGTGGGAAAACCAAACCCGCCCCAAATTTTTCCCCGGTTATTTGTCCGCCGGGGTCGGCGAGCGTGGAACGGTTCATTGATCGCTGCACGGCCTGTCATTTATGCATCAGCAAATGTCCGACCGGCGTGTTGCAACCAGCCTTCATGGAATATGGCCTGCTCGGAATCATGAAGCCGCGCATGGATTTCAATGTTGCCTTCTGCAACTTCGATTGCGTGCGATGCGGCGAGGTTTGCCCGGATGGCGCGATTGATTTGCTTGATGTTGCCACCAAACATCTTACGAAAATCGGCGAGGCGCAGCTATTCATCGACCAGTGCGTGGTGGTGACCAACGGCACGGACTGCGCCGCCTGTTCCGAGCATTGCCCGACGAAAGCCGTGTCCACCATTCCCTACGGTAACAATCTCCGCCTGCCATCATTGAATGGCGACTTGTGTATCGGTTGCGGCGCATGCGAACACGTCTGCCCGGCCAAACCTGACAAGGCAATCATAGTAACCGGCCTGCGCGAACACAGCTTCGCTAAAAAAATCGCTGAACCGAAAGCGACCCTGCCAAAATCCACCGGCGATTTTCCGTTTTGAATAAGAAAGGTAGGGTCACGCGGCCCGCGTGACCGAATTTCACGGACGCGCCAGCGGCGCGTCCCTACCAATTAATACCGATAGTGTTCCGGTTTGTAAGGCCCTTCAAGCGGCACGCCGGGATATTCACTCCTTCCGCTTGCGCTTGTCCTTGTAATCTTTCCAAAGAATGCCCAGGACAAGCCAGCCACTCCCGCCAAGTGCAATCAACAAACAAATCATGGCGATGCCAGGGTAGCCAAAAATCTGGAATGAGGAGTCGATTCGCATCATCAGCGCCGCCCCGACAATCAGCGCAGCGAGAATAATGCCGGTGGTGACTCGATTGGCGATTTTTTCGAAGCCGTTGAGCAAATGACGCGCGTCGGGAGTTTTGACATTTACTTCCAATTCAGAATTGCCGACGGCGTCCAAAATCTTGTTGACGCGCCCCGGCAGGCCGCCAACAAAATCCTTCATTTCGAGAAATGATCCCAATAAATGCCCCGGCGTGGCTGCTTTGCGCATCCGGGTCGTCATGATTTCGGCGACATTCCGACGCACAGAAGCGTTGGGATTAAAATTCGGACATAAAATTTTTCCGACCCCCTCCAGTTGCAGCAGGGTTTTCCCAAGCAGGGTCAATTCGGTTGGAACATAAAGTCCGGTTTCAGCAGCCGTTCTGGCCACGTCCATCAAGGCTTTGCCCACGTCCTGGTGATTCAAGGTTTGGTCCTGCTGTTCGGAAACAAATGCCGTCGCTTTTCTGGTGAACTCCGCCTCGTCAAACTCATTCGCGGTTTCGCTGATTCGCAGAACAATTTTCACCGTTTCATCGCCGTTGCCTTCGCTGATGGCCAGCAACAACTGCAATAAATTTTCCTGCATGTTTGAATTCACCCGCCCGGTCATGCCCAAATCCAGCAACGCCACGCGCCCGTCGTCCGTAAGAAAAATGTTGCCCGGATGCGGATCGGCGTGAAAAAAGCCGTCAATCAGCACCTGTTTCAGATACGCTTTGAAAAGTTCTTCGGCCAAAACATCGCCGTTCATGTCCAATTGCGCGATGGGACTAAGCGCGGTGATTTTTGTTCCCCTGACATAATCCATCGTCAACACGCTGCGCGAACTGTAATCGAGCACGGGCAGTGGAACGAGTATGTGTGGAAATTCCTTCAGATTATTTGCCAGCGTGGTCAGATTGGACGCTTCACGTTGATAATCCAGTTCCTGCAAAATGGAACTTTTGAATTCCGCGAGAATTTTTCCGAAACGATAACGGCGGCCAATGTCGGTATGTTCGTCAAAAAAGTCGGCGATTCCTTCGAGCACTTCAAAATCGTCCGCAATTTGTTTGCGGATTTCCGGGCGCTGCACTTTCACGACGACGGGACGCCCGTCGCGCAAGGCCGCGCGATGCACCTGTCCGAGCGACGCGGCGGCAAGATGTTTTTCTTCAAAAAACGAGAACGCCTTGGAGATGCGGACGCCGAGTTCGCTCGCGACAATTTGGTCCACCTCGGCGTAAGGAAACGGTTTGACCTTGTCCTGCAAACGCGCGAGCGCCTTCAAATAGGATTCAGGCAAAAGGTCGGCGCGGCTGGAAAGCAATTGGCCGAATTTGATAAATGTCGGCCCCATTTTTTCCAAATCGTCGGCCAATTTTTCCGGCGCGGACTGGCCGGGTTTGGCGGCCAAAAGTGTTTTATCACCGCCAGCAGCCTCATTGGCAAATTCCTTGGCCAAATCGGTATTGCCGTATTTCCAAAACAGCAATGCGATGTCCTTGTAGCGTTTGAAGTGATGCGGTTTTAAGGATAATTTCATATTTATTTTTTCTTGGGGCCAGTTCAGCAAATGAATCCTGCCCCTGCTGTCTGTAAAACACTATATGACCGACCGGACTTTTCTATGGGGTATAACCCTACTTCGTCATGTCATTACCTCCGGAATCAAGTTGCGGAAAAGTGAAAAAGGCGAACGGTTTCCCATTCGCCTTGATTCGTCATTCGAAATTCGGAAATCGTAATTTCAATACCGGTAGTGTTCCGGTTTGTAAGGTCCTTCAAGCGGCACGCCGATGTAGTCAGCTTGCTTCTTCGTCAGCTTTGTGAGTTTCACGCCGATTTTTTCGAGGTGCAGGCGCGCGACTTCCTCGTCCAGTTTTTTGGGCAGACGATAGACGCCCACTTTGTAGGTGTCCTTGTTTTTCCAAAGGTCGAGCTGCGCGAGGATTTGGTTCGTGAACGAATTCGACATGACAAAACTCGGATGACCTTCGGCGCAGCCGAGATTCACCAGCCGGCCTTCGGCGAGCAGGTAAATACTGCGGTCGCCGGGTAAATCGTATCGGTCCACTTGCGGCTTGATATTGATTTTGCTGACGCCCTTGGCGTGATTCAGCTGGTCCACCTGAATTTCGTTATCAAAATGGCCGATGTTGCAGACAATGGCTTGGTCTTTCATCTTCAGGATATGCTCAAGCGTGATGACGTCGCAGTTGCCGGTGGCGGTAACGTAGATGTCGGCTTCGCCCAGAGTTTCTTCGATGGTCGTGACCTCAAACCCTTCCATCGCGGCTTGCAGGGCGTTGATGGGATCAATCTCGGTGACGATGACGCGCGCACCGAAGCCGCTCAGCGAGTGCGAGCTGCCTTTGCCGACGTCGCCGTAACCGCAAACGACGGCGGTTTTGCCGGCAATCATCACGCCGAGCGCGCGCTTGAGTCCGTCGGCGAGGGATTCGCGGCAGCCGTAGAGGTTGTCGAACTTGGACTTGGTGACGGAGTCGTTGACGTTGATGGCGGGCACGAGGAGTTTGCCGGCTTCGAGCATCTGGTAAAGACGATGCACACCGGTAGTCGTTTCTTCTGAAACACCTTTCCAATCTCTCACGACGTTGTGCCAGAAACCAGGATGTTCCTTGGACACGCGCTTTAATAAATTTTTGATGACTTCTTCCTCGTGCGAAGCGCTTGGTGTGTTGACCCAGTCGCTGCCGTTTTCAAGTTCGTAGCCCTTGTGAATGAGCAGTGTGGCGTCGCCGCCATCGTCCACGACGAGTTGCGGACCTTTGTCGCCGGGGTGCGTGAGCGCGGCGAGTGTGAATTCCCAATATTCTTCCAGTGACTCGCCCTTGAAGGCAAAAACCGGAATGCCGGCTTTGGCAATGGCCGCAGCGGCATGGTCTTGCGTGCTGAAAATATTGCAACTGGCCCAGCGGACGGACGCGCCCAACTCGATGAGCGTCTCGATCAGCACGGCAGTCTCGATGGTCATGTGCAGCGAGCCGGAGATGCGGACACCTTTGAACGGCTTTTTCGGGCCGTATTTGGCGCGCACGGCCATGAGGCCGGGCATTTCCTGTTCGGCAACTTCGATCTCACGGCGGCCGAGGTCGGCGAGCGACAAATCTTTCACATGGAAATCAGATTCCTCGGCTGTGGATTTTTTTGTTTTGGCCATAAATCCTCAATAAAGTTTCAGCGCTCGTTTCAACTCCTTTACCTTATCAATTTTTTCCCACGTGATGTCAGGGTCATTTTTCCCGAAGTGACCGTAATTGGTCGTCTTGCGGTAAATCGGGCGGAGCAGGTTGAGTTGTTTGATGATGTCCGCGGGCTTGAAGCTGAACACTTCGCGCACGGCCTTCTCAATCTGTTCGTCCGTGATGCCGTCAACCGCAGTGCCGAAGGTGTTGATGCAAACACTGACGGGGTCGGGATGGCCGATGGCGTAGGCGAATTGAATCTCGGCGCTGCTGGCGATGCCCGCCGCGACGATGTTTTTCGCGACATAGCGCCCCATGTAAGCCGCGCTGCGGTCCACCTTCGACGGGTCTTTGCCGCTGAAACAGCCGCCACCGTGACGGCCCATGCCGCCGTAGCTGTCCACGATGATTTTGCGCCCGGTCAAACCGGTGTCGCCTTGCGGTCCGCCGACGACGAAACGGCCGGTCGGATTGACGAGGAAGACGGTGTTTTTCGTCAGCAGGCGTTTGGGAAGCGCCTTCTTGATCACTTCCTCGATGCAAAATTCCTTGATGGTCTTGTGCTTCACATCCGCGCTGTGCTGGGTGGAGATGACAACGTTGGTGATCTCGACGGGCTGATCGTTCACGTATCGGACGGAAACCTGCGATTTGGCGTCCGGCCGCAGCCATTTCACTTTGCCACTCTTGCGAATGACTGTGAGGTTCCAACCGAGTCTATGCGCATACATGATGGGGGCGGGCATGAGTTCCGGCGTCTCGTTCGTGGCATAACCGAACATCAATCCCTGGTCGCCCGCGCCTTGCTCCGCGTGTCCCTTGCCTTCCGCAGCACGCGCGTCCACGCCCTGCTTGATGTCCGGCGACTGCGACGTGATGGCGTTCATGATGAGCACCTTGTCCGCGTGAAACACGTCGTCGTCGTGCGTGTAACCGATGTCGCGAATGGCCTGGCGCGCGATGGCGTTGAAATCGAGCTTCGCCTTTGTCGTGATTTCCCCGCCGACCACGACGAAGTTGCTCTTGGCATAAGTCTCGCAGGCGACGCGGCTGAACTTGTCCTGCGCGAGGCAGGCGTCCAGCACGTAATCGGAAATGGTGTCGCAAACCTTGTCCGGATGGCCCTCACCGACGGACTCGGAGGAGAAAATGAAATTTTTGCTCATAAATAATTTAGTTCAAATGTCATATTGACGTATCAGGATAAGATGATATATCTAATTTAAAGCGCGTCAAACTGTTTTTCAAAATAATTTGACGCGCGGAAAAAAATATGTCCTCGACGCTGAAATCGCTCCGGGCCTTGTCCGATCCCACACGGCTGCGCATCGTCGCGCTGCTGGAGCGGGACGAGCTGTCCGTGAACGAGCTGCAGGAGATCACGCGGCTCGGCCAGTCGCGCATCTCGACGCACCTCGGCCTGCTACAGGATTCGGGGCTGGTGCAATCGCGGCGCGACGGCAAGCGGACGTTTTACAAATTAAATCCGCGCACCGACAACGCCATCGGCGAATTCATCCAACTCGCCATTCGCGGCGCGACGGAATTACCCGAACACGCCGGCGACGAGATCAATCTCAAGCGCATCCTCGCCCGCCGCCACGAACAGGCGCAGGTTTTCTTCAATCAAATCGCCGGACGTTTCGACCGTGTTTATGGTCCGGGGCGGTCGTGGCAGGCGTTCGGGCATTTGCTGCTGCGGATTCTGCCGCCGCTGGTCGTCGCCGACCTCGGCGCGGGTGAAGGCTTGTTGAGCGAACTGCTTGCGCGCCGCTGCAAAAAAGTCATCGCCGTGGATAATTCGGAAAAAATCGTTGCGTTCGGCGTGGCAAAGGCGAAAAAGAACAGGCTGAAAAATCTGGAATTCCGCCTCGGCGACCTGCAAAACCCGCCGATTGAACCGAACAGCGTTGATCTCGTGATTTTGAGCCAGGCGCTGCATCATGCTGAAGACCCGGCCAAGGCGATTTGCAGCACGCACAAAACCCTCAAGAGCGGCGGGCAAATCATGATTCTCGATTTGCTCAGGCACAATTTTGAGAAGGCGCACGAACTTTACGGCGACCGCTGGCTGGGGTTTGCTGAAAGCGATTTGCATCGCTGGCTCGAAGACGCGCGCTTCAAAAAAATTGAAATCAGCGTCGTCGCACGCGAGGAGCAACCGCCGCATTTCCAGACGATATTGGCGGGTGGGGAAAAGAGCTAAAGTGCCGGCGCCAATGCTTCACTGTTGCGCCACTGCCCGGTAAAACCGGCTTGGCTGGTTGACCGCATCGGGGTCGGTGAAATAAAGCGTGTTGCCGTCATTGGTGAGGGTAAGCAACGGGGTCCAATCCAGGAGATTCGAAGACCAGTCAATCCTCACCACCGTGACGTTGGTCACATTAACGGAAATCAACGGCACACCCGGACCCTGCATTTGCACGCTGGAAAGGCACACTGAAGGCGGGCCGTTTGTATCGCCGGCGGGCGGCGGCGTCAAATCCACGCTCAAAATCGCGGGTTGGCTGACAACACTTCCCCACTGGTTGGAGGCTAGCACGGTGTTGGTTCCGGCATTTGCGGGTTGAACGTTGTTCAGGATGAGAAATGTGTTGGTCGCTCCGTTAATGGGTACGCCGTTGCACAACCATTGGTAATAAATCGGCTGCGGCCCGGCGGCTTGCACGCTAAACATGGCAGTGCCCCCGGAAAACACGTTTTGACTCACCGGCTGAACAATGAACACGGGTTTTTTTGGGGGGGGCACGATCACGAAACCGACCGGGCTGGAAACTCCGATCGGGCCGGAGTCATCGACTGCCTGTGCGGTCAGCGTGTAGCTGCCCGGTGACAGATTGGTCCATTGAAACGTGTACGGTGCATTGGTCAATGTGGCCAGAAGAGTGGCGCCCCAGAACAGGTTCACCTGCGTGACGACGCCGTCCGGATCGGAAACGTCCACAGCAATGGAGACGGGGGCAGGCTGGGTGATTATAGCATTATTGGTTGGACTGCTAATGGTCACGCGCGGTGAGCGTTGCAGCCGGGTGACTGTCAAATTATTAAAGAACACGCCCTGGCTGCCCCAGGAATAGAGCGCCACCGTGCCCGCCATCAAGTTGTTGCTGTCGGTGATCGTGTTGCCGAAAAGCACCACGCCGTTGAGCAGGACAGTGATTTGGTTGTTGGTCATTTCAACGCGCAAGACATAGTTTCTTCCGATTACATACCCGCCGGACTCGGCGGCCAGTGTGGTTTCAATCCCGCCGGCCATTTTGAACAGCTTGTGAAAATTCCTTTGGGAATCCAAATCCACCTTGTAGTAATTCGACGGGTTCTGATAACAGAACATCACGCCCACCCCGTCGTCATCAGAGCTATTAAACGTCACGGAGAGCGCATAAGCACTCCAACCCAGCGCCTGTGGATCGTTCCAGTAAAGGTATGTCCCCTTGCGATGGTCGGTCGCGTTCGCACTCGGACCGTAAATGTTGCTGCGTTGCATCAAACATCCGGATCCTTCGAGCCACTTGGACGGGGCATCAATGGTTCCCTCGTCCACAACCGTCCAACCTTGGAGGCCGTTCGTGAAGTCATCGGAAAGCAAAATGGGCGAATACAGGAAGGTGTTTGTAACCGGCACGATCATTTCATTGGTTGCGCGCGAGCAGTCCTTCACGTGGTTGACGGTCAGCGTGTAAAGTGTGTCGGGACTAAAATCGGAGTCCGTGGCCAGCGCCACCGTTTCGCCGTCAGACAACAGAGTGGCGCTGGTCAGACAAATCCCATTATCAATGGAATAGTTGGTGATGGTTTGCGCCGACACCGTTTCCACCGGTTCATTGAAGGTCACTTTGATGATGGGAGGCATTCCCATGCAACTGAGCTTGCTGACACTTGGCGGGGTCGAATCCACGTTGTCGTTCGTGATAATCAGGTTGGCGCTGGTGTATTGGGTGTCCACCAAGTATCCGGGGCCGGCATTGGTAAAAACGCCCAGGTTGGTGTACGCAAACTGATTGTTCGTGTCTGTGAGCCAACAATCCAAGAATGGCGAATAAGTCTTGACCGACATCGTGTCCTGATCCGGGAAAAACTGAACGATGCGAAGAAAGCCCGCGCCTCCGAACATGTCCATCTGGTAGTTGGCCAGCATTTGAAAAACCTGGTTGCCATAATCGCCCACGCCCACCAGCCGTCCGGTGCCGCTGTTACAGATATGCCCATTGAACGCAAAAGCCATGTTGGCATGGTGACGGATGAATTTTTCCCAAACGTCCGTGCCATTATTTGCGCGTCCATAGCTCGTCGGCATCCATAGCTGATTGGTGGAACTGCCGGTCAAGGTATTGTCGGAATAGACATGGGAGTGGGTGAGCAAGATGACGCGGCGATTCGGATAGTTGGTCGCCACCTGGTTGGCCCACGCCAGCACTTCATTACGCGGTCCGAATTCCAGCGAAAATACCAGCCAGTCCACTCCGCCGGCACTGAACAGGTGATAACAATTGTCCATGCGATTGGATTCAAACACTCCGCCGAACGTCGGGAGATTCTGGAACCGGCTCAAGGGAAAGAATTGGTTGAAAAGGGCCGTCTGGTTTTGGCTCGAACCGAGTCCATCATGATTGCCCACAGCCAGCGCGTAAGGGACCACGCCGTCCAGCAGGCCGATGCTGTTCGTGGCGTTCGTCCATTCCGGTGCGTTGTTATCATCGGTGATGTCGCCTTCGTGCAAAACAAAAACAATGTTCGAGTCGTCCTTATGATTCACAATCCATTGGGTCTGCGCCGTAAAAATGTCGCGCGAGCCGCCATTGACTTCATGGGTGTAATACTGCGTATCCGGCAGCGCCACGATAATGAACGGCTGGTTCTGCGGAGCCAGCGTTACTGTGACATTCTTGTTGCTTCCCTCCACCAGATTGTCAATCGGCATCACCCCAATGGTGGCGGAGGACTGGCCGGCGGGTATGGTCACCGTGCCGGACAATCGTTGGTAATCAACCCCGTTGGTGGCGGTGCCGCTGAGGTGATAGTTCACCGCCAGCGGCTGTCCGGTGTCTCCCGTCCGTTGGACGGTAAAAAACCCCGGGATTCCGGACTCCGTGCCGTCACTGGTAGCTTGCACACTGATGACCGGAAGAATGCCATTTGTATCGTCGGCCTTTGACACGCCGGGCAAGACCAGACAGAGCGCCGCAAGCCAGAGCGGGAGCAATACCCGCAGGTGACAGCTTTGGAGGTTTCCAATAACAGGCATGATACAACTTATTCCGAGCGATTTGTTGTTTCAGTATAGCTTGGGGGAAGTATACACCAAGATACACCAAGTCAAGCCGTCTCGTTCAAAAGATATTCAGATATTCACAGGGTTCTTCAGCATGAAGGAGATTTTCCTGCGTGGTTGTCCAAGCGAGTTTAACACACCACGATGTTCACCAGCTTCTTCGGCACCACAATGACTTTCCTGATCGTCTTGCCAGCGATGGGATAACGATGAATTTTGGTTGATTTTTCTGGAAGAAAACTGCATAATGCTAATCTAGCAGAGGGAAAGACAAACCCTTATGAAAACATTGATTGGCCCGTTGCTGACAGAATCAAAGCGGCATTTCTTTGTGATCATTGCCGGAGGCATTCTGGTTTCGGCTCCCGCCTTATGCGCCAGCCCCGTGCAGTTGCTTTCCGCACGGAATCCATCCATTGCCTTTCTCCCCGGTGGGAATGGCGACTCGGTTGCGCCATGGATCAGTGACGATGGCCGTTACGTGGTCTTTTCCAGCCTGGCCAATGATTTGACACCCGGCGGCAACAGCCAGCAGGTCTTGAACGTTTACTTGTGTGATCGCAGCAGCAACACCACCGTGCTGGTAAGTGCCAATGCCAGCGGCACCGGCGGCGGCAACGGCCATTCCACAGCCGGACAGATATCCACCAACGGGCGTTATGCGCTCTTCGAAAGCGATGCGAGTGATTTGCTGCCGGGAGACACCAACGGCGTCAGCGACATTTTTGTGCGCGATTTGCAAACGGGATCGAACATTCTGGTGAGCGTGGCGACAGACGGAGGTTGGGCCAATGGCGCCTCCACCGATCCGGTCATGACGCCGGACGGTCGTTACGTGGCGTTCGTCAGCGCGGCGACAAATCTGGTGGCTGGAGACACCAACGGGATTCCGGACCTCTTCGTGCGCGATCTGGTCAGCGGAACAACCGCTTGGGTGACAGCCGGTGCGACCGGAACGAACGTAATTGCGGCCACGCCGGTCATCACGCCGGACGGACAGTATGTGGCATTTTTCAGTACGGCTACGAACCTGGCCCCGGGAGTTCCAGCCACCACCCAGGGCGAGATTTATGTCCGTGACCGTTTGGCAGGCACGACGATTTGGGCCAGCACGAATGCAGCGGCGACTGTCTCCAACCTGCTGCATTTGATCTCAATGCCGTCCTCTCATCCGGTGCTGAGCGATGATGGCCGGTACGTTGCGTTCAAGACCGGCTGGACGAATGGGACGGCCTGCTCCGGAGGTTGGGGCCCGGGGCCGGTGTTTTTCTTTCAGTATGACTCGGTGAATGGGACCACCACGATATTGAGCACCAATGGCTACGCACCCTGGCCAAATTGCGACGACGTTTATGGTCCGGAAATGACACCGGATGGGAGGTTCATCGCCTTTGTACAATACGAGCCAGCTGGAAGCACGAATGGCTCCAGTGTTCGTCTGTGGGACCGGCAGACCGGCACGAATGTGCTGGTGAGCGCGAACCCGAGCGGTTTGTGGCCGACGAACAGCACGTCGCACACCCCGGCCTTGAGTCAGGATGGGCGCTATGTAACATTTCTCAGCGACGCCACCAACCTGGTCAGCAACACTGTCTCCAACGGTCTGCACATCTATCGCCGGAATTTGCAAACCTCCACTACCGTGCTGATGGACATGGATACGAACGGCATCGGTTCGGAGGATCAACTGGGAACGATTCCTGCCCTGAGCGCCGATGGCCAGTGCGCGGCGTTTTCGGCGCTTGACGGCGGGTTGATCAGCGGGGGTAACAACAACGCGCTTGACGTTTTTCTGTGGGACGCGACCACCGGGACAAATAAGCTGATCTCTACACACGATCCTTTGGCGGTTTCTCAATCCGGAAATCTGGCGAGTTCACTGGGACAGCTTTCCATCAGCGGCAATGGCGGGTTGGTGGCATTTGCCAGTTTCGCGAGCGACCTGGTGGCAAACGATTTCAACGGCGTTGCCGACATCTTCGTTCGCGACCTGACGGCCAACAGCAACTTGCTGGTGAGTGTGGGGCTGGATGGAAACTCCGGTCTGGGTGGAGGGTCATACAACCCGGTCATCAGCGCCGACGGCCGGTATGTCGTCTTTCTCAGCAGCGCGACCAACCTCGTAGCGGATGACATCTATGGTACGGTCGATGTTTTCCGCCGCGATTTGCAGACGGGCACCACCGAATTGGTAAGTCTCATCCCACCGAATTTCAACTCCATCAACTCGAACCTCGACTCCATCAACCCCAGCTGGGTCAATTCTGGCGAATTATACGATGCCTCTTTTCCTGTCAGCAGTCATGACGGTCGCTACATCGCGTTCCTCTGCCACACCAACGCTTCCACTGCGCCGACCAGCCTGCTTTGGAGGGACATGAATTCCAATTGGGCCTGCGTGGTATCTGGAAACGCTGCCAACCAAGCGATCTCGATTAGTGCGGATGGACAACGCGTGGCCTATTTCGCCTACTCTAACTATCTCTTCTCCTCCCAGTCTTGGCTCTATGTGTGGGACGCGAATTTGCAGGCCAACATCTACACCAACACGACCACCGGCCTGACTTCCACCGCCATCGCTCCGGCGGGAAACCGGCTGCTCTACCTGGCCGCGAACCGGTTGTTTGTTTACGACCTGGCGGGCCAATCGAATTTGTTTCTTTGTCCGAGCGCGACCCAGATCAAGAGTCCCTCGCAGTGGAGCGGGGACGGGCGCTATGTCGCCTTCGTCACCGCCACCAATCTCGTGGCCGGCGACAACAACGGGACCAACGACGTGTATCTCCTGGATTTGCAGACGGGCAGCCTCACCCTGGTCAGCATGGACCAAAGCGGCACCGCCAGCGCCGCCGGGGTTTCGGATTCACCGGTGGTCAGCGCAGACGGACGGTTCGTGGTGTTCCGCAGTTTCGCCACCAATGTGTTGCCCGGGATTGTGAGACCTCCCTCTCTGATTGTGTTTGATCGCCTTTCGGGCTCGAACAGTTTGCTCGTCACAGGAACGACGGAAACCGGCTGGACCACGTGGGTGTTCCGGCCAGTCCTCAGCACGGATGAATCGAGGCTCGCCTTTCAAAGCTGGGATGCCGGCTTGGTGAGCGGCGATTTGAACGGGGCCGGGGACGTCTTTGCGGGAGGTTTGAATAATTTGCCCGCGTTGGACAGCGATGGGGACGGCATCCCGGATTGGTGGATGATACAATACTTCAAGCATGCAACCGGACAGGCGGGTGATCTGTCCCGGGCGCAGGATGATGCGGATGGTGATGGCATGAACAATCTCCAGGAGTTTCTCGCAGGCACGGATCCCACCGATCCGACTTCCGTTCTGGCTCTTCGCATTGCGGCCGACACCACGGGCACCAATATGGTGCTGAACTGGACGGCGGTCTCCGGCAAAAACTATCAGATTCTGTCCACCACCAATTTGAGCAATCCGGTCTGGTCGGCGTTTCCCGGCAGTATCGAGGCCGGCGGTGCCGAGGCGATTGGCGGCCAGCGATATTTCAATGTCCCGGCCACGGATTCGCAATGTTACTTCCGTGTCTTGTGCGGTGAGTGTCTTGTGCGGTGAGTGATCTTATCTATGAACAAATTATCCATGAAAAAATTGATCGCGACCCGGCAGCGGCAAACCGGTTTCGCCCGGGCATTCAATTTGACTGAATTGCTCGTCGTCGTGTGCGTTGTGGCCATGTTGGCGGCGGTGTTGTTGTCAGTATCGTTCACCACCCAGGAACGCGTTCTGCGGGCTGAATGCGCGAGTAACTTAAAAAAAATTGGCTCCGCTGTGCTGGTATATGCCGGAGACAATAACGATTATCTTCCAATGACGAGTTGGCATGATGCGCCACCTAGTGGAAGTGGAAATCCATGGCAGACGTATGAGGCATGTCGCATGGCCGGTGTCGGGAGTCGCATGATCACAGAGGGGCCTTATGGTCTTGGCCTTCTTTTCTATGGCAACGAGATTCGGGACCCGAAAACTTTCTATTGTCCCGCCGTCCTGAGTGGAAATTACGCTTACTCTACATACGCAGAGCCAGGCTGGCCTTGGCCTTCAATTCCAGCCGACTATACCGGTGGCAACGCGTATGTTCGCTGCTCCTACAATTATTATCCACAATCGAGGACAACCGAGACCTTAAGCACCCCCTATGGCATTGCTACCCTGCCTCTCCTGCAGGAGAAAAAAATCACCATGGTGAGTCCCAATCCCGGCGATCCTGCACAACCCTCGGAGAATCAACCTATACCATTCAAAACGACTGATATGAATCAGAGCAAAGCTATGGCCGTTGATAAATTAGACAATTTTTCAGACACCAACCACAAGACCGGCGGCGTTCCCGCCGGTGTGAATGTCCTTTTTGGCGATGGCCATGTAAAGTTTGTAGGTGTGAACGGAAATAACACGAAAAACTCTTGGCAGCCATTCGATCCAAGGTTATGGGATCCTTTCAGTGGCAACGGCTTTGGTCCAGCTAGCGATCCAAGCGCTTTCCGAATAATAATGAATGGTTGGATGCCGTGACGGGGCCAGGCGAGCCTAACCCACGGCGATGTTCACCAGCTTTTTCGGCACGACGATGATTTTCCTGATCGTCTTGCCGGCGATGAACAATTTCACTTTCGCCGAATTTTTCGCGGCAGCTTCCAAATCCGCTTGTGAAATGTCCGCCGGAACCTTGATGACGTCGCGCAGCTTGCCATTGACCTGCACTGGAATTTCCAACGTGTCCTCGACGAGCAACGCCGGATCGAATTTAGGCCACGGAGCGTAGCTCAGGCTGGTTGAGAGTTGACCGGTCGTCGCTCCGCTTTGACCCGGCAAGGAGTTGAGAGTTGAGAGTTTGGACCATAACTCTTCCGCAAGGTGTGGCGCGAAGGGCTGGAGCAAAATCAAAAAATCCCGCAGCACGGAAATCGGTTTCGTTTCCCACGTTATCGCTTCGTTCACAAAAACCATCATCGCTGAAATCGCTGTGTTGAAATGCATTTCGTCGAGGTCTTCGGTGACTTTTTTGATGCAGGCGTGGAGTGTCTTCAACTGCGCCGGTGTCGGTTGCACATCCTTGATGCTTGAACTCAATTTGATTAAATCCAACAACTCTTCGTGTCTTTGTGCCTTTGTGGTTGTCTCCGCCTGTTCAAATTCGGTTTCGCTCTTTTCATCCACGAACAATCGCCAGACGCGGCCAAGGAAACGATAAACGCCCTCGACGCCTTTGGTGTTCCACGGCTTCACCATTTCGAGCGGTCCCATGAACATTTCATAAAGACGAAACGCATCCGCGCCGTATTCCTCGAGAATGTCGTCGGGATTCACCACGTTGCCGCGCGACTTCGACATTTTTTGTCCATCCTCGCCGAGGATGAGTCCCTGGTTCACGAGCTTGAAAAATGGTTCCGGTGTCGAGACACAGCCAAGATCGAACAGCACCTTGTGCCAGAACCTGGCGTAAAGCAGATGCAACACGGCGTGTTCGGTGCCGCCGACGTATAAATCCACACCCGGCGTGGATTTGGTTGAGGGTTGAGAGTTGAGAGTTGAGGGATTGGTAGTACCCATCCAATAAGCTTCCGCTTCACGGCTGACAAAGGCGGCGTTATTTTTCGTATCGAGATAACGGAGATAATACCAGCAACTGCCAGCCCATTGCGGCATCGTGTTTGTCTCGCGCAGCGAACCGTCGGGCAGGTTCACCCAATCCTTCGCGCGGGCGAGTGGCGGCTGGCCGTCGGGCATGGGCTTGTAATCATCGAGTTTCGGTGGAAGCACCGGTAACGCGGATTCCGGCAATGCCTCGTGATAAAGATTCCCGCTCGTGTCGCGTTTCCAAACAATCGGGAACGGCTCGCCCCAATACCGCTGCCGGCTGAACAGCCAGTCGCGCAACTTGAAGTTGACCGTTTTTTTACCGAGCTTTTTGGATTCAAGCCAGTCGGTGATTTTCTTTTTGGCTTCGGCAGTTGGCAAACCGGTGATTGAAATTTCCGGTCCGGTGGAATTCACCGAAGTGCCGTCGTCCACAAATCCGTGCCAATCGGTTTTCGGGTCGGGCGGTTGGACAACTTGAACGATGGGCAGGTTGAATTTTGTGGCGAACTCAAAGTCGCGGGTGTCGTGTGCCGGCACGGCCATGATTGCGCCCGTCCCGTAAGTGGCGAGGACGTAGTCTGCGATCCAGATGGGAATTTTTTTGCCATTGACCGGGTTGATGGCGTAAGCACCTGTGAAAATGCCGGTTTTTTCCTTGGCCAGTTCGGTGCGTTCTAGGTCTGATTTTTTTGAGACGGCAATTTTATAGTCTCTAACGACTAGCAATTGTTCTGGGGTTGTTATTTGGCTTACAAATGGATGTTCTGGCGCGAGCACTAGATAAGTCGCTCCAAACAGCGTGTCGGGTCGAGTTGTAAATATCTCAATGGGCAAATTATCTGAAACAATTTGAAAGAGAACGCTCGCGCCTTCGCTTCGCCCAATCCAATTCCGTTGCATTTCTTTGAGCGAATCACTCCAGTCAATTGTGTCCAAATCGTCGAGCAAACGTCCCGCATACTTGGTGATGCGGAGCATCCATTGGCGCATTGGTTTACGAACAACAGGAAAGCCACCGACTTCACTTTTGCCATCCACAACTTCTTCGTTGGCGAGAACAGTGCCCAGTTCTTCGCACCACCAGACGGGCTGTTCGCTGACGTAGGCGAGACGTTTCGAATCGCGATAGGTGCGGCGTTTAACTTCGAGTTCATTCGTAGGACAGGCATCTTGCCTGTCTCCATTTTTCTTTGAAGTTTGAGACAGGCTGGAAGCCTGTCCTACGTTTTTAAGTTCCACCGGATACTTCAGCGTCTCGATCGGCTCGGCCTTGTTCGTTTTCGGATTGAACCACGAATTGTAGAGCTTGAGGAAAATCCATTGCGTCCACTTGAAATAATCCGGGTCGGTGGTGGCGAATTCGCGCGACCAGTCGTAGCTGAAGCCAAGCGATTGAATCTGCCGCTTGAAAGTGGCGATGTTCGCCTCGGTGGTCTTGCGCGGGTGCTGGCCGGTCTTGATGGCATATTGCTCGGCGGGCAAACCAAAGGCGTCCCAACCAATCGGATGCAGCACGTTGAAGCCGAGCGCGCGTTTGTATCGGGCGAGAATGTCCGTGGCGGTGTAACCTTCCGGATGTCCGACGTGCAAGCCCGCGCCGCTCGGATACGGGAACATGTCGAGGATGTAAAATTTCCCGGGCAACTTCGTCGCAGCCGCCTTGCCGGAAAGATTGTGGCGTTGCGCGAACGGATGTTTCGCCGGGATTTCATCGCCGGGATTCCACGCGCGAAAGGTCTGCTGCTCATCCCAAAATTTCCGCCATTTGGGTTCGATCAAATGAAACGGATATTGTCTGCGGCTGCTCGACATAGAGACGGGGATTCTGCGGAAAGTAAAGCGGAGGAGCAATCGCGGAATGAAGCGTTGCAGTTCAATTCGTTTTGTTCACCTGGCCAGCGCAAAATCGGCCAGCCGTGGCGTTGCTATTATGAGGGAACAGCGTCATTCGCCGTCGTAATTTGAGAGACCCAAAGCTGCGTGGCCAGCCGGTGATAACCGGGGTTTGGAAGTTGGAAGCATTTGAAACAAGACAATTTATCCGCAAAGCCACACTGCTTATTGGCCGGAGAATCGCAAACGATAGAAAGCGTTGGTCGCGGAGATCTGGATGGGCAGCAGATATTGATCGCCAATCTGAAATGGAGGAGTCGTGACTGGAACCCAGTCGGCCGGTAAAAGGCAAGCCGTGGTTTCCAAACTGAATCCCGACGGATTGACCGGCCAGAATATATATAAAGTGCTGCCCGAAGGAATTGTCGTCAGCGAAGGCAGATTGACGATATTGATCGGATTGGCCAGACCGGATTGGCCGGAGCCATTGCTGGCTTGCAACACGAGATTCGTGGCGGTTTGGGCAACCGTGATCGCGCCGGTCCACACGCCCTGGACAAAATTGCCGGAGACTGCCGGACTAATCGGCACGCCGTTGGTGGATACCAAAAAGGCTGCGTCGGTGAAATTAGTAAATATTCCATTGGTTACATCCAGCGCTTGAATCACAACGGTAAAAGGCACATTGACAAAACGTGGCGACGGTATCTGGCCCCAAACGAAGTGGTCCAATTTATCATTCACCGTCAATGTCGCATTGGAGCTGAGGATGGAGCCATATGTGTTGGTGACTTGAACCGCGTAATTGCCGGCTTGTGAAAATTGCGCGTTCGTCAGCGTCAGCGTTGTGTTGGTCGCCCCCACGATGTTTGTCGTGTTGAAGCTCCACTGGTAACTCAGCGGCAACGTGCCACTGGCCGTGACACTGAAACTCGCCGTACCTCCCACCGTTACCATTTGATTGGTTGGCTGGGAGGTAATCACCGGCGCCACACCGAATGGAACGATGTTGCGGTAGATGGACAGGGTGTTGCCATAGGTGTTGGCGAAAACGATGTCGGGCCGGCCATCGCCATCCAAATCGCCAACGGATATGCCATTGGGATTATTGCCCGCAGCGTAGTCCACCCGAGCAGACAGCGAATTGGTCGTGAAACTTCCTGGCACGCTCACGTTCTTGAATATCGAGAAAACACTGGATGATTGGGAGACCAGCGCAATATCGAGTTTGCCGTCGCCGTCCAAATCTGCAAGCGTGAGAGAATTGACCCAGCCCGCTGCGGCAAAATCCACCCGCGGCGCGAAGGAATTGGTGGTAATACTTCCGACCGTGGACGTATTCCGATACACAGAAATTGCCTTGGAACCATTCCCACCTCCCACCACCAAATCCAGCTTGCCATCTCCGTCCAGATCTCCAATAGCGATGGGAAAGGCTGACACCAAAGCCGGAAAGTCCACTTTGGAAGCAAAGGAATTGGTCGTAATGTCCCCTCCAACAACGCCGATGTTTCGGAATACGGAAACTGTGCCGCTGCTGTAATTGACCACAGCCAAATCCGGTTTCCCGTCACCATCCAAGTCTCCAATGGCCACGCTTACTGGACCATTGCCGGCAGGAAAATCAACTCTGGCGGCAAAGGCGATGTTCCCGATGGTGCTCATGTTCTGGAAAATCGAAATAGTGCCAGGAGGATTCTGATTGGCTGTGATAATCTCCGGCCTGCCGTCTCCATTCAAATCCTGCACTGCCAGCCCTCGCATATTATTCCCACCTGGTAAATCCACCCGGGCCGCAAAGGAATTGGTCGTGATGCTCCCCGGCGAACTGATGTTTCTGAAAATGGAAACAACATTGCTGTCCGCATTAAGCGCTATGATGTCGAGCTTGCCATCCCCATCCAAGTCCGCCACCGCGAGTGTATATGGGTTGGAATAAGCTCCTGTGATCATTGGTATAACGACTCGCGGTGCAAAAGAACCCGCCGTCAGCGAACCGTTCGTGCTGATATTTCGATAAATGAAAAGTTCGCCAGCATAGGAATCGGCAATGATTAAATCCGGCTTGCCATCTCCATCCAAATCCGCAATCACAACCCGGCCCGGTCCGTTCCCAGTTGGCAAATCCACACGCGAAGCCAGGGAAGAACTGTCAATCTGGCCGATGCCGGGGAACGTGGGCATGAACGGCTGATCTGCATAAGCGGTCAGTCCATTCACTGTTACCGTGATCGGGGCATACGTCGCCCCAGCAGGTACCGTCATGGTCAGATTCGTCACGCTGGCAGCAGTCACTGCTGCCCGCACCGCCCCAAAATAAACCGTGTTGCTCGCGGTGACGGGGCTGAAATTGGTTCCTGAAATCGTGACGCTCGCGCCGACCGTTGCGGCCGCCGGACTAAATCCAGTAATGACCGGCACCGGCGGCAAAGGATTCACCGTCAGTACCGCGTTGGAACTGAGGGCAGCTCCCGCAATATTGGTGACCTGCAAAGCGTAATTGCCGGCTTGTGTCAATTGAACATTGGTTAATGTTAGCGTGGTATTTGTCGCTCCCAAAATGTTCGTCCCGTTGAACTGCCATTGATAAATTAGCGGTGCCGTGCCGCTCGCCGCCGCACTGAAAATGGCGTTGCCCCCGACAAAGGCTGTTTGATTGGTGGGTTGTTGAGTAATCGCGGGCGGAACCGCCAGAACCGTAAGGGTCGCGTTGGAACTGAGAATTGAACCGCCGAAATTGGTCACCAGCACGGCATAATTTCCAGATTGCGACAACAAAACATTGGTCAGCGTCAGCGTCGCGCTGGTCGCGCCGGCGATGTTGGTTCCGTTGAAGTTCCACTGGTAACTCAACGGCGGTATGCCGATGGCGGTTACACTGAAACCGGCCGTCTCGCCGACCATCACGGTCTGGTTGGTGGGCTGTGAAATGATCGTCGGCGACTGGCTGGCCACCGTGTAAATGATCTGCATCACGGCCGCCCCAATGTCCGGTGTGCCGCTGCTCGCGTTGGGA
>JBEKON010000022.1:0-32528 GCA_049521735.1 Verrucomicrobiota bacterium
ACCACTTACGAGGAATTCGAACATGAAGGTTTGATGGTGCTCAAACGCGACGGCCGGCACGAAGAATTTTCCCGCGAAAAACTTTTGTCCGGCATCAGGAAAGCCTGCCAAAAACGCCCCGTTAGTCCGCAGGCAATGGAAGGTTTGGTGGACCACATCGTCGCCACCGTGACTGACAAATACGAAAATGAGGTCCCCGCCGAATTCATCGGCAAAATGGTCATGGAGGGCCTGCGCGGCATTGATGGAGTCGCCTACGTGCGGTTTGCCAGCGTTTACCGCCGGTTTCAGGAAGCGACCGACTTTGTGCATGAAGTCAGAAAAATGGAGGCCGCCAAATGATTGCGCTGCAATCCGACTGCCTGCTTTTTCAACTGATGAACGGCGAAAGTGTGCCTTGCTCGGCGGAAATGATTTCCGTCGAAATCGTCGGCGGTGTCGATGGCCTGCTCGACCCCGAAGTGCTGCGTCACGCTGCTGCATCCGTCTTTCACTATTTCAAAAATGAACTGTGCCGCGAAACAGTCACGGTGGGCGAGTTTGCCGGCACTTTGGAAAAAGTGTTGCGCAATCTCGGTTTTACCATTCACGCTGGCGCGCTCGAACCGTGTTCGCAGGAAATTCTTGAATCCGACCTTTGCCTTATCGCGCGTGAATCCTGCAACGGCCTCGAGCTCTTTTTCTTCCCGCGCCTGCGCGACGAACTGCGCGCGCAACTCCGCCATTCGCCGCGCGTGCTGCGCTTTCGCGGATTGCGCGGTTGTGTCAAACAACTCGCCGGTGCGCGGCGATGGAGCGTTCGTTGCGAAAAATTGCGGGACCAGATCGTCGAGTATCTGCGTCAATGCCTTACTGCCGAACCGGAGCAGAATGATTGCGCGCTGGTGGTGGAATGATTGGAATTTTTAATTTTGAGTTTTAAGTTGAACGGACAGTGTCATGCTTCAATTTCTTTTTGAACTCAAAATTAAGAACTCAAAATTAAAAACTTGATGAAAACACTTTTCGAAAAAATCATCGCCCGCGAAATTCCGGCAGCGATTGTTTATGAGGACGATTTGGTGCTCGCCATTCGCGACATCAATCCGCAGGCGCCGACGCACGTTTTGATTTTCCCCAAAAAGATGATTCCGCGCATTGCCGAGGCCGGATCGGAAGACCATAAAGTTCTCGGCCACCTTTTGCTGAAGGCCGCCGAGGTTGCGAAAAAGCTCGATTTGAAAGGCGGCTACCGGATCGTCATCAACAACGGCCCTGATGCCGGCGAAGCCGTGCCGCACTTGCACGTTCACATCCTCGGCGGTCGCTACATGACATGGCCACCGGGTTAATTCAAGGTGGGGCGCGCTGTCCACAGCGCGCCGCCGTTCGGCGCGTTCGGAGAACGCGCCCTACCCATTCCAGAATTTCTCTGGACACAGAAATTTCCCAAGCGCAAAGTCAAGATTGAAAAACAGAAAAGCCTCAAATTTGCGGCTTAATAACAGGTTAAGCCGCACTTCTGCCATCACAAAAATTTCCGCAACACCGCGCCGAGCCGCGCGATTCCTTTGCGGATGTTTTCCTCGCTCGCACTGCCGAAGCTGATGCGCATTTCGTTGTCCGGCTTTGCACGCGCCGGGTCGTCCGCGTAGCAAATTTCGCCCGGCACATAGAGCACATCGTTCTTCAGCGCAGTTTGGAAAACTTTGGACTTCACGCTCGATGAAACGTTTTTCGGCAATCGCGCCCAGAAATAAAGTCCGCCGCCGGATTCCCAGATTTCAACGTTCGCTGGAAAATGTTCCGCGAGCGCCTGCTTCATCACGCGCGCCTTTTGGCCGTAACGTCTTTCAATTTTGGCAACGTGCTTGTCGTAGAGTCCCGTTGCCAGCGCACCGGCGAGGAGTTGTTGCAACAGGTTCGCCGTGCCGAAATCGTGGTTGCCCTTGATGCGCTGGACGCTCGTGAAGAGTGGTTCGGGCAAAAGGCCAAAGCCCAAGCGCGCGCCGGGCGCGTAGGGTTTGCTGTAAGTGCCGGTGTAAATCACGCGTTCCGCCGCGCCGCGCACCATGAGCGCGGACTTGATGTCGGGGCCCTTGAACCGTAGTTCGCGATACGCGGCGTCTTCGAGCAGGTAAATCGGATGTCCCGCCGCGCGTTCAAATTTTTTCAGCAGTTTCAAAATGCCGCGTTTTTTCCGGAAGCTCGTTGTGGCACCAGTCGGATTTTGGAAATAGCTGACGAGATAAAGCATTTTGACGCGGCACAGTTCACCGCTGCGTTTGAGCGATTGCAAAACACATTCCAGATGCGCGAGATTGAGGCCGTTGCGCTCGAGCCGGACGCCGCGCGCGCGGATGCCGCGGCTTTGGAGGATGCTCAGGAACACGAAATACGTCGGGTCTTCGACGAGTATGATGTCACCTTCGTCGCAGAGCGCTTCGAGCGTCATGTAAAGCAGTTGCTGCGAACCGCCGGTGATCATCACCCGTTCCCACGAGTGGCTTTTGCTGGTCGCGCCGGCGTCGTCGAGCTTTTGCAAATGGCGCGCGGTGAGCTGGCGCAGATTGGTTTCGCCGGCGGTGATGCCATATTGCAACGCGGGCTGGCCGGTTTTGGGCGAGCGCAGGATTTCATTCAGCAACGCGCGTGTTTCGGCGATGGGCAGCGACGGATTGTCGGTGAAGCCGGCGGCGAGCGAAATCAAATCAGGCTGCGACAATGCGGCGTGCATAAGCCACGAAATGGGCGGCTCGACAGTGCGTTGACCCAACTTTGACAAGTGCGATTTCATGTGAGAAGGACGATGATAATAAACAGAACCACAAAATTGAACAACAAAGGAACAAAGGAACAAAATTCGTTTGAAAATGAAGCCTTTGTGCCTGGTCGTCTGGTTTCTTTGTTGTTGAAATTTTGAATCACTGTCGCGTGCCGAAGACGCTGTCGAGAATGGTTTCCTTGGTTTTCCAGATCAATGCCATCGTCATGGCCAATGGCAGCAAAGCGAAAAAAATAAACGTCCACAAACCGAGCCGGTTGAGCCAGACAAGAAGCATGCCGGATTCCAATGGCAACTGTGAAGTGTGGAGCAAAACTGCATACGCAATGCAGAGAAACAAAAAACCGACAATCAGCCAGCAGTTGAGTGAGGTGAACAGACGCATTTCATGCCGGAGCGTTTCCGCCGGCAACATCGCGGCGAGTTGTTTGAGAACGACATTCAAGTTGAACAAAAAAAGCACCCCCGACAGCATGAGCACAAAAATCACAGCCTCAAAAAAAAATTCCTGCGGCATTTTGTTGTGCCAATAGAGAAACGGGCAAAGACCGAAGTTGACCAGGCCGAGCAGTTTTGCGCGGTCAAGTGCACTGCGCCAGGGACGTTCCTGTTTTTGAAAATCGCTCATCTGCCAAAGGCCATAGAGCAGCGAACCCGTGGTGACAAGCGCGGGAATAATGCCCAACGGCTTAAGCCAGTCGGCCTTCGCCGTTTCCACGCAGATGACGAGGGACGCGGGCAATCCCCAAAACAACGCGGATAAACCGCGGGCGAGATGTCCGAGTGAGCGCAGCAATTCGGAGTTAAGTGGCGCGTCAGGCATGACAAAAATGAAGAATGCGAAATGCAGAATGAAGAAACAAGAACAACGCTCAACTGTAATTTAATTCTTCATTCTGCATTCATCCTTCTTCCTTCAGAACGAGAGATAGGTGTAGGCCTTCAAACCGCGCTCGTAATCGTCGAGCATGCGCATGGCTTCGGATGGTTTCATGCGGTCGGATTTAATGGCTTCGTCAAACTGTGCCTTCACCTGCCGCTTGAGTTCGTTTTCGTCGTATTGCACTGATGCGAGCGTCTGGACAATGGTTGAGCCTTCGATGATTTCCTCGATGTAGTAGCCAGCGGGTTCGTCGGGTTCGAGAAAGACATGCACCTCGTTGACGCGGCCAAATAGATTGTGCAGGTCACCCATGATGTCCTGATACGCGCCCATGAGGAAGAAGCCGATGTAATACGGCTCAGGAAGGCCATTGCCGTTTGAATTCAATTTGTGCAATGGCAGGGTTTCGCGCACATCGCGGAAATCGATGAACTTGCTCACCTGCCCGTCGGAATCACACGTGATGTCCGCGAGCGTGACCTCGTGTGTTGGTCGCTCGTTCAAACGCGCAATCGGCATGATGGGAAACAACTGGTCGAGCGCCCAGTGGTCGAGCAGCGATTGGAAAACGGAAAAGTTACAGAGGTATTGATCACTGAGACTGTCTTCAAGCTGGCGGATTTCCTCCGGTGCGTAAGGCTTGGCCTTGTAACTCTCGACGACGGCTCGGCTGATTTGCCAGTAAAGGTCTTCAATCTTTGCCTTATCGGACAAATCCATGACGCCAAGCGTGAACATGTTCTGCGCGTCTTCGCGGCGTTCGAGCGCGTCGTGGTAGGCTTCAAGTTTGTTGTGTTTCGGCAAATTCTGTTTGATTTCCAGCAACTCCTTCACGAGGGGATGCTCCTTGTCGCCATATTTCAAAAAGTCGCCAGGCCTGATTTTTTCAATCGCGCCGAACACCTCGACAATCAGCACGCTGTGATGCGCGACGATGGCGCGGCCGCTTTCGCTGATGATGTCCGGGTGCGGCACATTTTCCGCGTTGCACACATCGGCGATGTAATAAACCACGTCGTTCGTGTATTCTTGCAGCGTGTAATTCGTCGAGCTGTCGAACGCCGACCGGCTGCCGTCGTAATCCACACCCAGGCCGCCGCCAACGTCCAGATACGTGATCTGGAAGCCCATTTTGTAAAGCTTCGCGTAAAGGCGTCCTGCTTCCTGCACCGCCTTTTTCACCGTTAGAATGTCCGTCACCTGCGAGCCGATGTGAAAATGCAGCAGCTTGAAACAATGGCCAAGATTTTCGGCCTTCAACATTTCCGTCGCCGCCAATAGTTCCGCAGTGGTCAAACCGAACTTCGCGTTTTCGCCGCCGCTGCCCGCCCAGCGTCCCGCGCCTTTGCTCAATAACCGTGCGCGAATGCCAATCTGCGGCTCGACGCCGAATTGTTTTGAGATCGAAATGATCTGCCGCAGTTCCTCCAACTTTTCAACGACCATGATGACCGTCTTGCCCAGCTTGGTGCCGAGCATGGCCGTCTTGATGAACTCCACGTCCTTGTACCCGTTGCAAATGATGAGGTTGCCGATCTGGTTTTGCAACGCCAGCCCGGCAAACAATTCCGGTTTACTGCCGATTTCAAGACCGAAATCATACGGTTTGCCCGCGTCAAGAATCTCCTCCACAACCTCGCGGAGCTGATTCACCTTGACGGGAAACACGCCGCGGTATTTTCCGTGATAACCAAACTCGGCAATGGAATTGCGGAACGCCAGATTCAACGCCTCGACACGGTGCCGTAGAATGTCCTGAAACCGGATGAGCAGCGGAAATTTCAGTCCGCGCCCCCTGGCTTCCTCGATCACGTCCGTAAGATCCACCGTCGCGCCGGCGTCCTGCAGCGGACGCGCCACAACGTGCCCGGCCTCGTTGATGTCGAAATACTTCGCGCCCCAGCGATGGATGTTGTAAAGCGCGCGCGCCGATTCAATGTCCCATGGCTGCGCCGCATCATTTGGATTGCTCATCTCGGTGAATTCAAACCGAACGAACTATAAAATTCCCTGCAAAGAAATCAACAGGCGGAATGATTTTTTTTCAGCCCGCTTCGGGCTTTGCAGCCTGAAGAAAATTTGTTTCCATCGTGTCATGCTAAAAATTTCACTCAGTGCCGTTGTCAAATATTGCGACCAACTGCTCCAAACGGAAAAAATTGGAGATTACGACGGCGCGGTGAACGGCTTGCAAGTCGGGAACTCCGGCGCGGTCAGCCGCATAGCCGCCGCCGTGGACGCGAGCCTTGCCACGGTCAAACTCGCCATCAAGGCGAAAGCAGATTTGATGATAGTGCATCACGGATTGTTTTGGTCGCCATCCCACCCGTGGACAGGCAAAAAACATGAACTACTCCGGCTTCTGGTTGTAAACAATCTGGCCATTTACAGTTCGCACCTGCCGCTCGACGCGCATCCCAGGCTCGGCAACAACACACAGTTTTGCGCTGCGCTCGGATTGAAAAATCTGAAACCGTTTTTTCTGACTCACGGCCAGACCATCGGTTTCAAAACGCAGGCTAAAATTTCCCGCACGGAACTTGCCGCGCGGCTTGCCCGCGCCACTGGCGCAAAACCGCGAATCATTCCCGGCGGCAAAAACATTTGTGAAAAAATTGGTGTTGTTACCGGCGGCGCGGGCGGCGATTTGGAACAGGCGGCGGATGAAGGCGTGGACACGTTCATCACCGGTGAAGGCCCACATTGGACTTATGCGGTTGCCGAGGAACTCGGCATCAACGTTTTTTACGGCGGCCATTACGCGACGGAAACATTCGGCGTGAAGGCGCTGGCGGCGCATCTTTCTAAAAGATTCAAATTACCGTGGACATTCATTGATTATCCGACCGGTTTGTGATTTTTGCGGGAGGGTCGGCATATTGCCGATCCGTTTTCAATTTGGGACGGCGGCACGTCGTCCCTCCCAATTTAAATTCGTATTTCGCCGCGTTGAGAGAAACAGGCAGCCAGCCAAAAGGATTCCGACGCCGATGGTCGTCAGGCTCATGTAAAGCGGGCCGTTCGGAAGTTTGAATTGAAATTCGACGGTGTGCGCGCCGGGCGTCAGATAAACGCCGCGCATGATGAAGTTGCAGTGGAGCAATGGCGCGGGCCTGCCATCCACGAGCACGCGCCAATTCGGATCGAATTTGTCATTGAGCAGCAGCACCGTGGGCGTGTCGGCATGCGTGCCGAACACAATGTCTTTTGGCGCGTAGCTTTTGAATTCGACGGTGCCGGAGTTCCCGTTGGTTGCATTCACCGTCGGCGTCGTTGGCAACGGCGTGGAAACCAAAACCGTCTGCCACGCATTGAAATTTGTGCTCGCCAGCGTTTTGAGCGTGGCGTCCTTGTTGGAGCTGACCTGCCAGTTGGAATACAATTTGGCTCGGGGCAGTGCGCCGGTGAATTCGAAGAGCGCATAGCCGCCGTTTTTGGCGGGGACCGCAGTCAATTCTTCGAGTTTCGTCGGTTGTTCAATTCCTGGTTTGGACACAATGTCAAATCGCTGGACGATACGAAAACGATGCTGTGCCGGATCGAGTTGCTCGTTCAGCACGTCAAAGAAACCTGCCGGGCCCAAGAGGTAGCGGGTGTTGGTTAACTCCCACCGGCGGGCGATGAGATGCACTGTTTCGGGTGTGTTGCGAAATACCAGGGCGTTGTCGTAAGCGGCCAAGTCCTCGGATATACGCGGCATTTGAATGATGTCCAGCGACTGGATGTTGTAATAGGGAAACAGTTGCTGGGACCATTCAATCCGGTAGAGATCGTTAAACAATTCAAGTTGTTGTGGGGGATGAAACGGCAAAATGGCGACGCGATGTTCATAAGGTTTGTCGCGCAAGAAATTCACAATGGGGTTGAGAGAACCAACCTCGTATTTTTGTTTGTAATCCCAGTGAATAATCCATGGCAAATCCGCGCGCCCCAGATCCAGAACGAGCATTGCACCAAGGAAAATTCCGCCCCACTTGGCACGGCGACCCGCAAATGCGCCGCCTAAAATGAGCGTGAACAATCCCACTGCAAGCGCGAGGAATAAAATGAACCAGCCGACCTGGCTGACACTAAACGCGGCAATTTGTCTCGCCATGCCTTCATCGGGAAAGCCCACGGTTTTCAGATAGCTGACAAGGTTCGGTTTTTGCATCGCGTAAATCAGCCATGCGAGCAAACTGCCAACCAAAGCCAGGACGCAACTTGAAGTCCAATTTCGGTCGAAGCCGCGAACTTTTGTCCACCATGTTTTGAGCAGAACGAATGATGAAGTCGAACCGGCAGCCGGAATTTCCAAATAACGCCGGCTCAACCCATGGATGCCATAGGCGAAAACGGTGACGAGCGCCCATGAAAGCACAAAGAGAAACTTGACCGGGTTTCGGATCGTTGAGAAATAAGGCAGCTTGTAAGGGAGCGCATAGAAAGGCGCAAACCGGCCGAATGCGAGCAGCAGCGAAACAATCAGAACCGCCGCCCAAAACCAAATAAATCGCCGATGTGTTTCGGAAAATACGGAATTTTTCCGGCGCAGTGATTGTGCAACTGCCCACGCGGCCACCAAAACGACCAGCATACCCGCGTAATTACCCGTGCCGCTGAAACGCAAGGAACCTTGCGGGGATGGATTTTGTTCGCCACCGGCGAAGTAGCGGTCCCACGCCGGGTCACGCCCCACTGTGCCCCAATAATTACCTCCGTTGGAGGTGTCCATCCGATAACCAAATAACCCGGGCACGATGATTCCGAATGTTTCGATTTTTGGGAGACTCCATTGCGTGGCAAAATCCCAATGTTGTGCTTTCGTTTGCTCGTCCTGTGCGGTGCCGGCAATTCCAGTGATTGAAGAGCCAATCGAGGTCACGATGGTTTGCGTGGCGATGAATCCCGCAAACACA
This sequence comes from Verrucomicrobiota bacterium, assembly GCA_049521735.1. Lineage (GTDB taxonomy): Bacteria > Verrucomicrobiota > Verrucomicrobiia > Limisphaerales > UBA11358 > UBA11358. Next base: position 8,546 of record JBEKON010000022.1, read on the forward strand.
GCAACTATTGCGACCCGAGCGACACCGCGGCTGATTTTTTTCAGAACCGGAGCGCTTTCTTCCGTCAATGCCTTGTAAAAAACAAAGAGGGCAACGAATACGCTGAAAATGGCGCCAATATCTGCAGCTTCCATGACATTCATGCCCACTGCCAGTCCAGCCAAAGCCAGACATGTCCAGCGGACGAACGACGGTGTTGCCGGCGAGTTGGAGACAATCAAGGCCAGCGCGAAAAAGTCCATGCCGAAGGCGATTTGGTGCGAGGCTGTGCCCCAACAGGCATCCGAAAAAAAGGTGGAAGTGAGCGCGGCGGCCAATACTCCCAAAGTCGCTGCCAGCGGTGTGAGCTTCAATTGCCTAAAGGAAAACCATGCACCGAGTCCTAAAATGAACAGTGCGACGGGCGCAAAAAATTTGGCGCAGCCGACAGGGCCGAATCCCCAGCGAATCAACGTGGTCAAGCTTAGTGGGGCTGCACCTACATTACTGCCGATGTCGTTTAAATCGTCCCACATGCCAGTGAAGCCGTAAGGGAGTTTGATCCATTCTGGATTTTGCTGGCCGAGTGGACCATCGTTGGAAAAATGGACATAATCAGGCAAAAAGCTCTTGCAAAAAAGAACGGACAGAATAACGACCAGCAACAAAGCGACGAGCAGCCCGCCGGGTTTGGACGCAGGATTTTTTTGGGTAACTTTCATAAATCGCGGGCCGAAAGCTCAATTTTTAATTAGTGCCGGGTGAGTGTCAAGACAACGCCCCCACCGGCGGGCAAAAACAAGCCTCGTGTTTGCATCCGGACGCCGGGCTGACATGTCCGCACGCAAGATGAAAAGGCCCATTGCCGGAATCAAACCCTCTTTTTTTTTGACATGGGTTGTGCCCGGCGAATAGATTTATCCCGCAAAAAATGTCATGTACAGAAAGCAAAATACAAAGTTTTCCTTTACTGTGAGAAACGCGCCTGTGAATTCGTGCTGCTCGCCATGCCGGCACCAGGCGCTGAGCGGCCAGGTTTTGTCGTTTTCCAAAACGCAATTCACTGCCACAGTTCCCTAAGCCATGCGCAGCCGCCTTAGTTTATTGTTTTTCCTTCTCAAGCAGGGTTTTGACCCCGCGCAAATACTCCGCCGTATGATGGTGCGAGATGCCTTGGCAGGCTGCGACAGCGTGCTGGACGTGGGTAGCGGGGCTTCAATGGACTTGCGATGGTTTGGCGTGAAGCATTGCGTCGGCATCGAAGCCCATAAGCCGACCTACGAGAAGGCCCTGCAGAATGATTCCCATGATGAAATGGTGCTGGGCAACGTGTGCGAGCTGGACAAGCATTTCAAACCAGGTCAATTCGACGCTTGCCTGTCCGTGGACGTGATTGAACACCTCACGAAGGAGGACGGGTTGAAGATGATGCGGGACATGGAGGCCATTGCCCGGCGCAAGATCATCATTATCACGCCCAGCGGTTGGCTGGAACAGCACCACTTGGAGGAGGGAGATCTGCAGGTCCATCTTTCCAAGTGGGAAGCTTCGGAGATGAAGGGCTACGGATATCGCGTGCTCGGCATGTTGGGGCCGAAATTTCTGCGCGGCGAATACCACATACTCAAGTGGCGCCCCAAGGTTTTTTGGGGTTCGGTATCGCTGCTGGGACATTTCCTGTGGACTCGCTGGCATCCCTCCAAGGCCGTGTCCATTCTTTGCGTGAAAACCAAGAAAACCGGCTGATTACGCGTTGGGTGAGTATCAAAACAACGCCCGACCGGCGGATAAAAACTAAATCTTGCCTTTACCCAAGTCTGCCGGTTTAACATGAACACACAGAATGCAGCTGTTAATTACTGGAATTTGCGGATTTTGCGTCGTTACGAACAAAATAATAAACCCAGATGCACACTATGAAGGATTTATACACGGCCTTGCAGGATAATTTTACGGTTGTCAATTTGGGATGCATCGGTGACGCCGATTTTTTGCTGCCGCGCAAATTTCTCAAGATTCTTACCGTCATCGAAGCGGATGCCGAGGGGGGCGCCGTTACAGGTGATCGCTATCACAAAAAGATTAGAATTCAGAAACCGATCAGTGGTTGGGTTGGCAAACGTGTTTTTCGCCGCAATAGTTTTGCCGGCACCTGCTCGCTGCTGGAACCTCTTGACGGGATTGTGGAAGCCTACGGCATGGAGCGTTATTGCCGGCTTGTGGAGCGGGTGGAAATAGATTGCGATACGCTCCCCAACTTGTTGCATGCCCATCAAATCCGATCGCTGGATTTTCTCAAGACGGATGTCGAAGGACTGGATTCTGAAATCATTCAGAGCTGCGCGGAATACCTCGGCAAAACCCACCTAATCCAATGCGAGTTGCGGTTTGCTCCGTTTTATCAAGCCGAGCCATTCTTCCATGAAACCGTCAACTTGCTGGCCGCCCGTGGTTATGAAGTGCTGGACATACTGCACATCGACCGCTGGCGGTATAAAACGCCCAACCGCTGCTTTCAGGCCCAAGGACGAGCAGTCTGGGCGGACTTTCTGTTTGTTCTGCAACCGGATCGACTGGCTGCGACTTTCGGCGAAGGCCTGCCGGAAGCCGTCTCCAAGCAGGTCATTTTGGCATGCATGCTGGGCAAAAAGAACTACGGCGAGTATGTGCTCAAAAAATTCGAGCGCGTGCTGCCGACGGATTGGGTTCGGGAACTGGAACCGCTTACCAAACCTTCCTTTCCCGGCATACGCCCTTTTTTATCGTCGGTGCGCCGGACACTGCATCCTGTGGAACTCTTCTTGAAACATCGGATTGGCCGGAGTGAATTCGTCTCCATCCGCTAACAAAGCGGGAATTCGCAGAATGATCTACGATGGAAGTGGCGTTTTCGCCATCCGCTCCAGAATCTGATCGAGTGACAGTGTGATTCGCCAGTTTGGGTAGTGGCTCTTAAATTTTCGCAAATCGCTGATGTAGCAGATGTGGTCGCCTTTGCGTGCCTGGTCCACGTAAGCCGTTTTGATTTTGCAACCAAGCAACGCTTCGATTTTGGCCACACACTCGAGCAATGACGCGGCATTTTCGCGCCCACCGCCAAGATTGTATACTTCGCCCGGCCGGGGATTTTTGGCGAATTCAACGAAGGCCGAAATGACATCGGCACTGTGAATTTGGTCCCGCACTTGTTTGCCTTTGTAACCGAAAATCGAATAGGTCTGGCCGGCCTTGGCAACCTTGACGAGGTAGGACAAAAAACCATGCGCCTGTGCGCCAGAATGGTTTTCCCCCGTAAGACAGCCGCCGCGAAAAATGCCGACGTTCATGTTAAAATAACGTCCGTATTCCTGCGCGACCACGTCCGCCGCCGTTTTGCTCGCGCCGAAAAGGCTGTGCAACGTTTGGTCTATCCGGCAATTCTCACTCACGCCGTGCCAGTCTTCGAGGCGTGCGTATTCCCAGCGCGTTGGCAATTCCTTGAGCGGCATTTCATTCGGCGCGTCACCATAAACCTTGTTCGTTGACATGAAAATAAAGACAGCTTCCTTGTTCGATTGCCGTGTGGCTTCGAGCAAGTTGAGTGTGCCCACAGCATTGACGTCAAAGTCAACGAACGGAATCTCCGCCGCTTTGTCATGTGACGGTTGCGCGGCGCAGTGAATGACCCTGGCGAACCGCTCTTGTTTGAACAAATCGAGGATTTTCTGCCGGTCGCGGATATCCAGGTTCAAGTGGCGGAAATGCCGGGTGTTTTTTTTCAGATGCTCCAGATTCCACAAGGTGTCGCCCGGCGGCCCAAAAAATTCGCGGCGCAAATTGTTGTCGATACCGAAGACTTCATATCCTTCGCGATCGAAATAAATAACAGCTTCAGAACCGATTAACCCACTTGAGCCGGTGACCAGAATTTTCATGCGGTGCATTTTAGACAAGAAGCACAGCCATTGCGAGAATCACTTTTTTGAAGAAAAAGAATCTTGCTCGTTTTCAACCGACTGTGCTTGCATGCCTAAACCCAACCACCAGGGTCACAATCTACCCGGCTTTCCCTATGTTGTCTGAGTTCCGCTTGACTTCTTGCTTTTGAATGTGTCCCTATTTCCAGCAACCGCAAAGATATGAAACGCATTGTCATGTGGATGGGGAGCGCGACCAACGAGGAAGGTTGGGCTAAAATCATTTCTGCCGCCAATACTCTCTTTCTGGTTCGAAGCGGTCGGTGGCGGCAGGATTCCACGTGGGTGAACGGCCGGCAAACGTTTTTGAGCGAGAAAATGCCGGTGGCCCGCTGGCGGCGGTTGGACGACATGTGTTTTGGTTTCTTTTCGGCATTTCGCATCATGCGCCGGACTCTGAAATGGGCGGAAGGAGAACCCATCGCGCTTCTGATCGTTGAAGGGCCGCGTGGACTGCTGGCCGTATGGCTGAAACGATGGGGCAAGGTCCGCGCCCTGGTTTCACTTCAAAGTGATTACCTGCCGCCGGTTGGAAAATGGCATATCCGGTTGCATCACCGCGCCAACATGGCCTTGAACCGGTTCATTGCCCGTCAGGCGGACGAGGTGTGGAGACTCTCGCCGCGCATTCCGACTGGAGAAGGTCATTCGCACAATTACATTTTGCCAATTTATATCAATGACAACGAGATTCCCCCAGCAGAGCGGCGGGAGATTGTGTATTTTGGTGTTCCCTCGGAAGATCACGCCTTGGATGTCTTGTTTCAAGTCGCGCGGCGACACAACATTCCTTTGCATATAGTCGGAGAATCGCCCTATCTGGCTTCAATCAAGGCGGACGCCCCGCCCAAAACCACATTTTATGGCTATATCGAGCCAAGCCGCCTTTCGGAAATTGCCCGGCACTGTTTTTGCGCCTACGCGGTATATCGCAGCACCGGTCCGCAAAGTTACAGCTATTACGGTTGCCCGTCGAAATACTTCCACTGTCTGGCCAACAACCTGCCACTATTGACCACGAGCACTGCGTTTTTCAGCGGGGAAATCGAAAGAAACGGCATCGGACGTGTCGTGGCACCTGACCCGCAACAGATTGAACAGGCCATCTTGGAAATGCGCGGCCACAGCCAGGATTTTTATGATGCCATCAACCGTTTTCGCGCGGAATGGAATCGCGGCGTGGAAAGCTTCCTGACCGGGCGAATGGCTGTGTTGCTGCAATAGGTCTTCAGACATTGCAGATATTGATTGAAAGACCGACACTTTTAAGCCACTTTTCAAGGCCCTATAAAAAAGGTTTCTGATGTGCAAATTGGATTGTATCGTGATTACCGGAGCTGGACAGGGGATTGGCAAAGCAATCGCGCTTGATCTTGGCCGCCATAAAATCCACATCCTGTGCATATCAAAATCAAACAAATGCAAAGAGACGGCTGTGGAAATCGTAAAAGCGGGCGGAAGTGCAGAGAGTATTATTGTAGATATCGGTGGGATTGAAAAAACAAAACAATTAATATCTACTTGGATTGAGGGAAAGAATTATAAGCGAACCGGGTTGGTTCTTGCGGCTGGAATTTTGGGGCCGCAAGATTTCCAAAACCTGGGCGGATGGGAGGAATGCTACAGAGTCAACGTTCTTGGCAATTTGGCAGTCTATTCCGGCCTTTTGCCAAGAATGTTGGAAAACAGATTTGGCAGGATAGTCTGCTTCGCAGGTGGAGGAGCTGCTTATGCTTATCCTCTGTTTCCTGCCTATGCGGCATCCAAGATAGCCATGGTCAGGACCGCCGAAAATATGCAGGAAGATTTAAACGCCAAAGGTGATTTTGCCGTAGTATGCCTTGCACCTGGTGCAAATGAGACGAACATGCTCAAGAATATAAGGGCCACCGGTGCGAAAATTCGGACTGTCGTTGATACCAAGGAACCGGTTTGCTTTGTGAGGAAGTTCCTCTTTTGTGAAGACTGTGGATTCAAGGGGTCTTTTGTTCATGTGAGAGATAATTGGCAGGATTATCTGGACAGCGGCAAAAAAATAGATGATACAAAATGGAAATTACGAAGGATAGAGTCATAAAAATCTGCCAGATAGGCGCAGGGCTGATTGGACGAGAACGAATAAAAGCAACGATCTCTCTTTTAGAATCAGGCAGGAATATCAAACTGTGCGCTGTCCACGACCCTTATCTGAAAGACAAGCCGGATGTGTTGCGAAAACATGATCTGCATTTTGCAGATTCAATCGAGGAAGTTTTTTCTTTTGAACCGGACTGGATATTTATTTCCACCCCGCACGATGTCGCCGCCAAACTTGCGAAACTGGCTTTATCCAAAGGCTACAATGTGCTTTTGGAGAAGCCCATGGGAAGGAATATCCAGGAGGCCGAAGCAATTGCATCCTGCCAAATCAGAAAGGATCAACTCTATGTCGGGTGCAATTACAGATTTTATGATGGTATCGCCGCGGCTTTGAGAGACATGGACAAGAAGTTGTTTGGCAACATTGTTTCGGTCAACATGACGCTTGGTCATGGAGGAAATCCGAAAGACAGGACGAGTTGGAAGCTCGACCCGGAAAAGGCAGGAGGCGGAGTATTAATTGATCCGGGCATACACCTGATGGATCTATGCAAGTGCTTGTTCACCGGTAAAATCCAAGTTAAGAAAGTCCTCACATGGAGTGGATTTTGGAACACTGGCATAGAGGAGGAAGCCCATGTCCTGATGCAAAGCGGAAAAAGCATAATCAATCTACAGCTATCAGTCGTTAGGTGGCAAAGCACATTCCGAATCGAAATCAATGGCGATGAGGGATATGGAATTATCGAAGGCAGGGGCAGAAGCTATGGCAGGCAGAGATATTTACGGGGCAGGAAATGGGGATGGTTGTCCGGAGGCCGCCAGAAAGACACTGAAGAGCTTGTTGTCCAGACGGAAGGTGATGACGTGTTTCGAAAGGAAATTGAAGCTCTTTTGTATGGCTCGCCAAAAGATTTAATCAGGCCATGTCCCGGCCTTGATGCGTTAACGAGCATGAAGCTCCTTGAAGAATGCAGAGAGAACATCCGCTCTCCGTGAAAAAGCCCGCACAGTCTCTACCAATGAAAAACTTGTCCCTGGGTCAAATGGGAACACAAAAAACCATGCCTCATACAATCCAAGCCCATATTTGCTAGAGCCGCAGCTCCGGCGCATATCTGGGGCTGCAGATTTCCGAAAGCATTTTCAATCTTGATGCAAAAGTTTGACAAGGGGATGATAATCATTGACGTAGTCCGCGCCCGCCGCTATTAGCGATAAATCTATGGCAGAAAATTCAGCGTTAACGTATTTGGTTACGGGAGGGGCAGGTTTTATCGGCTCTCACTTGATTGATTCTCTGCTATCTGATCCGGCGACCAGGGAAATCAGGGTTCTGGACAATTTTTCATCGGGCCGATGCGAACATATTGCTCATCATGCAAAAAATCCCCGGCTTAAAGTTCATACTCTCGATCTTCTGGATTTTGAAAAAGCCGCGCCGCACTTTCAAGGTGTTGAATGGGTCTTTCACCTGGCAGCCAACCCGGATGCCCGTTGGGGAATTGACAATACCCGGCTGGATCTCGAACAGGAAACCATCGTCACGTACAATGTTCTGGAAGCCATGCGGCGCAATCACGTGCTTCAAATCGTCTTTTCAAGTTCGGGAACTGTTTATGGTGACGTGGGTACAACTGTAACGCATGAAGGTTTGGGCCCGTGTCTGCCGGTCAGCCTTTACGGAGCGGGCAAGGTCGCTTCGGAGGCACTCATCACCGCTTTCTGCGGCACCTTCGGATTGCGCGGCGTTATCTTAAGATTCGGCAACATCGTCGGCGAACGCACCACGCATGGTGTGATTTATGACTTCATCAGACAGCTGGCAAAAAATTCGCAGGAGTTGAAGGTGCTGGGGAACGGGCATCAGGCCAAACCTTACGTTTATGTCCGCGATTTGGTTGACGCCCTCACTTTCGCGGCAAAACGCGGTGCGGAATTGGAGCAATCGAAGTTCGACGTTTTTAATGTTGCGCCCGATGCCGCCACGTCGGTGCGGTTCATCGCGAACGAATTGATTGACCAGCTCGGACTCAAGGGCCGGACAAAAATCCACTATGGCGACACCGCTCAAGGATGGCCGGGGGACGTTCCGCAATCGAGAATGGATTCCACCAAGCTCCGAAAAGCCGGGTTTTCACTGCCGCGAACTTCGGATGAAGCCTTGAAACTTGCCATCAGCCGCATCATCGAATGGCTCGCGACACGCGGCGAAGCCCAAGACGATTTGAAATTACCCCGTGATGCGTCGCCCAAAAGCTTGAGGTAACGGTGTCGGTGGAAAAAGGCTTCCGCCCAGGCGCCACTTGCCACTGCCGTTATTAGCCCCAGATTTGTGACAGCCAATCCATCGTTAAGCGATGAAATCCATCCGCCATTTCAAACCACCATCGTGCGCAGGATTTCCACAAAATGTCTCCCAACCGCTTCCCAGGAGCATGTTCGTTTTAGTGTCGTTATAGCAGCCGCATCAAGCTGAATTTGTCCCGCTCGGGCGCGAACCAGCGTATCGAATGCCGCTTCTTGAAACGCCTGCAGATCAAATGCCGGCACATACCGGACCAGATCGCCGAAAACTGGACGGTAAACGTCCAAATCATAAGCGACCACTACAACACCGCTCGCCAGCGCTTCCCTGACAGCAGATGAGCCGGAGCCTTCATAACGGCTTGGCATGAGAAACAACCGGCTTGCCTTGAGCAGGCGAAATTTCTCCGCCTCGGTGACCCTCTCAACGAAAGTCAGGTGTTTCAGAAGGCTCGATTCCTTGATCTGTGGTTTCAATTCGTTTTCCAAGCGGCCGATCAGGATGACGTTGAAATCCGGCAGTTTCCCGGCGAGGTGCGTCAATGTGGCGATCAAATCAGCCACCCCTTTCTGGCGGTGGGCGCGGCCAATCCAGATGACATCAAATTGCTTGGACTGTTGCGGGACTTGCTCGGCGGTTTTTGCGTCAAATCCGGCGGAAATAAAAACAAGTTCCGAATCACGAAAACCCATTTGAAGCAGACTGGGTTTCATATTGGGATGAATGTGCAGCAGTTTCTTGTTGCGGCACGAGCGAAAGAGCCGGAGCGAAAGATTCTGACTGAGAAAGTAGTGAAGAGAGGCGAGACGCCTGGCGTCCGCATCAGGCCGTCCGCCCTGCAGAACCTGCCTGAAAGAAGGCGCGCGCATGTGCAACACCATCAGCTTGCGGCGGGCGGCACAACGCACTGCCGGAACAACGTCAAACCAATAGTCGCTCACAGCGTACACGAAGTCTTCGGGAGCAATGCATTCGCGCAATTGCATCGTGCGCCGATAACGGTGGTAACAGTCTTTGAACATGGCGAACTGACCACTGAGCGCGCCTTGCTTGACTGTAGGCATTTTAGCATCGTCCGTGAGGGTGATTGTGCCCGGCAACTCATAAGCTTTGATGACCTCCTTGAGCGCATGCCCGCCAAAAAAATTCAGGTCGTACCCTTCGCTGGCAGCGAATTCGGCAAGTTTCAGAAAATGGAAATCACCACCGGCAATACTTGTGCTGAAAACGCCGTTGCAAATGAAATGGATTTTTGCGCGCATGGAGAACGCCATCAGCAGGGAGTTGGGATGCAAATGTTCACGACTTCAAGTTCTGTTTCACCTGTAGTTCCGCAATCAGCTTTTTGTCCTTGCCGCGGCGATGGTAAGTGAACACGCCCCAGGCATCGCCCAGCACGCTGGCGAGGCCGGCAGGCGTGTGCCAAAGCCAGCGCGGATCGCGGTCACGAACAGCACCGCGCAACGTGTGCCAGAGCGGGCCGATGAAGGTGACGCAATAAATGGCCGCCAACCAAAGCGGCACGGGCGGTTTTTCCTTCATCCAATTCGTCTGTGCCTCCTCCTGCACGCGTAGAAAATGCACCGTGGCGCGCCGGCGTTTTTGCACAAACCCCCAAAGCGTTTGCACATAGAAGTGATGCACACCGCGTCCACGGATGCGCAGCCACTCGCGTTTGCCTGATCGCATGAGATACAACGCCGCGTGCGTGTCTTGAAATTGTTCGTTCGCCTTGACGGATTCCAGATCGGCGCGGCGAAAAACAAAGCCGTTGGCACCCAGCGGATACGAGAGCGAATCGTTCGGCAGCGTCCAACGTTCGACCTCGCCGTCGCGCGCGACCAGTTTTGGGTTTGTGCTCATCAACCAGGCAATTGGATCGCTGATGTGCAATCGGTGCGTGAGGTAGGCGCAAAACGAACTCATTTTTGGCGACGGCAGGTAGTAGCTCTCCACGCCGAGTGCCTGCGGGTTCGCCGCGAGCGCCTTCACCGCCAGCTCGATGTAATCGGGATGAGTGATTTCATTGTCCGCGTCCACGAAGACGATGTATTCGCCTCTCGCGCGCTGCAGCGCAAGGCGTTTGCCCTCCTCCATGTTTTTGCCATCATCTTCAACAACGACGGCGCCGTAACGTCCGGCGATTTCGCGCGTGTTGTCCGTCGAATGCGCGTCGGCCAGAATGATCTCGTAGCGGTCGCGCGAATAATTCTGGCGCGCAATGGACGCAAGGCAATTGTCCAGCAACGTCCCGGCATTCAACGTCGGCGTGATGAAGCTGACGCGTGGCAAATTTTCCAGACTGGACTGCATGACGAGAGTTTAGCGAGGAAGGGTGGCGAATTCAAACCTTGCCCAAAGCCCTGAAATTTCACCTGTACGCCTTCGGTTTGCACGCGCGAACCAGCAGATAATGGCCGCGGTTTGGAGTGATTCGTTCCAGCACCCTACTTAAGCCATCGGGTAACGGCAGAATGCTGATGGAACGAACCTGTGTGTCGAAACCGGTGAGCGTGAACAATTCTCTCGCCTGCCGCACAGTGAGGACGCGAATGTGCCCTGAGACGCCGGCAAATGCCGGGTGATCAATAGGCAACGGTTCCTCGATCGGTTCATGATAATGCAAGCCCAGTGGATTGCCCAAAAAACGGCCACAGGTCTGCATCAGTGAGAAAGGTGTGTAACCCAGGCAAAGAGCGATACAATTCAGCAGGCTGCACAGGTTTTCCGAGGTAATGACGGCCGTGCCGCCGGGTTTGAGTACGCGATACGTCTCCTCTACGAAAAGTCTGGCGTTGTGCAGGTGTTCAATGACTTGAGAACTGAACACAACATCGAATTTGTTGTCCCCGTATGGCCAGCGTCCGTTCAAATCATAGCTGGAAACCTCGATGCCACGCTCTTTGGCCTTGGTCGCAAGTGCCGGCGCGCCTTCCACGCCGTAAAATTCGCGCGGGATTTTTTTAAGATAACGAAACAGCATGCTCCCATCACCGCAACCCACATCCAGTAAACTGTCAGGAGACAATTCCGCCACCACTTGGCCTGCCCAATCATTGCAGCGTTCGATGCCCAGGAAGCGTTGGCGTGCGCCATAATCTTGCAGCCATCTCAAAAAGAAATTTTTGGCCATGCGAATGATTTTTCCTGCAGAAATTGGGTAACAAAAAATATTCACTGCGGCAAGTCTGGATCGCAGACCCATGCGCTTTGCCATCAAAAATACTGGCAAGCTTCGTCTGCATACACTAAACTCCGCGCCTAAACATGGGGAAATTTTTTATCACAGGCGCAGCGGGTTTCATAGGCAGCAACCTCGTTGACCGCCTGCTTGCCGACGGCAAGGCCGTCATCGGCTGGGACAATTTTTCCACCGGCCAGCGCGAATTTCTCAAGTCAGCACAATCAAATCCCAATTTCAAACTTATAGAAGGTGATTGCCTTGATTTGCCCGCATTGACGCGCGCGATGGCCGGATGCGATTTTGTTTTTCACCTTTCAGCCAACGCCGATGTGCGTTTTGGCCTCGAACATCCCGGCAAGGATTTTCAGCAGAACGCCGTTGCCACCTTCAACGTCTTGGAAGCGATGCGCGCCAATGGTGTCAAAGGCATCGCCTTCAGTTCCACCGGCTCGGTTTATGGCGAGGCGGAAATCATCCCCACGCCCGAAAACGCGCCGTTCCCCGTTCAGACCTCCCTCTACGCGGCCTCGAAGCTCGCCTGCGAGGGATTCATTCACGCCTACTGCGAAGGTTACGGATTCGAGGGCTACATCTTCCGTTTTGTTTCGATTCTCGGCGAACGCTACACGCACGGTCATGTGCTGGATTTTTACAAACAATTGCTCTCTCATCCTGATCACTTGAACGTTTTGGGCGACGGCTTCCAGCGCAAGTCGTATCTTTACATTGGCGACTGTCTGGACGCCATGCTGCACGTTGTGGCTCGCGCCACGGCCAAACAAGCCAAACATGGTGTGGAAACCTACAATCTCGGCACTGACGAATACTGCCAGGTCAACGATTCCATCCGTTGGATCGGCCAGACGCTTGGTCTCAAGCCAAGACTTGAATATTCCGGCGGCAGCAAAGGTTGGGTCGGCGACAACCCATTCATTTTTCTCGACACCAAAAAAATCCGCGCCACTGGTTGGAAAACCACGCTCACCATCGAACAAAGCATCGTGCGCACGTTGCAGTGGCTCCAGCAAAACCAATGGGTGCTCCAACGCCGATGAATATCACCGTCCTCGGCCTCTGGCATCTTGGCTGCGTCACCGCGGCGTGCTGCGCGCGGCATTTCCAGGTTGTCGGACTCGACTTTGACGAGGCGAACATCGCCAAACTTGATTCCGGCCAGGCCCCGCTTTTCGAGCCGGGGCTGAATGAACTCATCACTGCCGGTCTTGCCGTAAAGAAACTTTCGTTCACCACCGATCCCAAAATCGCGTGCGCCCGCGCCGACGTGCTCTGGCTTTGCTACGACACGCCGGTCAATGAAAACGACGAATCGGATGTGGAATTCGTTCTTACCAATCTCCGACGCGCGCTGCCGCAGTTGCCCAAAGGCGCGCTGGTATTGATTTCCGCTCAACTGCCCGTCGGCACCTGCCGCCAGCTGGAAGCCGAATTTCCGCAATTTCATTTCGCCTGTTCGCCCGAAAATCTGCGGCTGGGCAGGGCGATTGACGCGTTTGAAAAAGCCGGGCGCGTTATCGTCGGCATCCGTGACGACGCGAAAAAAGCGCTGCTCGAAAAACTGTTCGCCCCGTTCACTCCGCAAATTTTATTCATGCGCACCGAGTCGGCCGAGATGGTGAAGCACGCCCTTAATTCATTTCTCGCGCTTTCCATCACGTTCATCAACGAGATTGCACGATTGGGCGAACACGTCGGCGCGGACGCAAAGGAGGTTTCCGCCGGTTTGAAAAGCGAACCGCGCATCGGGCCAAAGGCTTATCTCAGTCCCGGGGGTTCATTTGCCGGCGGCACGCTCGCGCGCGACGTTATCACGCTGACCAAACTGGCGGCCGCGAAAAATGAAAAGATTTTCATCATTCCGGCCATCACGCAGAGCAACGATTCACATCGCGGTTGGGCGTTGCGACGATTGCAATCGCGTCTCGGCGATTTGCGCGGAAAGAAAATAGCCGTGCTCGGCCTGACTTACACCACCAACACTGACACACTTCGCCGCAGCGCAGCGGTGGCATTGTGCCGCCAGCTTCTCGACGCTGGCGCAAAAGTGGCCGCGTTCGACCCGGCGGTAAAAAATTTGCCGGCGGAATTAAGCGCCGTTTCACTTGCCGGTGACGTTGCCGGGGTGTTGAAAGGGGCGGATGCCGCCGTGATTTGCACCGAATGGCCGCAGTTCCGGCAGGCAGACTGGGGAAGCATTGTTCCGCAAATGCGTCGGCGCGTTTTTGTGGACGCGAACCGTTTTTTGGAAAAGGAATTGAAAACCGTCGCCGGTGTCGAACATCTTTCCGTTGGACGCGCCTGAATATGAAACTCAAAGGCATCAATGCGCTCATCACCGGAGGCAGCCAGGGACTCGGCAAAGCCATCGCCGAACATTTCCTGCGCGCCGGCGCGAACGTGGCGATTTGCGCCCGTGGTGAAAAGGATTTGCTCGCCACGCGCGACGAACTGGCGAAACAATTTCCTTCGCAAAAAGTCCTGGCAAAAGTTTGTGACGTTTCCAGCGAAACCCAGGTGAACGAACTCGTCGCGTTCGCGTTGCGTGAACTCGGCCCGCTCCATGCGCTTGTGTTGAACGCCGGTATTTATGGCCCGATGGGCGCTACGGAGTCCGTTTCGCTCGAAGAATGGCGGCGCGCGATGGACATCAATCTTTACGGTGTGTTGCTCCCGTGCCGCGCGATCATTCCGCATTTCAAAAAAAGCGGTCATGGCAAGATTATCATTCTTTCCGGTGGTGGCGCGACGAATCCATTGCCGAACATCAGTGCTTATGCCGCATCGAAGGCCGCTGTGATCCGCCTTATGGAAACGTTGGCGGAGGAATTGAAAACGTTTCGCGTGGACGTGAACGCAATTGCACCCGGAGCTTTGGCGACGCGGCTGGTGGACGAAGTTCTGGCCGCCGGTCCGGAAAAAGTAGGCGCGACGTTCTACGAGAAGAACAAGCAATGGAAAGATAAAGGCGGCACGCCGCTTGAACTTGGTGCGCGCCTCGCCGTTTACCTGGCCAGTTCACAGAGCAACGGCATCACCGGCAAACTCATTAGCGCACAGTGGGATCCGTGGGAAAAGCTCCACGAACTCAAGGGCGATTTGAGCGGCGATATTTACACGCTGCGCCGTATTGTGCCGAAAGATCGCGGCAAAGATTGGGGCGATAAATGAAATACGCGATTGTGGGCTGCGGATTGATTGGGAAAAAACGACTGGCCAGTTTGCCCGCCGGTTCCAAACTCGCTGTGGCCTGTGACACGAATTTGTCGCGCGCCGAGGAACTCGTAAAACTTGCGCAAGCCGGCCGCGCCGTTGCCGATTTCAAACAAGCCATTTCCAGTCCGGAAGTGAACGCGGTCATCGTGGCGACCGTCAATTCCGCGCTCGCTGAAGTTTCCGCCGCCGCCATCCGCGTGGGCAAACCCGTGCTCGTGGAAAAACCTGCCGGCGTTTCCGTAAAGCAGATTGATGAATTAATCGCGCTGGCGGACAAGCACGGCGTTTGTGTCCGCGTCGGTTTCAATCATCGTTATCATCCAGCCTTTATCAAGGCGCGGGAAATTTTTGAGTCCGGTATGATGGGCGAATTGATGTTCATTCGCGGACGCTACGGCCACGGCGGTCGTGTCGGCTACGACAAGGAATGGCGCGCCGATCCGAAACTTTCCGGCGGCGGCGAATTGATTGATCAGGGAATTCACTTGATTGATCTGGCGCGTTGGTTTCTCGGCGATTTCAAAAAAATCGGCGGTCATGCAACGACGTATTTCTGGAACATGCCGGTGGACGACAATGCCTTTTTGAGTTTACAAACAGCCAAGGGCCAGACGGCATGGTTGCATGTGAGTTGCACGGAATGGAAAAATCTCTTTTCGTTCGAGATATATGGGCGCAATACAAAGTTACACATCGAAGGGCTCGGTGGCAGCTACGGGGTCGAGAAGCTTTATCACTACCAGATGAAACCGGAGATGGGGCCGCCGGACACGAAGCTGTATGAATTTCCCGGCCCAGATGAATCGTGGAAATTGGAGACGTCGGAATTTGAAAAGGACGTTGGGTTAAAACGCAAACCTGCCGCCGGTCTTGCCGAAGCGTGCGCGGCACTCCAAATTGTCGAAGCCATCTACAAGAAAGGCAGAATGTCAAATTTATGATCATCGCGCGTTCACCCTTACGGATTACCCTCGGCGGCGGCGGGACGGATTTGCCTTCGTATTACGAAAAGTTCGGCGGTTTCCTCATCGCCGCAGCGATTGACAAATACGTCTATATCACGTTGCACGAAACGTTCGTGTCCGACCTCATCGTAAAATACTCCGAGCTGGAACGCGTGCCGGAAGCGGCGAAATTAAAGCATCCCATCATTCGTGAGGCATTCGCACTGGTTGGTGTTGACGGTCATTCATTGGAGATGACTTCAATGGCCGATATTCCCGTCAGTACGGGCTTGGGTTCATCCGGTAGTTTTACCACAGCCTTGCTCAAGGCATTGCACGCCCACAAAAAAAATCTCGTTCACCCCGCTGAACTCGCCGCGCAGGCATGCGACATCGAACTCAACCGGCTTCACGAGCCAATCGGGAAACAAGACCAATACATTGCTGCTTATGGTGGCATTACTTGTTTTGAATTTTTGCCGGATGGTGCGGTCAAGGCATGGCCTCTAAAAATTTCCAATCAGACACGAAACAATCTGGAGGACAATTTACTTCTGTTTTTTACCGGCTATTCACGTTCGGCTTCGGCGATTTTAAAGGAACAGGATCAGAAATCGAAACAGTCTGACGCGGGCATGATCGAAAACCTGCATTTCGTCAAAGACCTTGGCCGGCAAAGTCAGAAGGCGCTTGAGACCGGCAACCTGCATGAGTTTGCGCGGCTTATGAACGTTCAGTGGCAGCGCAAAAAACAGCGGAGCAGCGGCATGAGCAACCCCAAAATCAACGAGTGGTATGACCTGGCAACGGCCAATGGCGCGCTGGGCGGCAAACTCATTGGCGCGGGCGGCGGCGGCTTTTTGATGTTTTACTCTGAAGACAAGACAAAACTGCGCCACGTGATGCAACAAGCCGGACTCAAGGAAGTCCGTTTCCGCTTCGACTTTGAAGGTACGAAGCTCGTCATCTCGTGACAGCGCCACTCGACATCCCTGTTGCCATTCTTGCGGGCGGATTCGCCATGCGGCTGCGCCCGGTCACGGAAAAAATTCCCAAATCGCTCATATCCGTTGCAGGGAAACCCTTTTTGGCGCACCAGCTTAAATTGCTCCGTGCCCACGGTATCCGTCGCGTCGTGCTGTGTGTTGGTTATCTCGGCGAAATGATTCAACGTGATTTTGGAGATGGGTCACAATTTGGTGTTCGGCTTGATTATGCATTCGACGGCCCGAAGTTGCTCGGCACCGGAGGCGCCGTCAAACACGCTCTACCGCTGCTCGGCAACGAGTTTTTTGTGCTCTATGGCGATTCTTATTTGCCGATTGAATACCGTCCTGTTGCTGAATTTTTCCAATGCAGTGGCAAGCTTGGCTGCATGACGGTTTACCGCAATGAAGGTCGGTATGACATGAGCAACGTCGTTTTCCGCAACGGCCAGATCACGGTTTACGACAAAAAAAATCACACGCCGGAAATGCAGCATATTGATTATGGGTTGAGCATGTTCAGAAACACCGCGTTTAAGTCGTTTCCCGCCGACAAGCCGTTTGATTTGGCCGAAGTCATGGGCAAACTCGTTCGTGAAAAGCAACTCGCCGGCTACGAAGTGCATGAACGCTTTTACGAAATTGGTTCGCTTGCGGGCTTGGCGGAACTGGAAACACTGCTAAAATCAAAATCACCATGAGCTTTGCCAGACAATTCCTCGACGAAGTCCAAAAACTTGTCTCCGAACTCAACCCGGACGCCATCGAAAAATCCGTGGCCGAACTGGCGCGCGTGCGCGAGCGCGGCGGACGGCTGTTCATCCTCGGCGTCGGCGGCAGCGCGGCCAACGCCAGCCACGCCGTCAACGACTTTCGCAAAATCTGCGGATTCGAGGCTTATGCGCCCACCGACAACGTTTCTGAACTGACTGCCCGCACCAACGACGAAGGCTGGGCCACGATTTTCGCCGAGTGGCTCAAAGGCAGCCGGCTAAACGCAAAGGACGGCCTGCTCATTTTTTCCGTCGGTGGCGGCAATCTGGAGAAAAATGTCAGTCCCAACCTGGTCAGCGCGATTCAGCTCGCCAGGCAGGTTGGCGCTTCCATCGTTGGTGTCGTTGGACGCGACGGCGGTTACACCGCGAAGGAAGCGACGGCGTGTGTCATCGTGCCGACGGTCAACCCGACTCACGTCACGCCGCACAGCGAAGCGTTTCAGGCGGTGATCTGGCATCTGTTTGTGTCGCATCCCAAACTCAAAGTCGGCCAGACAAAATGGGAAAGCACGAGGTAAAAGTGGGGTTACAACGCGCTGTTTTTCTCGACCGCGACGGCGTCATCAATCGAGCGCTCGAACGTGACGGCCAGCCGCAGTCGCCGGCCAGTTTAAGCGAATTTGAAATTCTTCCCGGTGTCACCGACGCATGCACAAAACTCAAGCAAGCCGGTTTTCTGCTTGTTGTGGCTACGAATCAACCCGACGTGGGCAGAGGCACGCTCAAAAGGGAAATCGTCGAAATGATTCATGCGGAAATGTGTCGCCTCCTTCCGATTGACCGTGTGGAAGTTTGCTATCACCCCGGCAAAGGAGCTTCCAATTGTGATTGCCGCAAACCAATGCCAGGCATGTTGTTGCGCGCCGCATGCGAACTCGGCATTGACCTTGCGCAAAGTTGGATGGTGGGCGATCGCTGGCGCGATGTGGATTGCGGCCATGCCGCCGGCTGCCGGACGATTTTTATTGATCGCGGTTACGCGGAAGAACTTCGGCAAAAACCGCATTTTTCCGCTGGCAATTTGGCCGAAGCAGCGGGCATTATCTTGCGAGAGTTCAACAAATTTTAATCATGCACACACTCAAGGATTTGAAAATAAAAATTTTCGCCGACGGCGCGGATAAAGCGGGAATGCTCCAGTTGAATGCGAATCCGCTCATCAAGGGCATGACCACCAATCCCACCCTGATGCGCAAGGCCGGGCTGACGGATTTCGAGGCGTTCGCGCGGGACATTTTGCAGCACATAAACGTAAAACCCGTTTCTTTCGAGGTGTTTTCCGACGACTTTTTGGAAATGCGGCGACAGGCGCTTAAAATCACCAGCTGGGCGAAGAACATTTACGTCAAGATTCCCATCACCAATACACGCGGCGAATCTTCATTGCCACTTGTGCGTGACCTCGCACGCGAAGGTGTGAAACTCAATATCACCGCCATTTTAACCGAAGAGCAGGTTGCTGGAGTCGCGCAGGCGCTTGATCCAAAAGTGCCCGCCTTCGTGTCCGTGTTCGCCGGTCGCATTGCCGACACGGGCGTGGACCCGATGCCGCATATGCGCGCGAACAAAAAACTTTTGGGCGGATTGCCACAGGCGGAATTGCTCTGGGCCAGTGTGCGCGAGGTGTTGAATATTTTTCAGGCGCAGGAGTGCGGCTGTGATATCGTGACCGTACCGCATGATATTTTGGCCAAGGCGATGAAGCTGGCCGGGATTGGGTTAAAGGAAATGTCGTTGGATACCGTAAAGATGTTCGCCGCTGATGCGAAGGCGGCGGGTTTTTCGTTGTAGTCAGATCAGCTTGTTCACAGTTTCGAAAACACTTTCGACCGTCACCGACTCCATGCATCGCCGCAGTTCATCGTCGCTTCCCTGAATGCCACGTCCGTCGTAACAATAAAATTCGAGGTTGCGTCCGGCCACCGCCGGATTTTTTATCAATACAAACGGATTGCCATAAGGTTCAATGGGTTTGTTCCATGTCGGTGTCTCAATGACGATTTGCTTCGGCACTTTCATTGCTGCCGCCAAATGCATCAAGGCTGTGTCCACGCTCAAGAACGCGTCGCACTTTTTGATCAATGCCGCAGCCTGCCTGAAATTTTCGGTTTTTGGGAAAAATAAATTTTCGTTGCCGGCCACCACCCGGATTTTTTTGTGATCCGACTCTTCCTCCGGTCCGCCAAAAAACAAAATGGCCGGGTTGGGATGTCTCTTACAGAGGCGACGGGTCAGTTCCTCGTAATTTCCCAATGGCCAGCGGCGTAAAGCGAGATTCTTTGTGCCTCCGGAACCGACATGAACACCGAGTAACTTCCGATTTACCAGTTTGTGCGAGGCTAGAAAATCGTCCGCCCAATTCTCATCCGTTGCTGTCGGGAAAATTTCGATTTTATGCAATGGCAATTTTACTCTTGCGCCAAGGGACCGCAGCACGGCGAAATTATTTTCAATCGAATACTTGCTGTAATCTTGTGGCAACACGCAATTGACAAGCCAGCGGTCGAGATGACCGAAACATTCATATTCGTGGCTGATTCGCATCGGTGCGCCGACGATGCGCGCAGCAATCCGATAGTAAATCCGGCTCTGTGGATAAGTGTTAATGGAAACGTCGTAGCGATTTCTGCGCAACGACCAGAGAAATCGCAGCGCTTCAAATTCGCCCGTTTCAATGAGGTTTTTCTGGTAAATGCGATTCAAATGCGGGTTGTTTTCGAGCAAGTCTTTCGAGCCGCGCCATAGCACCAGCGCGTCAATCGTTGCGTCGGGAAAATTCACGCGTAGTTCGTGAATCAACGGCGTGGCGAACAACGTGTCGCCGATGCCCGCCATGGAAATGACCAGAATTTTCATTTACCTGGAAGGGACGGCATTCTGCCGCCCCAATTTTGGTTCAGGGACGGCGACACGCCATCCCTCCCATTCAAAGCCGTGAAATTTTTTCCAGCAACGCCGTCGTGGATTTACCGGGCATCAACGGAATGATGGCGATTTTTCCACCCGCTTGCTCTACAGCGCGGCGCTCCTCTTGATTCAACGTTTCCAGAGTGTAATCACCGCCTTTGACATAAAGGTCCGGTTGTGCGCGCTCAAGAAATTTTACCGCCGTTTTTTCAATAAAAATGCAAACGCCGTCCACGCTTTCCAACGCGGCGAGCACAGCAGCGCGGTCATTTTCGGAATTCACCGGACGCCCGGCGCCTTTCAATTCCCGCGCCGAGTTGTCTCCATTAACGCCGACAAGCAGGGCGTCGCCGAGATTGCGCGCGGATTCGAGATATGCCACGTGTCCCAAATGCAGAACGTCGAAGCAGCCGTTGGTGACGACCAGTTTTTTGCCGTTGGCGCGAAACGCCCTGCGCCACTCCGGCAATTTGTCCCACGCGATGATTTTGCCGCGGAAGTTCACGCCGTCATTTTGCCTGTATGTTATGCGAATTCAACAATTTCCACACGCGCAACGCCTCGGTGACGCCCCAAGCCTGCGCATCGCAACCGCGTTGCGTGTGCGGCGCATCGCCATCGAGAATTTCTGGAACCTGTCCGAGGCAGCCTTCGTTCATCAATTTTTCCATGTTGCCGAGATACGCTTTTGCCGCTGCAACCGCTTCTGGAGCAAAATCCCACGCACGCGCCAGCGCTTCGCAGAAAACTGGAAATGTCCACGTCCATGCTGTGCCGTTGTGATACGCGGGTTTGCGGCGCGTGTCTTCGTCGCCTTCATAATGGCCGCAATACGGCTCGGCGGGATTATTGAGCAGATGGCCGTTGTGATAAATCGGCAGCGGAACGGAAACCGGCAATGGGGCGAGAGATCGCAGTCCGCCCGGCACAACCAGAAATTTTAGTGCAGCTTCGACGCAGCGTTTCGCACGTTCGCCGGTCACGAGGCCGAGGCTGACGGCGAACAGATAATTGCTGCGAAACGCGTCATCCATTCTTGACTCGGCTGGGGATTGACCACTTTTTGCGATTAACAGATCCGCATAGCAGCCGCGTTCTTTGAGCCAGAAAAATTTTTCCAGTGAAGCCAGGGCGCGTTCACCAAGTTCGCGCCATTTTTTTTGTTCGCTGTGTTCACTGATTTTCTCAAGCTGTTGCAGGAGGCGAATCCACAAAACCTGGATTTCAATCGGGTAGCCTTCGCGGGGCGTGCCGGCGGGATGATTCGTGTCCATCCAGGTAAAGTGGCTTGGGCTCCAAATCAGCGCCGAGTCCGCGTCCATGCGGATGCCGTTGGGCGTGCCTTTCATGTAATTTGTTGCAATGCTGCAAAGCACGTCGCAGAGGGTGCGACCATTTTGGTCGACGGTCGTATCATAGAATTTTGCCCCCCCTTTTTTGTCCTGGGCCGCCGTTTCTTCGCAGGCCACCCCGAACCATAATGGCGCGTCGGAGGTATCGCGATTCGACGCATCGTCACCATGAATCGTATTGGGCATCGTGCCGTTTTCCTCAAATCGTGAATACGTGAGCAGCGCATGTTTCACTTCCGCAGCCATGCCCGCCGCCAGAAGTCCGCGGGCGCAAATCAACGAATCACGGCCCCAATCCAAAAACCACGGATAGCCGGCAATGACCGTCTTGCCCTGGTCGCGCCGGACGACGAAGGCGCGAACCGCTCGTGCGAGCCGTTGTTCAAAAGTGTTCCCGGATGTTTCAATCACCGGCTTTTGATCTGCAATTTGCAATTGTTCCAGCGACAGTTCGTCCGCGTCGGCAGTCACCACCAGAGTGACGCTTGAACCTTTGGGCAACGGCAATTCAAACCAGCCCGGACTGTAAGCGTCGCCACTACCGGTTTGCCCACGGCTTTGATCCAGTGGATGGGGGATGTTTTCGCACCACTCCGGCTGCGGATGATATTCGCCACTGCTCGCAAAGGCTCGCAACTGACGGTCCGGCGCGGGCGAGAAGGCGAAACCAATTTTCTTGTCGAGAGAGTGTGTGTTGGCCGAAAAATGATATTCCGCGCCCCCGTTCCGTTTCGTTTCCCAATGAAAATTTCGATCTTCAATGTCAAAGCGCACAGTCAATCGCACGTCAGCGTCTGGCGGGAGTTGTTTGCCGTGCGCCCGGTTGGCGGCAGGCCGGCTGAAACTAAAAACCGTCGTGTTTTTTTCCTGGAGCATTTCGGCGCGCAATTCGATTTCAACGGTGCGGCCATCGCCCGCATTGGCGACGAATTGCCAGACCGCCTGTGGGCTGGCGTCGAACGACGCAAGACTCTTCGCGTCAAGCGGTGAGAGAAAACCGTCGGCATTGGCCCAGACGCGCATCCGTTTGACGAAGACGTGGCGATCCACCGGCACGCTCGGATGCAAATTCGCTCCGAGCACACAGTCGTACTTGGAATTGACGCGGCCGAGGTCAACGCAAATGCGCGCCATTCCGCCGATGCCATTCGTCAACAGTACGAGATTGTCCGGGTTCGCGATTTGCGGTTGAGTGTTCTGCGTTACGGGATGGGCTGAAAGAAAATGAATTGAGGCGGATACATGTTGTGAGATTGCCGCGTAGCGCTCCAAAACCAATCCGGCATCCGCTGCGGTTTCTTGTGGCGGAAAACAGGCAACATGGCCATCGCGAACCGCGATGGATTGAACGTGAACCGCAGGGGCATTTTCAATTTTCAAAGTCGCGCGAAACGGCGCGGTGTCCTGAATGAGCAGCCAATGATTGGGCGGCATAAGCGTGACCCGGCGGCAGTCAAGCAGTGTCCACGCGACAACACGCGGGAAAATTTTCCGGGCTTCGCAATCACACAATATTCCGGCCAGTGGAGATTTCATGCCGCGTGCGGCGAATTCGCTGGCGGCGGCAAGAAAATTGGCCGGGGCGTGTTCGACTTGCCCGGCGAGCCAGCGCCAGTCGAGGGTGTCAAGCGTTTCAACCGGCACAATTTTGCCCAAGGCTTCCAACGCCCACGCGGCTTGTGCGCGGATGCGGCGGTAAGCGTCGCCGCTTAAACCTTGCGGCGGTGCTGTCGGAGAAAGGCAATGGCAGGCGCCGGGCCCGAGCGTGAAAGTGGTTTTGTCTTTCGTGACGCCAGTCTTCGGCAATGGCTGGCCGAGCAAATCAAATTGAAAAGCGGAAAGCGGAAGGTGGAAAGCGGAGACATCCAACGCGAGTGAATTTTCCTTTTCGACATCGGTGTTCACGAGCACGAGCGCGGTGTCTTTGCCTTCGGCGGATTCGCGGAGCAGTGCGTAAACCGGTGAATCGCCTGGACTGAGCCGCGTCAGTTTCGCGTTATCGAAAAAACAGGGGTGATCAACAAGTAATTTATTCAATTGCGCGAGCTCGGAAACGATGTTGTCGCTGCTGCCCCAGGCGAGGCCGGTGCAGTCGTGGACTTTGATTTTTTCAGTGGCAAGCCATTCGACGCCACAAGTAAAACCGAAGCCGCCATTCACGCTTGTCAGCGCGCAAAGACGATTTCGCAGCAGCGACCACGCACGGCCAATTGCAGCGAGGCGGTCATTGTCGTGCGTTTCGCTGTAATGGATGTAAGTGCCGACGCGCGAACTTTGGCGC
>JBEKON010000023.1:0-32387 GCA_049521735.1 Verrucomicrobiota bacterium
TCCGCGCGCTCGGAATTCATTCTGCAAATGCTGCACAGTGAGCTGGCAGCGGAATGTGAAGTCTGGAATCCGACGACATTCCTTCAACTGGCGTTGCCCGGACAGCAGGCTGTTGAGATTGACCACATCGCTCCGCAACTAACCGTGGCCATTGGCGCCGCGATGGCCGCCTTTTGATTTATGCCGATACGCATCAATCTGCTCGTTGAAACCCAAATCGCCGAGGATTTGCGGCGGCGGGACCCGGTCAAGCGCATCATCATGGGAGGGGTGGTTGCGGTGGCATTGATGCTTCTTTGGTGGAGTGGGATCCAACTCAGAGTCATCGTGGCCGAGAAGGATTTGAACCAAGTCGAAGCGGGAATCCAATCGCACACCAACGCATTTCAACTGGTGCAGATCAGTCAGAAAAAGATTAACGAAGCAAACGAAAAGTTGGCGGCATTGCAAAAACTGACCAACAGCCGTTTTCTTCAGGGCAATTTGTTGAATGCACTGCAACAAGCCACAGTGGACGGCGTGCAACTCACAAGGTTGCGAGTAGACCAGACTTATCCCGCCACCGAGGCAACCGCGCCTCAAACCAATGGCACTCGCATTACGGCCGGTCTGCCTGGCACCGTTACGGAAAAAATTGTCGTGTCACTCGATGCGCGGGACTTCAGCAGCAACCCCGGTGATCAGGTCAATAAATTCAAAGATGCCATCAGCCGACAACCCTACTTTCAAGCCGGACTGAGCAAAACGAATGGCGTCCGTTTAACAAGCCTGTCTTCGCCGCAAATCGGTCCGGACGGCAGACCGTCCGTGTTGTTCACCCTGCAGTGTGTTTACCCCGATCAAACCCGATGAAGCTGTCCAAAGAAAAACGCAATCAGTCCGTTCTCGCGCTTGTCTGCATAGTGGGAGTGATGGCATTAATGTGGTTTAATTTGATTAGCCCACGATATGTGGCCCTGGCCCAGGTTGTCGCTGCCGAAAAAGTCTCCGAAAACAAACTTGAGAACATTAAAAAAAGCATTAAAAACGCTGACGCCGTAGCCAGCGAGTTGGCCAGCGTGGTGCAAACCCTTTCACGCGCTGAAAACGACACGGCTTCAGGGGACCTTTATTCCTGGACCTACGACACCATTCGTGTCTTCAAAACGTCCCATAGAGTGGACATCCCGGAGGTGGGCCACCCTGATGTCGGCGACGTGAATTTGCTGCCGGATTTCCCATTCAAGCAGGTCAAGTTCAGCATTAACGGCACGGCTTGCTACCATGACCTGGGCAAATTCATCGCCGATTTCGAAAATGCGTTTCCACACATGCGAATGGTCAATTTGGAAATCCAACCAGTCCAGGCCTCTGGCGGCAACGACGAGAAACTTTCATTTAAAATTGACATCATTGCGCTGGTAAAACCCGCCTCCTTGTGAAAAGAAATCAAATGAAGCGGCACATGAAGAATTTTTGCGGGAACACGATGATGGTTTTGCTGTTGATCGTGTGCACGATGGTACTGGCGGCTGATACCGCGCCGGCAACCAAAGCCGGCAAAATGGAAACTAAAATCGAAACCAAAATGGAAACCGTCCGTTCTGTTTTTGTCATTCCTTCAAATTCCAAGGAAGGCCGCGACCCGTTCTTTCCTGATTCCGACCGACCCTATGAAATTGCCGCCGCCGTCAACCCGCAGGCGGGCAAAGCAACTTCACTGGTTGTGAAGGGTTTTTCCGGTCCGCTGAATCATCGGCTGGTCATTATCAACAACCATACTTTTGCCGCCGGCGACGAGGGTAACGTCATTACTCCTTCCGGCCGCATTCACCTGCGCTGTGTCGAAATCAAAACCAACTCCGTGGTCATTGAGACCGGCGGCCAGCTGCACGAACTCATTTATTCAAACAAACATTAATAATATGAGCGCGCATTCATCTTCGTTTGGATTGGCTGGCAGGTCTGCGCTTTCCCCGGAAGGAAAAGTCTTGGACTCCCGCGTTTTTCGCTCATTATTCGCCGCGTATCCGCCCTATTGGACTAAAAACCAATAAAAATTAAAAACATGAAACCGAAAATGCTAATCGTCATGCTGTTCGTGGGACTCGTCTCGCAACAGTGGGCTGCGTCTCAAACTGAAACCAACAGTGTCGCGACGAACGAACCCGCGATAAGCACTGCGCCGGCCACCGACACCAACGAATCTCCCGGCGTAACTGGCAGCAACGTCACCAGCACCAGTGTTACCACCAGCAACGAACCGGTAATAACCATTATAAACACAGAGGGCACCATAGAGAGCTCCAATGAGACCATCAGCGCCACGACGACAGTGTCCACGAACGTGTTGCCGGTTCAATTCCAGGATGTCCCGCTCACCACCGCCATTGAAAATCTGGCCCGTCTGGCCGGCATCAATTACCTGCTCGATCCCCAGATTGGTTACGGCCAGCCCGGCCCAAATGGGCAGACCAAACCGGAACCGACCATTTCCGTTCGCTGGGAAAACATTACGGCTCAACAGGCGCTTACGGCGATCCTGGACAATTATGGTTTGCAGCTCGTTGAAGATCCAAAGACAAAAATCGCGCGCATCACCATACAAAACCCAAGCGCACCGCCGCCGCTCATCACGCGGGTTATTCAGCTTAAATACGCTAGTGTTTCCAACATGCAAGCGGCGGTGGAAAGTGCGCTTGCTGACAAACGAAGCAAAGTAGTGCCCGATTCCCGCACCAGTCAGTTGGTTGTGGTCGCCACTGAAAGTGAACAGAACGCTGTGAATACACTCGTTGAGCAGCTTGATAAACCCACCCGCCAGGTCCTGATCGAAACCAAGCTGGTTGAAATCTCGAGCCATCCCAGCACCAGCAAAGGCATTGATTGGTCGGGCACACTTGCCGCGCAAAACATCTCGTTTGGCAACGGCGTCGTTCAACCCGCTTATACAACCTTCACAGCTCCCGGCACTCCGGTCACCACAACTTGGCCGAGTGGCGCAACGACCACCACCACCCCCGGCTCCACCACCACCACAATAATGGGCGGCACTAGCAGCAGTAGCAGCAGCGGTAGTAGTGGTGGCAGCAGCAGTAGCAGTTCCACTTTGTCCGGCGGTCTCATTCCCAATGGCCTGTCACTGAACACACTCAGCGGACTGACGCCAGCCATCGGATTCCTCAATGCCGACGGTTTGCATGCTGTTCTTTCTTTCCTGAACCAATCCTCCGACGCGCAGGTCGTTTCCACTCCGCGTCTCGTAACGATGGACAATGAAACGGCGAACATCGCAGTTACGGAAGCTATCCCGATTTTCAACGTCACCGCCAGCACAGCCAACACCTCCGGCGGTTCCTCTGTTACTTACAGCAATGTCGGCACCATTTTGCAGGTCACGCCCCGCATTTCCGCCAATGACTATATCTGGCTCAAAGTTGTGCCTGAAGTATCAAGCTCGCCCGGATCAAGCAGCCAAAACGTCGGGGGCTTTAATTATTCAGCCCCCATATTTGACTATCGCCGCATTGAAACCCAAGTCCTTATTCCCAACGCCGATACACTCGTCATGGGTGGCTTGGTTAAGGACAATCCGACGGCCTCTTATACAAAGATCCCCATTCTGGGTGATATACCGGTTCTCGGATATGCCTTCCGAAGCGAAAGCAAATCGCTGGATAAGGACAATCTCCTTATTTTCATCACCCCCACCATCGTCGGGGACTCCGACTTCCAATCCACTCCGCCAACCAAGTTCTTCAAGTCCCGGCCAATGACCATGAGGCCGCCGATGAATCCAAAAAGTATGT
The DNA here is from genome assembly GCA_049521735.1 of Verrucomicrobiota bacterium. Lineage (GTDB taxonomy): Bacteria > Verrucomicrobiota > Verrucomicrobiia > Limisphaerales > UBA11358 > UBA11358. The sequence goes on from JBEKON010000023.1 coordinate 3,789, forward strand.
GGGACAACGCTGAACCGTATCACAACTGGAGTGACCCCGTGCCGAAAGAACCCGGTAATCCGTGAACTGAAATTGTCATGACAACTGCGAAGGACAACCAAACTTGTGTTATGATACCAATTCCCAGTGATAATCGGTGCAAAGGTAGGGTCGCATCGTCCACCCTCCGCAGTGCTGCTACGGAGGACGGGCCGAGGCGACCGGGGTGGGAGGCACGTTTCAGCCCGCGATCATGTGTCACCACCGTGATGATGGCATTGCTGCTGACCGCCGCCAACCTGACGGCGATGCCGGCTGTTAAAACCTTAGGCGGTGGGATGGGGACCAATTATGTAGATGATCGCAGTACTTTGTATGCGCAGTTTTACACGCCCATCGGCCTTGCGACAGACAGTTCGGGCGATGATTTGTATGTGGCGGACCGGGATCACAACGCGATACGCGAGCTTGACCTTGTCAACCAGTGGACCTCCACATTCGCCACCAACCAAATCAGCAAGCCGGTCGGGGTCGCAGTTGACTGTCTGGACAATGTTTTTGTTCTTAATCGTGGCAACGGCACCAACGGAACGGTGCTGGAATTCGACTGGTATGGTAACCTGATTGCCACCAATGCAACCGGTCTGGCCAATGCCGCCGGTATCGCGCTGGATTCCAGCGATAACATTTATGTCACCATTAAGAGCAACACATTGCTCAAGATTACTTCACCCGGCGTTAGTAATATCGTCGCCACCATTACCAACGCCGGCACCTCGTTGAAGGGCATCGTTGTGAAATATAATGGTCTTATCGCCGCGTGCGACTCGGGTAATAATGGCATCTGGCTCATTAATCCAGCAACCACCAACTCTTACAGCAAATATGCCGGTTTCAATGGCGCGGGCGACAACTTTATTATCGGAACCTATGTATTCCCATATAGCACCGGTGTGCCCAAAGCGTCGGCCAAGTTCAATCAACCCTATGGCGTGGCTGAAGTAGGCGATGGGGGTCTGATAGTCACAGACTCTGGCAACAACCGCGTTAAAGTTGTGAATGCAGCCGGAATTGTGACCAACCTCTATGGCGTCAATTCCAATTTGTGGACTCCGGGTTGGCGTTGGCAAGGTTGGGTAGACGGCACCGTTATCGTGCCTGACGTAAAGGGTGATATCGAATCGCGTTTGCCGGCTGGTGTTTGCTTCTCAATTGACGGCACGGTTTATACAACAGAAGATTATTATCACATCATTCGCCATGTTACGGGAGCCGGTTTCCCGCCGCTGCCGCCGCCACCGCCTGCCGCGCCGACGAACTTGACCGCGACGGCGGGCTATGGGCAAGTAGTTTTGACGTGGACGGCGAGTTCTGGCTGTTCTAGCGCGACGAATTACAACATAAAACGCTCCACATCCAGCGGCACCGAAACCACCATTGCCAGCACGACCAACACGACTTACACCGATACGAGTGTGCTCGACGGAACGAAGTATTACTATGTTGTTTCAGCCCTGAACAGCAGCGGCGAGGGTGCAAACTCTGCGGAAGCGAGCGCCACGCCGCTGTTTTCCCCTCCACCAACCAACTTGGCCGTCACCAATTCTGACTTCGGGCCGATATTTTTGACCTGGTCAATGTCTGCTGGCGCAACCAGCTACAACGTAAAACGCTCCACATCCAGCGGCACCGAAACCACCATTGGCAACACGGCCGGCACAAGTTACTCCGATTCGAACATACTCTACGGGACGACGTATTACTATGTTGTTTCAGCCCTGAATGCCGGCGGCGAGGGTTCAAACTCTTTGGAAGTGAGATACACGCCGCCGCCGCCACCGCCGCTGGCACCGAGAATCGGCTGGTTTGATTACGAGGCGATCAATCCTCCCCTCCTTACCACCGTGCTCCACCCTGTCAGCGGGACCAATTCGTTCACAGCCCACAATGACCTGCTCATAGCCATTGATCCAACCACAAACGGCCTTTCGACCTATTACATCACCACCAACGGGCCTCAACCGGTTTCAGCTGTTCCCAGTTCGGCGAACGGATTCACTCCGCCACCTTACCAAGACGGTTGGACATACGCACAACCTCTGTCCGTGACAATTATGCCTGACTTGGTGATTAAAGCGGTGAATGTCGGTCCTGGAGGAAGCAGCCCGATTGCCACAGCCGAGTTCCTGTTTCAAGTTGCCAATCCAACGATTACCGGAAACAACGCCGCGCAGTTCACGGTCAACGACATCACAAGCAGTGCGCAATTGTGGTATACCACCGATGGCAGCGACCCGACGAATGCCGCGCCCAGCCAGTCTGCCGGCACCATTACCGGCACCAACGGCATCACGTTGTCCCTGCCGCTCCCGGCCAACACGAATATGACGTTCAAGGTTCGCGGTTTTCGCGATGGTTATTCGCCAAGCGGAATCGCCGTGCAATCTTTTTCGTCTTCCAATTTCGTGCCCAACAGCATCAGTTTCGGCTTTGCTTCGGGTGAAGCCTCCAGCGATTTCATCGCCTCGCCCGGCCAAACTTTCTATGCGCCGGTGACATTGAGTGTTCTACCTGACACGAAGATGTATAGTTTGCAGTTCAACCTGACTGTGACCAATGCCGGTCCCAATCCCGGTCCGGCCATTGCGCCAAATGCGTTTGGTTTTGCGTTTGGTTTTGAATCCATGCTCATGAAGCCGATCCCGGGCGTTACGCCGATAGTATATGAAGCTATTCCGCCTGCCATGTTTGTGTCTACAAACCCGGTACCAAATCCGATAATGTTGGATGGATCGACCAATTTTAGCAGCCTGTTGTTCACGGACACTAACTTGAACCTGCTCGGTGTGGGTTGGCTGGAGCGTGCCGGCAAAACCAATCTCTATGACACGCTAACACAAGATCTGATTACCTATTCCATGGCGCACGATGTCCTCCATTTAAGCAAAGATGGACTAGTTGAGGTAGGCGGTTATGCGTTTTTGGTTCCCACCACGGCGACTAACGGTCAAACCTATCAAATCCAGATAGGACGGCCCTCGGCGACCGATGATGGCATTGGCGCGCCGGGTTCGTCCGTGTTCATCTACGCCCCAACCAACGGCTCGTTGACGGCGGGCACGATCAACTCCATCAAGATTGTCACCATGGGGCAGCGTAAATATATCGTTGGCAACGTATATCCATTCCGCTGGTTCAACGCCGGTGACTTTGGCAATACCAACCTGCAAAATGCCGATGTTATGCAGGTATTCGAGTCGGCCATCTACAGCCTGAATTATCCGCCGCTCGGGAGCGACTTCTTCGATGCCATGGATTCCTGCGGCAATATCGGTGTGGATAACGGTTCTGGTATTTATACCAATACCGCCTACTATCCCTATCTCTTTCCTTACTCGATTACCAACTGGACCTATACTTTTGACACCGATACCAATCCTATTCCTATTACCACCACGAGTAATGTCTTAGGTTTTACCAAATGGATATATATCGACACCATTTCCTTCTCGGCAATCTACACCAACACCTATATTCATCCTTCTTCGACCAATATCACGCTGGGCACCACGACCTATTTCCCCCCCGCCAACCCATATGTGCCCAATTTGTTCGACGGCAACGATACGAACATCAATCAAATCGCCTTTGGCGACGGCGTGCTGGACGTGTGCGACGTGTATGTCACATACCGCCGCTCACTGGATCCAAGCCTGACATGGTTCCGCCGCTTCTGGACGAATGGGGTTCGCGTCGCGGAAACCACATCCAATGTGTTCAACCCCGGCGTGGTCGAACAACCATTGTTCAGCAGCAGCGAACTCCAACCGGCAATCAGTGCCAGCATCAGTGTCACCAACCAGCCCAAGGTTAATTTTGCCGGTGGTGATTACATCGCATCGGCGGGACAAACCGTCCCGATTCCCATCACTGCCAGCGTGTTCGGCAACTATCCGCTGCGCGTGCTGATGCTTAACCTCACTGCCGTGCCGCTGGACGGTTCGCCAGCGTTGACAACCCCGGTTGCCTTCTCAGCTAACGCGGCCCTCGGCACGCCTCAGATAACCGACCAGCAAGGCGACGGCAACTATTCCGCCGTCTGGCTGAACAGCACCATCGCCGGACTCACCGGCAACGCAACTATCGGCACTTTGACCGTCACCATCCCGGCAAATGCCACGAGCCTGTCCGCCTATGCGATCCATTTCGATCACGCCTCGGCTTCGCCCAATGGCATTGCCTCGTTCCCCAAACAGACACTGACCGGTTTGATAACCCTGTCCAGCCGCACCAATTCCTATTACAACGATGGCATCCCCGATTCATGGCGCCTGCGCTGGTTCGGCACCATTTATAATCTTCTCTCAGTTTCCAATGCCTGCCCTTCCGGCGACGGCATAGACAACTGGCAAAAATACGTTGCTGGCGTTGACCCCAACACGCCCTATGATTTTCCGAGCTTGAATCCCAAAACGCCGGTTCCCGCCGGGGCAACCGCCGCCATTCATTGGCCGACCGTCAGCGGCAAACAGTATGTCATTCTGCGCTCCAGCAGCCTCTTCCCTGGCAACTGGTCGGCCATCGCCACCAACACCGGCACCGGCACCGACATGGAATTTGATGACACCACCACCGGTCAGACGCAGTTCTACCGGGTGCAGATTCTCCCGTAAAAAGCCCGATGTTTAATCACGGCGCGTTCAGGCGAACGCGCCGCTTTTGTAAACGCAACCCATGACATCCATCCCGCCCTGGCAACCGGCGCAGGGGCAACAGCGCCGCAGTTTCTCCAGCGGAATGAAACTTTCGCTGCCACCCTCCCATTTGATCGCCAGTTCGGTCCCGACCACTTGAATATCCGCCGGTCGCATGGATGAACGATGAAGGAAGTTGCTTGCCTGGATCATCTGGCCCGGAGCAGAAGAACCGGAACACTGACGCTGTGCTGTACCGTTATGGCCGTTGTTCCGAGAACCAGATCGGCCATGAAACGATGACCGTGCGTGCTCATCGCCACCAGGTCGGGGTTTTTCTGCCGAATCCAATGGACGATTTCTTTGACCGGTTCGCCGTAAGCCAGTTCCGTGTCGGCAGCAATGCCAGCAGCGGTGAACTCGGCGCGCACCTGGTCCAAATTCGCCTGACTGTCCGCGACTTCCCTGCCAGCCGCGTCCGTGCCATGAACCTTGGCAGGCACGCCGGTCACCACGTGGAGCAACACAACGCGGCTTTGCATCTGTTTGGCCAGCGGTTTGATGTGTTCAATGATGGCACGATCCGTCGCCGTGCCGTCCAGTGTTATAAGAATGGTTTTATACATGCGTTGTCTTTCCTGTAGCGCGCTTTTATCCGCCAACAATGACGTGCCAGGCTTCTTTGAGCGACTCCGGTAAACTATAGATGTCCATCGCAGTAATCAATATCGCGCTGCCCCAGCCCAGGATCAGCAAAAACCAGCCGTTGCACCATCGGCCCATGACCTTTCGCGACGAGGTGAATTGCAACAGCGGAAACATGGCAAACGGCAGGATGAGACAAAGAATCACCTGGCTGAGGTTGACCAGATTGGTTATGCTGCCATTGCCGCGAATGCAGATGATCCAAATGGCCGGCACCACGGCGAGCAATCGCGAGATCATCCGCCTGATCCACGGGCGGAGACGCCAGTGCATGAAACCTTCCATCACCACCTGCCCGGCCAGCGTGCCGGTGATGGTGCTGCTTTGCCCGCTGGCCAGCAAGGCCACTGCAAAAAGAGTGCTGGCGGCCGTCGTGCCCAACAGTGGGGCCAGCGTCAGATAGGCAATGCGTATCCAATCGCTGTCGGGGTTGAACATAACCGTCTGTCCGTCCGCCACCGTCACGCTCTGCTTGCCGTAAAACACCATCGCTGCGAGTACCAGAATTGCCGCGTTGACAAAAAATGCGATCGTCAGCGCGACGGACGAGTCAATGGTGTTGAACCGGATGGCGTTGCGGATGGAATGGTCGTCGCGCTCCACCTTGCGCGTCTGCACCAGCGCCGAGTGCAGATAAAGATTATGCGGCATGACGGTGGCCCCGATTATGCCGATTGCCACCACGATCATGCCGGTCTGGTGGATGCCCGGCTGAATCAGCGCCTGTCCCATTTCCAAAAAGTCCGGTTGCGTCTGTGCGAGGCCAAAAATCTCGATGCCATAACAAACACCGATGGTCAGCACGAACACCGCGATCACCGCTTCGATCAGCCTCATGCCCAACCCTTGAAACGCCAGCAACAAAAGAACGTCGAAGGCGGTTATGATGATCGCCCATGCCATCGGGATGTGAAACAACAGGTTTAACGCCACCGCGCTGCCGAGCGATTCGGCCAGGTCCGTCGCGCCAATCGCGATTTCCATTGAAATCCAGTTCGGCCAGCGCATCCAATACGGGTAAAAATCACGGCAGCACTGGGCCAGGTCCTTGCCGGTGGCGACACCGAGGCGCGCGGAAATGACCTGAAGGATGACAGCCATGAAACTGGCAACCGCGACCACCCAAAGCAGGCCGTATTTGAACCGCGCTCCGCCGGCAAGGTCGGTCCCCCAGTTGCCGGGATCCATGTAACCGACGCTGATGAGAATTGCCGGCCCGACGAATGCACGCCACTGCGCCCAGAAGCCGGCCCGACTGTGCGGCACGGGCACCGTACTGTGCACCTCTTCCAACGATGGATGGTTGGCAGGCTTCGCATCGCCCGCCTTTCTCCCGCCTTTATCGGTTTGTTCCGGTATGGCCCCCAAATTGTAGCCTACGCTACAATTTGGCAGGAAGATTGTCAACCTCAATCAAATCTGGTTTATTTCCTCAAAATGAATCGCCCGCCAACCAAGTCCGTCAAAGCTTGTCCCCTGCCATTAAAAGGCAACCCCGGGCGGACACGGGAGGAACACTCACAGGAAACCGCCTTGGATTACGCGGAGTTGATTGCCGAACTCATCTCCACCACCGGCGCGGCCCGGGTCACCGAATTGGCACGCCGTCTGGGTGTCACCCATGTCACGGTCAACCGCACCATCCAACGCCTCCAGCGCGGCGGGCTGGTCAGAGCCAGGCGGCCGTATCACTCCATTTTACTCACTGATGCCGGCTGGAAATTGTCTGAAGAATCGCGTCGCCGTCACGAAATTGTTGTCGGGTTCCTTAAATCAATCGGCATTCCGGACGCCGTCGCCCGTTCGGATGCCGAAGGCATGGAACATCATGTCAGCAAAAAAACCCTCGCCGCGTTCGTCAAACATCTCAAGCGCCGCGGCCTGCACAAGCCGTTGCGGTAACCGCGTAAATGTGCCGGCATCACACTTTTCCAAGCTGCGAATCGGCGGGGCGCTCAACCAAATGCAGCAAATTACCTTCGCAATCCTTGAAAAATAAAACGCGACCGCCACCCGCTGCCGGACGGATTTCCTCCTCAAATGTGACGCCGTGTCCGGTCAATTCCGCCTTCGTGGCGTCAATGGAATCCACGCGCAACGCGACGTGACGAAAGCCGGCAAGCTTGTTGTCGCCACGGCCGGCATTGGGCGCGGCATTGGCGGGATAAATCTCCAGCCACGCGCCGCCCGTCAGCGTGATCAAAAATGTCGGCGGCTTCTGGCCGTTGTCCCAAATCAGCCGCGCCCCCAGGACGCGCTCATACCAATTTTTTAATGCGACCGGATTGGCGGACGGAACCCCGATATGCTCGATGGAAAAATTCATAGGCAGGTTGGTTTTATTTCGACGAGGATAATTTACATATCATTTTTTCAAAACATGAAAAATGCTCCTCACCCGTCCTGCGGACACCCTCTCCCCGCCAAGCAGGGAGAGGGACGGGGCGAGGGGCGCGTTTTAATTTCAAGTTCACTTGCCGCCCCGACTGTGTATTATTCCGCACGCCGATTTATGAATACGGAACTTTTTCTCAAACAACGGTTGCTTTGCATCACGGTGGTTGACCGGCCGGAGGACGCCGTGCCGCTCGCCGAGGCGTTGCTTGCGGGTGGATTGAATGTCATGGAAATCACCTTCCGCACCGCCGCCGCCGCCGAATCCATCCAACGCATCCGCCAACACCTGCCGGAGATGGGCATCGGCGCAGGCACGTTGCTGTCGCCGGAACAGGTGCAACGCGCGATTGATGTCGGCGCGCAATTCGGCGTGTCGCCCGGCCTGAATGAGTCGGTTTTGAAGGCAGCACAGAAACATAACATGCCGTTTTTTCCCGGCGTCATGACGCCGACCGAAGTGGACCGCGCGCTGAATCTGGGTTTTACACGGCTGAAATTTTTCCCGGCGGAACCGGCGGGCGGCGCGGCGATGCTCAAGGCATTGGCCGGGCCATTTGCGCATACCGGCGTGAAATTTGTCCCGACAGGCGGCATCAACGCGGCGAAATTGCCGGATTACCTCGCGATTCCGCAAGTCGCGGCGGTCGCCGGTTCCTGGATGGGCGACCGCAAGCTCATCATGGAAAAGGCGTGGTCAAAAATCACCGCCCTGACCGCCGAAGCGCTGAAGGTGGTCGCGCAGGCAAAGGCATGATGTGGTAGGGCGCGCAGTCCCCTGCGCGCCGATTGAATAATCACTTTGGGACGACGGCGCGCACGGGACTGCACGCCCTACCTTCAATTTCCAATCTCGATTTGCAGCGGCGCATCGCGGCGTTCGGCAAAGCGGCGCACATAATCCTCCCACTGGACGTGGTTGGTGAAATCGCCGCTGCGATCCCAGCACGCACCGAAGTAATACGAGAACGGCTTGCCGACTTCAGCTTGCGAAATCGCCAGCATGTTTCGGATGGGCGGATAACCTTCGTGCGTCGGCTGCGGCACCACCGCATGCAACTTGGCCTCCGGCATATCCGGAACGTCGTTCGTAAACGCTTCCACACTGCCTTTGGGCAAAACGATGGCGACCCCGATGGTGCCCTTGGGTGTGTCCTCCGGCTGCCAGTAACTCAGCCAGCCTTCGCCTTGGTCGTGCCCGATAAATTCCTCGCGGTTGGTGGGGCACGCGCGCTCGGCCAGCCCGACGCCGACGGTCAGCGGTGAATTGGTTTCACTGCTGAAGGTGCTTTGCGCCTTGGTGAACCACGAGCCGGCGTCAATGCTGTAACGTTTGGTTTCGGAAACCTTTCGTCCGTTGCCTGCGTCCCACGCGTCGTAGGTCAGCTCAAATTCCGAGCGAATCGGTCCCGTGGTGACGAGCCGCCAGTTGCGGTAGTTGCTGGAAACGTAAAGCTTCTGGCCGTCCCAGATGCCCACGCCGCCGCAGCCGCGGCTTTTGCCGACGCGGTAGTCGTCCATGAACTCGCCGTTGTCCTCATGGTAATGCTTGGTGGCATACATCACGTCCACGATGAGGACGCGGTTCTTTTTGATCCACACGTCCGGGCCGCTGCTGATGGTTCCCTCACCCTTGATGAGCGCCTGACCATAGGTGCGGTGCGCGATGCGGTCGCTTTCCCACGCGAAATCGTCCATGCGCTCCGGCACGTAACGCGCAAATGTCCGCATCTTCGGCGGCGGCACATTGGTCAATGCGGAAGCGTCCACAATGCAAAACGTCCGCGTTTCGTTCGGCGCGAGGTCAACCTGGAAAAGCAGTTTGTCCGGCGCCTGGCCGGGTTCGGAGGCATAAACCTGTGAATCCAAAAAGTTCGATGCCACACAGTCCTTCACCGCGAATTTGCCGGTCGCCGGATCCAGTTGCAGGTCGCCGGCAACGGTTTGCAAATTGATTTCCACCGTTTCGTCAACCCGGGGGAAATTGGACGGGTTGGTCACCTTGACCACGACCGATTTCCGGCCGGTGGCAGCAGCCGGGGAATGCGTCTTGCCACCCGTGGCTGCCGACCCGTTCAACAACTGTTGCACCTCGATGCCCGCCAGGATGAACGGCCCGACGCCTTTGAGGTCGTTGTTCACAATAGGTTCGCTCACGTAATAATCAAAGCTGCCATCGCGCGCATGGCCGTTGCTCGGCGTCCCGCCCAGCCCGGCTACCGAGCAGCATTGCGTCAACGACCATTGCCCGTCGCTATCGTTTTTGACCAGGTTTTCGATGATGCCACGGTAACCTTTCGTCACCACCGGCACATAATCCCGCGGCAGGTAGCCGTGATTGATGCCTTTCGCCATCGCGTAGACGAACATGCTCGAAGCCGTCGCTTCCAGGTAATTGCCTTTGCGATCGCCCTGGTCCAGCACCTGATACCACAGCCCCGTCTTCGGGTCCTGATACTTGGCCACGCCTGCGCAGAGTTTCTGGAACGTGGCGATGATTTCCGGCCGGGCTGGATGGTTCGCCGGGAAAAAGTCGAGCACGTCCACCATGGCCATGGCATACCAGCCGATGGCGCGACCCCAGAAATTGGACGAGGTGCCGGTCTCCTTGTTCGCCCACGGCTGCGATTTGCTTTCATCCCAGGCATGATAGAACAAACCCGTCACCGGATCGTAAGTGTGCGCGGCCATCAATCGGATTTGTTTGGCAATGTCGTCATAGTCGGAAACCGGCCCGTTGAACAAGCGGGCATACTCGGCATAAAACGGTTCCCCCATGTAAAGGCCATCCAGCCACATTTGGTGCGGATACCGCTGTTTGTGCCAGAACCCGCCATCGCTGGTGCGCGATTGGCCATCGAGTTGCTTACGCAACAGCGCAGCAGCCTTTTGATAACGCTCATCATGGGTGATCTGCCAGAGATCCAGCACCGTCCGGCCGGCATTGATGTTGTCCAGGCTGTAATCCTCGAATTTGTAGACATGGATTTTCCCATCCGGCGTGATGAACGAACCGATGGTATTTTCGGCGAATTTGACATAGTCCGGATTAGGCACCTGCTCATCCAGTTTGAGCAGCGACAACGTGAACAAGCCGGTGGTGTAATCCCATTTGGCTTTGTGGCTCTCTTTCCACCCCAGACTGTCACCGCGCCGGGCGATTTCCGAGTCGGCCATTCGCACCGACCATTGCAACGGTGTGGCGCCGGCAAATTTGTCCGGTGGAGCGATTTGGGTGGCGCAGGAAATGGGAACGGCACCGAACATGGTCAGGCCGAACAAAAAGCAGGTGCGGGTAAACATGGTTTTCATAATTTTTTAACGCGCCAGCCAGCCGCCGTCCACGTTCATGATGGTGCCGTTCATGTAATCGGCATCTTTCGAGGCGAGAAACAGGATCGCTCCGGCGATGTCTTCGGGCGAACCCCAGCGGGCTTCGGGAATACGGTCGAGGATTGTCTGACTGCGCTTGGGATCTTCACGCAATGCCTTCGTGTTTTCCGTGGCGATGTAACCGGGCGCGACGGCGTTGAAGTTCACACGTTCCTTGGCCAGTTCATTGGCAAACGCCTTGGTGAGACCGGCGATGCCGCTCTTACTGGCGGTATAACCCGGCACCAAGATGCCGCCCTGAAATGACAGCATCGAGGCGATGTTCACGACCTTGAGGCGCGCGTCCGGCGGGGACTTTTCGCGCCCGCCGGTCAGCCACCATTTGGCCACCGCCTGGCTCAGGAAAAACGGAGCGGTCAGATTGATTTGCAGCACGGCGTTCCACTCGGCTTCCGGATGATCCACAATCGGCGCGCGTTTGATGATGCCGGCATTGTTCACGAGCACGTCCACGCGCCCGGCGGCCTTGACGATTTTGCCGATGAGATCAGCAGCGGCCTTTTGGGTGAGCTTGCCGAAATCCTCGGTGTAAGAATTGAATTTTGCGCCGAGTGCCTTGACTTTCGCGCCGGTTTCGGATTGGTCGCCGATGTCCACGCCGACGACGTGGGCGCCTTCGCGGGCAAACGCAAGGGCAATGGCCTGGCCAATGCCGCGGCTGGCCCCGGTCACAATGGCGACTTTGTTGCTAAAACGTTTTGTTTCCATAATTTCGTGTTTGGTTTTCCCTTTCCAGTAGGGACGCACTGCTGCGCATCCTTGAAATTTGGGCTGTGCAGCAGCACAGCCCTACCGGGTTGAAAATCTTTATCTCAAATCCAGCGGCTTCACGCCATCCATGTCGTCGAACACCTGGTTCTCACCCGCCATGCCCCAGATGAACTTGTAATTGCCCGTGCCGCAACCGCAATGGATGGACCAGTCCGGCGACAGCGCGACCTCCTCGTTGTGCAAAAATAGATGCCGCGTCTGCTGCGGTTCCCCCATAAAATGCGTCAGCACGTTTTCGCCAAGGTCGAAATAAAAATAAATCTCCGTGCGCCGCCCGTGCGTGTGCGGCGGGAACGAATTCCACACACTCCCCTCCTCCAGCGCGGTGAAACCCATCACGAGCTGGCAGCTCCGGATGCCGCCTGGGTGGATGTATTTGTAAATCGTCCGCTTGTTCGCCGCCGCCGGCGAACCGAGCGGCACCGGCGACGCGTCCTTCGGCTTCATCGTCGCGGCGGGATGAGCCGCGTGCGCCGGACAACTCAGAAAATAAAACTTCGCCGGTTTTTTCGCGTCGCCGCTTTCGAACGTGACCGACTTGGTGCCCATCGGCAGATAAACGCAATCCAAGCGGTCGAGGGAAAACGTTTTGCCGTCCGCGCGGACCGCGCCCGCGCCGCCGACATTGATGGCGCCGAACTCGCGGCGTTCGAGGAAAAACGCGCATCCGGATTCCTTGTGATTTGGCAGTTCAACCGGCTTGACCGGCATCACGCCGCCCACCACCAGCCGGTCGAGTTCGGTGAACACGCCGCGCAATTCGCCCGGCGCGAAAAGGTCGGCGACATGGAAAGTCTCCCGAAGTTGTTGCGTGGTCATCCGCGCGACATCCTGCGGCCGCGGTATCCGGCGAACGGTGTTCTCAAACATAGGTGGCCAGTCTAAATTTCACACTCCACCATGGTCAATGGGAAACAAGCCGACGGCCATTGTTTTGAACCATACAAAACAGGCCGGGCGGAAAAAATTCACGTCCGACAGGTCTTTGTTTTGCATCCTGTCATCTCGTCGTAAATCCAGGCGTAAGTTTTTTCCATGCCGGTCCGCAACGGGATGGACGGTTCCCAACCCAATGTTTGTTTTATGATGGTGTTGTCGCTGTTGCGGCCATTGACACCCTTGGGAGCGGAAAGATTGTAACTGCGTTTCAATTTGACGCCCGCGATGTCCTCAACCATGTCCACAAGCTGGTTGATGGAAACTTTTTCCGAGCTCCCGAGATTGATTGGAAAAGTCACCTTCTCGCTTCGCATGATGCGGTCAATGCCATCAATGCAATCGTCAATATACATAAAACTGCGCGTCCGTTTGCCATTGCCCCAGATTTCAATTTCATGTTTGCCGCTCAATTTGGCATCAATCACTTTGCGGCAAATGGCCGCCGGCGCCTTCTCGCGTCCGCCATCGTAGGTGCCATGCGGGCCGTAAACGTTGTGAAAGCGCGCCACGCGCGTGACCAGGCCGAAATCTTCCGTGAAATGCCTGCACATGCGTTCGCTGAACAACTTTTCCCATCCGTAGCCGTCCTCCGGCATGGCCGGATAAGCGTCGGCTTCGCAAAGACCGGTCACATTCACATCAGTCTGTTTGTCTGCTGCATAGACACAGGCGGAAGAGGAATAAAAGTAGCGCTGCACGCCGAATTTTTTCGCGGCCATCAACAAGTGTGTGTTGATGAGCACGCTCAACATGCAAAGCCCCTTATTATTTTCGATGAATCCCATGCCGCCCATGTCGGCGGCCAGATTATAGACCTGCTCCACGCCTTTGACGGCGCGTTCGCAGGCGTCCCTTAGCCGCAAATCCAGCGACACATTTTCCACCTTCGGAAAATGCTGATGCCATTCGCTGAACGGCTTGATGTCCACAGCCCGAATGTCCTTGTGTCCTTTGCGAATTAATTCGGCCACAAGATGGCCGCCGATAAATCCGCCCGCGCCTGCGACTAAAATTTTACTTTGCATGGAACCGGAAAACTGGCCGATAAATCAGATAAATGCAATGACATTCGAACTTTTTTGGGGGCGGATGCGATTCCACCAGATGGCCGTGGGTTTCGGCACATCAAAACGGACGCGTTGCCCTGGGCTTTGAAATGTGTAAATGGAATAACTTGTCGGGCGCAAGAAGAAATGTCCGGCGGCAAGACGGCGCAGGCGATGGTGTGCGACCCAAACCGGTTTAAGCGCGCGCACCCAGCGCGGCGTCATGGCCGCCGTTTCATTTTTTTCGCGGATCGCGTTCGGTTTCAGATTCATGTTTTTACCGGTGTCTGCAAAAACCGACGTAACGCTTTTGCAGACAGCCATCGGCACTTTGTTTTTCATTAGTGCCAGAATCCAGTGAAAATCGCCGAGATCGCGCCAAAGTGTGTCGAAAAAAATGCCCCGTTCGTGAATGACACCGCGCCGGATAAAAACCGAGCTTGTCAGGATTGGAAAACGGTAATGAACGCCTTGGGGATGGGGCGTCATTGAATGGCGATGGCAAATGTATTTGCCGTTGCCATCAACGACGATTGTGCCGGCAAGCGCAACTTCAACTTCAGGGCGCTTTTCAAAAAAATCGCTTGCCGTTTTGAGCGCACCGGGCAGGTATTGTTCATCGCAATTCAGGTATGCGAGAATATCGCCTTGCGCACGGCGATAACCACGATTAATGGCATCATACATGCCCCCGTCTTTTTCAATGAACGCCCGAACGCGTTTGTCCTGCGGCAGCCAGTCCAGTGTGCCATCATCCGAGCAGGCATCCTGCACGATGTGTTCGAACTCAACCCCTTGCTGGTCGGCCACGGACGCGATGCAGAGCTTGAGCCATTTCGAATTGCGGAAACTCGGTGTGATGATGGAAATTTGCACTGAACGCTTTCCTGTTAGACCACGAATCAAAGGTGAAAATGCTCAAAATCGTTTCTGAAATCAATGCCATTCGGCAGCGCCGCCAGACAAACGTTCGCCCGGGAGCCAGACCCGCCGCCGCAGGCTAATGGCGGTTTTCTTGACCCGTCGCCGCGGGACTGTTATAAATTTACCATGTTCGGACTGCCAAAGGTCTCGGTCATCACCCCGAGCTTTAACAGCATCCACACCATTCGCGAGACCATCGAAAGTGTGCGATCCCAGGATTACCCCCATTGCGAACACATCGTCATCGATGGCGGCTCAACGGACGGCACGATCGAATTGCTGAAAGAGTATCCGCATCTGATCTGGGTGTCGGAAAAGGACGAAGGGCATTATCACGCGATGAACAAGGGCATTCTCCTGGCTACCGGGGAGATCGTAAACATCCTGAACGCCGACGACTGCTTCCGGCCGGGGACATTGCGGGCTGTGGGCGAGGCCTTCCGACAGCATCCGGAATGGGATGCGCTCTTTGGAGACATCCAGTATGTGGACGGCCAGGGACGCCCAATCTACCGGCGTAAGGAAGCCTGCTACGATTACAATGTGCTCCGGTACGCGATAGGTTACGTGATTCACCAGACGCTTTTCGTTCGCAAGCCGGTCCATGACCGGATCGGCTTGTACCGGTACAAGGATTTCCTGAACTGCTGCGATTACGAATTCATCCTGCGTCTCGGTCGGCAAGGCTTCCAGGTTGGCCATGTGCCGCGGCTCCTGATCAACTATCGCTACCATGAACATGGACAATCCGCCGATATGAGGGTGACGCGCAACATGCAACGCGAAGCGGCCATCATCAGCAAGGAATACGGCAGACCCGACGGGTGGCGGCGCCATGTCTATCGCACGGCATTCCGGCTGAAGCGGCAGTGGCAGAAGTTGGTTTGCCGCGGGCGCATCGATCTCGTCCCTGGATCTTGGATACTCCGGTTCCGCCGACAGACGAAAAAACAAACCCACTTCGTGTCAAACATCGACATGAAGCGGCTGCAAGAGAAGCGCTGACCGGTCTTCCTGCGGCCTTACAGTTGCCACGCCGCCAGCACCTTAGTCGTGGCGGTGAATTTCACCTCCTTGTATCGCGGCCAGGGACAGCAAATGACCGCCAGTTTGATGTCGTTGCGGGAGGCGAACGCGGCGAGGTCCTCGATGATTTCAAATTCGTGCAGGCTCGGATTGTTGGAAGGCTTGGCCCCGAAATCATGCACCAACACGCGGTAACCTTGTTGCTTCAAATGTTGCGCCAGGTAGAGACCGGCGGATTCCTCGGTGATGTAAGTGTCCGGTTTGTAAGTCAGGCCAAGAACGGCCACGAGGTCGCTCCGGGTGACCCGTGCTTTCACCTTTTCAAGCAAATCCCGTTTGGTGTCCTCGTTCACTTTGTCCGAGGCTTCCGCCAGGGGCGCGGAGACGCCGGCCTGCCGGGCGGTATAAGCCACCAGACGGTTGTCGCGCGGGAAACAGGGGCCACCGTAGCTCAGGCCGGCGCGCAGGTATTTCTTGCCGATGCGGCTGTCGCTGCCGATGGCGTTTAGCACCGCGTGGATATCAGCCTTGGGAAAGCGTTCGGCGATCATGCGGAGCTGGTTCGTAAAGCTGATCTTCATGGTGATGTAACTGTTCAGTGAAATCTTGGTCAGTTCCGCGCTGACCAGCGACATGCGGCTGATTTGCGGCCGGTTCCGGTTATACTTTTTGTAAAGAGCTTCGAGCGCCGCGCCGCTCTCAGGGTCGGATTCACCGATCAACACCAGATCCGGCTCCAGCAGCCCGTTGACGACATTGCCCAACGCAAT
This sequence comes from Verrucomicrobiota bacterium, assembly GCA_049521735.1. Classification (GTDB taxonomy): domain Bacteria; phylum Verrucomicrobiota; class Verrucomicrobiia; order Limisphaerales; family UBA11358; genus UBA11358. The sequence goes on from JBEKON010000023.1 coordinate 20,430, forward strand.
GAACTCCGGATTATAGCAGAAGCCGAAGTCACGACCGCAGGTCCATTGGGTTTCCTTCTCGATCATTGGGACCAGCACCGTGTCGCACGCGCCCGGCGTGGTGGTGGAACTGCAAACAAACAAATGTCCCTTTTTGCCGGCACCCGCCAGCGCCTTGGCGCAAGGCTGCATGGCTTTCAAGAGAAACTCGTTCGAGAAGCTGCCATCGGGGAGGCTTCCGGTGGGTGGAATGAAAAAAGAGACATCGGTTTTTACCGCTTCGCGCGGGTCGGTCGAGGCCCGCAGACGCGCACGGCCCGCCTGGACGGTCTCGGCCAGCAGTGGTTCTTCAACGGGTGGCTGGCCCTCGTTCAGCCGCCGTACTTTTTCCGCATCAATGTCTATGCCCATCACCTCGAAACCGCGCGCGGCCAGCGTGGCGGCAATGCAGGCACCCAGTTTCCCCAGGCCAAAAACAGAGGCGGATTGGATTGTCTTCATGGGAAACGAAGATGCCAGCCCCTGATTGACAGCATCAAGTTCAATTCCCGCTCGTGAATGACCCGACGGCGGATGAACACAGAACTGGTGGGCACGGAGAAACGGAACCAAATGTGTTGCGGATGCGGCACCAGCGCATGGCGATGGCAGATATACCGGCTGTCACCATCGGTGACGATGCTGCCGGCAGGCGCAACTTCAATTTCAGGGCGCTTTTCAAAAAAATCGCCGGCCGTTTTAAGCGCGCCGGGCAGGTATTGTTCATCGCAATTCAGGTATGCGAGAATATCGCCTTGCGCGCGGCGATAACCACGATTAATGGCATCATACATGCCCCCGTCTTTTTCAATGAACGCCCGAACGCGCTTGCCGTATGGCAACCAGTCTTGCGTGCCGTCGTCCGAACAAGAATCCTGCACGATGTGCTACAGTTCGACACCTTGCTGGTCGGCCACGGACGCGATGCAGAGCTTGAGCCATTTCGAATTGCGGAAACTCGGTGTGACAATGGAGAATTTCATGGCGAAACTTTTAACATCCAGCCGAAAGGCGGGCAAATCCTCGTATATGTGAAAATTTGCTAATGCTGATTAGTCCTGGCGTCCGCCGATGATGGTGGCCGCTTCCGAACCATGGGTATCCAGCCAAAGCGCAACATTTCGTTGGCTGGTCACGTCACGGTGCAGGATGGCAAGAATCAAATCATGAGTCAACACGGTGTTGAATCGCCGCGAATAAGTCATCGATCCATTTGCACCGGGAGGCTTTACCAAAAAAGGCACCCGATGATCCCGCTGGCCGTCGTACAATGTCGATTCGCGCCACGAGTGGTCGGCGCTTAAGATGACCCAAGTCTTATCCCATTGGCCCGCTTGCTCCATGGCGTGGCGCAACGCCCCCAATTCGTCGTCGGCCAGTGCCAGGTTGTTGAAATAACCCTGCACCTTGGATTTGGGCCAGAGAATGAATTTATGCTTTTCCGGCAGATAAATTCCCGGCTTATGCGGCGGCATCAAGTGCAACAGAGTCAAACCATAAGTGGAATTTGTCACCACACGGAGGGATGTTTGCAAACTGTCCTGGCAGAGATTGGCGAATAAATGCCGGAGCCAGAAGGTTTCAGATAACGAAAAAATTTGGCAACGCATGTTTGCCGCAAATGTGACATCCCGGGTGGGCTCAAAAACAGGAAAAGGATACCACGCGCAGAAATTCAAAGCATTGCCCAACATTCGATCGTACGGGACATACCAGCCGACGAGCGCGGTGTTGAAACCAAGGCTGCGTGCCTCGGAAAATACCGAAGGCTGTGCCGTCCAAGTGGTGGTTTTTCCGTTGTCAGCGAATGTGATTGAAAGATCGCAAGCATCCTTGTAGGAAACAGATGAAATGCGCCGTCCGAGAATCAATGCGGGCATGGACATAATCGTGGCATCATTGGGCGAATACGCGTTGGTCGCTGCCAGCGATTGTTGCTGCAAACGGTCGAACTCAGGCAATTGCAGGCCGGGGGGACGTTGCTCAAACGCCAGCCGGTAATCTGTTTCGTCGAAGATAATCCACAAGACACGAGGCTGCCCTGCGCGAATGGGGCTGGGTGGCGGCAAAAGCATGTTGCTGGTGCATTGTTTTAGTTGGGTCACGCTCAGGCAAACGAGTGCGATCTTGACAAACGAGAAGAGGGCCAACGGGAATAAAAGGCCCACCGCCACCCCTGCGATTTTGGTGAGAGACCGATGTTCCCAAACAACCAGCACCGATACGGCCAACACAGCGATGATTACCATGGGCTGCTTTAGAAACGCGACAATTTGATAATCAGCAATATTGGTTAATTGCAGCCGGACAAAATCCACCGGGAACAACAGTAAAAGCAGAAAGGTTAAATGGAATGGCAATTGCAGCAACGTGTTCGGAAAACGTCGCAACATTCGCATCACCAACCAGAACACCAACGCAAAGCAGAGTATGTTGAGCACCAAAGCCAAAAGCATCGGAGACGTGACTGGAAGCTTGTTGAAATAGCGATCGTGGTCGGATAGCAGATCAAACTGCACTTTGATGAAACACAAATTCGCGAGCGACACTGCCACGATGCCGTCCTTGATTTTTTGCTTCAGCGGCTGCGGCAACGGGATGATGCCCTCGTGATGCTTCGCCGGAGGCGTGGTTTGCGCGGGCGCGCTCAATTTCTGCCGCCTTTTCGCTTCAGGCAATACATCCGGCGCTGCGTGCCCGGCAGCGCGAGCGACCGGACAATTTCAAAATACGGCGTGCAAGCCCGTTCAAACATTTTCATATCCAACGCTGCATGCAAATGTTCGCGCCCGCGGGTCAGGCGGCAAAACATGTCATCCCGGGGCTCGACGAATTCAATCACAAGCAACGAATTGGTTAATTCGTAGGCCAGCCGCAGAATTTCTTCAAGCGGAATCCGCTCCGTTACCAGCAAATGGTGAATCAACGCCAGCATCAGCACGCCATCAAACTTGCCGGACGCGCGGTCAAGAAACGACGGGCACTCGCCGTTGCGCCAGCCGAGCGCCGGGCTGGGGTGCGCCAGATTCACGACCAGCGGTAGAATGTTCAATTTTTGCTCGCGCGCGCGCCGCCAGATCGTGCCGACGCAGACCGGATCGAGATCAAGCGCCACGACTTCCGCGCCCGCTTGCGCCGCCAGCGCGCTGAAATGGCCGGTGTTCGCGCCGGCATCCAGCACGCGCGCCGGTTTGAACTCGCGCAACGCCTCGTTCACAAATTTTTCCTTGGCCGCAAACGCCGGGTCATCGTAGCTGTGCGTGGCCATGTAATCCGACCATACCGATTTTTTTTGCGTGACCGGCTTGAGCGAATCCAGCGTTCGTTCCAATCGTTTGAAAAGCGATTCGAGGATGAATCGCGCCTTTTCCGGGTTCGCCAGCAAATGCGGCTGGTAAATCTTTTGGTCGCCCGGGCCGGCCCTGCGCGAGAGCCAGGTGGGAATCGAAACGAGCGAGAGCGTTCGCGGCTTGAATTTCTCCAGCAGCTCGCAGAGGCGGTAAACATCCTCCGGCTCAAGTCCGTCACGGTGGGTGGTGAAAATATCCGCAAGCGGCGTCCCCCAGCGCCGATTGGCCAGCAGCGGCAGAAGAAACGTCCGGATAAATTGCGCCTGCGGTTTCCAAATCGGGTCACCCGGGTTGCGGCGTTCGAACGACAGCGCGTCAATGAAGACCGGCTCGCTGCCGCGAAACAAAATATTGTGCGGGGTGGCGTCCTTCAACCCGAATCCATCCGCGAGCGCGGTTTGGGCGAGTTCGAGCGTCAAGCGACCGGCAGCCCAAAGCATTTCGGGCGGCCATTCATGCGGGTAACCCGGAAACGGAATGCGCTCATGCTCGAAGACCGCGCCCCTGGGTTGCGCGTGGAAAACCGCCTGCAACTCCGGAGCTTCGAGAAGCACCGCAGTTTCGTTTTCGTTCAGGCGGCGGGTGCCGGCAAATTGTTTCCGGGCAATGAACTGGCGCGCACAATTGGTTGGCAGGAATTTTTCGAATTCAGAAACGGCATCTGCGGCGACGAAGCGCAGCACACGGCCATTGAAGGAACAACAACAACCAGCTGGATCGCGAAATGATGGCGTGGACTGTGGCATTACCGGACATCAGAGTTTGGCTTTTATTGTTTCTTTGACGGGAATTTCCGCAACGGTGTCCGAAAGTTTCTGACTGCGCCCGAACATTTTCCGAAACACATCCACAATCACACCCACGATCCACCGCCGTGTTTGTTTCAGGTAGAACAGGAATCCAACAAAGACCGCGACAATCATTTGCCAGAGCAACGCACCAAATCCGGGATCTATATAGGCGAGTATCATAAAAAAAAATCAAAAAGACAACTAACCGACCCATTCTAAATTATGACTTCGACGCTGTCAACACCATTTATCTGCAATTTGCTTCAGCCTGTGTGGCATTTCTGGCGCGGAATTTCTGCGCGATGGGAATGCGCCGGCCCATGCCGAAGGCGCGCGGCGACACTTTCAGTCCTGGCGCGGCTTGACGGCGTTTGTATTCGCTGAACGTGATTTTATTGATGACGTCGTTCACAACCGCTGCGTCAAATCCGCGTTTGATGATTTCTTCCCTGTTCAAATCCTGCACGATGTAGGCGTCGAGAATCCGATCCAGCATTTCGTAGGGTGGCAGCGAGTCCTGGTCCGTTTGGTTCGGCCGCAACTCGGCGCTCGGCGGTTTTGAAATGGAAGCAGCGGGAATGATTTCGCGCTCGCGGTTGACCCAACGCGCAATTTTGTAAATGTCCGTCTTGAAAACGTCCGCGAGTGGCGCCAGCGCGCCGCACATGTCGCCGTAAAGCGTGCAATAACCGACGGCCATCTCCGATTTGTTGCCGGTTGTCAGCACCAGAGCGCCGAATTTGTTCGAGAGCGCCATGAGTGTCAGACCGCGGAGCCGCGATTGCACGTTTTCCTCGGCCTCGTTTGGTTTCGTTCCGGCAAAAACCTTTGCCAATTGCTTCTCAACCGATCGAAAAACCGTTTCAATCGGCAAAACTTCGTAACGAATGCCAAGATTTCCCGAGAGCGCCTCCGCATCGCTCAAACTGCCCTCGCTCGAATAGCGCGCCGGCATTGAAATGCCCATGACTTTGTCCGCCCCAAGCGCGTCCGCTGCCAGCACGGCAACGAGGGCGGAATCAATGCCGCCGGACAACCCGACAATCACCGATTTGAAACCGCATTTACCAACGTAATCGCGAACACCCAGGGACAGCGCAGCGAATAACTGCTGTTCCCGCGCCGGCCACTCGATTTTTTGCGGCGGCGAATCGGCCCCCCAATCCACAACCAAAAGGTCTTCCGCAAATCCCCTGCCCAAAGCCAGTGATTGACCGCGTTTATTGAGCACGACACTGTGACCGTCGAAGATCAATTCATCATTCGCGCCGATGAGGTTCACGTACGCCAATGGCACGCCCTCGTCCCGCGCCACGCGCTGGAACATTTCCAGCCGTACGCGCTCCTTGCCATCGTGCCATGGTGACGCGGAAATATTAACGATGGCTTCGGCACCTTGTGCGATGAGTTCCTTGACGGGATCGCGGCGATACAGCCGCTCCGGCCAAAAATCCTGGTCGTTCCAAATGTCCTCACAAATCGTGATGCCCAGCTTGCGTCCATTAAACTCGAACGGCGTGATGTTTTTCGCGGGTTCAAAATATCGGTCTTCATCAAAAACGTCGTAAGTCGGCAACAGACATTTGTGTGTGCACCAGATGATTTTCCCATTTTGCAGGACCGCGGCGGAATTCCGGAGCGCGCGCCCCGGACGGTCGGAATTTTGGCCCACGTAACCGACGCAAATAGGAATTTTGCCAATGCTTCTGGCCGTTTCCGTTAGGACGGCGAGATTGGTGTCAACGAAATCCGCGCGCAGCAACAAATCGCGCGGCGGGTAGCCGCATAAAAATAATTCGGGCGCGAGGACAAATTCGGCGCCGCGCGCGCAGGCCTTTTCGTAACCAGTGATGAGCTTCTGGCGATTGGCGGTGAAATCGCCAATGGTCGAGTTGAGTTGGAGCAGGCCGATTTTCAAATGTGTTGAGGATAATAATTATCGGCGATCTCGCAATGAATTTGCGCGCAGTATCAGGGTTTTTCCACGCTGTGAATGGCTTCAGCCAGGTTGGCAAGATGGTGTTCCAGGGTGAAACAGCGGACAAACATTTCGCGCAATGATTCGGCCAGATCCATGCCAGCCAGGCGTTGCAGCGCATCGGCGATTTGCCCGGGTGATTTTGGATCAACAAAACCCGGATAATCCTGCGGCAGCATTTCGGGCAGCGAGCGCCAGCGCGTGGTGACGATGGGCAGACCGAAGGCCATGGCTTCAATGAAGTTGACCGGCTGGTTTTCACCAAAATAGCAGGTTGGGAAGCAGAACAAGTCCGCCTCGCTCAAAATGCGTCTTTTTTCCGCCCCGGAGACGAATCCCAGATATTCGACGGTTTCGGCATATTCCCGGGCCTGAACCAACCGGTCGAATTCCACTCTCTCCCTGGCAGTAACAAAGTTACCAGCGATGGTGAGTTTCATCCGTACCACCGAGCCGCGTGCCGCGAGCTGGCGATTGGCGGTCATGACGCCTTCCACCGTGGCAAACAACCCCTTGTCATGCGAGCAGTGCGCCAGGAACAGAACCTTGATGATTTGCGGGTCTCCACCGGCGGCGGCTGTTTCCTGGGCGTCGAGTCTTTCATTGGCCAACAGTTTGCCGTGGGCGGCAAACCGCGCGCGACGGCGCGGTTGCACTGACGTCGCAAAATCCGGACAGGGATCGGGGATGCCATTGTTGACGACGCAAATGCGCCGGGACAACAACTTTTCCGCATCGGCAAAATTGAATCGGGACAACACGATGCTGAGGTTCACGGGCTTGAACAGCCGGTAGGTGACAGTGCGCGACCGAATTTGCACAGAGGTTTCCAGCCATTCAGCCAGGCCCGCGGCGTGCCAGTGGAGAATGACATTTTTGAAAAACGGACGGCAGAACAGCATGACCAGCCAGTCGCGGTAAAGCGCAACGCGTTTGCCCGGTGCGGGGACATAATAAAAATTATCCACGCCGTAACGGAACCGGCACCAGATGGCTTGAAGACAATACCAGAAAATGAGGAAAATCTTTCCTCCACGAAACTTGCCGATGTCTTTTGAATCCCGTGAAAGCCGCGCATCAACGTGATAACATTCAATGCCAAAGCGGCTTGGCGGTTCAACGGTTGTTTTTCGCCTTCCCCAACGATGGTCGCCTCCAAAACCGTTGAGCATCAGTTGAACCATGTAGCTCTGGCCGTGATGGGGCGGCGGCACATTGGCAAAAACAAGCAGCTTCATGCAAAGTTCAATCAGGCTTCGGTCTTGAATTTGAGCTAAAATGGGATGGGAAGGAAGATTTTTCGCGCCAATCCGCTGTCCGATTGCTCCTGTGTCAGAGGTGGAACAAAAGGAGCAATTTCATTTTGCCGAAGGGGAAGTTTTCTGGCGTTTTTCATTTTTGCCCCGTATCCTACAGGCCGCACGATTTTAATTTCTCATGGCCATTGAACGTGTCAACGTCCCCGGTGTCGGCATCAGTATCATCAATTTGGAGACGGCGCTGGCAGCCGTCGCTGACGCGGTGCTACAACGGCGCAAGGGTTACATTGGTGTGACCGGGGTGCATGGTGTGATGGAGGCGCAGACGGATGAAAAACTTCGCCGTATTTTGAACCAGGTGTTCCTTTGCACACCGATTATATGAATCTCAAATCCGCTTTTGTTTTGGGAACGCCCCTGACGGCGACCACTTATGGCGAATTCACCGGCGCGCTGCAACAGTTGACCAGGCAACCGCGCTCCGTCGCGGTGGATTTTTCCAACACGCACGTTGTCACGCTGCGCCGGCATGATTCAAATTTTCGGGAGCTGACCGACGGTTTTGATTTTTTTATCCCGGATGGAATGCCATTGATTTGGTGCTTGAATTTGCAGGGCATGAAATTGCGCGGTCGCGTTTATGGGCCGACTTTCATGCGACATTGCGTGTTGAACAGTCCGGCACCGTTCACACACTATTTTTTGGGAGGTTCGGATGAATGTTCCCGGAAGTTGAAGGAATTTTTTCTCAAGCAAAATCCGACCGTGAAAATCATCGGCGTCCGCAACGGTTATTTCAAATCGGATGATGAGCAGCAAATCGTGGATGAAATCAACCGGCTCTCGCCGGATTTTGTATGGATAGGATTAGGCACACCAAAACAGCAAGCGTGGATTCACAAACACAAGCATCAAATTGCACGCGGCATCCTGCTGGCCGTTGGCTTTGCCTTTGATGTCAACGCTGGCACCAAGCTTGACGCGCCGCTCTGGATGCAACGGTTGGGCTTGACCTGGGTTTTTCGCATTTATTCCGAACCGCGCCGGCTGGCGGCACGATATTTCAAGTACAATCTCCTTTTTTTGTTTTATCTGCTTTGGGATGGCTTACGAGGGCGGGCTTGGGCAAAAGCAGACTGACAAGGCATTTGCCAGAGAAAACTGCTATTTGGGGATGGCCGGCCGGGCATCGGGCGGCAGGCGCCGCGTTGGATGCAGCGGAGCGGATTGGAATGGTGCTATCGTTTTTGTGCCAGGAACCACAACGGCTGGCCAGGCGTTATTTGCGGAACAATCCGCTGTTCGCACTTAAAATTGCAGGACAACTCCGCGGCGTGAAAAAATATTCACCCGAATAAAGAGCCCTTGACGAATTTGTTTGAGCGGAATCAATTGTTCAGTTATTCAGTGTAACGACACACGAATGAACGGAAATCAAATCAACGAAACGAGACCGGATTGGTGGCGGGATTCGGTTGACTGTTGGCATCGGTTGCCAAATAAAACATTTTTCTTTGCGTTGTTGGCGGCTTGGCTGACGCTGTTTCAATTTTTGGGCAATTCAACCCTTGGTTACATCAACACCCCTTCACTGTTTCGATGGATGTTCAATGCATACAACAGCGGAGGTGTTTCCAACGACGACGCTCTTGGAAATTTGATCCCGTTTTTGGTAATCGGTTTGTTCTGGTGGAAACGCAGGGAGCTGCTGCAATTGCCATTGAGAATCTGGCCGGCCTCCCTGGGGTTCGTCGCTTTGGGACTGGCGCTGCATATTTTGGGTTATGTCATGCAGGAACCGCGCCTCTCCATCGTGGCGCTGTTCATCGGCATTTATGGATTGATGGGATTGACATGGGGTCCTGCAGGGTTGCGCAAAAGTCTTTTCCCATTTTTTCTTTTCATTTTTTCCGTGCCGTTCGGCGCGGTGATTGAACCGATTACTTTCCCATTGCGAATTCTCGTCTCCGAACTGGTGGAGTGGGTGGCGCACGGCATTCTTGGGATTGATGTTTTGCGAATGGGCACGCAATTGTTCGATCCACTGGGCACGTATCGATACGATGTCGCGGCGGCCTGCAGTGGCATACACAGTCTGGTGGCGATTTTTTTGTTCGCCACCGTCTGCGGATTTATGATGTTCCGTTCGCCGTGGAAACGGTTATTCATGATGGCACTGGCGTTTCCATTCGCCGTTTTGGGAAATCTCCTCCGAATGCTTTTGATCATCATTGCGGCGGAAATCGGAGGTCAACAATGGGGCAACCGTGTTCATGAAAGCGCCATCATCAGCCTCCTGCCTTACATCCCGGTTTTTCTGGGGTTGCTGCTTGTCGGATGGTGGCTGGGAAAAAAGTCTAGTCCAAACAAAGGACCCCAGGCATGAAAAAACAAAAAATCCTCATTTTCATGGTCGTGCTCGCGTTGATTGGCGGCAGCGCCTGGGCATTGGTTTGGCTTCGGGCAAATCAAAAACTCGGCGCGCCAGGCATCAAAGCCACGCCAATCACCGGAAGTGTGAGGATGGATTTTGATTTGCCGGAGCATGTGTTGAATTTCACCTCAGAGAGAGTGCTGGAGGACAAAACCGTTTTGGACCTGCTGCCCAAAGACACAAGCTTCGCCCAACGCCGCTACATCGCGCCGGATGGGTTTTGGGTGAACGCGAACATTGTTTTAATGGGCACGGACCGGACCAGCATTCACAAACCAGAGTTTTGCCTCCCCGGTCAGGGTTGGCGCATTGACCAAAAAACAACGGCCAACCTTTTCATTGAAGGCCGGCATCCCCATCAAGTGCAGGTCGCAAAATGGATAATCACCAATTTCATCCAGGACACCGACGGCCGGAAAAAAGAAGTGCGCGGCCTTTACGTGTTTTGGTTCGTTGCGGGAAACGAGGAAACGACCGGCCATTGGCGGCGCATCTGGTGGATGACGCGTGATTTACTGACGACTGGCGTGTTGCAACGCTGGGCTTATATCAGCTATTTTGCCGTCTGCGAGCCCGGCCAGGAAGACGCCGCGTTCGAGCGCATGAAGGAATTGATTGTGGCCTCGGTGCCGGAGTTCCAATTGGAGCCAAAGCCAAAATAGAATTGGCGCGCCCGGATGCCGGACCGCCAAGAAATTTGGTGCATACATGGTCTGGCCATTCTGGAATTAAAAACATTTCATTGTTGAACAGTCATGCTAAAACGCGATCGCCAGATTCGGACAGTGATTCATCAACTGGTTGATGCCTGCCTGTTTACGGTTGCACTCCTGTTGTCATACGCGCTGCGTTCCAACCCGAACATCATCGCGTGGCTGAAGTTGGGGCCTGCAGGCCCGTTTGGATATCTTGCATTGCTCTACCTTGTCCTGATTCCCACCGCGCCATTCATCCTCGAATCGCAGGGATTCTACAATCATCCTCCATTGTGCCAACGCGGCGCCATTTTATGGCCATTGTTAAAAGGCTGTGTGCTCATCACGTTGGAACTGGCGCTGACGGCTTACGTCTTTCACCTGATAGTGGCCCGGGCGGTTTTAATTTCGTTCGGTTGCATTGGTTTCTGCATGTTGTATTTGAAGGAAGAATTGATCCATCTCCTGCTCAAAAGTAAAGTCGCCCAGTCGCAATACAAGCGGCGGTTCGTTCTCATCGGCACGGAACGGGAAACCGCCAAAATACGGCAGGAACTGGAACAACGCGCGAACGAAGGCGTTGAAATCGTGGCTGAACTCAATTTTCTTGAAATCCCGATCCAACAGATTGTATCCACGCTTCATCATTACTCTGTCTTCGGTGTGATTCTTAGCGCCGAACATGCCTATTTCAAACAGGTCGAAGACATCATCAAGATTTGTGAACTGGAAGGTGTCGAAGTTTGGTTGGTAGCCGACTTCTTCGCCACGCAAATTTCACGCACGAGCTTCGATGAATTGCTCGGACGACCGCTATTGGTTTTTCGCACAACTCCGGAAGTCTCATGGCAGGGTGTCATCAAGCAACTCATGGACCTCTTCGGAGCCTTGCTGATGATGATTGCATTGTCATGGCTGTTCGCTCTCCTGGCCATGTTGATCAAAATCACTTCGCCCGGTCCCGTGTTCTTTAAACAACAACGTTCCGGTCTGAACGGCGCGCCATTCACGCTCTACAAATTCCGCACGATGGTCACGAATGCCGAGCAATCCAAGCACGAGCTGGAAGCCATGAACGAAATGCGCGGACCGGTCTTTAAAGTCACCGACGACCCGCGTATCACCCGCGTCGGCAAACGGCTCCGCTATTACAGTCTCGATGAATTACCGCAGCTTCTCAACGTCCTGCGCGGCGAGATGAGCCTTGTCGGCCCGCGCCCGTTGCCGGTGGATGAGGTCAAACGTTTCAACGATTTGGCCCATCGCCGGCGTTTGAGTGTAAAGCCCGGGCTCACCTGCCTCTGGCAAATCAGCGGGCGCAACCAAATCAATGATTTCAAGGATTGGGTGAGACTTGACCTTGAATACATTGACAATTGGTCGCTCTGGCTTGACTTAAAAATTCTGCTCCGCACGATTCCCGTCGTGCTCAA
>JBEKON010000024.1:0-31841 GCA_049521735.1 Verrucomicrobiota bacterium
AAATCGCCAGCAAATACCGGCTCGCGATGGTGTTCCAGTCCGGCGCGCTGCTCAACTCGCTGACGGTCGGCGAAAATGTCGGGCTTTACTTGAGCGAGCACCGGCTCAAACCGCCGGAGGAAGTCGCGCGCATTGTTGCTGAAAAACTCGAAGCTGTCGGGCTCAAAGATGCCGGAGATAAAATGCCCAGCGAACTTTCCGGCGGCATGAAAAAGCGCGCCGCCATTGCCCGTGCGCTGGTCATCGAGCCGCAGTTGATTCTTTACGATGAGCCGACGAGTGAACTCGACCCGCTTTCAGCCGCCGTCGTCAGCGAGGAGATTTTGAAACTTAAACGGCGCATTCACGTCACATCGCTCGTTGTGACACACGACCGCGACCTTGCGTTCGGGGTGGCCGACCGCATCGCCGTCATCAACGAAGGCCGCATCATCATCATTGGCACGCCCGACGAAGTGAAGCGCTTTAACGACCCGCTCGTTCAAAATTTCTTGCACGCAGACTTCAAACGCGAAACTTGATATAAAAACCTATGAAAAATTCACTTGAAACCCGTCTGGGCATTTTCGTGATCCTGGCGGTCTTTGCCACTTGGGCCATCATTGAAACCCTCGGCGGCTCGGATTTCTTCCACCGTGGCTATCGGGTGAACGCGCTGTTCGACACCGTCCAGGAATTGAAAGTCGGCGACAGCGTGAAAATGGCCGGTGTGGAAATCGGCCGTGTCGAAACAATCGCGCTCGAAAATGAAAAGGTTCACGTCGTGATGAAACTTCACGGCAATGCCGTCGTGAAGACTGACAGCAAAGCCTCCGTCAGGTTCACCGGTTTGATGGGGCAGAATTTTGTTTTCATTGACTTCGGTTCGCCGGATGCCCCGCGCGCCGTTGACGGGACCGTGCTCGCAACCGAAGAACGACCGGACCTCAACGCCATCATGGCCAGACTCGACAAAGCCGCCACCGGCATTGAAAACTTCGGCAAGAGTTTCACCGGTGACAAGATTGACAACTTGATCGGCCCGTTGACGGATTTTTTTAAGCAAAACAGCAGCCACCTCGGCGCCACCATCACGAATATCGAAAGCATTTCCGGCCAGATCGCCAAAGGCGAAGGCACGGTTGGCAAACTCATTTACGACCAATCGCTTTACGATTCCGCGCTCGCGACAGCCACCAATCTGCAGAACACCGTGAGCGGCGTCAGGGCCGGTCAGGGCACGCTTGGCAAACTCGTGACGGATGAGACGCTTTACAACACGACGACGGCTTCAATGACGAACCTCGACCAGATTTTACTGAAGATCAACCAGGGGCAAGGCACGATCGGCAGACTCGTCAACGACCAGGAATTTTACAGGAATGCCAGACTCACGATGCAAAAAGTGGACAAGGCGACGGAAGGACTGGAAGATCAAGGACCGTTGAGCGTGCTTGGCATCGTGGCGAACAATCTATTTTGAAGGATGAAGAAAGAATGCAGAATGCAGAAACATATATCAGCCGCAAAACCATCGCCGGGACGGTTCTTCATTCTGCCTTCTGCATTTGAGCTCTCACGCCAAGCCGAGGTTTTTCAGGACCTGAACGGTTGAGCGCGACTTGTTCAGCGTGTAGAAGTGCAGTCCCGGCACGCCTGCCTGGAGCAATTCCTCGCATTGACGGGTGGCATATTCGATGCCGAATTCGGCGACAGCTTCGTCATTATCACCCAGTTCATCCAGTTTGGAGTGCAGCGGCAATGGGATTTTGGCGCCGCAGAGCCGGGTGAATCTTGTGATTTGCGCCGCGCTCACAATGGGAATGATTCCAGGCACAAGCGGCGCACGCACGCCAAGCGTTCCCGCCACATAATCGCGGAATTCAAAATAATCGGCGTTGTCGAAAAATAATTGCGTGAGCACAAAATCCGCGCCCGCGTCCGTTTTTTCCTTCAAGTGCCGCCAGTCCGCGTGTTTGCCTTCTTTGCAGGCGATGTGGCCTTCTGGAAAGCCGGCGACGCCGATGGAAAAGTCGCCCGACTGGCGGATGAATTCAACGAGCTGCGAGGCGAATTCAAAGCCGCCGGGCACGGGCTTGAATTCCCCGCCGTCTGGCGGGTCGCCGCGCAAAGCGAGGATGTTCCGGCAGCCGAGGCCGCGGATTTTTTCGAGCAATGCGCGCACTTCGTCGCGGGTGTGATTTACACAGGTCAGGTGCGCCAGAGCCGTCAATCCATGCGTGCGTTGGATGCGGTCCACAATCCTCAGCGTTTTATCGCGCGTGCTGCCGCCGGCACCGTAGGTCACGGAACAGAAATCGGGCTTCGTTTGAAGCAACGCGGGGAAATGCTTTTCAAGCAAAGCCCGGTCACCCTCGTCGGTTTTTGGCGGGAAAAACTCAAAGGAGATGACCGGCTGCTTGACCGCTTGTTTCGACGCGTAGATGTCGCGAATGAATTGCATTGGAAGGGGAATTATAGTCCGGCGTGGGGAAAATGTCAGGGATGAATTCTTTTCGGAGTTGTGGAGTGCGCAGACTTGTCTGCGCTTTGAAAAGCGGCGACACGTCGCCGCAGTCCAAAGAAACAAAAAGCCCCTTCCGGTTTTGCCGGAAGGGGCCAAAAGGTTCCAACTCAAGTTAGAACTTGTAGATAATGTTCGCGTAGAAGCCGATGGAATCTTCCTTGAGGCTCTCCTGGTCAAAACCACCAAGCGGCGAGATATCCTTGCCGAGATGATCCCAGCGCAACTCGAGCCGGCTGATGACATTGGCCCACATGGCATAGTCAACAGTGCCAGTCACACTCAGCCCATCCACGCTTGTAGAAGAGCTGGTACCGCTATGGACTTCATGGTTGAATTCTCCTTTGACGTATTCAATACGCGCATTCAGGTTCAACTTGTCCGTGGCTTTATACGTCCCATAGACACCGGCAACAAAGATGTCGGTCTCGTCATAAGACGTAGTGAAGTTTTCACCGCCCATAAAGTTGTGGACGTAATCCAAGGCCACACCCAGCTTCAACGGCTTCCATGCCGTGTTCAGGGTCGCCCCGCCATAGTAATTAACCTGATTGCCATTGGCGTGGTAAGGATAGTAACGACTCGTGCCACCAAATCCGTAAATGACACCGGCATCGAGCGTTGAACCGGCCAACGAACCCCATGAACTCGGCGCGGTATAGGACACCGATGCCATGAGCGTCTTGTTCCAGTCCTTGGCGCGGCCATTGTCACCGGCTCTGCCATTGATTATGTTGTTCGCCGTGTTGGCAATGCCAGCCGAGACTGCCCACTGATCATTGAGTTTATAGGAACCCAAAACGCCGGTGAAGGTGGTTGGCTCCACAGCATAACCCCAGGAACGGGTGTAGTTCGGATCGTTGACGGCATCAAACGATTCGTAGCCGATGGGCGAATTAAACACGCCGACTTTCCAGTCAATCCCGTTGCCAATCGGTGTGCGCAGCGCGATATAGGCCTGCTCGATCGCAAGACCTGCATACTCGCCACTGGAATAGGCTAAACGATCATAGCCGACGGCATCGGGGCCGAAGAGCAGGTCGATCTGATAGCCGGAGGCATACTGTGATTCATCCTGCGGCTTCGCAATGGACAGCTTGACGACGTCCAGATTGAAACCGTTTTCCTTGGCTGCTGCCCCGCGGGCGTAGGCCCCTTGGTAGGGAATATACCCCGCCGGCGAGTTTTGGTAATTGCCCGGGCTTATGGCCCAGTTGAACGATGAACTGACGTAACCACTGATGGTGGTGTTGGAGAGCGCAGTTTGAACCTGGCTCATTTTTTCGTCTGCACGCGCCGCCGAGGCAAGGCTGACCACCCCGACCGCCGCCAGACCTACTGTCCATTTGTTAAACTTCATCTGGTTCCTCCGATGTTAATTGTTTGTTTGTTGTTTTGTGCCTGTGCACTTGCAGAGCAAAACCGCTTGCCCCGGCACCGCGTGGTGCTATTGGTGTTGAAAATAGGGGAATCCCGGACATTTGACAACATTTTTTTTCACAAATTTATATTAGTGTAATATATTGCAAATGAAGCACTTGCTGTTTTTGCTGTTTTTTTCATCCCGTTCTTGCGCATGGGCCGGATAAAGTTTGAGGCATTCATGGGCAATGATTTGCAAGGGCAACGCCTTGGAATAAAGGCTGCTTTCAAATGGCAGTGAATTTAAGAATTGAGCAGTGCAATGACATGAATATAGAGTTGTGACCGGGTCGCGTGACTTTTATCACCGGACCAAGAGGACATGCCATCATACTCCTACATAGCCCGCGAGACAGCCGGTGGCCGCGAAATCCGCAGCACGGTGGAGGCCGCCACCGAACAGGCCGCCGTTGCGGCATTGCTCAACCGAAACCTGCTGGTGGTGTCCATCCAGGAAAAAATCTACAAAAAGGGCAAAACAAAAGGCGGCAAAGTTTCGCTGGCGGATCTTGTTGTGTTCACGCGCCAGTTGGCGACCATGATTGACGCGGGCATCGCCATCGTTCAATCCCTTCAGTCACTGGCCGAGCAGTCTCCCAACAAAGTCATGCGCGACGTGATTCGGGACGTTTGCACGCGTGTGGAGAGCGGCGAAAGTTTTTCGGAGGCGTTGCAGAAACACCCCAAGGCCTTCAGCAAGCTCTACGTTTCAATGGTGGCTGCGGGTGAAAAGGGCGGCTTGCTGGCGGAAATCCTTGCGCGGTTGGCGACTTACCTCGAAAGCAGCGCCCGCATTCGCCGAAAAGTCAAAACCGCGATGATGTATCCAATCGTTGTGAGCTCGGCGGCGATTGGCATCAGCATATTTTTATTGGTGAAAGTGATTCCTGTTTTCAAGGATGTCTATCAATCTTTCGGCGCGAAACTGCCGGTGCCAACCCAGTTCATCATCAGTCTTAGCGACCTTATGCGGCATTACCTGTTGCTTGTCCTTATTGGCTTGGGCGCTTTGGTCTACGGCTGGTTTTATTTTCTCAAGACCGGGAGCGGGCGTGATTTTTGGGATTCGTACCGGATCAAGCTCCCGATTTTCGGCCCCATCGCGCATAAAATCTGCCTTGTTCGCTTCACGCGCACCTTCGCTTCGCTGATCCGCAGCGGCGTGCCCATTCTGGAGGTGTTACAGATTGTTTCTCAAACTGTTGGCAACACGGTGATGGAAAGAGCCATCAAGACCGCCGCCATCGATATCGAACGCGGCGAGAGTATTGCCGTTGCGCTGGGGAAACATGCGGTTTTCCCCAGCATGATCATCCGCATGATTAGGGCTGGTGAACAAACCGGTAACATTGACAACATGCTCGAGCGGGTCTCCAACTTTCTGGATGAGGAAGTTGAAACCACGCTCACCGGGTTGATGGCGTTGATTGAACCGCTCCTCATCGTTTTTTTGGGCGTGCTCATCGGCGGGATGGTGGTCTGCATGTATCTGCCGATTTTCAACCTCGGCAACATCGTCAGCGGAAACGCGCATTAAATTCCATCGCGCAAGTCATCCCCGCCAGCAGATTTAATTCATCAGCGGCCTTACGCCCGGACCGTTTCACCCGGTTGCGGCTGGATGATTTTGACCTTCGGATGGCGCGACCGGATTTGTTCCTCGAACCAGTTCCGCGAATCGTCATTGCCATGGCCCAACAAAACCGCGCGCGGCGAAACCTGCCCGACCCAGTCCAGCAAATCGTCGCGGTTCGCGTGCGCCGTCAAATCAAAATCCTGCAAGTCACATTTGCGCGTGACGCGACCGGCGCTTGGACTGAACACAAACGTCCCGCCCGGCTTCGAAGCCTTTAATCGTCCGGCCGGTGAATCCGGGTCTGCGTAGCCGACAAAGAAAATGGACTGCCGCTCGTCTCCGATCATTCGCGCCGCGAGATCGTGCGCCGCCGTGTTTTCGCTCATCATGCCGGCGGTGATCACGAAGATGCGCCCGCCGCTCAACTTCATTTTTTCCGCCTGCTCCTTTTCGAGCACGATGAGTTCCAGCGCCTCGTGCAATTGCAAATTCGTGTGCTGGCGATGCGTCCGGTGCGCTTCGAGGTCGTAAATCTCCGTGAACACGCGGCCCAGCCCGCCGATGTAAACCGGCTGCGGCTTCAATTTGCCCGCGCGCATCAGCAGCGCCAGCAGCGCCAGCATTTCCTGCGTGCGACCGAGCGCGAACGACGGAATCAATACGCAACCCTTGTGTTTGAGCGCGCGGTGAATCGCCGCCACCAGTTGTTCGATTTCACTTTCACGGGAAAAACCCGGCGGCACAACGCGGTTGCCGCGCGTCGTTTCCATGATGAGCACGTCGGCCTTCACGTCTTCAAACCGCGCCGCGCGCAAAATCGTTTGATCGTGGAAACAAACGTCGCCGGTGTAGAACAGCGTTTCCTTTTTTCCCCGGATCAAAATGCCCGCCGAACCGAGCGTGTGGCCGGCGTCAAAAAATTCCAGCGTCGGCGACGGCAGTCCCGCGCGCGTTTTATGAAACGCCGCCCATTCGACTTCGCGATTGTATTTGAAACCCTGAAATTGCGGTGCGAGGTCGTCCACTTCATCATGCGTGTAAAGCGGATAATCGCGGATGCCCAACTCGTCCCGTTGCCGCGTCATCACGTTCACGGAATTGTGCAGCACGCGCTCGACAATGAAATAACTCAACTCCGTCATCAACACGTGCGCCTTGGGAAAATGCCGCAACGCCACCGGCAGCGCGCCGACGTGATCGTGATGACAATGCGAAATCGCAATCGCATCCACCTCCGCATTTCCGGCCTTGTCGAACATCGGCAGACCGGCGCGGCCCTCGCGTTTTGGATGCATTCCGGCGTCGAGCAAAATGCGGTGTTCGTCCATCTCCACGAGCCAGCCGCTCGCGCCGATGTCGGTGTCGGGATTCAGGTTTGTGATCCTCATAAAAAAATTGCGGCTGAAGGAACAAAACATTCCGGTCGTGAGACTGCAATTAAAATTGGCGGAGTTTCATTCTGGAGTGGTGGGCCCAGCAGGATTTGAACCTGCGACCAAGCGATTATGAGTCGCCTGCTCTGACCACTGAGCTATGGGCCCATAGAACAGTCCTGAACAAATAACCGAAACTTGAGGTTTTGACAATTTAAGATGCTTGCCGTTTGGATGACCCTCTCAACAAATCAGCAGCAGGGAGTTGGATTTTAATCACCGGCTCCGAAAGCTTTCAGGGCTACCGCGCCTTCCTCGAAATGCTTCAAACTACGGCTCGGCAAGCCGGACAAATAAACTCTCCATTCACGCCGTAGTGACGGGATTCGCATCCATCGGCAATGAAACGCGCACGGTGGCCGGCTGGCCGGCCTGCGGCGGGACGATTTCGAGTCTGCCGTGGTGCGTTTCAATGATTTTCCGGCTGACGGCCAGACCAAGACCGAGGCCGACATTCCGCGTGGTGAAAAATGGCGAGGGCGCTTTCCTGGCCGCCTCCGGGGTGAAGCCTGCGCCATTGTCTTGAACTTCAATCTGAAGGTCGCGTGTGCCTTCCTTGTTTAGGCCGGTGAGCAGTCGCACGTCCACCCTGGGTGCTTTTGGATTGGCTTGCAGCGCGTTGAGCATGATTTCGGCGAGCGCGTGTTTGAGCGCCATACGGTCGCCGGTGATGACGATGGATTGGCCGCCGTTTTCGCATCGCAGTTGTGTCGTCTCGGAGGGCTGATGCCCGCGCGCCTCCTGATAAGCCTCTTCGATGAGCAGTTCGACGGGAAACGCCTGTGGTTCCGACTCTTCTTCGCGCGCGAGAAAACGCATTTGATTGAGCAAACGCGAGACGCGCCTGACGCCGTCGGCGAGCGCATGGTCGAGCGACTTGCGAAATTCAGCGTCCCGGTATTTTTCCCGGAGCAACTGCTGATGTGTGGAGAGCGGCACCATCGCATTGCCAATTTCGTGCGCGAGGCGGTCGGCCATGGCTTTGATGAGCCGCAAATTGGCGGCTTCGACTTCCAAGTGGCGCAACTGCTCGGTTTGCGTGAGGTCTTCCGCCGTGAGCAAAGCCGAAACAGGCACGGAAGAATTCCCCCGCTGGAACGGCACGACGGTGATGTTGTAAACCGTGCCCGGGGAATTTTCCGGTTCGTAACGGAACGGCCCCATGGCCGCGCCGGTGTGCAGGACCTGGTAAATCTTCGCGCCGAGAATCTGCGGCAAATCGCTGAATTCCAGTTCGCCGGTGCGCCGGTTTTTGTGGCTGAAGTGGCGGCGCGCGGCTTTGTTGGCATGGAGCATTTTCAGGTCGCGCCCGACGACGATGCAAGCGCTGCTTAATTCGCGCAGCACGTCGGCCATCATCTCGTGATTGCCGGCGAGTTGATCATGCAGCCAAATGTTGCGAAGGGCGATGCCGACTTGTCCGAGCAGATGGAAAATGAGTTCCAGCTCGCTGTTGACAAGCGGTTCGCCGGTGAAGCGTCCGTCAAAAACGGCGACACCCACCATCGTTTCACGGTCGAGGACCGGCACGGCAACTTGCGCCCCGAGCAATTCAAATTCCTTTTGCGCTTCGACGTCAACGCGGGCTTCATCGCTGTCGCGGCGGAGAATTCTGCCCAGCCGGACGAGTTGGCCGCCGATGCCGGCGTCGAGTGACAGTTCGAAATTTTCGAGCAAATCCGGTGAAATGCCGATGCCGGCGGTAGCGCGAAGTCCACGGCCGTTGTCCGTCGGCATTATGTCACCGGCCGACGCGATGGGGCGGTTCAGGAAAATGGCGGCGCGATTGACGCTGAGGATTTCGCGGAGAAACAGGAGAAATTGTTTGAGCATCGCCTCGGCATTCAGGGAATGCGTGAGGATGGATGAAAAATCGCGCAGGACGCCCAGCGTTTGCGACGCGTTGACGAAGCGGCTGGGGAACGATTCCGGCGTGTGGGAAAACGCCGCTTGCTGCGGCAGGAACGATGTGGGCGCGGGCGCTTGAGTGGCGTGCTGATGATGAGGCGCAGCCCACAGGCGTTCCAGCAGGGAATTGAGCAGCCGGATTCGAATGGGCTTGGTGAGCACGTGTGTGACGCCGTGCAAGAAGGCTTCCTCTTCCCATTCGGATTGGCTGGCGGCGGTGTAGGCGATGATGGGACATTTGCTGTCGCGTCGGCGCAGCCGTTCAATCACCCAAACACCCTGAACGCCGATGAGATCAACATCCAGAATGCACACGCTGGCCAGCCTGTGCATCAACAACGGCTCGGCTTCATCCACCCCGATTCGATGAACAATGCGATATTCCTCCGGGTTCAGACCCGCCCGAATCACTTCGGCGAAGTCTGGATGAGGCGACAACACCAAAATGGTTTTCATTGTTCTTTGAGTCAGTGACGGCGATGCTCGAATCCAGTCACTACCTTGGATAATCTCCGGTTTGCGCCCAAAAGTCAATCCAAAAGTCAATCTAATCTTGCAGGAAGGCAGAAAAATTCCCACCTACAAAGCAAAAATCAACCGGAAGTAAGCGGTTTTTCCCACAAATTCTCGTTGAGCAGCGCTTTTCTGAGATCAACCGGAGCTAAGCAGTTTTTCCCACAAATTCTCGTTGAGCAGCGCTTTTCTGAGAAAATCAGCGTCGCTGGATGTTGTCGCAACGGGTTCCGGTTGAAGCGGCAGGTGGAGGGTGAATGTCGTGCCGTGGCCGGGCTGGCTGCGAGCTTCGATTTTTCCACCGTGATGGTGCACAATGAAAAAGCAGGCTATCAGGTAAATGCCATACTCGGATGGCACGTGACTGCTCACAACAAACGGGTCGAAGACTGAGCGCAATGCACCCTCCGGAAATCCCGGCCCGTCATCGCTGATTTGAACGACAATTTCCTGTTTTGGGTCATTCTGCAATTCCGCCGACAACGTGATGCGGCTGCCGGAGGGCAGTATGGCCAGTTCTTCCTTGAGCAATAATTCAAACAGCCGGCTGAATTTCGGTTTGTCCACGCGCAAAAGGGGAAGCGAATCCGGAATCCGGTTTTCAATTTCAATCCGCCGCGCGGCCAATGGCTCTTTGAGCGATTGGGCCGCGTCGCCGGTGATTTGATGCAGGGAAACCTGGTCGGCGAACGGCGCCGATGGATTTTCCGACGCCGTCCAAAGGTCTTTAAGCAGGTCGTTGATTTTTTCAATCTGCGACTGGACGTTTTGGTGGTAGTCCTTCCAGAAATCGGGATTGCGCAAGCCCTGCAAATCCGTTTTCTCCTCGCTCATTTTCCCCGGCGCGAGGTCAAGGAACGTTTTCACCGCAACAAGCGAATTGCGAATGTGATGGCTCAATCCGGCGGCCAGCAGGCCGAGGCTGACGATGCGGTCGGCAATCATCATGTTGTGCAGCACGGACATTTTTTCGCGAAGCAACTGGTTGCGCTCGGATTGCACGGTGAAAAATTCCAGGCTGCGCTTCAGGGTTTGCTCCAGTTGCGGCGGGTCCCACGGTTTGGTGACGTATTTGTAAATCGCGCCGCTGTTGACCGCGGCAATGGCGGCGTCCATGTCCGTATAAGCTGTGACGAGGATGCGGATGATGTGCGGACGAAACTGCCGCGCCCGCTCCAAAAGCCAGACGCCCTTTTCGCCGGGCATCCGCTGGTCGGTCATCAGCAGGCCGATTTCGTCGGCGTGCTGTTCGAGCAGTTTGAAGCCGGCTTGGGCATTGGCCGCCGTCAAAATCCGAAACTGATCCTCAAAGACGCGCGTGAAGTATTTTAAAGACTTCTCCTCATCATCCACGTAGAGGATGGCGAATTTTTTATAGTCGTAGAGATCTTCCATATTCGGCTTTCAGTTTGTCGCCTGATTTGTCCTGACGGGGAATTCCAGCGTAAATTCGCAGAACTTCCCCTGCTCCGTTTTCACCAAAATCCTTCCCCCGGACTCCTTCACGATGCGGTAGCAAATGCTCAACCCCAGTCCCATTCCTTCGCCCACGTCTTTCGTGGTAAAAAAAGGGTCGAAAATCTTGTCCACATCGGCCGGTGCGATGCCCGGACCGTTGTCGCGAACCGACAAAATGCTGCTGCCGTTCTCAACCCGTCCTTCAATCCGGATGGTTGGCTTTTCATCCCGGAACGGCTTCGTTTTCAACGCATCGAGCGAGTTTTGCAGCAGGTTCGTGACCAGATGGATCAATTTGTTCTTGTTCACCCAGATCGTCTGATGCCCGGCAATCTGCTGGTCGATCTGTACTTTGTCCTTCCACTCATTGCCCAGAAACCGCAGCGCCGAAGCGACCACCTCCTCCACCTCCACCTCATCCCGGCTCTCGGTTTCGGGATGTGTGAACATCTGCAAATCCGAGACGATGGTCTTCACCCGTTTGACGCCTTCTTCGACATCGTTCAAAACCTCAGTGTAATCTTCCTGTTGCTCCGGGGCAAGGTTTTGACCCTTCTTGTGCAGGGTAAAGAGGCCGGTGATGGCGAAGTTCAGCGGATTGTTGATCTCGTGAATGATGCCCGCGCTCATGCGGCCCAACGACGCCAACTTCTCGGTTTGCACCAACTGTATCTCGTTTTCCTTGAGTTGTTGGAGGCTTGCTTCCAGCGCCTTGCGGCTCTTGTCCAGTTCGCAGCGGGAGACAAACTCGCTGACCCGGACCCGGCTGTGAAAGTACGCCCCCACGATAATGGCGATGCCGGGGAACACCAGGAAGCACAGATTGTTCAGGAACATCCCGAAGTTGGCCCCGGCTGCCGAAGGCAGGCTGGCCGCCAGGTACAACATCAAGACCAGCAAAACCGAGACGATACTTTGCAGGAACGTCCAATCCAACACCACGGCGAGCACCATCAGCACCAGGGTCAGCCCCGCATAATACGGTGACGCGGCCCCTTCGGTCGCGTGAATCATCCAGGCAATGGTCGCCGAGGGCAGGAACAACAGGACGACGCCCTGGAAACGATAATGCTTCCGGCCGAACCGGGTCGCCATAATGGGATACAACCCCGCCATCAATACCGAACAGAGCAATCGCAACAGGAGAAAGGAAAACGCGTGCTGCGGATAAATATAATGGTCTAGGCCGCCAAACAGCGGCACCATCACAATTCCCAAAAAGCACCCCAGCCGGGTCTTGCGAATGGTGATTTCCCGCTCATGCTCCTGATAAGCGGCGCGAAATTCCTGGGGGATGGTTTGCATGTCAATCCGGTTTACGAATGTGTAAGAACAGATTCACAGTCGTCTTTTCCATGATGACTTCGGTTGCATCGAGCGCTTTTCTAGGCACGAGTGACAGCATGTCATCGCTATCGCGGTAAATTAACTGCCAATCCAATATAAATTCAATGAAGTTGCGAAACGGCTTTGTGTCATTTATGTTCGCAATGATCATCAACCCTCCGGGTAATAACCAGTCATACCAAAGCTCAATTAACTCGCGGCACGTTTGTGTTGATAAATAGTCAAAAAGTCCGGCGCAATAAATCATGTCATATTCATCTTCCCGGGCCGTTTTTTCCTGTTGTGCGCGCCGCAACAAATCATAGACTGAAACTTTCCGTGTTTGCACCTCGGCATGCCGGGCAAATTGGTGCTTAAGTGCAGTCAATTCGCCATTGGCATGAATCAGCGTTTCTTCATTGAAATCCATCAGTGTAAAATCAGCCCTGTCACTCAAGAGGTTTCCCCTTAAAAAATCCTGTATTTCCCATGCTGATCCGCACCCGACATTCAAGATTCGGATGCGTCTTTTTGAACGTGTCACACGAAGGGTTTCGTTGACAATATTTTCCCTTAGATGAGTAACCCGGTAACGCACAGACTGGGCCGGCCATTGACTGACAAGCAGGTAGTGGATCAATTTTTCGTAAAGCGAACGGCCTTCAGGCCGGTTTCGATGAATCATGTTCATCATTTCATAATCACCGGCATATCCAATGGGCTTGTAATAAGTGCGGTGGCCAAATGGGGAGCATAAAAAAAGCTTGTGCCAGTGTCGCCGGACAAAATCCTGATGCACCCCGCGTAATTCGAGAGGCAATGCATATACCAGTTCTTCGAAACGCTCGTGCTGGACATTGAATGCGGCGATTACTTTCGGCGAAACAGAATCTAAAATAACCTGCTCCCGTTCGGCCAGACTATCATCGGCATGCTTTCCCAGGCTGAATTCAATTTGCTCGAGCCATTGCTTCGTGCCGATAAGAAAGGCTTCGACATCAACGATCAGCGCTTTGAATTCCGTCGAGATCCGGTAATTATTTTGCCAGGTTTTGAAAAACTGGTCGTAAGCCTGCTGTAAATCAAAGCCAACTTCCAAAGGTTGCAGGAAAAAAGCGGTTTCTGGCCCAAGTTCGTCAAACTTCGCTTCGCAGACCACCTGTATGCCGGTGTTGACCAGCCCGCTTATTACCACACGCCCCAGGTAAACGGTGCGAATACCAACAACGATCTTGAATTTGTTTAACACCTCGGACAGACGCAACACCGGGGCGGGTTCATAAATTTCGAAGACTACAACATGACGTGTCAGGCGCACCAGTGTGCCGCGCAGTTCCAAACCGTCGTGCGTTTGAAACATCACCCGGCTTTCCCCGGCCTCGGATGAAGGCGCGCCGGCGGGCGGTTTGGCGGTCTTTTTTTTGGGGTGCTGCAACAGGCCGTTCGCCTCATGTCCGAACCCATTTCCCCGTCTGTTGAACGCATGGCTCATTCGTGGATAGGATGGAACATTTCCCACGCCAAAACAAAGCGATTCTCCGCCCTTGCAATTGGCATCACCATTGCTTCCTTCAGCCCATGCCGCTTACAGGTGCAATGCCCGGCGCGGCTGATTGAATTGGAACCGGCAAAATAGACGCCTGTCCCGTTACAGGACAGGCGTCGTATTGAAAATAATGGTGATTCTTTTTGGAATATGTGCGAAAACATGGCGGTTGAATTGAGTGTCGGGAACAGGGGGACGAACGCCTGGCGCGTTTGCCATGGCGCCGGCCAAAAAATGCGCAGTCAACCGGCGCGGACGTTGTTATTGGGTGTGCCTGGCATTGCCCCGTCAGCCGCGATTGGAAACCTTTGATTATGATAAGAACAGCCGATCTTGCCCTCAATGCCGCCGTGCGGCCTTCCTTCACCGGTTGCGCCGCGACGAAAACCAAACCGCTGGCCGATGGCAAATCGCATTTCGTTTCTTTTGGCGCAAACAAAATTCACTACGTCACCGTGGGCAACGGAAAGAACACGATTGTTTTCGTCCATTGTTGGGCGGGCAATCTCGGCTTCTGGCGCGAACAGGTCCCGGCGCTCGCGGACAAGGCGCGGCTGGTGCTCATTGACCTTCCCGGACACGGCCAAAGCGACAAGCTGCCCGCGGCGTATAGCATGGATTATTTCGCCAGCGCCGTCCTCCCGGTGATGCGCGACGCCCGGGTGGACAAGGCCACGCTCGTCGGCCACAGCATGGGCGGGCCCGTCATCTACCGCGTTTACGAACAGGCGCCGGAGAAAGTCGCCGCGCTGGTGGTGGTGGACGGATTCCTGCGCCGGCCCCGGATGGCGCCCGGGCAGGCCGAAAAGTTCATCGCGCAGTTTCGCACGCCGGACTATCGCGAGCACACCCGGCAGTTTTTCGGCACGATGTTTCCCGTTCCCGGCACCGAAGCCTTGCGCGACCAGGTTTTGTCCGAAATGCTCGCCACGCCGCAGCGCGTCATGCTCGGCGCAATGGAGGGAATGCTCGGCCCGGACCAGCCCGATTGGGACCTGAAAGAGGTGAACGTGCCCGTGCTCGTCATCAACTCCAAAGGCCCGATGCGGGACGCCGACTGCAAAAATTACGTCCGCTCACTCTCGCCGCAAACCGATTGCCGCGTCATGGACGGCGTGGGCCACTGGCTCATGCTCGAGCGACCGGTGGAATTCAACGCCATCCTCACGGACATGCTGCGGAAGTTCGATCTGATCGCCAAGTAAGTCACCGGTAGGGACGCCGCAGCTAATGAAATCCCGACGAGGTATGAAATCTTCGGGCTAGGCCACTTTCCCCAACATTTCGTGACCCCGCCGCAACAGCCACTCGGTGGTTTCCCAGCCGATGCATGAATCGGCAAGCGCCACCCATCGTCCACCTCTTTTCATTTGCCTGCCGCTACTCGTTTTAACGAAACAGTTCCAAAGAAGAATAACGCTCAAAGTTCATTCACCAGATCGCGCACGCGGACATTTAACGCCCTGGCGATTTTTAGAAGGGTGTCAACAGTTGCAGCTTTTTCACCGCGTTCAAGCTCACCGATGTAGTTGTGATGCAGGTCGGCTCTTTCCGCCAATTTCTCCTGGCTCAAACCCGCGGTTTTCCGATATGAGCGAATGGTTTCGCCCAAAGTCCCGCGATGTTTTTGATTTGCCGCCACTGGTTGAAACGGAAACAAAAAGCGCAAAATTGAACCACCGTCTTGAGACTGTATTTTCCCTCTTGCATCTCTTTTGGCGGAGTGGTATAAGTAGGCCACCTACCCCTTCAGAAAGGCGAAGTTATGAATATTATAAAACGCCTGGAAAAAATCTCCATTCCAATTTTCATTTTGACCATTGTAATCCTCGCCGCCTTCGTCTTGGTGTTGCGCGCCCAAGACACGACGATGCCGGTTCAAACGGGGACGATTTCACTGACATCTGCAAATCTTCAACCCCAAGTGTTCACTACCAATGACCTTTGGCTGGAAGTCTCCGGCGTGAGCAATGCAACGGCGTATTTGGTGATTCACATTCCATGGAACGAGACCAACGGCGTCTATGATTTATTTGGCACAACCAACCTTGCTGCAAACGTGCCTGGGCTGAATGTGACCAATTGGGTCTGGCTGGCCCGAACCGCGGCATGGCAAACGAACATTAACATGGCAAATTTATGGCCGGACATGGGGGTTTTTAGATTGGGCACGATGCTCGACAGCGACGGCGACGGTCTTACGGACGCTTACGAAAAACTGATCAGCCACACCGACCCGAACAATCCTGATACCAGTGGCGACGGCATCTCCGACGGCTGGGAAGTGGCGCTGGGGTTAAATCCTCTGTTAAACAACCTGGCGCAACCCGGTGAGCGGTCGAATTATTCCTACGATTTGGCGGACTGGCTGGAGGGAATCTCCGGCGTGCGCAGCGGCTCGGTGAGTCTGGATGCCGAGGGCAATGTGCTTCAAGCTTCACAATAATCAGGAGTGATGACGAAAATGAAAACATTTCGGTTTTTGATTTTGGGATGGTTGATAACGGCAGCGATCATTTGCCGCGCGCAAATTACAGACCCCGGATGGGCTAATACTTCACAAAGAGACGGGACTCCCTCACTGCCAGACCAAAATACATCGTCGTCAGAAGTAACAACCCCGCCTGAAATTCAACCCCCATTTACCCTTCAGGCTTTGTTGACTCAGCAAAGTCCGGCAAGCGTCGCCGAGACGATAACGCCGGAGATTCAGGCATTGGCGGATGGGCTGCAAGACAACCCCTTGAAGATTTACAATTATGTCCACGATCACATCAAGTATGTGCTGTATTTCGGGTCAAAGAAAGGCGCGGAACTGACGTTGCTGGAAAAGAGAGGCAACGACTTTGACCAGTCGGCACTGCTGGTGGCGTTGCTGCGCGCGGCGGGCTATAACGCCGCCTACCAGTTCGGTTGGATGGAAATTCCGTATGACAACCCTGACGGCAGCCACCGCGATCTTCATCACTGGTTGCAACTGAATTTTAGCAACACCAACTGGAACTATACGTCCAATTATTTGTTCAACCTTTTTTGGACCACACGCGGTTATCCAACGATGTGGTTTAAGCCCGGCGACACCACCAATTTTTATTTTCAACGGGTTTGGGTGGCAGCGACCATCAACTCGACCAATAACTATTTCGATCCGGCCTTCAAGGTGAGTGAGCCGGTGACGGGCATCAATCTGGCCTCGGCAATGGGGTTCAACAGCAACAACCTCATGACCGCTGCCGCAGGCACGGACACCGGCACCTATGTATCCGGGCTGAATGAGGCTGGGATACGCGGCACCTTAACCGGCTACACGACCAACCTTTTGAATTACATTCAAAGCAACTATCCCAATGCAAATTCACAGCAGATTTTGGGCGGTTGGCAGATTATGCCCTCGACGAATACAACGCTGCCCACCTATTACTCGTTCCCCGCCATCTATTTTCCAGCCTTCCCGTCGTCGTATCCCACCAACTGGGCCAACGAGCCAACCAACCTGATGGTCACTTTAAAAATTACCTTTGCGGGCACCAATTACCAGTGGTTCACGCCGCAGTTGCAGGGACAGCGTTTGGCGTTGACCTACGATGCCACCGGCTTGGCGCAGCTATGGCAGGATGACACGCTGCTGGCGCAACACTCAACGGGTGTTTCCGACACCAATGTGGTGCTGTATATCAATCAGCCGTCGGGGCTTTGGGATTTTACCAATAACGTTTTGATTCCCAGCACCTTTGCCGACATGAACGTGACCAATACTTACCAGCGCACCAACGCCACCTACGCCATCCTTTATGCGTTTGAACCGGATTGGGGCTGGTTGCAGGAACGGGAGAATCAATTGGATAATTATCGGCTGCAAGGCTTGGGGGATACGTCGCGGCAGGTGGTAAGCGAGACGTTGAACATCATGGGGTTGAACTGGATGTTGCAGACTGAGAATGCCAATCATCTGCTAGAGGCGCAAATGGGCATCCTGCCGATGTATTATCAACGTTTGGGCCGGATGGCACAGGAAACCGGTCGCGGCTATTACGTGGATGTCTATATGGAGCTTGACGGTTTTATTTCCAACGCCGGATGGGATGCCGTCAATCAAGACCGGCAGAACCGGGAGTTTGATATAAGCGGCTTCTTCTACAGTTCGCTGGAACACGGGATTATTGAACAATTGCAAAACACAAATCTGGTGGGCGCCTCGACGGTGAAGATGCTGCAAATCGCCAACACGAACGGGCAAGCCATCTATCTGGCTAACAGCGCCAATTGGTCATCGGTGCAGGGCAGCCTGGTCAATTACAGTTCAAGCACGAAGACCACCATCGGCAATTTGATCAGTTCCAGCTATTACGTCTTGCTGCCACAGAACGGTTCCAACCATGTCACCAGCGCCACGGGAAGTTGGGCTGGTTACGGATATGAAGCGCTACGCAATAACCTTACTAATCAAGATCAACAGATGATTATTAGTGGCGGCTACCACGGAGGTTTTGCCTCCGACCCCACTGCCACGGTCAATCCTTCCTACACCGCCCAAAGCGGTGACGACCAGTCTCAAGCCTTTACTTCGGTCCCCATTTCAACGGTCAATCCCACCATCGCCGATCCGGTGGATACCGCCGACGGCACGTTTCAAGTGGAGCACACTGATTTGTCGCTGGGACAGTCCGAGCCGCACGGCATCACCTTGTCCCGTTACTACAATGGCACTCGTCGTTTTAGCAATCCGGCAGGCATGGCCGGGGGTTGGATTCATAATTATGCCATCAGCGCAAATACGGTTGCGGCTCCGCAAGCTGGATTGGGTGGAACCACGCCAGCGCAGGCGGCTTCCCTGCTGGCAGCCTCTGCCGCCGCCGTTGGAATTTACAATGGAGCGCAGCCCGACCCCAAGAACTGGCTGACCACCGCCTTGATCACCAAGTGGTGCGTTGACCAGCTTGTCAAGAACGGCGTGTCAGTCATTTTAGGCAAGGACACGGTTCAATTTGTCAAACAACCCAACGGCGTGTTCACACCGCCTGCCAATTGCACCATGACGCTGACCCAAAACGGTTCGACTTATAGCTTACAGCAACGTCATGGCAACACATTCAACTTCGACACTCTTGGACGACTGACACAAATCACTGACCCATACAGCCAGTCCCTATCACTGTCTTACAACGCCAGTAACTGGGTGCAGACTGTGACCGATTGGAAAAACCGTTCATTGACGTTCACTTACAGCGGTACTCCACAACGCCTCACATCAGTTTCCGACAGCACCGGACGCTCTGTTTCCTATGGTTACAATACCGCTTACAATGTTCAAGGCGACCTGACTTCATTCACCGACCCGGAAAATAAAGCCACCACCTACGCTTACGACCCCAATCACCAAATCACCGCGACGTTCGATGCTCTGAATCAGTTGGTAGTCAGCAATATCTATGACAGTCTTGGCCACGTCACCGTCCAATACACGCAGGGCGACCCGAACAAAACCTGGCGCATCTTTTGGTCGGGCTGGCAAAGCATCGAACAAGACCCTGCTGGCAGTCGGCGTGTGTATTCCTATGACGACCAATCCCGCTTGATTGGTTTGCAGGATCAATTGGGCAACCTGTCACGCACTTTTTACGATGGACAAAATCATGTCGTGATGACTGTCTCGCCGCTCAACGAGACCAATCAGTTCATCTACGACGGAAATAACAATCTAACCAACTCGATTGCCCCGCTGGGTTTCAACAACCAGTTCGTTTATGACAGCCAAAACAACCTGATTCGTTCGATAGACCCGCGCGGCAATCCCAGCACGTTCGGCTACAACACCCAATTTTCCCTGACCGGTTCCACGAATGGTGCGGGCGATTGGGTAGCTTACTCCTATAATTCCGACGGCACACTTCACACACGCACCGATTCCGGCGGTACAACCACCTACGTTTACGATAGCACTTACGGCCAATTGACCAGCATCACTTACCCCAACAGTCTTGGCAGTGAGAGTTTTGTGAATAACGCACTCGGCGACGTGACCGCTCATACCGACGCGCGCGGTTTTACAACCACTTTCGGCTACAACAACCGCCGCCAGTTGACCAATTCCATTGCGCCGACAAACCTTGTCGCGAAGATTGCGTATGACCCTGTGGGAAATGCCGCGAGCATGACCGACCCGCGCGGCAATGCCATCAGCAACACTTGGAGTGCCACCCGCCATCTGCTTGCCACCGCTCTGCCCGCCACATCGCAAGGCACTCCCATCGTGACCAACATTTATGATAATCGTGACTGGCTGGTTCGCAGCCTTGACCCGTTGCACAACGCAATGCAATACACAAACGACGCGGACGGACGGTTGATTGCCGTGACCGACCCGTTATCGCGGACAACCACTTTTAGCTATGATGCTGACGGGCGCAATCTCGCCACAACGAATGCGGCGCTGGAGATCACTTCGCAAAGTTGGGACGCAAAGGGCGAATTGATTCAACTCACCGACGGTGCCGGGCATGTCGTCTTGCGCGCCTACGACGGCGCAGGAAACCAAATCATCCTGACAAATCGCAATGGCAAAAAATGGCAATTCCAGTTCGACGGAGCAAACCGGCTGACCAACACCATCACACCGCGGGGCCGCTCCACCACCGTCGCGTTTAATCATCAAGGCTTGCTGGCGTCTGCTAAAGACCCCGCCGGACAGACCGCGACTTACAATTACGATGCCAAAGGCCGATTGACCAATCTGGTGGATGGCGTCGCCTCGACGCTCTATAAATACGATCCCAATAATAATCTCACCAACGTCACCGAGACCATCAACTCTCAACTCTCAACCCTCAACTACGCCTACGACGCCTACAATCGGATGTCGAGTTTCAAAGATGTCTACGGCAATTTGATTCAATACAAATACGACGGCAATGGAAACGTGACCAACCTGATTTATCCCGGCGGCAAAAATGTTTATTACACCTACGACAGCAATAATCATCTAACTCAAGTTAAAGATTGGTCGGGGCGCACGACAACCATGACCTACGATTTGGACGGACGGTTGACCAGCATCACGCGCCCGAACGGAACCGAACGGGTCATCAGTTACGATGTCGCTGGACAGTCAACGAACATTATTGAAATGACAGCGGCCAACCTGCCGATTGCCCTGTTCCGATACAACTGGAACAACGCAGCGGAAATGCAATGGGAATTTGCCGCGCCCCTGCCGCACGCCGTGACCGTGCCGACGCGGACAATGACCTATGACGATGACAATCGGCTGGCGACGGTGAACGGCTCGCCAGTGACGAGTGACCTTGACGGCAACCTGACCTACGCTCCGCTGACGAATGGAGTCTCTGCCACGCAAACCTTCGATGCTCGCAATCGCTTAATCAGCGTCGGAGGGACGAGTTCCACGAGTCCCACAACCAATGCCTATGATGCTCTCAATAATCGCGTCGGCCAAACTTACGGAACGAACATAACTATTTTTGTGGTGAATCCCAACGCGAATCTGCCGCAAGTTTTGATGCGCATCAAAAATGGCGTGACGAATTATTATGTGTATGGCGCGGGCTTATTATATCAAGTCACCGAAACAGCGTCAGGGACGAACACGCTGACGTATCACTATGATTATCGCGGTAGCACGATTGCGTTGTCAGACAACAACGGCAATGTCACCGACCGGATTGAATATAGCCTCTATGGGCTGATGACTTACCGAGCAGGCACGAACGACACACCATTCCTGTTTAATGGAAAGTATGGAGTTCAGAGTGATGGCAATGGGTTACTCTACATGCGTGCCAGGTATTATAGTCCTTACCTTTGTAGATTTCTCAGCGCCGACCCAAGTGGTTTTACTGGCGGCTTGAACTTTTACGCCGCGTTCAATGGAAATCCCGGCAGTTACACCGACCCAACAGGTTTGGGAGCGATGGGTGACAACCAGACTATTTCGTGGCTGACAGGTTCGAGCGCGACGCCAGCGAATTTGAGCGACCCGTTTGGTTTGGCAAACGCAAATGAACAGCCTGACTGGGTTGATAACACGATTGATTTCATAAACGCGAAAATTAACGCATTTCAACAAGCACAAGCCGCGCGACCGGAATGGGTGCAACAGATTGATCAGTTTGCACAGCTTGCGGTAATGGGAATGGCACCGGAGCTTTCACCTCTAGTCGCGGAAACAACGCTTCCAGCAAATGTTGCCGCAACATTCTCTGGAGGACAATACGCCTTAACTATATTGCAAGAAGAAATGGTAGCATATAGATATTCAGGAGGGGTATCGGCTCCTGTGGGTAATTTTCTAACAACTGCTGATACAGTTAGCCAAATTTCTTCTCCTGTATCAGCAAGTATTGCTCTCAGACTTCCAGTAGGAGCCACAGCAGAAACACTGAATGCGTTCAGAATACCGGCTGGCACTCAAATTTTCACTGGTGGTGTTGCTGGTGGAGCAGATACAGCCACTCAGATTTTTATCCAAAACCCAAGCGTTGTTATCCCATACTGATTATGAACAAAAAAGAATTTATCAAACAATTAAGAGCGACAGCAGCAGAACTAAAACCGCTCACAGAATCAGCGACTTCAGGTGGTCTCACTTGGAATGGGACTGAATATGCCAAAAGTAGCGAATCGAAAAAAATCGATCCTTACGCACTTGCATGGTGGTTCTCACTTAATACTATTGCTGAGTTAATAGAAGCTCAAGAATCGCCACTAACGACCAAACAGATTGCTTATCTTAATAACTTCTTATTTGGCGGTATGGGCAGCCTCAATGATTTGTGTTTTGACGTGAAAGTTTTAGGCGTTATTGCTAACACAGTCAACGAACGTCTCAGCCAAAGAAGGCAAACACTATTTGCTAGTTTTCAGAATTAAGGCAGTGAAGTCTTTTCCCAACAACCGAGAGCTGTACGAATATCTGCTGTTTTTGGCCGCCGAGTTGCAAAAGCGGAAGTTTGAGGAGTTGAGCGAAGCTGTGGCATTTGCCAGCCGCCAAGCGTCAGGCATGAGCACGGAATTTTTAGGCGAGTCCCGAATCGCCTTGCGACGGGTGCTGAAAGAGGAAGATGGAATTTTGACTGTTCAAGAACGCGCCGATTTATCAGATGTGTTAAAGCAGCTTGATGAAGCCCTCGATAGAAGGTGAGTTTTCCCCCTTCGCTGGAGAGTGCCATCATGCCGGCTGCATTTGATGCTGGAAATCCGGCACTGATGATAAAGGAGTCAATGGCTTGGGCGGCTAGTGCGACAGGAGAAACTGCACCGGTGTTCATAGGTTCGGGGGCTGGTCGCACATTTTGGAACTATGAATTTCCACAGTTGATGAACAGCATGAATAATGGAACGCTCAACAGCATCACTATTCATTTTTAATAAGATGAACGCAGAACGATACAAAGTCAGTTTTGGCCGGATTGCCAAGACGATTCTTTACGAAGATTCTTTTGGAACAATTCGTTTTGGCTTCGATGTAAGCCCCTCTGACGACCCATCTAAAGGGAAATGGACTATTGGCTTAGAACGACCTGCTGACCAACTCAAGCAAGCCGATTCGATTGAGGACGAACAATTGCGAACTACGGAACAAAAGCGCATTGAAACAGCTTTCGAGCGAGTCAAAGAGTATCTCTTTTCATGCGGCTACCAAGTTAAAATCTGGCCGGATGAATTTGAAAAATGACTTCTACTTCTGATTATAAAGTAAGTGTTGGTAAAATCGCCATCAATGAAATCTATACAGGTCTCCCGAGCGTTGGATATGAAGGAGTCCAAGCGGCATTTAACACATCGGCACCGGACGGACAATCATGGCTTGCGCCAAACATATTTCAGACTGGAACTGGTCTGAATAATAATTCGGGCTTAAAATGAACCACGTCAGTCTATGGGAAATCGCATCAAGGAAGTGTTAGAGTATTACGGCAGAGCGCGGCACCGCGCTGGACGGCGGAAAAGCGCGTGGAATGCCTTTCTCATTCCATTTTCCTTGGTTGCATGGGCTGGGATTTGGTATCTGCTTTTCAGATTAGTCTGGTTGTTCCATGTGGCTTTCCATCCTGATCATGAATTGACAGACTTCTGGCAGAAAGATATTGGTTTCCGTAATGGTGTTCTCAGTTTTCTAATGGTCTTCTCGCTCGTGCCTGGAGCAGGGACTTTAGGATTCGTACTAACCAACATTTTCTTCCGGCTAATTCCGTGGGCGCGCAGAGCTTTTGATGCCGAAGCAAAAGATTATCCCGGCACAAGTTTCCGAAAATCGATGCGCGGCCTTTACAAAATTTGTATTTGGACATTGCCGTCGGGTCTTCTGATCGCATTTATAGCGGCCTATTTTCTAAAGTCCTTGAAATAAGCGATATGACTGCAACCAATCTTACGACACAAGAAATCGGTTGCTTAATGCTGGCGGTGTCACTAATGCTTATGATGCCATGAACGATCGCGTCGGAATCACTTACGGGACAAATTCCGTTAGCTACGTGGTTAATCCCAATGCAAAACTGCCGCAAGTTTTGATGCGTATTAAAAATGGCGTGACGAATTATTATGTGTATGGCGCGGGTTTGTTGTATCAGATAACGGAAACAGCAACGAGTACCAACACTCTAACCTATCATTACGATTATCGTGGCAGCACAGTGGCCTTGACTGACGGCAACGGAAATGTCACGGACAGAATTGAGTATTCCGCCTATGCCACATTGACGTATCGGATAGGAACGAATGATACACCATTCCTGTTTAACGGGCGCTACGGTGTGCAAACCGATCCGAACGGTTTGCTCTACATGCGGGCGCGTTATTACAACCCGTATCTTTGCCGGTTCCTAAATCCTGACCCGACCGGTTTCAAAGGTGGATTGAACTTTTACGCTTACGCAAACGGAAATCCCGTCAGCTACCGAGATCCAAACGGATTGGGGGCAGTAGGCGACAACAATAATCTTTCGTGGCTGATGGGTGCGAGCGCGACGCCAGCAAATTTGAGCAATCCGTTTGACGTTGGAACTGGCTATAGCGGTTTGAATTACGATACGACATCTCTAGCTGTCGGCACCTTGGGACTTAGTCAATCAATTGTTCAATATGGTTCTGGAACAACTGCCATTGGAGACAATGGGGCATTTTACTTCAGTGGATGGGGTGGAAACCAGTATGTTTCTACAGCAAAGATCGGAAGCATTGCCGATAAAGTAGCACTCCCTCTTGCCTTTATTTCAGTTGGTGTGGATACCGTTGGTTTGGTTAATGGCGACATAACTCCGACAAAATATACGGTTAACACCGGGTTCACGGGAGTTGGATTTGTCGCTCCCCCGTATGGAGCGATTGCTGCTGGGGAATATTTTTTAATAGATACCGTTTATCCCGGCGGATGGCCAGCTTTTATACAAAACTCCCGCCCGGCGGCAGCGAGTTTTATAAGCTCGGAAATCATAATGCTTGGGTTTTAATCCCGTTACCCATGAAGGTTTAATATGTTTCGATTTTTCAAAGAACTTTACCTTACTGGATTTACCCTCGGCTTTAGGGTCAGCGGTAGTTCGTGGTGGCCAAGCATGAACGCCGGGAAAGGGGTTCTCGGTGTCGCTGTGATTGAGTGGATAATGCTCGTGGTGATTGCAGTGTGGATTGATATATATCTAGGAACAAAGTTCTTTTTCGGTGTTGACCGATGGACAATCAGGATTGTTTGCGTGGCACTCTATTTCGCAAATTACTATGTCCTAGTCGCTCGCGGCCACGGCATCAAGTTTGAGCGCGAATTTCCCCATCTCGAAAAATCCAGGAAGAATCTTTTGCTGGTAAGTTGTGCGGTACTGCTGCTGGCCACCGTAGCGTTTCTGATCTTTTCAGTTTCTGCCTACCATCGTTTTTTTCACATTATTCCTAAAAGCGATTTTTGAACAAGTAAGCAACCAAAAAAGGTGTCAGTCCAAACAATTTGCAATTTTCCAGGATGAAGATGGTTGACAAACCATTCTTAAAAAGCGTGCCAAGTTCGTGCCAGAGGCAGATGCCCCGGTTGAATTCTTATAGCAGTTGGACTCTCAAACCGCCGCCACCACTTTTGCCAACTTTTCATATCCCCGGCGCAGCAGCCGTTCGGTGGGTTCCCAGCCGATGCATGAATCCGTGAGCGACACGTCTTGCGCATTTTTGCACGAACCAATTGTGGCTTTCAAATTAAAAACGCATCCCCATCGTCACCAGCACGGCGTGGCTGATGAAGTGATATGTGCCGTCGGCGGACTCCCCGGCGAATTGCCCGGGTGTGGATGACGGCGTGCTGCCGGTGACCGTGTGTGTGGGGCCGTAGCCGAAT
The DNA here is from genome assembly GCA_049521735.1 of Verrucomicrobiota bacterium. GTDB lineage: Bacteria > Verrucomicrobiota > Verrucomicrobiia > Limisphaerales > UBA11358 > UBA11358. Next base: position 26,026 of record JBEKON010000024.1, read on the forward strand.
TGATAGGCAACGTCGAAGTCGAAACGCTTGCCTTTGTATCCCGCGCCGGCGCTGAAGAACTGCCGGTCCATGTCTGCCGCCAGCGGGGTGTAATAGGCATTCGGAACCGAGTTCTCATTAAAAACATAGCCGGCACTGACATGCCAGCCGCTGTCAAAATACCGCGTCACGCCGAACTCATACATCCAGCTTGCCTGCCAGTCTAGGTGCACCGGGATGTTTTGTTGAAAGGGGGTGCTCACCCGAGGCGGTGACTGCTGGATATTTACCGTGCCGAAACTGTTCCAACCCGTGTAGTTCGCGTCAAACTCCAGATTCCACTTGGGCGTAGGCCGGTAGGAAACACCCAAGACGGTGGTCAGGGGAAAGGTGAAGCCTGCCGACGCATTCCGTTGCGCGGGGGTATTATAAGGTCGTGGTTGCAACTGGAAATCTGTGTTGCCCTGGAAATTCAGCCGGGCCGAACTGCGGAAAGTGGCCCCAAACGAAATTTTCGGATGCGGTTGCCAGAGGATGCCCGCGTTGTAACCCACGCCCCAATCGTCGCCCTTAAAATGGAAAAAGTTGGCAAAAGGCTGTTGGTTGGCACGCAGGCCTTGCTCCAAATCAATGTTCCCATAATTCACCATCGCGCCGCCGCCCACCGAAAGGCTGGGCAGCAACTTCACCGCCACCACCGGATTGATGGTGATATATTTCAGCGAACCGCTGATGGCCACCGAACGGAAACCCGTGTCCTCCGGCCAACTCATGTTGCCGCCGAACGGCGCGTAAACACCCAATCCAAAACTCAACGGCCAATCCTTTGGAGTGTAGGTGTAGAAAAGCTGAGGAACAGCAGCGAGGTTTTTGGAACTGTGGAAAGTGTGGGTGTGGTTTGTGGGAGTGCAGCTTGGATTGAGATAAATTCCATAAACGCCGCCGCGAAGATTGCTGCCTTCAAGCTGGGTGATGCCCGCCGGGTTGTAGTAAATGGCCGACGGATTGTCTGCCGTGGCGACAAACGCCTCGCCGCGCGCCGTCGCAAACGCATCCTGGTCCGGAAGCAGGAAGCCGTTCGCCGAAACTTTCCATGCCGAAACCCCTGCGACCATTATCGCAAGAAGCCTCAATGTGTTGCGTCGGTTCATAATCAGCGATTCATCGGTTCAAATAACTGAATAAACACCGTAGGAACGCATGGGTGTGCGCTTTGGCCAGCAAGTTACCTGCCATTTTGCGTCGCGCCAGCAAATTTCCCTGATATAACAGTTCATTTTGTCATAGGCATACAAAAGTTCATGCGGAAATCTCGCGGGCATTTCGTCTTCTTGCACAGCGCCAGGGGACTGGCGCACTCCAAAACGCTCCGTGTATTTTATGAATCATTGTGTCGCGCACAGCGTCTTGGACTGCGGCGGCCCTCCGCCGCTTTTCCCAACGGCATATCAAACTGTGCCAATGTTACTTGGAACTGCTATATATGCGGAAACAAGAAATTCGGGGATTCGTATAATATAAGTCAGCCCCCTGGAAGGTAGGGACGCGCGGCTTGCCTCGGCGTAGCCTCCGGCGAAGCCTGGGCTTGCGCGTCCGGCGGAAGTTCCGCCTCCCAACGGACGTCCCTGTCTCTGGCGTATCTTGACACTGCTGCCATTTTTCTCCCTCTCCTCCCAAAAGGAGGAGAGGGGCGGGGTGAGGAGGCCTATTATTTTCAGGTTTAAATCCCCTCGCCCCAGCCCTCTCCCCGCTGGCGGGGAGAGGGAGTTGGTGGGCAGTGCCAGGTTGCTCCCCCCTGCCTCACTGATGACATTTTCGCCTTTACTTTCGTCCGGCTTGAGATACAATGGGGCGTGTGAAAGGCTTCGTTCGATTCACGTTGGGCGTGTTGCTGGTCGGACTTGTCGTTTTTCCGGCCCAAGCCGCCTTCACGAACCTCTATGTCTTTGGCGACGCCCTTTCCGCCACGACAGATAACCCAGATACCGGACCGTATTACTACGGCCAGCGCTATTCCAATGGCCGTGTTTGGATTGAGGTTCTGGCGCAGCGGCAGGGGCTGACCTACGACACCAATAAAAATAATTCCTACTATGACCACAACAGTGCTGATTTGGTGACAGACGTCAAAAATTTCACCGCGCCATCGGATGTCACGAATGATTTGTTCATCGTCTGGGTCTGCAACGCCGATACATTTGATGCCGCAAGTGTTCCCGATACTTCGAACCAATGGGTCGTTGCCAACAACCTGTCACAAACCAACCATCTACAAATTATCACCAATCTGTATGCCAAGGGTGTCCGCACGCTGATTCTGCCGAATGCCGTGGATATTTCCGAGATTCCGGCTTTTAACGCCGGTTCTTTAACAGGGGTCATGCACAATGGGTGCGTTGATTATAATGCGAAATTTTCCAATACCATCAGTCAGGCAAGGGTCTTGTGTCCCGGTCTTAAAATCTATACCCCGGACTTTTTTACCCTGCTGAACAACGTGCTGACGAACGCCGCCTACTATGGTTTGACCAATGCTCTCGCGAATGGACACAGCATTGACGCCCTTGATGCACAAAGTTATGGATATCCGCCCGCTACCACCAATGGCTTTGGCACCAATTTCATTTATTGGGACTATATGGATCCGACCGCGAAACTTCATGAAATCATGGCCGACACCGCTCAACAACTCATCTCGCCGGTGCAAATCAGCCAGCTCACCGTGCTCAATGGCAGCAACCGGCTGGATGTGGCGAACATGCCGGTTGGCCTGAACGGCATCGTGCTAGGCAGCACGGATCTTGTACTGGGGAATTGGACGACCAATGCAAACTTCAACAGCACCAATGTAACGCAATCAGTCTTTGTCACGCCCTCCGGTCCGGTGCAGTTTTACCGGCTGAAATTCCCCTTCTCCTGGACCTGGCCGTAGTCCACCGTTATCTGGAATTGGTAGGGACACGCTGGCTCAAGTTCCAGCGGTGCATGCTCGCAGTTGCTTGGTTTTGGGCTTGCATTTAGAAAAGCTCGGCTTTACAATCCGATACCATCGGGCCAGATGCGCTTATGATGAACTGAAGCGTGCGGTTTCCGGCGAATTCAGAATGGTGTGACCGAAGCGACTCCATAGGTCGTTGCCAAATCGAAGCGGTGGCAAAGTCGTTCCGTCTCTGCTTCCCTCAGGGAAGCAGGAGAAAGACCATGAAAAACATACATCTAGTGATTGCAGTCGCGGGAGCAATAATGCTGTCCGCCATGCCCGTTGAGACTTACGCCCAGTCTGGAGTCATTGTTGGCCAGTTGTGGACGAACCAACTTATGGCCGCCAGCGACGCTGTTTTTGACAACATTCCAACCAGTCCACCGGATGTTACTTTTACGGTTCCTAACGGATCACTCAACTTCGACTCAGAAGGAACGACCTATTACACGATCGGTGGGTTCCTCACAAATAGCGGAGCTACAGTTGTTAGTGGAGTATCCCATGCTGCTGATGGGTTGGACAATAGTGTGATGCTGCTCACCGGGTTCGTTTCGGTGACGAATGGGAGTACCATTAGCGTTGTCCACGATGACGGTTTTACTTTGCAGATCGGGTGCGACTTTGTGATGAGTGCGCCCGGCGTGACGGCTGCGGAAACCACTACGGCGACCTACTCCGGGCCGTCTGGCGATTTGCCGTTCCAGTTGTTTTACGGTGAGTGCTGTGGCCCGCCGGCGGTGCTCTCTGTGGATCTACTCTTGACCGAGGCCCTGCAAATTACACCGGCAGCGGGCTTTGATGCCACGAGATGTGTTGGCGGGCCGTTCAGCATAACGAACGGGACTTTCTCTTTGACCAACACATGGACAAGTTCACTGGACTGGTCGCTTGCTAACACTTCAAGCTGGCTCGATGCCTCGCCCACCAACGGCACACTGGCGGCCAGCGGATCGACCAATGTGACGGTGACTCTGAATTCCAACGCCTACTCTCTGCCGTCAGGGTATTATACTGCTACTGTATGGTTTACCAATCTGAATGACGGTGTTGTGCAAAGCTGCCAGTTCACCTTGGCCGATCCGCCACCCCCGCCAACCATTACAATACAACCAGTGCCAGTCACCGTCCCGAACGGTGCTTCCTGCGCCTTCCTTGTATCAGCCACCGGTGCCAACGTGACCTATCAATGGTGTCGGAACGGCATGAACCTTCTTGATGGCGGCAATATTTCCGGTTCCAGCAGCAGCATGCTCGTTATTTCCCCGGCGGGGCCGGCTGATGTGGCTTCGGGCACCAATGGTTACTATGTCACAGTTTCCAGCGCAGGCGGTTGTTACAGCACGAATTCAGTAACCAACTCGCTGGCCTTGACGACGGCAACAAATTTAATCTATACAGGAAATAGTGGCCCCACATGGGATTTGAATAACAGTGTCAATTGGGAGGACACCACCGGCAACCCACAGGTATTCAATTTCGGTGACCCCGTCACTTTCAATGATGTCGGGTTCGGGGGACCCGTGACATTGACAGGTCCGTATCTTAGCGCTGCTTCCGTTACGGTGACCGGTCGTTACGCTTACAACTTCTCATCCGCGAGCAGCGGCAGCTTCGCCGGTCCGGGCAATTTGCTTTACACAGGTACCGGTTACTTAACGATAGGCAATACAAATACCTACACCGGCGGCACCGTTATCAGCAACGCCACTGGCATTCTTATCCTCCAAAATCTCAGTGGTCTTGGCACCGGTCCGGTGACCAATGCCTTGGCGGGCGGCCTGATGGAAATTACTGTGGCTGGCAGCGCAAGCTCGAGCATCCCCAACGATTTCGTTATTGCCACCAACTTCACCATTCAGATTGATGGCACCGGAACTTACGCCGGAGACTTCAGCGGCAATTTCTCGGGCAACCCTGGCGCAAAACTGACATTTATGGCGCCCGCGGCCAACAGCCCTGCCAACGAGCGGGTCCGGTTTTACGGTACCAACACAACGTATAATGGGAACTTGGTGCTTAGTAATGCCTTGATCACCCTGGCTCCCTATGAGGCGTCCGGCTTCACCCAAACCTATAACGGCGTCATCTCCGGCACCGGAGCGCTCACCCAACGGGGCGGCGGCACTACGATTCTCAACGGCGCAAATACCTATTCTGGTGGCACAACTCCTTCCGCGGGTGCCATTGGATTCGGCATTAATACTTCTCCTACCGTAGGGACCGTTACTAACGGCCCGATTGGCACCGGACCGTTGTATATCGCTCCCGAAGTTTGCGATTTGACTGGCAACGGCCAAGTGTTTGCCTTCGGCGGCGCCCGTACCATCGGGAATTTAATTCAATTTCCAAGTAGAACCGACAATTTAACGTTGATCATCGGTGGCACGAACAACCTGACGTTTACAGGTGCGTTCAACCTTGCTGGTCTCAACAGTTTGGGCATCAATAACATCCGGATTCTCCAAGTGACCAATACCGGTTTGACTACAATCTCCGGCGTTATCAGTGATGGCGGTTTGGGCTATGGGTTTATCAAGACCGGCGGCGGCGTTCTGGCTTTGAACAACGCCGAGACCTGCACGGGATCGACGACCGTCTCCGACGGCACACTTCAGGTCAACGGCTCGCTCAACGCGGCGAGTGCCGTCACGGTAAACTTGAATGCGACTCTCGCGGGCACCGGTACCATCAACGGCCCGGTCACCGTCAATGCCGGCGGCACTCTCGCCCCCGGCGCCTCCATCGGCACGATTACCCTCAGCGGCGGTCTCACCTTGAAGGGCAACCTGTTCTTCGAAATCAACACGTCGGTATCACCGTCCAATGACTACGCGGTGGTCACCGGCACACTGAC
>JBEKON010000025.1:0-27834 GCA_049521735.1 Verrucomicrobiota bacterium
GAGCAACAACCCAAAGTGATGTATGAAACTGATTCTCAGTTTGAGAAATGAAGTCCATAAGATATTAAATTCTGAACTTTGCTATTTAATTTTGTCCAGAACTATTTCGATTCAGTTTTTAATCCCCTTTGCCACAAATCGAAGTGATACAGCGCGACGACGACGAGTGAGTGGCTGATTTTTTCGTCGGCCACAAGTTTCGGCACTTCCGCGACTGGCACAAGCCGTGTGACCAAATCCTCGCTGCGATCAAATTCAACGGCGTGTTTGAGCCGGCAATTTTCAATCAGCACGGTGAAGCAGGTGTTGCTCAAAATCGCCGGGTTTGCGTGGATGCGCCCGAGCAGGCGCGCGTTTTCACCTTCGTAGCCGGTCTCCTCGCGCAACTCGCGCACGGCGGTTGCCACCGGGCCGGTCTCGCCCGCGTCCATCATGCCGCCGGGGATTTCAAGTTCGACGGTGTCCGAGCCGTGGCGATATTGCTCAACCATCACCAGTTGTTGGTCGGGTGTGACGGCGACGACGTTGACCCAATTAACGCTGTCGAGGACGTAGAAATCGTGTTCCTTGCCGGTGCGCGGCGAAATTTTCACGTCCGAGCGCAGCTTGAAAATGCGGAAATCGCCAATGAGCTTTGAGCGGACTTTTTTCCAAGGCTGAATCATTCGATTAGGAGAAGGGAGCAGGAAGCAGGGAGCAAGGAAAAATGAAATCCGACAACTTGCTTCTTTCTCCTTACTCCTTGCTCCTGCCACCTGCTGCCCAGCCTTGCTTCATCAAATTCAGCAAGTGCTGCAAGGCTTCTTCGCAAGAGCGGCCTTTCTGTGCGGCGAGTTGGCGGGCACGTTTGTCCAGTTGCGCGGCCATCTCGGTGGATTTTTTCGCAGGACAGCCGAGTGTGACCAGAACTTTGGTGAGTTCGGAGATTTCCATGAACTCGGGTAGGGCGGCGTTGCCGCGCCGCCCCGATCAAGGCCGCGCAGCAGCGCGGCCCTACCATAAAATCATTTCACCGCATCGCGCGGGACAATTTTGATGCTGATGACGTCAACGCGTTTTTGCGGTTTGCTCATTTCGCCGGAAGCGTTGGGAGCAACAGGTGTGTCGGCAATCTGTCTCAGCGTGCCATCGCCTTTAATCAATTTGCCAAACGCGGTGTATTTGCCATTGAGATATTGCATACCTGGATTGTCGGGAGCGGCATCGCAAATGAAGAACTGGCTGCCGGCGGAATTCGGGTCCGAACCGCGCGCCATGGAGATGACGCCGAATTCATGCGGACGGTTATGGAATTCAGCTTTGACGGTGTATCCCGGTCCGCCTGTGCCCCATTCGGATTCCTTGCTAGGGTCTTTGGAAAGCGGGTCGCCGCCCTGAATCATGAAGCCTTTGATGATGCGATGAAAACATGTGCCGTCATAAAATCCTTCACGAGCGAGTTTCTTGAAATTGGCGACGGTTTTCGGCGCAATATCCGGCCAGAATTCAATGACCATTTCGCCATCGGTGGTGTTGATAACCGCAACTTCATGGGTGTTTACAGCATTACTCATGGGTGTGTTGTTTTGGATGTTAGTGTTTGTTACGCCGGCCAATGCCGTCGCAATTCCTGCGACGAAGCCAATGACGCAAATCCAGCTCTGCACTTTCATGGCGGAAAATTTCCCACACGCGCAGAAAAAAGTCACGCGCAGAATTCAATCCTTCTTCATCGAGCGCGTGATAATGCTGCCTTGATGGGTCTTGCGCGAACGGTGCAGCATGAGAACCACTAATGCGCCCGCTGCGGCCAGGAACATTACGGCAATAGTCAACGCACCGTTGCCGCTCAACTTGTGGTTTTCCGTGGGCGTTGCCGGCGCATTCGTTTGTGTTTCTGCGATTTTGAGCGGAGCGGTATTTGTCAGGGCAGCATTCGTTGGATTTAATGATTTTGCGGGAGGAGGCGGGTTTGATTCCGTTGTTGTCGGCGGCGGATTCGTTAGCGGCGGATTGGTCAGTGGTGGATTTGTCAGCACCGGTCTTGATTTGGTCGGAGGAAGCAGGTTGGTGCCAACGTTTGTGCCAACAATGACGAGCGGCGGAGCTTCGACAACTGGTGGCGGCGGTGGCGGCGACGGGTTGGTTTTAACCGTTGGTGACGGCGCGGGAGGTTGAGGCAGGGGTGGAAATTCAGGGAAATTCACTCCTGTTGCCGAGGAATTTATCGTGTAACCGACGTATTGGCCAAACTGCGTTCGCAGGACGACGATGAGCGTCTGTTTCGTTTCCCCAAACGCGCGCTGGTTTTGCGTGAAACTTGCATTGATTGCGTCGTCGAACGGCGTCCCTTGAATTTTTCCGTTGCCATCGCAGAAAATCAGCACGGTCAGGCGGTCAGAATCCCGCACGAGTCCATCGAGAAACGGCATAATCGCATCGAAACGGGTGCTTTTCGAGTAATGCTCCTGCTTGACAAACGTGGTGATGTTGGACGCGATGGTTGCAGCGTTTTCCGGCAACCAGCGTTGCAACGGAAATTGCCCCGCACGCAATTTACTGTCAAAGGTCCAGACCCCAATGCTGTCATCCGGCTGCAATTGCCCATTCATCATCGAAAAAGAGAGCCGGTTCACCGTTGCTTGCGTTGCCGGCAGCCGCTTTTTCATCGCCGACGACGTGTCGAAAATGAGCAGGTAGCGGCTTTCAACTGCGCGCGCCGGTGTCTGGGCTTGCGTTGCTGGAACCAAAAACATTCCGGCCAGCAGCGCAACAATGATTCTCATGCGCCGGGCAAACTGATTTGAATGTCTCTGTCTGATCATTGGTTTTTGTGTTCTTGTGAACGATTAAAACGATTCCGCTCCGTGCGATTGCGGCTTCGCAATTCGTCCTGCAACTCCGTCAGCGCATTGTCAATCATGCGGATAAAATTTACGCAGCTCGCCACGGCGGCGCCCATGCCCGTCACCGTGTCGCGCTCGGCGTTGTCGTCCGTGACCACGAGGACTTCGCCATAGTTTTGAAACCGATGCGCCGCGCGTTCAATCATTTGATCGGCGGTTTGTCCCGCGCGCGAAAATAAAACTTCAATCGCGCCGGTCGGTTCATTTTCCAGGACACCGCCGGGTGCGCCTGCACCGTCGAAAAAGACCGTGATCGGCTCGCCCGTCGTGTCGTGATAGCGCGTCAGGACGTGAACCAATTCGTCGCGCGCGCGGGCGGAATGACGCGGTTGGTCCGGAGCGAGTTCCGGCCAGTTGTGCAACAGGCTGTAGCCATCCACCAAGATGCGCGCCAATGCCATGCGGCATCGTAGTCGCTTGACATGGTGAATTTCAAGCGCGGCGAAATCGCATTGTCTTTTGAGCGGCGCGCGCTTAAATAGGCAGTTGGAATTTGTCATGGCCCCGGCCAAATCCATTTTTCAAATCTCGAACCGTCGCATCGCCATTATCGCGCTGGTCGTCTTCGCACTCGACCAATTCACCAAATGGCTGGTGCTGCGCGCTCTCGGACCGGGTGACGAAAAAATCATCGTTGACGGTTTTTTTAAGTTCGTTCACTGGGGCAATACCGGGGCGGCGTGGAGTCTCTTTCGTGACAACAACAATGCTCTGGCCCTCGTCGCGTTGCTGGCGCTCGTCGCGCTGTTCCTCACGCGGCATCACTTCGATTCGCACACGTTGCCCGGCCAGATCGCCTTTGGCCTGATTTTCGGCGGCATCGCCGGTAATCTGACCGACCGCCTGCTGCCCGGCCGCCACGCGGTCGTGGATTTTCTTTATTTTTATCTGCAACGACGCGGCGGCGGTGAAATCGGTTTTCCCGCCTTCAATGTTGCCGATAGCGCCATCTGCACCGGTATAGGGCTGATTTTTCTCATCACCTGGAAAACTGAACACGCGCCAAAACCCGCGTCCAGTTAATGCGTCATGGCCGCGCGCACGGAAATTTTCATTGTCGAAAAATCGCTCCCGGACGGACGGCTCGACGCGTTTCTGCGCCGGAAATTTCCCTCTGCCTCACGAGTGACGCTGAAACGATTGATTGAACAAGGCCACGTTCGCGTCAACGGCCGGACGGTCAAGCCCACACGCGCGCCGCGCGCCGGCGAACAAATTGAAATTCATTGGCCGGAAACAAAGCCCGCCGAAGCGCAGCCGGAAAAAATTCCACTCGACATTCTGTTCGAGGACAAATCATTGCTCGTGCTGAACAAGCCCGCCGGACTCGTCGTGCATCCCGCCGCCGGACACGAGGAACACACGCTCGTCAATGCGCTGCTGCATCATTGCAAGAGTTCGTTGAGCGGCATCGGCGGCGTGGCGCGGCCCGGCATTGTTCACCGGCTCGACAAGGAAACCAGCGGTTGCCTCGTCATTGCCAAAAACGATGAAACACACCTCGCGCTCTCCGCGCAATTCACCGGGAGAAAGGTCGGTAAAATTTACAATGCGATTGTGTGCGGCGAACTGGCGCGCGAATCCGGAGAAATCCACGCTGCGATTGCGCGACATCCAGCACATCGCAAACGCATGGCTGTGCGCGAAGATAATTCCGGCCGCGCGGCACACACGAGCTATCGTGTGCTCGAACGATTGCGTGCGGCAACATTCGTCGAGGCGCAGTTGCACACGGGCCGCACGCATCAGATTCGTGTGCATTTCCAATTTCTCGGCCATCCGCTCGTGGGCGACGAAACTTACGGCGCGCGCCAAAATGCACGACTCAAGGGATTGACGAGTTACGCTGCGCCGCGCGTGATGCTGCACGCGCGCAAGCTGTCATTTGTTCATCCGCGCACGGGAAAGCAAATGAGTTTTGAAGCGCCGTTATCGGAGGATTTTCAAGATGCCCTGAAAAGCCTTCGCAGGTAGGGACATCTCGCCGAGATGTCCACAGTTGCTATGGTCTCGACGGACGGCTCGGCGAGCCGTCCCTACCAAAATCTGTTCGTGAAGCGCCGAAATTCCTGCGCATGAAAAGCTGAATGGCGCTGCGCTTCGATGCGATCGCACTGACTCGCGTTCACATCCACCGCTGCAATCCTTCGTGCCGCACCGACCATTTGCCGTCGCTGGGAAAACCGGGTGCAGACGTCTGCGGGCCATCTGTCCAGCCGGCGGCCATCATCGCCGTGGCGGCGAGCAATCCGCCGTTGCCGGGCAAATATGCCGTGAGTTTCTCGCGCTGATAATTGTGGCCGTTCGGATGATACTGGTTTTTTACCGAGTCAATCAGCAACGCTTTCACGGCGAGTTCCGGTTCACCCGCACGCGCGGCGGCCATTGCTGTCATCGGAAAATCCCAGCCCCACGCGCGATCCCATTGCCAGATTTCCATCACGCGCCGCACAGTGCGCTGCATCGTGGCCGCATCCACGCCGTCACCGGGCTGCATGCCCAGCGCGCCGACGAGCGCGGGGTGCTCCCAATTCCATTTGGTGAAAGTGTCCGGCATGTTTTCCTGCATCAGGTAAAGGCCATCCTGTTCGGGCAGTGGCGAAAGATTTTTCAGAACCAAATCCCAACGCGGCTCGCGCGCGAGGCCGAGGCGTTCGCGCCACGTCTGCGCCGCGCGCAAACCGAACCGCCAGTAGGCCAGCTCGAATGTTGGGTTGATGGCCGTGAGCAGGTCGGTGTTTTCCGAAACAGTTTTCAATGGCGGGCCGAGGACGAATTGTTTTCGTTGCTCATCGAAGTGGGCGAACGACGCCATGAATTCCGCCGACTCAAAAACGATTTCGCGCCAGCGCTCCAGGGTCTTTTTCGCCGGGCGCTGGCGATAGCAAAGTTCGGCGTAATAAATCGGGTGCGGTTGCTGCCAGATGAGCAGCGGACCGACGGGCGACGGCGAATCATGGCCGTCCGGGCCAATCATCTTGGGCCAGCGCGCGCCGCGATAGCCCTGGCGTTTCGCGGTTTCTCTCGCCAGCGGCAAGATGCGCTCGTAAATCCCCAGGCTTTTTTCAAACAGCGCGAAGCGATTCCACGCCGTGAAATGCACACTGTGCCACCAGTGCATTTCGAGGTGGAACTTGCCATACCACGAATTGTAAAGCAGCCCGGTCTCCGCCGACGGCAACGACCCGGCGCAGTGCAAGGCGGTGTTGTAAAGCGAGAGCACGATGCGCCGCTCCAATTCTTGCGCCTGCGAATCCATGCTGCCGCTCAAGTCGATCGCGCCGCCGTCGTTCCAGAAATTTTCCCAGTGCGCCGCGCTGGCGGATTGCGTGCGGGCGAAGCCCGGCAGTTTTTCCGGCAACGCTTTTGGCGCGAAGGCGCAGGTGAATTCCAATTCCGCCTTTTCTCCGCGCAGCAAAAACTCGTGCGTGGATTTTTGCGCGAGCGCGCCGGGCTTTGACCATTCGACGCTGGCGGAATAAACGTCGTTGTCCAACTTCCGTTCGAAGTCGGCATGACATTCACCGCGACGAACCAGTTTGGTTACATGCCGCTCCGGTTTTGTCCAGTCGGCGGTGGCTTCCTTCGGCGAACCGTAAGGAAACGCGAGCAAAACTTGAAGCTGCCCGGTGGCGAGCAGCGGCGATTCGACGCGCATGGCGATGGCGTCGAGTTCGGGATGCGCGCAGGTCAACACGCGCACGGGTCGGCCTTCCAATTCAAACTGGCTGTCGAGCACGCCGATCCAGAGGTCAAGTGTCTGGTGGACATTTTTCAAATCATCGGGCGCGGCGGGTGAGCCGTCGGATTTTTTCAACTCGAACGCGACGCGGCCAAGGTGCAGACCGTGGGGATTTTCGCGCAGCCAGTTGAACAGTTCCTCCTGCCCGGTTTTGCTTGTCGCGTAGCCGACCTTGCGGCCAAACGCGTCGTATTCCTTGAACCGGAAATCCTCGCGGCGCAAGCCGGGCGCGGGCGTCGTGTGCCAGGCCCAATGAGCCATGGTGCAGAGCGGAAAATCCTTTTCGCAGGCGGCGGTGAAAGTTTGCAGCCCGGTCACGTCGGCGGTGAAGGCAAATTCGCCGTTGCCGACGGACAGCGCGGAAAACGGATCAAACCTGGTGACGATGGGATTGTGCCGCTGCACGAGTGCGCGGCGGTCAATGCGCAAACCGGATTTGCCAAATGCGAGCGAGGGCGACGCGGCGAACGCGAGTCCGGCTGCGCCAGCGGCCTGGAGAAATTGGCGGCGGGTGAGATGCATGGCGATGTTTCTAGCCATGCCGCGAAAAGTTGGCGAGCAGAATCATTCCGTCGGCACAAAAGGCGGCCTTGGGCGGTCAAGCGTGTCGGCGACGCAGGCGCACGCTTCGAGCAAATTCTTTTTGATTTGCGGTGCGGTCTGGGCGAGCCGGTCGAGCACGGCGTCCCTGCCAAAAACTGCTGTTCTAAAATTTGTTCGCCTGCGGCGTGGAATTTTCGCATACTTACCTGGATGAAATCCATGACGGGTTATGGGCGCGGCGAGAGCGCGCAGGATGGTTTCAAAATCACCGTCGAGCTGGGCGCGGTGAATCGCCGCCAGTCGGAAATTTCCGTGAATCTGCCGCGAGAGTTGGAAATGCTCGAAGCGCAAATCCGCGACGCGATCAATAGCCGGGTCGCGCGCGGGCGCGTGACGGCGCGGATTTCCATTCACGCCGCCGAAGGCAAGTTGTCTGCGCGAATGCACATCAATTTGCCGCTCGCCAAAGCTTACGCGGCGGAGCTCAACCGGCTGGCAAAACAATTAAAACTATCCGGCGAAGTGACACTGGATCAAATCGTCCGCGCGCCGGGAGTTTTTCAGACGGATGAGGAATTGGCCGAGGCCGAAATCGTCTGGCCGATTGTGGAGAAGGCCTTGAAGCAGGCGTTGACCGCACTGGTGAAAATGCGTGAGCGTGAGGGCGCGCATCTGGCGCAGGATTTGGCCGCGCGCGTTGGCGTCATGCGAAAATGTGTCGGACAAATCCAAAAACACGCGCCGCAAACGGCGGAAAATTATCGCCACCAACTTGTCGGGCGCATCAAAAGCGCCGGGTTGGAATCCATCGCGCCGGATGACGAGCGGCTCTCAAGGGAAGTTGTTTTGTTCGCCGACCGTTCGGATATTTCGGAGGAATTGACGCGGCTGCAAAGTCATTTTCAACAGTTCGAAGATTGCCGGAAATCGAGAGAACCGGTCGGGCGCACTCTGGACTTTCTGGCACAGGAGATGAACCGCGAAGTCAACACCATCGGCTCGAAGGCAAACGACGCGCTCATCTCGCGCGAAGTGGTGACGCTGAAGACGGAATTGGAAAGATTCCGCGAGCAGGCGCAGAATGTGGAATGATGAAGAATCCAAAGTCCAACTCCGATAAATCGCGAGCAAGCGTCAAAAGTCCAAAGCTGGCGGCCCAAAAAAATTTCGCGCCGCTTTTGATTTTGATTTCCGCTCCGTCCGGCGGCGGCAAAACGACGCTGTGCCGGCAATTGCTCGCGGCGCGTCCGGACATGATGCGCGCGGTCACCTGCACGACACGCCCGCCGCGTCCGGGCGAAAAGGACGGCGTGGATTACTATTTTTTGGATGCAGCAGAGTTTCAGAGGCGTGTTCAGGCCGGGGATTTTTTGGAACACGCGACGGTCTTTGGCCGGAGCTACGGCACGTTGAAGTCGGAGGTGCTCGGCCGTTTGTGCGCGGGCCGGGATGTTTTGCTGAACGTGGATGTGCAGGGCGCTACAACCATTCGTGAACGGGCGCAAACGGAGCCGGAATTGAGACGCGCGTTGGTGACGGTGTTTCTGGCGCCGTCGTCGGTTACTGTGCTTGAAGAACGCTTGAAAAAGCGCGGTGCCGATACGCCTGAAGAAATTCAAAAACGTCTCAGCGTCGCGCGCCGGGAAATCGCGCAGTGGCAGAATTTCGATTACCTTTTGATCAGCTCGACAATTCAGGGAGATTTGAGGCGAATGCTGGCAATTGTCGAAGCGGAGAAATTGCGCACAGCCCGAACGGCGGCACCCGGATTTTGAAATTGGAAATTTTTAATTAAAATTCAGAACATGAGCATTTCGCGGAACATTATTTTGGGCGTGACAGGCTCCATCGCCGCGCACAAGGCGGCGGACTTGGCGAGTCTGTTGACGAAGCAGAAATGTAATGTGCACGTGGTGATGACCGCCGATGCACAACGGTTCATCACACCACTGCCGTTCAAAGTGCTCACGCGCAATCCGGTCGTGACCGGCCTTTACGATGAGGAGGAAGATTGGAAACCGACGCATGTCCATCTCGCGGACGAGGTAAACCTTTTATTGATTGCGCCCGCGACGGCGAACATCATTGCGAAAATGGCGCACGGCATTGCGGACAGCGCGTTGAGTTGCATCGCGCTGGCGTTGAATCCAAAGGCGAAAATTTTAATCGCGCCGGCGATGAACGGCAAAATGTGGCTGCACCCGGCCACACAGGAAAATGTAGCGACACTCAAAGCGCGCGGTGCGGAATTCATCGGGCCGGACAAAGGGATGCTTTCATGTGGTTATGAAGGCATTGGCCGTTTGTGGCCGGTGGAGGCGATTGCCGAACGCGCGTTGAGTTTGTTGCGCTAAAATTTTTCATTCCCAGCGAGTTATGAAACAAAGCCATTGGCAGTGGCTAAAGCGGCTGTTGACGTTGATGGAAATTCCCGCGCCTGACCCGCCGCGTTTGCTCCGCCGCATCGAAATCACGGAGTGTGACCTCATGTTGCCGCTCAAGGCTATTGCGATAGCAATTATTTTCTATTCATTTGTTTCCACGCCGTGGCTCAACCTGACATTGAGCACGTTGGACATCGCTGTTGAAACTGTTCAATACATTTTCTGGTTTTATGTGCTGGCCAACGCGGTATTTGCCGCGTTGTTGCTGAACACGATGCGGCTGCCACTGGCAATTGTGCAATGGACGGTGGTCACAAGCAGTTTGGTGGATGGGCTTTTCATCACGGGGATGGCGCTGTTGACCGGCGGCCTTGACAGCATTTTATTCTGGTTGTTTGTGGGCCTGATCGTTCGTAATGCGATAAGCATCCCGTCCGGCGTTTCGCAACTCATTCTGAATTTCACCATCAGTCTTTGCTACGTCCTGGTAGGCGTGTTGGATGTTTCCATTGTGAGCGGTCTTGATGACATCACGCTGCGCTCAATGGATTTGCCGCCGCGTGAAGATTGGGGACAGCCGTTTGTGTTGCGGCTGGTCGTCTTGTGGCTGACGGCGATTTGTTGTTACGGCGCGCAGGTGTTACTCGAGCGGCAACGACTTGCCGCCGAGGAGGCCGAAGAATTTGACGTGCGCGCAGGGCAATTGCATTCCGCCGGCCGGCTTGCGGCTGAATTCGCCCATCAAATCAAAAACCCCTTGGCCATCATCAATAACGCTGTCTTCTCGCTGCAACGCACATTGAACGATGGTAAAACCGATGTCGCGCAACAAATCGGGATTATTCAGGAGGAAGTTTCGCGCGCCGACCAGATTATCACGCAAGTCATGGGCTACGCCCAATTGACCGAAGGTCATGTCGAGAGGCTCAACGTAATCCAGGAACTTGACCGCGCCATCGCGCAGGTTTTTCCTTCTGCTGTGTCGACGAGCATCTGCGTTCACCGTGAATACGGCCGCACTTTTCCGCCGTTGCTCATGCAGCAACGGCATCTGTCTGAAATCTTTGTGAACCTGCTGAAAAACGCCCGGGAAGCTCTTGGTGAAAAGGGGAATGTTTTTGTAAGTGCGGATTGCCGCCGCAATAAATTGATCGAAATTTCCGTGCGCGACGATGGCCCCGGCATCCCGCCGGACAAAATCAAGCGTGTTTTCGAAGCTTACTACACAACGAAGAAGGGCGGGACCGGCCTTGGCCTTGCCATTGTCAGACATAACGCCGAACTTTATGGTGGCGTTGTCCGGGTCGAATCCGGGCTTGGAAAAGGTGCACTGTTCACTTTAATCTTTCCGGTGAAAACATTCATGAAACCTGCCAGGTGAGCGTGCCATTACCATCCGTGCTCGTCGTGGATGACGAAAAGAACATGCGCTTGTCGTTGCAGACGGTGCTCAAGGACGACGGCTACGTCGCGCGAGCTGTCGAATCCGCCGAGGAAGGGTTGATTTTGCTTGCGCGCGGGGAATTTTTCATGGTCATCACTGACGCGCGCCTCGGGGGCATGAGCGGCTACGACTTCCTCGCCAAGGTTCGCAATCAATGGCCTGAATTGCCGGTGCTCATGCTTACGGCTTATGCCACGCCCAAACTTGCCGTCGAGGCCATCAAAGCCGGCGCGATTGATTATCTTTCCAAACCGTTCGCGCCCGAAGAACTGCTCCACGCCGTCGCGCGCTGTGCCGAGCGGTATCAACTCTTGCGCGAAAATGCTGCGCTGCGCTCCCGTACAAGTGAAATTTTCAGCCTCGACCAAATCATCGGCGAATCAACCAAAATGCGCGAACTGCGTCGGTTGATTCAAACTGTTGCGCAAACTGATGCGCGCGTGCTCATCCTCGGCGAAAGTGGCACGGGCAAGGAACTTGTCGCTGGCGCGCTGCACAGTCTGAGCCGGCGGCGCGGGGCGCGTTACGTTCGCATCAATTGCGCCGCCATTCCCGAAACACTGCTCGAAAGCGAATTGTTCGGCCATGAAAAAGGCGCTTTCACGGGGGCGCTCATGCAAAAGCCCGGTCGTGTCGAAGAAGCCGACGGCGGCACAATTTTTCTTGATGAAATCGTCGACATGAGCAAGCCGCTTCAAGCCAAATTACTCCGTTTTTTGGAGGATGGCACGTTCACTCGCGTCGGTGGCACGCAGGAATTGCGGGTCAACGTGCGTCTCATTGCCGCAACCAACCGTGACATCACACAAAGCATCGCGACGGAACAGTTCCGCGAAGATTTGTTTCACCGGCTGAACGTCATACAACTCCGCCTGCCGCCACTGCGCGAGCGCGGCGGGGACATTTTGCTGCTGGCGGAACATTTTTTAAGGATGTTTCGCGCCGCAATGAACAAGAACGTAAACAGTATCACACCCGCCGCGCGGCAAAAACTGCTTGCGCATCGCTGGCCCGGAAACGTGCGCGAGTTGCGCAACGCCATCGAGCGCGCCCTGATTTTGGAAACGACGCGCGACATTCAACCATTCAGCCTGCCGGATTTTCAGATTGAAGGACATTTGCAAAAAGCCCCGCCGATTCGACTGATTCCTGATGAATCGCTCAACGACGCACTCGCGCGAATCGAGCGCGAGTTGCTCACGAGTGCTTTGGAACAAAATGATTCCAACCTGACGCGCGCTGCCGAACGGCTTAAACTCACCCGTCATTCGCTCCGTTACCGAATGCAGCGGCTGAACATGAACGCGGCTGACGGCACGGCAAACGAATTGCCTGTCGCCACTGGCGGAAAAAAATCTGAAACCTGAATTTGTCCGGCGTGATGAATAACCTATTGCCAGCATGGACGGTTTTTTTAATCGTTGTCGACGCAATCATTTTGGTTGCGGTTGCGGCGTTGGTCTGGGTCGTTTTTTTTCGCAAAAGGCCGTGGCGTCGGCATAAAAACCGCCGTCAGCTCAATCCAACGCTTGCGCAAGTCGGCGGCTTGCCGCCGATGCGGCACGGTGAGAAGCTTTCCGGTCAACCGCAGCCGACATCTCAACCGTGATGCACCAGAGCCGCGCAATTACCCGCAAAAGCGCTTCAAATCTCGCGCTTGCCTTCCTGCTGCTCCCGCGCGTCAAACGCGATGCCATGTCCGCGCTCTACGCCTTTTGCCGCGAAGTGGACGATGTGGCTGATAACGAATCCGCGCCCGCTGAAAAGCGTCTTGAACAACTCGCCTCATGGCGCGCTGACATTCGCCATGCGTGTGCCGGTGAGGTTCCGCAATTTACAGTGAACCGGGAACTTCAACCGGTCATCCGCGAATATCGCCTGCCGTTTACCCTGTTCGATGAATTGCTCAAGGGCTGCGAGATGGACTTCAGCGTCAAACGTTACGAAAATTTCGAGCAACTTGAACTTTATTGCTACCGCGTTGCGTCAGTCGTCGGGCTTTTGAGCATTGAAGTTTTCGGTTACAAAAATCCCGCGTGCCGCAACTATGCGGTTTATCTCGGCAAAGCGCTGCAACTCACGAACATCTTGCGCGACGTGCGCACCGATGCCGAACGCGGGCGGATTTATTTGCCGCTCGCCGAGTTGGGAAAATTTGGCGTCGCACCCGACGAGATTTTGCGGCACGAATACTCGGAACGTTTTTCACAATTGGCTGCCAGCATCGCCGGTCGCGCCAGGACTTTTTATCGGCTCGCGCAGCAAACTTTGCCAGCCGAAGACCGTCGTGCGATGGTCGCCGCCGAATTGATGGGCGCGGTTTACTGGAAGTTGCTGAAAAAGCTCGAAGCGAAACAATTCAACGTTTTTGGCCCGGAGCCCACCCATCTGAACAAAGTTCAGAAAACCTTGCTGGTTCTTCGGACCTGGCTCCGTCTCGCCTCCGGCGCGGTGACTCCAAACTACGGAATGCCATAAGGAATTTTGCGCCACATTTCAGGCCATGTCACCGGTTTCTCCAAATCCGAAATCCGAAATCCGAAATCCGAAATCCGGATGCCGTCTCATTGTCAATGCGGATGACTTTGGCCGTTCGCATTCAATCAATCAGGCCGTCATCCGTGCGCATCGTGAAGGCATTTTGACGACCGCCAGTTTGATGGTGAACGAGCCGGGCTTCGATGAAGCTGTTGCGCTCGCGCGCGAAAATCCAAAACTCGGCGTCGGGTTGCACCTCTCGTTGCTGTGTGGGCGCTCTGTCTTGCTGCCGGAAAAAATTCCCGGTCTCGTTAATGCGCGCGGCGAATTCAGCGACAAACCCGTTGCCGTCGGCTTCCGCTATTTTTTCAACCGCAGCCTGTGCGAACCATTGCGTGCTGAAATTCACGCGCAATTTGCGAAGTTCCACGCGACCGGCCTTTCACTCGATCACGTCAACGGCCATTTGCATTTGCATCTGCATCCGGCCATTTTCCGCATTTTGATGGAGGATGCCACGCAACTCGGCATCCGGCGCATCCGGCTTACGCGCGACTGTCTCCGGCGAAGCGCGCACATGGCGCGTGGACATTGGTTTTATCGCGCCTCGCACGCGGTGATTTTCGGACTGTTGTCCAAATACGCGCGCAACCAGTTGCGGCGGAAAGACATCCACCATGCGCAAATCACCTTTGGTCTCCTGCAAAATCATCGCGTGGACGAGGAATACATTTTAAAACTCCTGCCGGAGTTGCCGCCGGGTGATTCGGAGCTTTACTCGCATCCGTCGCTGGACGAATTTAAGCACGAGTTCGACGCGCTCGTCAGCCCGCGCGTGAAGGAATTGGTGAAAAAACTCGGGATTGAACTGATTCGTTATCAGGATTTGTAGCATGACAAAAATTCTCGTCATTTTGATTTTTGCGCTGTGCGTGGAGGCCGTTGGCGTCGTGTTTTTGAGCAAGGGGTTGAAGCAAATCGGCGAAGTGCAAACCATCAGCACACGCGAAATCAGCCGCATCATCGCCAAAGGCGCGACAAACGGCAGCATCCTCCTCGGCGTCGCGCTGGAAGCCGCATTTTTTGGCGCGCTGCTTTATTTGCTTTCCCAACGCGACGTAAGCCTTATCTGGCCGTTGACGGCATTGGGCTTTGTCATCACCGCGCTCGCGGCGAAATTCATTTTGAAGGAGGAAATTACCGCGGTGCGTTGGGTGGGCGTGGCGCTCATCGTCATCGGCGCGGCGCTGGTCAGTTACAGCGAAAAGGCAAAATCCAAACCGCAGACACCTGAAGCCCCTGTGCAATCGGCGGCTATTGAAAAGTAACTTTTACCACAACCCCGGCAAAATAATTTGGTAGGGCGCGTTCTCCGAACGCGCCGCGGCTGGCTCGGAGAGCCAGCCCTACCTTTTCACGGGAAAGTAATTTTCTCCAGAACGGCGGCGAGTTTTCCGGCGGCGAATTTGGTCTGTTTCTGTAGTCGCAACAACCCGCCGATTTTCCCCGGTGATTTTGCCACTGCCCAAAACAGCTTGCCGTAATCCAAGCTCATGTCCGGCTTGGAAAGCTGGTTGAAATCCAGCGGCAAATCTTCGTTGGCGGTGTCTGAAATCACGCGAACTGTCGCGCAGGGAATGCCGCGCTCACGGCAGACGGCGTGAATCGCTTCCGATTCCATCTCGACCGCGTCCGCGCTGGTTTCAGCGCGCAATTTTTTCTTTTCTGCGGTTGTTGTCGCAACCCGGTCAGCGCAAAAAAACTTCGCCAGTTTTGCGCCGGCAGCCAAAAGTTTCTCTCGGAGGGACGAGCTCTGCGAATCCCTGATTTTATTTTCAGTTTGGGGCTCGTGTAACTCGCCCCTCCGATCTGTCAGTTCAAAAACGACTTCGCCAAGTTTCAAATCCGGATTCAATCCGCCGGCGAAACCGCAGGTCAGAACGAGCTTTGGTGAGTTCGTAGCAAGAAACTCGCGAACGGATTTTTCTGTGTTTTTGCGCCCGATGCCGGTGATGAGAACTGAAGCGGCTTGCGTCGTGGCCGCCTTGCCCGCCGCCATTCTCTGAAACGGCGCGGCTTCTTCTTTCAGCGCGAAGCAAATGAGCATTCCGCTGTTTTCATTCTGCATTCTGCATTCTACATTCTGCATTTACTTGATTCCCGCCAGCCTTTCCTTCCAGATTTTGTAAAGCTCCACCGTGGCACGGACGTCGCGCAGGCAGTATTCGGCAATCTCGCGGAATTTCTTTTCGGCCAGCAGCGCGCTTACATCTGTGCCGGTGACACCGTGGCTTTTGGGCGATTCGATGCCGAACGCCTTGCAGTAAAAGTCCAGATTGAACCGCCGCGCCGCGCCATCGCGACCGCTCACGTTGTAAAATGTGAATTGCTCCGCGAGGTCGCAATGTGGCTCGGTGGCAAAACGGTAGCCGAGCCAGTTCTTTTTCGAGATCGGCACATTCAACAACGCCGAGCGTAGATAAATGAACGGCACATCGAAGCCGCGCCCGTTGAAGGTGACGATGTTGTCATAATGCTTGGCCGCGTCCCAAAATTGCGCGAGCAATTCCATTTCGTCCGCGCACGGAATGAATTTTACTGCGGCGTTTTCTTCTTCGACTTCCTCAAAATCTTCCGCGACGAACAAGGTCTGGCCGTGCTGCGTCTCGGCGTTGAGCATGGCGATGCAAACAACCTGCGACGTGAACGGCCACAGACTCATGAACTTGGTGATTTCTTCGCGCTTGGCCTGTTTGGCGATGGCATCGGCGATTTTCTCCGTCTCGCGGAAAAGGTATTCCTGCTGCGCCTCGTCAAAATTCTCCAGCGGCAGCGCGGAGGTCTCGATGTCAAAAACGAGCGTGGCCATCCGTGGCCTTTGTAGAACAATTAAGCTTGTTCAGCAATCAAATCGTAGTCCGTGTGACCGACGATTTTGACCCGGGCGAATTCGCCCACCGGCAGTTTGCCACGCACGTAAACCCGTCCGTCAATGTCCGGCGCGTCGGCTTCTCCTCGTCCAACGAAATAATTTTGAGTTTTGAGTTTTGAGTTTTGAGTTTTAAACTCACGAATCAAACCATGCTCCCAAGAGAATACATTGGCTTGACGGAGTTGGTCGTCATTGGCTTTGCCTTCGACGAGTACTTTGATTTCGCGGCCAACGAAGGATGCCGAAATTTGTCGGGCGATTTTGTGCTGCGCTGCCATGGCGAGTTCGCGCCGGCGTTTTTTGATTTTATCGGGGATTTGCCCGGCCATTTTGCCCGCAAGCGTGCCGTCTTCCTGCGAATAAGTGAATACGCCGAGCCGTTCGAATTTTGTTTCGTGGATAAAATCGAGCAGCGCGTTGAAACTCGCCCCGGTTTCACCCGGAAAGCCGACGATGAAAGTCGTCCGCAGCGTAATGCCCGGCACGCCCGCGCGGATGCGTTTGATGAGGTCAACGATGTATTGCTGCGAGGTTTCGCGCCGCATTCGCTGGAGCATGTTTTCGTGGATGTGCTGGATAGGAATGTCCACGTAGCGCGCCACTTTCGGGCATTCGGCAAGAGTCTGGATAAGTTCGTCCGTCCAATGCGCCGGATGTGTGTAAAGCAGGCGAATCCAGAAATCGCCTTTGAGGGAGTTTAATTCGCGCAGCAGCGAGCAAATCGTTGTGGAATGGGCCGGAAGCGACTGGATCACCGCCGAGAATTTTTCCGGCGATGAAACCGCGCGGCCGGTGGCCGTCTGCAAAGACTTCGGGCGCAAATCAAGGCCGTAGTAAGTCGAGTCCTGCGAAATTAAATTAATTTCCTTCACGCCATCGGCAATCAGCGCCTTCGTTTCGGCTACGATGTCTGCCTGCTGGCGGCTACGGTGCGAACCGCGCATCCGCGGAATGATGCAAAAACTGCACGGATGATTGCAGCCCTCGGCAATTTTGACGTAAGCAAAATGACGCGGTGTCAAACGGAAGCGTGGTGTGGCGAAGTCAGGGATGAAGGTCGGACGTGCGCTTACGTCCAAAAGTGGAGCAAAATCAGTTTTAAGTTTTGAATTTTGAATTTTGAGTTTGGCGGGAATACGACTTTTGTTCAGTTGCGCCAACCGCTTGACAATTTTGGGCTTTTGGCTTTGGGCTTTGGACTTGGAGGCTGTGGAAAGTTTTTCCGCGCGCCGGGCAATGGCTTGTCTGACGATTTCCGAGACTTGCGCGACCTGGTCAATGCCCATGAAGGCGTCCACTTCGGGCAGCAGTTTGGGTAATTCATCGCGGAAACGCTGCGACAGGCAGCCGGAAACGATGAGGCTCTGGCTGCGATTTTTTGCTGCGCGGACTTCAGCAAATTCGAGAATCGTGTCCACGCTTTCCTCCTGCGCGGAATCAATGAACGAGCAGGTGTTGATAATGACGGCGTCAGCTTGCGCGTCGTCGTTGGTGATCTCGATGCCGTCTTTGAGCAGCGCACCGAGCATGATTTCAGCGTCCACGAGATTTTTGGCGCAGCCGAGTGAAATGATGCCGACGCGGAGCGGGCGGTCATTGGATTTTTTCTTGTTCACAGACGGGTCAAATTACGCAACACAGCTGCTTGTAGCAATCCCGTGAACCGGCTCGCGAGGATGCCCGTCCCACCGGATGAACGGTGTCGGAAATTATTCGCCCGCGGAGGTCGTGCTGTTTGTGCCGGTTAAAACGACCGGTGCAGGCGTGTTGGTCGAAATGGGTGCGGCAGACGGTACGTTGGTTTCCGCCGGCAAACCGAGACGAGTGCGAATCACGGCGCGCATGGCGAAGGGCATTCCTTGTTTTGGATCGAGCAATCGATTCAGCACAGTGCGATTGATGTCGGCAAATGGCGGCAGTCCAACGCGTTGTTGCCCTCCCTGATAGGAGGAGGTTGCTGTTTGATAATGCTCGTAAATTTTGCCGGCGAGCAACTTGAACCCGGCGTAGCGGTCGTCTTCTCCGATGGCCAATTCATAATATGCACGTGTGAGCAATCCCTGGACAGCTGATGTTGTGCGATCCTGCGCTGGTGTTTTGCTGCCGACGTCTTCCTGCACAAGGGCAATGACAAATTCGTCGAGGGTCATTTGTGACGGCATGGAATTGAGATTGCCGATAATCAAAGGCTTGTCGGGATATTCCCGGGCGAGATAACGATACCATTTTGCCGCTTCGGCGACGCGATTGTTTTCGTAGAGAAAATAAACGGCGATGACCAGGAAATTCCTTTGAGCCGTTCGAATGCCGTCCTTCTGGCCGGGATTGGGTTCTTCGGCATACATTGTTTCGTAGGTGTCGAAGAGTTTGGAAACAAGGTCGAGATCCGGATAAAGGTCATATGTTTTATCAAACGGATTGACGACGAGCCGCCCCTGGCGAAACGCTTGAAGCATGGATTGATAAATGGAGCGGCGAAGTATGGTCAATTCGGACTGCCTCACTTTTGCCGGATTTTCTTTCGCCTTTTCCAAACCGAGCGCGGCCCAGTAAATCGCATGCGCTTCAGGCAACCGCCAGTCGAGCGGGCCCCATTTCTCGTCCACTTTTTTCGCGAACACCGGATCGATTTTATATTTTTCGCGAAGTAAATTGGCACGTGCTTTTGCCTCGGCTGTTTGCGGGTGAATCAACTCGTCGAAATTCGTTCCGTTTGGGCCGAAGAACGGCATCATCTCATCGGCCCATTGTCTCTTATAATACTGATTTGCGTCGTCGAGGTTTTGCCCCATTTTGCTTTGAAAGATCCAGCTCAACTGCTGGTAAAGAAGTGTATTATCGGGATTATAACGCAGGCCATCGTCACGCAACAATTCCATACCTCGCTGCACCCAGCGCCAGCGGTCGGCAAAATCCTTGAACTTGACCGAGATATTCCAAGCCATGTTCCAGGCTTCATACGACCAGACCTGTGCGAAATGCGGCTCCAAATCCGTGATCCAGTCGGACAGTTGCACCATCTCAAAAAACTTGTCCTCCTGCTGTAAATCAGTGGCTCGAATCCAGAGAAAATTGGAAATCAATCCGCGAAAACCGCCCAACGCCACCGTCGTGAACGCCAGCAACGGCGGCGCATTATTAAGCGGCTCCATGCGCGTCAAATCAAGCTCTTGACGGTCGCGATTCAACGACTTTTGAACCTGAGCGGCACCGACAAGCAACGCCGCCGCCAGCAACAACAAAAGGATTTTTTTGGCGTGATTACTCATTGATTTCCCTGCGCGGTGGCCAGTTCACGCCGGCTGAACAGGCCGATGCCAATCAATCCAATGATTCCGCCGAGCAACAACACGATTTGCACGAACGCCATGCCAAGTTCAGTCCACGAAATGCTTCGCCCGCCGCTCAAGGAATCAATCGGCGAAAAACTTTTAACCAGGTTGATGACCACCAGAAAGCCCTTGAATAGCGGGATCAACACCATGTCCGCAACCGAATGTCCCATCACGCCCGTTTCCCCGTTGCCGCCCACGACTGTGCCGGATTCCACGACATCGGCCAGTGTCCCGCTGGAGAACACAACCACCAACATCGCCAGCGAAAAAAATGCGGCAACCGGAAACGACAAAAAACTGGCTGCGGCCAGGCCCAAGGCCGCCAGGAATGCCATCCAGCAGAAAATGATTCCCAGCCCGCGTGCGAAATTCAGGGCGAAGCCGCCTTTGGGGTACAATACTTCCATCCCGTCCTCGAGCGGGAACAAAAGCGACGTATTGTTGGCGTTCAGAAAATCAATTGTCAGAATACCTTTACTGTCGAAAAGGTCCGGGGGAATTTCAAACTCGTGAAAGGTGTCCGGTGACAAACTCATCGGCGCACTGCTCCACAATTTGGTCGTTCCTGGCACGCCGACCCGCCACAGCCCGATAAACGTGCTGGACGGACTGCTGTACTGCGCCGTATTGAATTTCACGCGCAACTGCAATGGCCGGTCGTGCAGAAAATTTTTGGCGAAACCCAGATCAATCCGCCATTCGCGCGAATAGGCCGGCGGCACGAGCTGATACTGGGCTTTGATCTGCTCGCGGATTTGCCGGCGCACCTCTGCCACATCCGCCTTGCCCACGGGAGTGGTCTTCAGACGCTCCTGCAAAATCTGCTCCGTTTGCGCATCAATCTCCGTGTCGAAATTTTGCGGCTTCGCCGAGCCGCGCGCCACCAGCACCTGCTCGCGCAAAATTTTCTGTTCTGCCGCGGGCAATCCCGCCGCGCGCCAGTATAACAACCCCAAAACACAGCCGCCCGACAACGCCAGCAGCGCCGCGTTCAGCGACATGATGCCGATCCATTTTCCAAACCAGATTTGCCAGCGCGCAATGGGCTTCGTCGCGACGACTTGTATCTGACATTCCTCAATATCGCGCGCCAGCGTGCCGCAGGAAAGCCAAAGTGTCGAAAGCCCTAGCAACGCGGTGATAACACTTAATGTGTAAGTGATCAAAATCTGCGTGAACCCGCGCGCCGTGCCGTCGTCCTTGAGCAAAAGCGGCAGCCCAACCACCGCCGCCAGCAACAACACGGCAACGACGAGGAAAAGCCGGAACCGAAACGCGGCTTTCCACGTCAACCAGGCGATGGCAAGCAGTCTTTGCATTCTTTGCGGGAGGGCGAGCGTCCTCGCGAGCCCTGACTATTTTGGCTTTCCCAGCAGCGACGACAACTTCTCATCTGCTTTGGACAGGTCCACCGGCTGTGCCCGTTCAGCTGCGGGCGCGGGTTTGGCTGGTGGCGGAGCCGGCTCCGCGGCTTTCGTCAAGGCTTCGAGTTTTTTATCGTCCGCTTTTAGTTCCGCTTGAGACACGGGCCGCAGCGCGGCAGTGGGGCGCGCCGTTTCCGGCAAGGCAAGGCGTTCCAGAATTTTTTCCGTGGCTGATTTTTCTTCGATGCCGCCGCGCAAATACTCCGCCACGCGCGCGCCGGAAGTCGAGCCGCTCGTTTCGGCGGCGGCTTGACGCGCCTTTTGCACCACGTCGAGAAAATAGCTTTCCAGATTTTGCGTCGGATTGTCCACGCACACCCTGTCAGTGGCTGTGTCGTGGCGGATGATTTCCAGCACGCGCTCCAACGTTTCGCGCGGCAGCACCGGTGTCGTGATGCGCAACGTGTCGGGCGTGGCGAGCAATTCCTTCAACGTGCCCATCGCCTGCACTTTGCCGCCGTAATAAATCACCACACGGTCGCAAACGTCCTCCACATCTGCAAGCAAATGGCTGCTCAAAATCACCGTCTTGCCGCGCCGCGCCAGTGCAAGAATCAAATCCTTCACTTCGCGGCAGCCAATCGGATCGAGGCCGGAAGTAGGTTCATCCAAAATGACAAGGTCGGGATCATTGATGAGCGCCTGCGCCAGACCGATGCGACGCTGCATTCCCTTTGAAAACTCGCCGACCACGCGCGTCATGGTTTTTCCCAAGCCGACCATTTCGAGCAATTGCTCCGCGCGATTATTGCGTTCGCTTTTGGATAGATGAAAAAGGTTTCCGAAAAAATCCAGCGTCTCGCGCGAGTTGAGGTAGCGGTAGAGATACGATTCCTCCGGCAGATAACCGATGCGCGATTTGGTCTGCACATGCCGCGGCGAATGGCCGAAGACTTCGATATGTCCTTTGGTCGGGTAAAGCAAACCGAGCAGCAGCTTTACGGTGGTGGATTTGCCGGAACCGTTCGGCCCGAGCAGGCCGAAAACTTCACCGCGCCGCACGTCGAAGTCCACGTTGTCCACCGCACGCGCCTTGGGCCGATTCCAGAAATCTTTAAAGACCTTGGTCAGCCCGCGCACGGAGACGACAACCTCACTGCTGGATTGCGGGTCGCGGACACCGACTTTCGTCGCGTGCTCGCGATTTATCGGAGTTGCAGATTGCGGATTTAATTCGGCGACGGGCATAAGCCAGATGAATGCTACGACGTTTACGCCATTTTCGGTGTCAATTGCCCGGACGCTGCGCGCGGCGGCTCGACTGGTTCGGGATGAAAATGTTCCAGTTCCTCGCCTTTGCGCACGAGGCGGGCGCTGTTGAAGACGACGACCAGTGAACCCGTCACGTGCAAAACCGCGGCCATAATCGGAGGCAAGTAACCGAACGACGCAAGCATCAACCCGCCGATGATGAAACAGACGCCGAATGAAAAGTTTTGGTTGATGACCGCGCGCGTGCTGCGCGAGAGCTTCACCAGGAACGGCAAGCGGCGCAGGTCGTTGTTCATCAGCGCTATCGTCGCGCTGTGGATGGCCACTTCGCTGCCCGCTGCGCCCATCGCGATGCCAATGTCGCCCGCTGCCAGCGCCGGCGCGTCGTTCACACCGTCACCGACAACGGCGACGCGATAGCCTTTGGCTTTTACCGACCGGACAAACTCAACTTTGTTTTGCGGCAAACAATCGCCCTTCGCCTCTTCGCAACCAATTTCAGCCGCGATACGTGTTGTCACTGGCTGGCGGTCGCCGGAAATCATCGCGATGCGGCGAACGCCTGCTTCCTTCAATTCGGCAAGCGCTTCCTTCGCCTCGGCACGGGTCTGATCCTGCAAGCCAACCCAGCCGATGCACTTGCCGTCGCGCGCGACAAAAATCAAACTCCAGCCTTCAGTTTCGTTGAGGTCAACGGATTTCATAAAATCTTCCGTGACGCCGTTGTCCTTGAGCCATTGCGCGCGGCCAACCAAAATTTTCGCGCCGTTCACGTTGGCCTTCACACCGCGGCCGGCGGTTTCCGCGAAGTTCTGAGGTTCAGCCAGTGGCACACCGGCTTCATTTGCAATTTGCGCGAGCGCCTTGGCCGTCGGATGGTTGCTGTATTTCTCGGCGGACGCGGCAAATCGCAAAAGCTCGGCGGGTTTCATTTCGCCGAGCGGCGCGAGGCGGCTGACGGCAAGCTGACCGGTCGTGAGCGTGCCGGTTTTGTCGAAGACGAAGGCATTGATCCGCGCCGCAGCTTCAATATCGGCGACGTTCTTGATCAAAATGCCGAGGCGTGCGGCGGCGGAAAGCGCGGCGACCATTGCAGTCGGAGTCGCCAAAATAAATGCACACGGGCACGACACAATGAATACAGCAATAACGCGGTTCAAGTCGTGCGTAAACGCCCAGACGAGCGCGCCGATGACCAGCACGAGCGGCGTGTAAAAACCCATGTATTGATCCACGATCTTCATGATCGGGAGCTTGGTTTTCTCAGCAGCCAGAATAAGTTCGCGCACGCGGCCAATTGTCGTGTCAGTGCCGGCGCGGCTGACTTTGATTTCCAAAACACCGGTAAGATTTTGTGTGCCGGCAAAAACTTCGTCGCCGGACTTTTTATCTACCGGCAGAGATTCGCCGGTAATGGTGGCCTGATTGAACGAGCCCTGGCCGCTGACGATGATGCCGTCCGCCGCGATGTTATCGCCGGGGCGGATGCGAATCACGTCACCGACAGCCAGCTCGCTCGCAGCGATTTCCTCTTCGCCGCCGTCCTTTTTGATGCGGCGCGCTTTCGTGGGCGTGAGTTTGATAAGCGACTCGATGGAAGCGCGCGCGCCTTCGGCGGTGCGGGTTTCGATGAGTTCACCAGTGAGCATGAAAAACGCGACGACCCCGGCGGTCTTGTAATTGCTGGACGAGAATGCCGCGAGCACGGCGATAGCGACGAGTTCGTTGATGCTGACGCGGCCGATGCGCAAATCCTTGATGGCTGTAACAACAATGGGATAGATGAGAATAATCGAGCCGAGGAACGCGCTGGCGCTGGCCATGGTGTTACCCCGCACGAACAGCCAATCCACGATGAAGGCGTTGAGGACGAAGACAACACCCGCGACGGCCTGCCACAAATGCACGGGCGAATGCTCGTGGTCATGGCCACAGCCGCATTCCGTCCCGTGCTCATGTTCGTGACGGCTCAAAAGTGATGTGACTTGCATACAATTACGGATTCGGCGCCGTGGTTTTTGACCCCGGCGGCTCGCGATTTAATAGTAGCCGAAGTTCGATGGGTTCGCCACCCGGGGTCGTCGGCAGATAAGATTTGAAATCTGCGTTGGTCAGCGTCTGGCCCATCACCTGCACCAGCTTTTGTTGTTCAAACAAACCGGGATTGATCAGGTAATTCGGCAGCAGGGCGCCGAATGCCTTCGCATCGGCCTGGAGGGACTGGACGTACCGCGCCCGCGCACTCACGGCCTCATTGGTGATGGTGGAAGCCTGCGCGCCCGCGCCGCTCAGGATTTGATTCTCGTAGCTGCGAGCGTCGCTGAGAAGCTTGTTGCGGTTTTCGCGGGCGGTGGTGACCTGGTCAAAAACGGCCTTCAATTGCCGCGGCGGTATGCTTTGCACGTTGCAATGGTTGATGACAATACCGAACTGTTCCTCGTCAGCAAGCTGGCTGACCCGCTGCTCCACGGCGTCCTGAAAGCCGGCGACGTCGCTGTACAGCACGTCATCCACCTTGAAATGCGCGGCGGTGAAGAGCAGGGCGTTGTTCAGCGCGTTCTGAACGGTGTTGGAAGCCGACGCAAAGCCGAACACATAACGGATCGGGTCGTCCACCTGGTAATAAAGTGTGGCCCGGGTGTGAATGATGTTGCGGTCCGCCGTGATGGCATAGCCGTCCACGCCGGGCACCAGGGACGCACCCGGCGGCGGCTCCTGGCCGCTCAATTCGTGTTCCGGCGTGGTCGCGTACCAGCCGACGGTGGAGGAAACCTGCTGGATTTCCGTGATCGGAATCTTGACGACCTCATCAATGGGATAAGGAAAAGACCAATGTAAACCCGCGCCGAGCAAAATCTTCTGTCCTTCGCGGACGGGTTTGCCAAAACGCAAAATCACCGCTTTTTCCTGCGGGCCGACCGTGAAAAAACCGGAGCAAAAAAACACCACCACCAGCAGCAGCATGACGAATTTGACAATCGCAAAGCTGCTGCGCAACGCCTCGGTCAGCGCCTGCGAACCGGCGTCGTCCGGCGTCACCGGCGCGGGATGCCCGTACGCACGGTCATGGTCGTGTTCGTCACTCATGGTCAACGGCCCGGGGAGTTGGTTGAAATGCCACCGAACAAATCAAACGGTGGCGTGCGCTGATCGAAAATCAGCGTCGCCTTTTGGTTGAGCGATTGCTGCAGCGCGGTGACCCGCAACAGGAAATTGGCCAGTTCGGGATTTTCCTGGAAAATGGGCAGCGTCTTGGCGGCCTCGGCTTCGCCTTCGCCCTGGATCCGCGTGGCTTCGGCCCGGGCGTTGGCTAGGGTCTCGTTGGCCTGACGGTCGGCGTTGGCACGGATTTTTTGCGCCTCGGCCTCGCCTTCGTATTGCGCCTTGCTGATGAGGACCTGGCGTTCCGATTTCATACGGTCGAAGACGGTTTGCGTGACACTTTCGGGCAGACCGAGCTGCTTGATACCGAGGAACGCGATGTGAATGCCGCAGTTATTCGTCAACAGCTC
The DNA here is from genome assembly GCA_049521735.1 of Verrucomicrobiota bacterium. GTDB lineage: Bacteria > Verrucomicrobiota > Verrucomicrobiia > Limisphaerales > UBA11358 > UBA11358. The sequence goes on from JBEKON010000025.1 coordinate 25,892, forward strand.
GCCTTGAACGGTCTGTTCGATTTCATTTTCAATCTGTTTGAACTGCAGCTTTTGGGGATCCGTATTCACGAAATCGGACAACGGATGTTTGCCGACGACGGCGCTCTTGGCGCTGCGCAGCATGCTTTCGAGCATCGTCTGGGCGGCCGGCACGGAGCCGCCGGTGAATTCCCGCAGAAACTGTCCGGCATCGGAAATCTTCCAGCCGACATAGACGCTGGTCAGCAGGGTGATGCTGTCCGCAGTGTAATTTTCGCTGAATTTGTCCTGGAAATCCTGAATGCGCTGGTCGAATTTGTAAACCTTCTGGATCGGCCATGGCCATTTCAAATACGCGCCGGGCTTGTCGTACGTGCCGGTCGGCTTGCCGAACGTGGTGACCACGGCGACCTCGGATTGGCGCACCTGAAAGATGAAAAGCAGCAGCGCGAAAATCACGACCAGCACTGCGCCGACGATGATGGTTAGTAGATTTCTTTTCATGGTGAATTGGTTACGTTCAAGTTCAAAAGGTCTTCGCGGATTTTGTCCTCCAGATCGAAAATGATCACGTCCTTCGTATTCTTGACGAGCAAAATGTATTTGCGCGCGTTGGCCGTGGTCTCGGGGAACATCTGAAAATAGGCGCGCTGCCGATAAACCGACGGCGCGGCCTCGTACGCAGCAATCTGGTTGGTGAATAGAGCAGCCCGCGCGAACGCCGAAAGTTCGATCTGTTGACGCGCCGCCTGGGACCGGGCCACATCGGTGAACGCCTGCGCCCCGGCCAGTGCGTTCGTGCGGATGGCTTCGGCGACGGCGTTGTTGGTGGCTGCAATCCTCTCCTGGGTGGCGGCGACAACATTTTCATAGTCGCCCGCCACTTTCACCGGCGGATGAATGTCCTGCAACCCAACGAAAATGATCTTGGCGCCGAGCTGGTGTTCGTTCGCGGCAGCCTGAATTTGCGCGCCCAGTTCCAGCGCCGCCGCCTGGCGATTGCTCGACATCACATCGTTCAAATCCACGCCCGCCATATATTGGGCGACCTTGCGCGCCGCAAGGTCCTGGAGCAGATTCGTGGGGTCGGCATTCTGGTAGGCCCAATCGAACACGTTGGTGATTTGAAATTGCACCGGGATGCTGATAGTAATGAGGCTCACCGGCGGCGCCTTGAACGTGTCGTTGGTGTCGGTATTCCCGTCCTGCACCAGGACCGGGCGGCGGTTGCCGACGAGAAAATTCTGTTCCTTGGTGTGGGCGACACTCCATAAAATCGTCTTGGCCTGCGCGCTTTGCGCATTGGGTGTGAAACCGACGTCGAACGTCTGGATCTGGTCCGTGCGATAGCGGTAAATCTTGTCCACCGGCCACGGCAGGATCAGATGCGCGCCCGGCTGCAGCACTCCGACCGGCCGGCCGAACTGCTCGAGCACGGCCTGTTCGCCGGCGTCAATGAACACAACCCCGGTGGACAGGAACAACACCAGCAATTGGGCCATCAGCAACGCGGGAAGGTTTTTCTGGAGCAACTGGAAAAACCACGTCTCCGAAACCTTGAAGCCAAATTGATAGTCCAGCGCCTGCGCCGCCGTTGTGAACAGCCCTTCCGGTTGCGCGAGCAGGCCGACGAGCCGGCTGTCGTAAAGTGGCCGGGCGATTTCACCCTTCACGCGCGGCCGGTAAATTTCCAGCAGCAGCGTGATGAGCATTTCCGCCGCCATTAAACCCAGCAGCACGCACAGCACATGCGTGATGTAGAAATCAACTTTCGGAAACCCCGCTTTGACTCCGGCGATGCCCAGCGCGGTGACAAAACAAATATACGCGCCCGCCAGCAGAAAACTGGCGCTGGGCCGCAACAAGCGCTGATTTTCAAGCCGCGCGACGGTCACGGAAAACCGGCCAATCAAAAACAGCAACAATGCAAAAACACCAAACAGCGTGAGCGCCGGCATGACGCG
>JBEKON010000026.1:0-38850 GCA_049521735.1 Verrucomicrobiota bacterium
TCCGCAATTTGCGGCCATCGCACGTCCACGCAAATCGGCGGCGTGGAAGCCAATTTTTGGCGTGCCTGTCTGGCAACCGGTTTCCTCGCCATTTGGGCGAACACTTTCGGCACCGGTTTTGACGGTGACGCGTTTCCCATTTTTGTTTTGAGCGGCTTGGCGGGCATCGGCTTGGGCGACAGCGGTTTTTATCAGGCGTTGCCGCGACTCGGCAGCCGCCGGACGGTTCTGCTCACGCAATGCCTTATCGTGCCATTCGCCATGGTCATCGAATTGCTCTGGCTGAAAACGACGTTGACCGCCGCTGAATTGTTTTGCATCGCGGTCATTTTAATTGGCGTGACCGTCGCACTCGCGCCCGGCGATCATTTGAAAATTGCACCGCGCCGGATGCTCGTTGGAATTTTATACGCCGTCGTGGCGGCGCTGGGTGGCGCGCTCGGCGCGGTGTTGAGCCGCAAAGCCTACGCTGTCGCGCACGCGGCGGGACAGCATCCCGATCCCGGCACGACCGGTTATCAGCGCGTCATTGGCGGCACCATTGCGCTGGGTATTCTTTTATTGATTGTGAAATGGCGCAGCGCTCATGCGCACGGCGGCATGCTCGAAGCGAAAAGTTTCCACGCTTCGCGCGACAAATGGCGCCGCCTTTGGCCATGGCTCTTGGCCAACAGCCTTGCCGGCCAGACAGTCGGTGTGAGTTGCATGCAATGGGCGCTCGAAAACACGCCCGCCGGCATTGTCACCGCCATCATCGCCACGACGCCCATTGTCATGCTGCCCCTGGCGCGCGTTTTTGAAGGTGAAAAAATCACTGCACGTTCGCTTGTCGGCGGTCTCGTCGCCGTCGTCGGCGTGATAGGCCTGACGTTTTCGCGTTGAACAATTTCATAATCCCAACCCGATTTGCCCAACGATTACGGTTAAGAGCAGGATTGGGATTATGAAAAATGAATTGCAAAAAACCGCCGGGTCAACCGGCATTGAAAAAACCCGTTGCGGTGAGTTGTCGCGCCACCAGAACGGATTTATTTTCCGCTCGACTTCCCTTCTCCAAGTGTGCAAAGTCAGTTTGGATTCAGAGGAAGTATGGCCAGACTTCTTATCAAGACGGCGGGGTTGGAAAAACGGACGCTTGAATTACGTCTTGGCGTCAATCGCGTCGGACGCGACCCGAACTGCGATTTTCCCATTGAACATCCCACCGTGTCTTCGGCGCACTGCGAGTTGGTGCTGTCAAATGATGGCGTGACGATTCGCGATTGCAATTCGACCAATGGCACGTTCGTCAACGGTGAGCCGGTCAAGGAGGCGCGGTTGCTTCCGGGCCAGACGATACGACTGGGCGATGTGGAATTGTTTGTTGAAAACACCGATGTCAAGGTCTCGATTCCAAAATATGAGCATGAACGCCCGAAGCCGCCGGTGGTGCTGGAAGACGGCGCGATGCTGTGCCCCCGCCACCCGCACTCGCAGGTCACTTACAAATGCACGCACTGCAAAGAAGTCATGTGCGGCAGTTGTGTGCGCGTGCTTCAGCACAAAGGCGGGCCACTGCTGTTTCTCTGCCCGCTTTGCAGCCATAAATGCAAGAACATCGCCAGCGGTGAAAAACAGAAGAAAAAAGGTTTTATGGAATATCTGCCGGTAACGGTGAAACTGCCGTTCGTCTTTTTCACCAAAGGCTCCAAAACCAAAGGCTCCAAATCGGAGGAGTAGGCCGCCGTTTCAGGATAAAAATCGCCGGATTATTTTCTCCAGTGCCGCAATCCAAAGCGGATGCCCGTTCAGACACGGAATTTGTGCGAATTCCTTTCCGCCCGCCGATAAAAACGTCTTGCGCCCGCGAATGCCGATTTCTTCCAGTGTCTCCAGACAATCCGAGACAAATGTCGGGCAAATGACCAACAGCTTTTCGACACCGTGTCTCGGCAGCGACGCGAGTTCAAAATCCGTGTAAGGCTTCAGCCATGGGTCGCGGCCAAGACGGGATTGGAACGACACGGAAAATTTTCCGGCCGGAATTCCGGCTTTGGCTGCAAACGCCGTGACGGTTTTGAAGCATTGCGCGCGATAACACGTCGCGTGCGCCGGACTGGCAACTTCACAGCAATTTTCCTTCACCAGACAATGACCGCCCGTCGGGTCGGTTTTTTTGATTTGCCGCTCCGGCACACCATGGAAACTGAACAGCAAATGGTCGTAACTCTGCCGCAAATGATTTTCCGCGCTCGCCACCAATGCCGCGATGTAATCCGGTGAATCGAAATAAGGTGGCTGCACGACGATTTGCATTTGCGGCGCGAGTTTAACTGCGATTTTTTTCACTTGTTCGACAACCGATTCATAACTCGACATCGCGTAATGCGGAAACAGCGGGATTAAAAACAGTTCGTCCACGCCTCGTTCGCGCAATTTCCGAATCGCGTTGGGAATGGGCGGATTTTGATAACGCATCGCCAGTTCAACCGGCGCATCTACGCGCTTTTGCAGTTCAACCTGAACGTGTCTGCTCGTGACGATGAGCGGCGAACCTTCGGGTGTCCAGATTTTGCGATACGCCTCGGCGGAGTGCTTCGGTCGGTTGATGAGAATCATGCCAACAATGAACGCGCGTAACGGCCACGCGGCATCAATCACCCGCTCGTCCATCAAAAATTCACGCAAATAGCGCCGCACATCGCCGACAGAAGTCGAGTCCGGCGAGCCGAGATTGACCAGCAAAACGCCTTTGCTCATGCAAAAATTAAACCACGGATGAACACGGATGGACACGGATTAAAACGTGGTTTCCGATCCGAAGTGTTTTTTTGAAAGCATCCGTGTTTATCTGTGTTTATCCGTGGTTAAAAAATCCGCCACGCGCTCCGCTACATTGCTACCGGACACAATCGAATCGCCCAGTGAAACACCATCGCGATAATGACCGGCAAAAAAAAGTCCGGCGGCCTTGTTTTCGATTTCGTTCATCCATTCGCGATAGCGACCGTAGCCGACGTTATATTGCGGGATTGCCTTGGGATAAAGCGCGGTGAACCGGAATGTCGGCTCGCCATTGACACCAAGCAACACGTGCAAATCCTCGCGCGTCATTGCGACAAGTTTGTCGGGCGGCAACAATGCAAGTTCCGGCTGCCGCTCACCGCCGACATAACTGGTCAGCAGGATATGCCCGGCGGGCGCGCGGTTCGGAAACAGCGACGACGAAAAAATCGTGCCGAGAATTTTGAAGCCTTCGATTTTTGGAATCAACATGCCGTAACCTTCACACGGATGTTTGACATCCTTGCGCTGGAAACCCAGGATCACGCTCGCCACCGGTGGATAACGGATTTCGGAAAACGCCGAGAAGTTCAACAATTGATCCCTCACCCGTCCTGCGGACACCCTCTCCCCGCTTGGGCGGGGCGAGGGAGTGTTATCGCACCTCGCAATTTTCCCCCTCTCCCCACCAAACGGGGAGAGGGATGGGGCGAGGGATTCATTCACTTCAATTTGCAACTCTGCCAGCTTGTAAGCCGTGCCCGCATAAATCACCGCGCTGTGTTTCACTTGAGTTTCATTTCGGAGGGACGAGCTCTGCGAGTCCCCAATTTCATGTGCAGTGAATGGGGCTCTTGGAACTCGCCCCTCCGAAAGCGAGAGGGACCAACCGTCGGCAGTCTGTGTCAGCTTTGTAACCGATGTGTTGAGTCTTACCGCGCCACCAAGCTGTTCGCGCAACGTGTCGGGCAAAACCTGTAAGCCTTCGTCGAAGGAGAATTTCGGCGCGCGGTCCTTGGCAATTTCGGCGCGCCTTTTGCGTTCGCGCGCGCCGAAAATCTGGCCTTTGATGAGTGAACCGTAACGCGCCTCGAGTTCAGCAAGCCGCGGGAACGCCTGCGGCAGGGACAGTTTGTAAGGATCGCCCGCATAAACACCGGCCACCAGCGCATCAATAGCGTGATCAAGAAATTCCTGATTCAAGCGACGCACAACAAACTCGGCAACACTTTCTTCTTTTCCGTCCCGGCGACGCGGCACGAACGGTTCGCGCAACACGGCGAGCTTGGCTTTGGCGGAGAAAAGTTTTGTTGTGAAAAAACCGAGCGACGACGGCATCGCAATCGGACGCCTGTCTCGAACAACATAACGCGCTTCGGCTTCGGGATCAGAATCGAGCCGTCGCGATTCAAGTCCGGCATCGCGGACGAATTGGGCGATTTTCGGCGACGTTTCAAGAATGGTATTTGGGCCAAACTCGGCGAGATAACCGTCCTGTCGCAAAGATTGGATGACACCGCCAACGCGTCCGCCCGCTTCATAAACCGTGACCGGAATGCCGTTGCGTTTCAGGTAAAACGCCGCGGTCAAACCTGTGATTCCAGCGCCGATGATGGCAACGGATTTCAAATCGTCCTCGAATGTTTCCGCTCGCCAACAGGCACAAGCGTGTTGTCAAAGCACATGGCAATGTTGCGGATGAACAGGCGGCCGGTGTCGGTGACTTCCAAGCCGGTCAACGTGCGTTTCACCAGTCCGTCGGCTTCAAGCGGCGCGAGTGCGGCGAGTTCATTGGCGAAATGTTCCGTGAAGTTGATGCCGAGCTTCCGCGACATCGCGGCGTAGTCGAGTGAGAGGTCGCACATCACGCGCATGATGGTTTCGCGGCGGATTTTGTCCTCGTCGGTCACAAAAGATCCACGGGCGAGCGGGGTTTTGCCGACATCGAGCGCGGCGTAATAATCCGGCAGCTCTTTTTCATTCTGCCAGTAGGCGTCGGGAATTTGCGAAATGGCGGACATGCCAAACGCATAAATGTCCGCCCCGGCGCGCGTGCTGTAGCCTTGGAAATTGCGCTGAAGTTGTTTCTTTTTCTGCGCTACAGCCAGTTCTTCGTCAGGCCGCGCGAAATGGTCCATGCCGATGTAGATGTAGCGGTTGTTTTCCGTCAGGCGCTCGATGGCGTTTTTGAGCAGTTCCAATTTCGCTTCCGGCGCTGGCAGTCCCGCATTGCGGGATTGTTCCAGAATCTTTTGCGCAGGCTTGAGCCATGGCACATGCGCATAGCTGAACACGGCAAGCCGGTCGGGTTGCATCTCGAGCACGATGTCGAGCGTGCGATTGAAAGACCCGGCGGTTTGATGCGGCAGGCCGTAGATGAGGTCGAAACTGATGGAACCGAAGCCGAGTTCGCGCACCCAGCCCAGCACTTGCTGCGTCATGTCGCATGGCTGAATCCGGTGGACGGCTTCTTGCACTTTCGGCCCAAAATCCTGCACGCCGAGTGACGTGCGATTGAAGCCGATTTCGCGCAAGGCAACAATGTGCTCGCGCGTCAAACGGCGTGGATCAATTTCCACGCCGGCCTCGATGTCGTCTGAAAACGTAAAATGCTTGCGGATGATGTCGCCGAGCCGGCGGATTTGGTCTGGCGACAAAAACGTCGGCGAGCCGCCACCCCAGTGAAGCTGGACAACCTTGCGTCGCGGATTGAGCAGCCTGGCCATCTGCGCGACTTCGCGTTCAAGATAATCGATGTAGATGCCGCCCTGTTTGTGGTTGAGCGTGATGACGGTGGTGCAACCGCAAAACCAGCAGAGCGTTTCGCAAAACGGAATGTGGAAATAAAGCGAGAGGCCGGCTTCAGTTTGGTTGTTCTCCGAAATTTTTTCAGCCAATTCCGGCCATGCAATCGCGTCGGTGAACTTTGTGGCGGGCGGATAGGAAGTGTAACGCGGTCCCGGCACGTCGTATTTCTTCACCAAATCCAGATTGACCTTTAGCGAGCTCATTTGAAATTTCGCACCGTCCCGACCAATGCGGTGATATTTTCCAGTTTGGCCCCCGGTGGCACACCGTGGCCGAGGTTGAAAATATAGCCTTTGCGGCCGCGCATGTCTTCGAGCAGTTGCGATGTTTCGGTAGTGACTGCTTCCGGTGTAGCGTCGCTCAAAAGCGCTGGCGCGAGATTCCCCTGAAGCCCGATGTTGCCGGGCAGCAGCTTGCGCGCGTGTGCCAGTGGAAACTGCCAGTCAATGCCCAGCACACTTGCGCCGGTGGCCAAGAGGTCGTCCCAGTTGTTGTGTGTGCCGGGCGAAAAAACAATGACCGGAACTTTGCCCCCCCCGCCCTGCCCTCTCCCCGCCGTGCGGGGAGAGGGTAGCGCGCTGGCGCCGGGTGAGGGGTTTGATTTTCTGCGAGCAGACAACGCTGTCACAATTTCCTTCATCCAGCGTCCGGAAGCCTCTTGAAATTCCGTGGGCGCGAGATGTCCGCCGTGGCTGTCAAAAATCTGGAGCGCATCCACGCCGGCGGCGATTTGCATCTGGAGATAAGCGGCAACGGCGACGGTGAGTTTCTCGGCCAGCGCGAAATAAGTTTTCCGGTTTTCACGAAACAGGGTCAACGCGCGGGTGTAACGTTCAACGCTGCCGCCTTCCATCATGAACGTGGCGAGCGTCCATGGCGAACCGGCAAAACCGATGAGCGCCGTGCGGTCGCCAAGCGCGGTTTTGACAAGCTTCAATGCGCGTGGGACGTATTGCAGACGTTCGACCAGCGCGGCTGTGTCGAGCCGCGCCATGTCTGCCGGCGAACGCAGAGCGAAGTCCATCTGGATCCCGTTATTTTCGTCGAACCGATATTTTTGACCCAAACCTTCAGCGACAACGAGGATGTCGCTGAACAAAATCGCCGCGTCAAAATCAAACCGTTGGATTGGCTGGAGAGTCACTTCGGCGGCGAGTTCGGGGGTTTGAACCAGTTCCAGGAAGGAATGTTTGTCCTTGAGCCTGCGATATTCCGGCAATGCGCGCCCGGCCTGCCGCATCAGCCAGACCGGCGGGCGGTCAACGGCTTTGCAGCGGCAAGCGTCGAGGAATCGGCGGCGGTTCGTCAACGCGCGCGCGGCGGATTTTGTCTGTTCGGCGGGGCTGGCGGTCATGTGTTTTTTGGTCGCGTTGCTGTAACACATTGCGGGGGTTTTGAACAGCGCGTTGCCCGCAAATTTTTTGCGCAACTATGTTTGAGCGGCGGTTTTTAACTGGAAGACACGATGAAAAACGATCTGTTCCAGAATCCGTTGCGTGAACTGGTTTGGCGACGAAAGCTTACTGACGCCGAACGGGCCGAACTGGGTGCGCAACCGGAAGTGCAGGCGGATTTGGAAATCGAGTCGCGTTTGAGCGAAGCGCTGGCACGTTTGCCTGATGCGCCCGTGCCGTCCAATTTCACCGCGCGCGTGCTCCAGGCCGTCGAACGCGAAAGCGTGCTTCCGCGCGCAATAAATTGGTACTGGACCTGGCGTGTGCTCGTGCCGCGTGTGGCTGTTGCCGCCGTTGTGATTGCGTTTGCCGGCCTGGGAATTCATCGTTATGAACTCAACGCCCACCGCGCTGTGTTCGCCAGAAACGTCGTGCTTGTGGCTGAGGCACAACCGTTGCCAAGCGTTGATGCGTTGAAAAATTTTAATGCCATTCAGCGAATGAGCCAGCCGCGCGCGGATGACGAATTGCTGATGCTTCTGCAATGAACCTTTTGCGGCAGGGGCGTTGGGCATTGGCGTTGTGCGCGGCGGGGCAATGGATGGTTTTCCCATTGTTTGCCGGAACCGTTTCGGGCGCTGCGCCGCCCGCGCAGTTGCTTTCGGCGCCGACAAATACCCTCCCGACATCGCCGCGTGAAGGCTCACCGGTTGACCTTTTCCGCCAGTTATTGGCCATGAGGCCGGATGAGCGCGGAATTTTTTTGACCAATCGTCCGCCGGAAATTCGCAAACGCATTCTTGCGAAAGTTGACGAGTATGAAGCACTCGATCCAGACACGCGCGAGCTGCGGTTGCGGGCGACGGAGTTGCGCTGGTATTTGATGCCGTTGCTCCGCACGTCCCCGACCAACCGCGCCGCCCGACTCGCGCAAGTGCCCGATGACATTCGTGAATTGGTAAAAGACCGTCTCAACGTTTGGACCATTGTGCCGCCGCCGTTGCAACAGGAATTTTTGGAGAACGAACGCACACTGCGCTACTTCACCCGCGTGGATGTGAGCGGCGGCCTGCCTGAAAATACCGGGCACGGGCCGGGTGAAGACGAACAGGCGCGCTGGAATGCACTGTCCGAAACACGGCGTGGCCAAATCACGGCGGAATTCAATCAATTCTTTGAGCTTACACCCCCTGAAAAACAGAAAGTGCTTGGCACGTTGTCCGACGTCGAACGACAGCAGATGGAAAAGACGTTGCAGGCTTTTGACAAATTGCCGCCCGGGCAACGGGAGGAATGTGTCCGGGCCTTCGCGAAATTTGCCGGGTTGAGCACGGCGGAGCGCGCCGAGTTTTTGAAGAACGCCCAGCGCTGGTCGCAAATGCCGCCCGCCGAACGTCAGGCATGGCGCGACCTCGTCGCGAACGTTCCCGAATGGCCGCCGCTGCCGCCGGGTTTCATTACGCCTCCGCCGTCGCCGCCGTTGCCGCCGGGCTTTCATCCCATGGTAGTGGCAACGAATTCGAGATGAACACGGGCGAATTTTAATTTTCAATTTCCATCCCCGCGTTCTAATTTCCCGTTGTGCATCCGATAGCGTTTCAATTGGGCCCGCTCACCGTCCACTGGTATGGCGTGATGATTGCGCTGGCGTTTTTGGCCGGACTGTGGACAGCCACCCGCCGCGCGCGACGCGAAAACATTTCAAGCGAACGCATCGCTGACATTGTGATTTGGCTCATGGTCGGCGGGATTCTCGGAGCGCGCATTGTTTATGTGGCGACATATTGGAAGGACGAATTTGCCGGCCAGCCATTCTCGGAAATTTTCATGATTCAACACGGCGGTCTCGTCTATTACGGCGGATTGATTGGCGCGACGATTGCTGGCATTATTTGCAATCACTGGAAAAAACTTCCATTTTGGAAGACCGCCGACGTGCTCGCGCCGAGCATCGCGCTGGGCAATATTTTTGGCCGTATCGGATGCCTGCTCAACGGCTGCTGTTATGGGCGCGCGTGCAATTTGCCATGGGCAATCCGCTTTCCATCCGGCCATCCGACCGGCGGCCTGCCGGTGCATCCGACGGAGATTTACGATGCGCTGAACAATTTCATCCTTTACCTCCTGCTGGCATGGTTGTTCCGGCGCAAAAAATTCGACGGCGAGGTGTTCGCGACTTATCTCATCGGCTACGCCATCACCCGCACCATCATGGAATACTTCCGCGGCGATTATCCGCCCGATCAGATTCATTTCGGCCTCACACCGGGCGAACTCATCAGCATCCCTGTTTTCATCGCCGGCCTTGTGCTTGGCATCGTTCTATCAAATCGGGCGCGCAAAACCACTTGAGCCTGCTTCAAACAATTTTGATTGCGGGACCCACCGCCGTCGGCAAATCCGAAATCGCCTTGCGGCTTGCCGGACAACTCGGCGGCGAAATCATTTCCGTGGACTCGATGCAGGTGTATCGCGGACTCGACATCGGCACCGCCAAACCGTCGCCCGCCGAACGCGCCCGCGTGCCGTATCACCTCATTGACATCTGCGATTTGACCGATTCGTTCGACGCCGCGCAATTCGCCCGGCTTGCGCATCGCGCCGTAGTGGAAATCCGGTCGCGCGGCCGCGTGCCGATTCTTTGTGGCGGCACGGGACTTTACTTCAAAGCCTTTCTTGACGGCCTGGGTGATGCGCCGTCCGCCAATGCAAAATTGCGCGCTGAACTCGAAGCTACGCCGCTGGAAAATCTGTTGGCTGAACTGCGCGAACGCGATCCGGCGGCTTACGAAAAAATTGACAGAAAAAACCCGCGCCGCGTCATCCGCGCCGTCGAAGTTTTACGATTGACCGGCCGGCCGTTTTCCGAACAGCGAACGGATTGGAATTTGGGAGGGTCGGCATTCTGCCGACCCAAAATTCAGGGACAGCGACACGCTGTCCCTCCCAAAACGAATTTTTATTGTCTTACACGTTCGTCCGACGATTTGCGCAAGCGGATTGATGTGCGCGTGGATGCGATGTTTGCGCGCGGATTGGTGGAGGAGACGCGCGAATTGCTCAAGCATGGCCTTGAGCAAAACAAAACAGCCATGCAAGCCATCGGCTACCGGCAGGTTGTTGATTACTTACGCAACGAGCCCCGAAAGCTTTCGGGGTTGGAAGAAACCATCGAACTGGTGAAAATCCGCACGCGACAATTTGCCAAGCGGCAACTGACCTGGTTCCGCGCGCAAAAAGATTTGGAATGGATTGAATTGAAGTCGGATGAATCGCCGGAAAACTGCATGCGGAAAATTATCTCAACGGGATTCAGAGCGCGGGTCTGCGACCCGCAGCACATTGACATTTAATAAACCGGATCCGTTGCTAGTTCTGATTGGTGAACTGGAAATTTCTGGTTAAATCGAAACACAATATCCTTGACGATTGGTCTAAACCAAGATGGCGCATTTGGAGATACATAAACACCTTCAACAAGTTTTGGAAGATCAACAATAACTCTGACACCATCCTCAGGTCTGTTCTGTGCAAAAGCTCTGCAAATTATCGCCCGTAATTCCTTTTCGTGTTCAAAGCTACGTCGTTTGTAAACAATGGGTGTTAAACTGTTGTCTTGAAGTTCTTGTGCAAAATCATCAGTGCGATAGTCGATGTATCTCACTTCGGCAATATAGACATCTTCGATTGAAAGTCGAAGCGCATCAATGAGCCGGTTGCACGTTGAGCGAATGGCAACCCCTTGAGAAGCGCCAAGATAAAGATTCCACATTGCTGCGGATTCGTATTCGCTAATGTGCCAGCAGTTCAGATAGGAGCCGGAAAGAAATCCACGGCTGAGCCACTCGAACGTTTTCTCCGAATCAACATAATGCGCCTGCCTCCTTTTGATTCCACCAAGAGGCCACGAACCTTCAAACGGATCATTCAGAGTGTCTGCCCTAGCGAAATAAAGTTCTGACGTGCGAAGTAAATCTAAAAACTTTATCAAATTGATATACCGCCAAATTGGTGAATCAAGGTTGGCTGGTAATTTAGTGACAGAGTGCTTTTGATACATTTAGCTTTCCCTCGGCCTTTTGACGCTGATTTTGATTTCGGCCTTGTTCTTGGCAATCGTGTTGTCGGGCAAAATGCCGCGCCAGAAGACGTTCGGGTAAATCACCGCGCCGCGCCCAACGATGCTGCCGGGATTCAGCACGGCGTTGCAGCCGATTTCCGCGCCGTCGCCGAGCAACGCGCCGAATTTGCGCAGCCCGGTGTCGAATGGCACTCCATCCACCTCCACCTCGATGTTGCCAGGAAACAGTTTGTAGTTGGATATTTTAACGCCCGCGCCGAGATGCGCCTTGTGGCCGAGAATGGAGTCGCCGATGTAATTGAAATGCGGCGCGACAGCGCCATTGAACAACAGCGAGTTTTTCAATTCGGACGAATTGCCGACCACACAGCCGTCGCCGATGATGACATTCTCGCGGATATAGGCGTTGTGACGGATCTGGCAGTTTTTACCGATGATGGCCGGGCCTTTGATCATCGCGCCGTCCTCGACGATTGTGCCTTCGCCGATAAAAACCTTTTCGCCGATGAACGCCCTGCCCTCGCCGGGGTTGTGCCGGGCCGGCTTCAAATTGGCGGCGATGTAGCCCTCAATTTTTTTGAGCGCCTCCCAGGTAAATTTGCAACCGTCGAAGATGGCGGCGTGTTCGGTCTGGCTCAAGTCAAACAGGTCGGCTGGTTCAAACATGGCGGCAGGTTAGGCGAAACGCGCCCGCGGCAAAAGCGCGATTTTATTGAGAATTTTGTTGGAGCGGGTGAAGGGAATCGAACCCTCATCTCAGGCTTGGGAAGCCCGCATTCTACCACTGAACCACACCCGCCTTCGTCGTGCTACGGCGGGCTAGCCCGCCTTGATACTAACATCAGTTTCGGCCTGTCGGGTCGTAGCCCGCAGGACATAGACCGACGCGGCAGGCCCGCCAAGAGCTCCAACGAATTCATTCAACCCGGCTTGCTTCTACCAAACCGGCGCGACGATGACAATGGATTTGCGGACAAATGTCATTGCGTGGCAGTGAGCCGGCTGATGGCCTGGCGCAGTTTGTTTTCGATGAATTTTTGCCGCTCGGGCGAAGTAATTTTACCGCCATCGAGTTCGCGAACGTCGAAACTGTCAATGGCCGCGCCACATTCGGTCATGATGCGCGCGTTGACGATGTCCAGCGCCAGTTCGGAAAACGTTTGGGAAATAACGTGAAGCAGTCCGAGATGGTCTTCTGTTTCAATTTCGATGAGCGTGCGCGTCTCGGATTCCTCGTTGTCGAAGCGAATTTCCGTCGCCATGCGTTCGCCGGCGTAGGCCTGATCAAGCGGTTGCCGGATAATTTGGCGCGCGATGAGCGCCGACAAGTCGATTTTTTCGCCAGCCAGAACTTTTCCCAGCAAATCGTCGAATTTGTCATGCTGCGGCTGTTTGGCGAGATTGCCGGTGCGCCCGTCATTGACGAAAAAGGTGTCGAGCACAATGCCGTCGTTGCGCGTGAAAATCTGCGCGCCCAGGATGTTCAACCCGGCGGCGCTAAGTGAGCCGGCAATTTTGCTGAACAGTCCGGCGCGGTCCCAGGTGCAGACCTTGGTGCGAATTTGAAAATATCGCAGCGGCAGCGTTGCGAAGTGCGCCTCCACTTCCCCGCCGCTCAACGATTTCGCCGCAAGTTCCCGGACTTCTTTCAACAATGATTCGCGCCGTCCTTCCCCGGCGCGGATGAATTCCGCGCCGCCTGTGAGCAAGTTCATCGTGTGCGAATGCAGTTGCCACAACAGCGTGTCTTTGAAGCCGTTCCAGAGTTTGTCGCTCGTGCCTTGTGAATCGGCGAACGTCAGCAGCGTGAGCAAATTGAGCGTTTCGGGTGTTTCAATTTTCCGGGCGAAATTGCGGATGACCGCGGCATCATCGAGATCGCGCCGTTGCGACACGCCGGCCATGAGCAGATGATTTTCAATGACGACGCGCAGCATGTGCGCGGCCGAGACATCGAGCTGCAATCGTTTTGCCACGCGCGCGGCCATCGCCGCGCTGACTTCGGGGTGCCGGCCGCGTTTGTGATGTTCCGCCTTTCCCACGTCATGCAGCAGGAGCGCGAGATAAAGCAAACCGGGTCGTTCGAGGTTTTGGAACAGCGGCGCGTAATGTTTATAAGGCTCGTCCTG
This sequence comes from Verrucomicrobiota bacterium, assembly GCA_049521735.1. GTDB lineage: Bacteria > Verrucomicrobiota > Verrucomicrobiia > Limisphaerales > UBA11358 > UBA11358. The sequence continues at coordinate 13,176 of JBEKON010000026.1, forward strand.
GGCCTCCCAGACGCGGTCGAGTTGTTCGAGGCAGACCAACGTGTGTTCGTCGGCGGCATATTGATGATAAAATTCATGTTGCACGAGGCAGGTGAGTTTGCCGAATTCGGGAATGTATTTGCCGAGCAAATTCACCTCATGCATCGCCCGCAGAATCGGGGCGACGCTGCCGCGCTGGGCGAGAATTGTGAGAAACGTTTCGCGCACGTGCTCGTCGTTTAAAAAATTGCGATCCACGAGCGAGATGTGATTGCGGATGAGTTGCACAAGGTCGGGATGCAACTGCAATCGCCGTTGCTGCGCATGAAGGAAGACGCGCATGAGGCGGGGAGGGTCATCCTGGAAAATGTGGTTGGATGCGGCACGAATTTCGCCGTCCACAAACAAAAAACCGTCCACCGGCTCCGGTGTCCGGCGTTTGGGCAGCCACGCGCGCAGCGAAAGTTTACTCTGCGGTGACAGCAGCGCCATCCGCTGTTCCAGCGTGCGCGTGATGAGGAAAACGTTGCGCATGTGCGTGTAAAGGTCGCGCATGAATTTTTCGATGCGTTTGCCCGGCGAACGCTCGCTGTAACCAAGGCCGAGCGCAACGGCGGGCTGCAAATTTTTGCCGAGCACATCCACCGCGCGGTCGGTTTGATAATGCAACTCCGTCCGCACGCGCAGCAGAAAATCGTAGGCGGCTTCGAGTTGCCTGCGTTCAGACTGGCTGACGAATTCGCGTTCTTGCAACTCGTCCAGCGACCACGCGCGATATTTGAAAAAAACCATCCAAAACAGATTTTGGAAGTCGCGCAAACCGCCGCAGCCGTTTTTGATGTTCGGTGCCTGCATGCAGGCGGAGTTGCCGAATTTATTGCGCCGCGCCGTCTGGTCTTCGAGACGCGCCGAGATATATTGCTCTTCAAAACCATCGACACATTTAATGACAAGCGTTTTTTGAAATTTATTGAACAGCGCCTCATCGCCGACGATAAACCGCGACTCGATGAGCGAGGTTTTGGATTGCATGTCCACATTGGCAACCTTGACGCAATCGTCGATGCTCCGAACGGCATGGCCGACTTTCAGTCCAATGTCCCAAAGTGGATACAACACGCCGTCAATCAGCTTGGACAAATACGGCAGCGGCCTGCCCACTGCGACCTGGCCGTCGTGCAAAAACATGAAGTCAATGTCGCTGTGCGGATTCAATTCCCCGCGGCCATAACCGCCGATGGCGATGAGTGCGAGCGGTGGAAATTCCTTTTGCGCCTGCGGGGACAAACCGCCCCGCGCCGATCCCCAAAGATGCCGCAACAGCGCGTCGAGCATGGCCGCGCGCGCCTGGCAGATTGTACGCCCGCCCGCGCCGCCGCGATGCAACAGTTTGAGCCGGTGCGTTTCAACCTTGAGAAACGCCTTGCAACGCGCGAGTCGTTCCGCCGCGCTGCCAGCTGGTTTCAACGTCAAACGCGTTTCGGCGTCGTCCTCGATTTTTTTGAGCAAATCCTGCACGGACGCACAAATTGCGAGCAAACCGACTGCAAAGCAAGCCGCCGTCACAGCCTCCTTCGTTCCGTCCTCGAAATTCCAAACCGAGCACGGGAACGAGAACGAAGGACGAGGACGATTTGGAACAGTGAAACCTTTTCGTGCGGACGGCGTCTGTTACACTCCACGTGCGCAATGCCAATCCCGCTCGATCCTGATGCCGCCTTGATGTTCCGTGTCAAACGGGGCGACCGCGCGGCGTTTGCGGAGTTGGTGGAAAAATACCGGCAGCCGGTGATGAACCTCGTTTATCGCACATTGCGCGATGAGACCGAAGCCGAGGATCTCGCGCAAAATGTTTTTCTCCAGGTTTACAAATCCCGGAGCCGCTACAAACGGACGGCAAAATTTTCCACGTGGCTGTTCACCATCGCGCGCAACTTTTGCCTGAACGAACTGCGCCGCCGCTCGCGTCATCCCGCCGAATCTCTCGAAGAAACCCACGGTGAACGCGAGGGCCAGCCACAGCGGCAATACGAGGACAAAAAAGTTTTTCTGCCGACAGAAACATTGTTGCACGGCGAGCTGGCGCAAAAAATCGAGGAAGCACTGGCTGAATTGCCGGAAAACCAGCGCACCGCCATTCTGCTCTGCCGGCAGGAGGATTTGAGCTACGAGGAAATCGCCGAAATTTTGGGCTGCTCGCTTTCCGCCACAAAATCGCTTATCCATCGTGGCCGCGAAGTGCTGAAGCAGAAGCTCAAACCCTATTTGCGCACCGGCGATTGGCATGAATAATACCCATTTCCGGAGACATTCGGCACTTTCTCCTACGTTGGCAGGGACGCACGGCTTGCCTCGGCGATGTGACCCTGCCCTTGCGACAAGCATTTCGTCGTGGCAAGCTGTGTTCATCTGTGGTTAAAATCTCCGCGGATGAAAGCTGTCATTCTGGCCGCCGGCAAAGGCACGCGCATGGGGGAACTCACCAACGAGTTGCCCAAGCCCATGCTTTGCGTGCAGGGCAAACCTATCCTCGAACACATTGTCGAGGGCATTGTTGCGGCGGGTGTCCGCGACATTTTCATCGTCACCGGCTGGCGTGCCGAGGTGGTCGAAAACCATTTCGGCGATGGTAAAAAATGGAACGCGCGCATCGCATTCGGTCGCCAGATTGTTCGGGACGGCACCGGCAAAGCGCCGGGAGTGGCAAGGGAATTCGTCGGTGCTTCGCCGTTTCTGCTGACCTACGGTGACATTCTGGTTCCGCCCGAAACGTATCCGCAAATGCTCCGGCGCTTTGGCGAAGGCGATTTCGCCGGCGTCATCACAGTCACGCGCAGTGAGGATGTGACAAAAGGCGGGCTGAATTTCTTTGACGGACAGTTCTGTCTGAAGTGGCTTGTGGAAAAACCGTCGCGCGAGCAACTGGAACAATTGCGTCGTGACGGCTGGCTCAAACCGAACGAGCCGATCTGGTATAACGCCGGCATTTACATCTTTCGCCCATCGCTCTTCGACTTCACGGTGCGGCTGCAAAAATCGCCGCGCGGCGAATATGAATTGACCGACGCCATCGGCGCGATGGTCGTTGCCGGGCAAAAGCTGGCGGGACTTGAAATTCAGGGCCGCTGGGTGGACGTGCGTGACCCGGAAACGCTGGCAAAGTTGGAACAAAAATCTTGAAGGTAGGGACGAACCCGGCAGAGAAAAAACGGAGAAAATGAAAAAGATCGCGGCACTGTTTTTGTTGACATATGGTGTTTTTCTTGTTGTTCAGCTCTTTGACGAGTCAGACGTGACGCATTGGGATTTCAGGATGTATTATCAGTGTGCCAAGGCTTCGGCGCTGGGAATAAATCCATATGACATTGCGGCGGTAAATCAGCAATTGTATCCGCCGATTCCTTTCCCTTACTGCTATATGCCGTTGTCCATTTGGGTCTTTCGGTTGTTTGCCTTGATCCCGTATGATGCTGCGCTGCAGATATACCTTTTCCTGCAGTGTGTGATGATAGCGGTTATCGTTTTTCTTTGGAAACAACTGCTCTTTGGAACGCAAAAAGCCCGGTTAGATTTTTTCCTGTTCCTTTTGCTCGCCTTCAATAGCGCGGTCTATCTTTGTCTTGTGGCCGGTAATGTCTGCATCATCGAACAGTTAATGATCTGGCTGGCGCTTTTCTTCTTTTTTAAGAACAGATATGTGCTTTTTGGGATTTTGATGATCGCCGGATCGCTTTTTAAGGTGCAGCCGATCCTGCTGCTGGGCCTGCTTTTATTGACGGAAGATAAAGAACGATATAAATATTTTTTCGGCTCATGCGCTCTTTTCGGTGCTCTCATCCTCGCTCAATACATGGTATCCCCGGTGCAATTTGCGGGATTTTTGAGTAATTCGGCTTCAATAGTCGCCGAAAAAGGTATCAACAGCCCTTCGATATTCACTTTTTTCATCGAGTTGACACACATTCTTTCAATAGTAACCGGGATCGCGGTCCTGGGGCAGATGAGTGTTTCATGGATCCTTTTCCTGATTAGCGCGGCAACGGTTCTCTATGTCAGTGGGCGGGCTTTCATTGATCTGCGGGCGCGGGCGATTGAGGAAAAGGAAAAATGGATCGTCTATTTCGCGCTCGTTGTTTACGCGCTGATCAATGTCCGCCTTAAAGACTATTCATTCATGCTTGCGATCGTGCCGACCTATTTCGCTATTACGAAAAGCCGCAATCTAAAAGCATTTGTTCCTATATTTATCCTGGTAATTCTTTCAGCCAGCCACATAACCCTGCCGGGACTCAATGTGATATTTTTCCTGCTTTGGAGCTATTACCCGCTATTTCTCATCTTCGGCATTTGGGCCATTTATCTTTTTACTTTTTCTCAAATGGACGGAGAAAAGGGGTTGTCCCACGTTTAGTGCGGAACAATCTCCGCCACCGGTGGTTGAAGTTATCGAGGTAGATACGGCTCACGGCGATGGTGCGGAGCGCGTCGGCTTCGGAAATCCGTTCGCCCGCGGCGACTTTGTCGTAAAGGTCGCGCAACCCGCTGCGTTGAACGAAGAAATTCACAAAAAATGATTAACAGAAAAAAGGACTTGGCAAAATGCTTCCATTCGTTTCGCATCTTTCGTGTTCCGCGCTCGCAATGTATTTGGATTCAGTCATAGTCATGGGGAAAGTTTTCGCGGGATGTGGGATGAACTTATGGAAGAGCAAATTTTGAAATTACTTGGCCGGCGGGATTATGTGCCGGCCAATGTGCCGGAACTGCTTCGGCATCTGCGGTTGCCGCCCAATCGCCAGCAGGAATTACAGCGGGTCCTGCGCGGGCTGGAACAATCCGGCCGGATTACCCGCGCGAAGGGGAACCGCTACATCCAGTCGCGCGAGGCGGACCTCGTTTCGGGCCGGATTCGCATCAATCGCCAGGGAAAAGGTTTTTTGCAGCCGGACGATCCCGAATTGAAGGAGATTATGATTCCGGAAGACGCGACGTTCACCGCACTGCATGAGGATCGCGTGCTCGTGCGGCGCGACGTCAAAGCGAAGGGATTGCGTCCCGGGCGCCTTGAGCAGGAGACGGGCGCGGTGATTCGCATTTTGGAACGGAAGCGGACGCAAATCGTCGGCACGTTGCAGCGGGGCCGCGAGTTTCTTTACGTGGTTCCCGATGACCCGCGCATGCCGCATGACATTTATGTGCTGCCGCCGCGTGACGTGGGCCGGCCCGCGCGCGTCGGTGACAAGGTCGTGGTCGAGCTGCACGAATGGGAATCGCGTCATACCAACCCGGAAGGTGAAATTGTCGAGGTCCTCGGTTCACCGGACGAAGAGGGCGTGGACATGTTGTCGGTGCTGCGCCAATACAACCTGCCGCTGCACTTTCCGAAGAATGTTTTGCAGGAGGCCCGCGCCATCAGGACGAGTATTCAGCCGCACGAACTCGCCGGCCGTGAGGATTGCCGGCGGCACCAGGTGATCACCATTGATCCGGACGACGCGAAGGATTTTGACGATGCGATCTGTTTGCAGCGGGTTTCGCCCGGACAATGGAAGCTGTGGGTTCACATCGCGGACGTTTCGTATTACGTGAAGCCGGGCACGGCTCTGGACGATGAGGCGCGCAGGCGGGGCAACTCAACCTATCTGGTGGATCGCGTGATCCCGATGTTGCCGGAGGCGTTGAGCAACGAACTGTGCTCGTTGAAACCGAACGTGGATCGCCTGACCAAATGCGTGGAATTTCTGGTATCGGACGAGGGACAGGTGTTGAAAGTGAGGTTTTATCCGGCGGTGATTCATTCGCAGCGCCGGTTCACTTACAAGGAAGTGCTGGCGATTTTACAACGGAATCCGGACGACCGGATTGAGCGGATGTTGCATGACGCGAATACGCTGGCGCAGCGGATCCGGCGCCTGCGTTTCAAGGCCGGTTCGCTCGACCTGGATTTTCCCGAGATGAAAATCCGTCTGGATGAGCGCGGTCGCATATTGAGCATTGAGAAGGTGGCGAATGATATTTCCCATCAGTTGATAGAGGAGTTCATGTTGCTGGCCAACGAGGCGGTGGCGGAGCGCTTGATGAGCCAGAACGTGAAGGCGATTTACCGGGTGCACGAGGAACCGGACGAACGACGGTTGCAGGAGTATCGCGAGGAGGTGCTCAGCCATCACGTGTCTTGCGGCAATTTGACCAAGTGGCAGGAAGTTCAGAAGCTTCTGCACAAACTCGGCACCATCCCCATAGGCGAAGCGCTCAAGATTGGTTTTCTCCGGTCGCTCATGCGCGCCCGCTACGCGGTGGAACCGCTCGGCCATTACGGTCTGGCCAAGGTCAAATACACGCATTTCACGTCGCCGATCCGGCGGTATGCCGATCTGGTGGTGCATCGCGCGTTGTTTCAAAAGAGCCACGGCCCGGTCCATTCGCTCAAGCAAACGGCTGATCATATTTCCGACACGGAACGCAACTCCGCCGATGCGGAGCGGGACAGCAAGGATGTAAAGCTGTATGCATTCCTGAAGGCGCAGCTTCAGGCACCGAAGCCGACGCCCTATCCGGCGCTGGTGATAGACGTGCGCAACTTTGGTTTCTTTGTCGATGTGCCGGGCCTTGCAATGAGCGGGCTGGTGCATCTTTCCACCCTGGAGGACGATTTTTATGTGTTCGATGCGGAACGCAACCAACTGATTGGCCGGCGTTGCAGAAAGATGATTCGGTTGGGCGATAAAGTGCAGGTGCAGGTGGCGAAAGTGGATAGTTTCAAGAAACAGGTGGATTTCCAGCTGGTCAGTGATGACAGAGGCGGATCGGGACGTTTTTCGAAGGGACGCGAATCAGTTCCGGGGCGTGGACATAAGTCCCGTGCGCGGACGCATCGGAATTGGCGATAGAACACAGCACAGCTTGCAGCGTGTTGAAACAACTTGAGTCTGGTTTCGCCATCCGCACAATGGCCGCGTGTTCAAACCGGCGGTAATCATTTTTGGCGCGGCGATTTTTTTTGCGGGTTGCTCGACAATGCCAAGACAATTCGCCAACGAGCCGTTGAATTGGGCTGAAACCAACGCCGTTCAAAGACCATTCACTCCGCGACGGCCCGGGCAGGTTACGCCGGTTGTTAAATTGAGCCGGCCGCCTGCCATCGCTCCAAAACCTGCGCCTTCGGCACCGGTGATGACGTGGATTTCCCTGGACAATTGGGCCGCACAGCGCGGCATCGGCAGACCGCACTTGCTGTCGGATTTGCCCGTCACCACGTATGCGATTGGTTCTTCCAACGGCGTGATGCTTTTGGAAATAGGCAGCCGCGACGCAACTTGGAATGGCGTTCAAATCAATCTCGGCTTCGAACCGCAGATCATTGACGATCAAATTTTTGCGCACGGGCTCGATTTGCAGAAAAATCTGGAACCGTTGTTGTGCGAACCGCCATTGGCGCCACCTCAAAACAACCGTGTCATTGTCATTGACCCCGGCCATGGCGGAATCAACAGCGGCACGCACAGCGTTCTCGACGGACGGCTTGAAAAGGAATTCACGCTCGATTGGGCCATGCGGCTTGTACCGTTGCTCGAACAGGAAGGCTGGCAGGTTTTTCTCACGCACACGAATGACGTGGATGTTCCACTGATTGACCGTGTCATGTTTGCCGAGGCGCATCATGCGGATTTGTTCATCAGCCTGCATTTTAATTCCCTCGCGCCGGATAAAAAACCTGCCGGGCTTGAAACCTATTGTCTCACGCCAACGGGAATGCCTTCAACCTTGACGCGTGGTAATGATGACATCTGGACGGAAAATTTTCCCAATAACGCCTACGACGCTCAAAATTTGAAACTCGCCGTCCACCTGCACACCGCGTTGCTGCGCGCGACCGGTCTGGAAGATCGCGGCGTGAATCGGGCGCGATTCATCGGCGTGCTGCATCGGCAACAGCGTCCCGCCGTGCTCATCGAGGCCGGTTTCTTGTCGAATCCATCCGATGCGAAGCTGATTGAAACTCCTTCGTTCCGGCAAAAACTCGCCGAGGCGGTTGCCGACGCGCTTGAATAAATCACGCCCGGTTCACTGCAGGCTGATGCCTTCGAGCGCGAGCAGTTTGAGTTTCCAATTCAATCCGCCGGAGAAGCCGCCCGGTTTTTTGTCCGCCGCGAGCACGCGGTGGCAGGGAATAAAAATCGGAATCGGATTTGCGCCGCATGCGCCGCCGACGGCGCGAACGGCCTTCGGTTTGCCGATTCGCCGCGCGATTTCGCCGTAGCTGCGCGTTTTGCCGCGGGAAATTTTTTGCAACGCGCGCCAGACGTTTTGTTGAAACGTCGTGCCGCCGGACAGATCGAGCGGCGGAATTTTTTTCGGTTCGCGCCCGGCGAGAACATTTTTCAACGCGGTGGTGGTCGTGCGATGCCAGCGGAGAATTTTTGTCGGAATGTGTCCGTTTTCGCGGTGCTTCCGCCTTCGTCCGACTTCGGCGAGACGAGTCGATGCGACAAGCGCTTCGCGGCTTGGAAAATTCAGCCCGGCCAAACCTCTTTCCGAATAGCGCGCGATGAATTTCCCGTCGCGCGTGGAAATTGACAGTTCGGCGGATCGAGTTTTCACCAGCAGTTCGTTCAATGATTTCGGAAATACACCAAAAGGGTGCCGAGCAGCAGCAGAAACAAAAAAATGGTGAATGCGATGAATCGGTTGCGGGCGACGCGCTTTTCGTAACGCAACGGGCGCAAGCCCTGAACGCCTCCGGCGGCGAGATACGTGACGAGCCGGGGGTTCAAAGATGTCGGGCGGCGGAAGATCTGGTGAATGCGATTGATGAGTCCGGGCAAATCGTATTTGCGCACGCCCAGTTCGTTGAATTGGTCCGGCGTGGCGGTTTCATCGTCGGTTTGAAGCGATTTTACTTCTTCAAAAACCGGATCGTGCGCGGCTGGAACGGGAGCAGGCGGTTCTGGAGCGCGGGCAACCGTTGCGCCGTGCGGTATGGCGGTGGAGCGCAGGCGAGGCGGCGGCGGCGTGCGTTGAATTTGCGCATCGAGCCTTTTAATTTCGGCTTCGAGCGAGTTGATTTGTTCATTCAACACGCGGGCGCGCTCGGAAATTGGATCCGTTTTTTTAACCTTTTTCTTCCCGGACGTCATACGTCCTCAACGACATTAATGCCGTAATAGCAAGATGGCCACGAACACGCCGAGGGCGGCCAACGTTACCAGCACCAGCGGCCAGGTCATTGCCAGACCGAATTTGCACAATTGACCGAAACTTGCGTTGGCCAGGGGTGAAGTGGCAGGCAGGGAAGCATTTTCGGCCTCTGATATTCCCTTTGATTCACCGGCCAGGACGGGAAGTTTGAGCCGCGCGGCGTTCCATTCCATGCGCGCATTTTCAATGGTGGTGAGCGCACGGGTGAGTTCAATGCCGAAATCGTCTTTTACCCACGTTTCATCGTGGATGGCCTGGATTTTGCCAATCGTGTCGTGGAAGTCGTTGATCGTTTTGGCCATCTGCTCGGCGTCGCGGCGGGCGTTGAACTCGGCTTCTTCGAGCAGGCCGAGGCCGCGCGTAAGATTGTGAATCATTTCCTGACGGCCGGTTTGAAATTCCGTCTGGCGGCGGCGTAATTCCTCCAGCGCAGCGCGTTCGCGCTCCAATTCCTCCTGCGCGCGTTTCAACTCGGCGAGCTTTTGCTGCGCCTCGACGACCTTCCGGTCCACATCCTCGCGGGTCAATGCAAGGTGGGGGTCGCTAGCGGGTGCGGACGTCCCGGAAGGCGATTTTTGAGCCAGAAGATCGGCGTCTACGAATTCCGTTAGATCGTATTCAGAAGCCATGGTTCGACTCTAATACTGCGGCGCGAAAGTGTAAAGGGGTTTGCGCTTGTCACTCCCGGACACGAGTTCTAAAGTACCTCTGTTCGTAAAGCTGCAATTTTTGACATGATTGAATTGATTCAATTTCCGTGGAGTCCGTTCTGCATTGTCCAGCGCCGCATTTTGGAATTTGCCGGAGCCCGTTTCGAAATCATCGACATTCCGAATCAGGACCGCTCGCTGGTTTGGAAATTGACGAAGCAACGCTATTACGGCGTGCCGATCATCAAGGACGGCAGGAACGTCATTTTTGAGCTCAGCGATGATTCGCAAGTCATCGCCAAATATCTCGACGAGGAATTGCATCTCGGGCTTTTCCCTTCGGAACTCGAAGGTGTTCAATCCATCCTCTGGCGCAACATCGAAAATGAAATTGAAGGCGCGGCGTTCCGGCTCAACGACATTTACTGGAAGGAAAATGTGCCGGCGGCGGAGCAGCTCGATTTTCTGCGGTTCAAGGAGCGGAAGTTTGGCCGCGGGTGCATTGACCAGTGGCGCGCACAGCAAAAAGACTGGCTGAAAAAGCTTGAGCAAAGCCTGCTTCCGTTTGAGAAAATGTTGATGCACAACTCATTTTTGCTCGGTGAGCAACCCCGCTTCGTGGATTTCGATTTGTTCGGGATGCTGGGGAATTTCCTCTACTCCGGCCGCTACGAGCTGCCCGCTGCGCTTCCGCAAATCCGGGACTGGCATCGCCGCATGGGCAAAGTAAAAAACAGAATTTGAAATGGGAAAATCAGCCGCTTCCGCTTCGAGACCATCGCCGCGCACATTGAATTGCAAACAGGCGAACGCCCTGAGTTTGCCAAACCGGTGGCGAATATTTTGCGGGGTTTTGCCAGTTGACAAATGGCCGTTGCCGCCGAGATTCTTGTAAGGCTGGATTGAACGCCAGCGCGGGCGTCTTCAGCGGGACATTATGATTTCAAACGAACGACCATCGCCTTATGGACGGGCTCCTTACGGCCAGCCCAAACCGCCGGTCAACGAGGACACGTTGAAATCCGAGAAGGTGCAGATTGAGCGCAAAACTTTCATCTTCACCCTCAAGGAAAATCCGCGTGGCCGGTTCCTGCGCATCACCGAAGACGTCGGCGGGCGGCGCGACACCATCATTGTTCCGGCGACCGGCCTGGAGGATTTTAAAAAGCTCCTTAACGAAATGGTGAAGGCATCGGACGAAATACCGCCGAAAAATGCCTGACCACCAAGGCACAAAGGTAAAAATCAAATCTTAGTGTCTTCGCGCTTTTGTGGTTGATTTGAAAGGTTTGTCTGCGTTCTCTTTCTGTTTTACCCGCGGCGCGTCGCCCCAAAGACCTTCCAAATCATAACGCTCACGCGCGTCCTGCCGCATGACGTGCACAATCACGTCGAAATAATCCAGCACCACCCACGAGCCGTGCACCGTACCGTCCACCGCGTGTGGTCGCAGGACGTGATCATCGCGCAGTTGGTCGGTGATTTCGTCCACGATGGCGCGCAAATGCGGCTCGCTCGTGCCGGACGCAATCACAAAATAATCCGTCACCGACGACAATTTGCGCACATCGAGGATGACGATGTTTTCCGCCTTTTTGTTGTCCGCGAATTCGCGGCAAAGCCGGGCGAGTTTTCTGGAATCCATGGTTGCTGGAGGAATCTAACCACGAATGAACACGAATGAACACGAATAATTTGGGGCCTGAAATCCCCCTCGTTCTCGTCCTCGTCCATCGTCCTCGGTTCTTTGAGTACGAGAACGAAGACGAGGAGGAGGACAATCGGTCAAAGATAAAGCCGATTATCGCGAATCGCCTCGGCCACAGGTGGCGGCACGAGATGATCAATCGGCAAACCCTCCTTTACCCGAGCGCGGATTTCCAGCGACGAAATGCCAAGCGGAAAACCCTTAAGTTTCCGGCCGCGAAACGGGGCTGGAAAATTCGCCGACGGCTCGCCCGGCCGCGGCATCATGATGAACTCCGCCAACCGTGCCAGTTCCGCCGGCGCACGCCATTCCGACAGGTGCGCCATGTGATCGGCACCGATGAGATAAAACAACTCCGCCTTCGGAAAACGCCGAGCATAATCGCGCAACGTTTCAATCGTGTAGGAAATTCCACCACGCCGGATTTCCTGTTCGTCAATTTCGCAATCGACCTTGCCTGCGAGCGCGAGCCGTAGCAATTGCAGGCGGACGGAGGCGGCTGTGTGTTTGCTTTCCGGCTTGAACGGCGATTGTGCCGCAGGAACGAAAAACAGCCGGTCCAGCCCCAGTTCTTCAATCGCCGCCTGCGCGATGAGGAGGTGGCCCAGATGAACCGGGTCGAACGAACCGCCAAAAAGTCCAATTTTCATTAATTATGAATTTTGAGTTCCTAATTTTTAGTTTGAGAAGAATGGCATTCCAATTCAAAACTCCAAGCTAGTTAACAGTATCGCCGCACGCCATTAAACTATTTTTCCGTAATTTCAGCGTAAATCCGTTGTACATTCGCGTTTGCGAATTTTGCGCCACTGTTTCCAGAGCTTCCACCTGAACTTCAGTCTTCTACGGCGACCGTATTTGCGTATCATCCGCTGGTAAAGTTTGTACTCATTGAAATCCGGGCATGGAATTGTCGAAAATTCCTGCCAAAATAACCCACTGAAACCACGCACGTCGTCTTGGATTGAAGGGAAACCTGGATTAAAGTGATGTAGCAAATTTGTAATGGCAAAATCATATTGGGTTTTTGCAGTGAAATCATCCCGCGAACCATACCATTGATTGCGCCCATGCAGATGGTAGCGCACATGCTTTTCAGCGAGGTAAAATTTTCTGCCCCAGAACGCCGCAGCCCCATGGACAAGCACATTGTCCGCACAAATGCGCCATGCCTTTTCCAAAGAACAGGGCAAAATCTTGGCCAGCAGCGTGCGCCGTATTGAAACCGCTGAAGTGGGACTTCCCAGCCATTCATGCAAAAAGTAAGCACGACAAAAGGTGAGTCCGAAATCGAAATCGCCTGTCTTAATCTCCCAAGGCGGCACAGTTCCCCATCCGTTAACCAACTCGCATTTGCAAAATACAAAATCCACCTGGGGACGTTGTTTGTAGACTTCCCGAAGGCGGGCGGCATAACCCGGGCAATACTCATCATCCGCATCCAGAAAACAGATTATGTCCCCACTGCACCGCTCAAACCCGGAATTGAAGCAGGACAACTGCCCCCCGTTTTTTTTGGCGATAATTTGAATCCGGCTGTCACGATCAGCCCAGCTTTTCAGAACCTCCAGCGAATTGTCCGAGCTGCCATCATCCACGACAATGATTTCATCCACTTTGGCTGTTTGGGCAACGACGCTTTGTATGGCCCGATCCAAAAAATGGCCATAATTGAAATTGCTTATCAGCACCGATATTTTCATCGGGAAGAATCAACCGCCTCTCCTTCCGGATTTCTCCTCATATACAGCGCATTGCCATAGAGGTGCTCGCCATAGATTCCAAAACCTCCCAACAAAGCCAGGTGGAAATTTTTGCACCGCATGAAGCGGGTAAGTTCGTTGATATGGACATGCCTGCGGTCGGCAGGATGAATCCCATATTCGACAATGACATAGTCGAGCGAAGGTTTATTCAGCAATTCCTCGGCGCCTCGCAACACCTTCAAATCATTGCCCTCGGTATCAATCTTGATGAGTCGGACGCTTCCTCTTGAATATTGTGCTGCAAAATCGTCCAGCTTCATCGCCGGCAACCGAACCGTTGTCGTGTGCCCGTTTGCATCCGGCAAATCCAAGAGCGAACTCAACAGTGGATTCTCATGTGAATGGAATGTCACTTCGCCGTCGCTCGAAGAAATGGCGAGGTTGGTGACATGGATTTGCGTCTGGTTGGCGGTCCGCTGGCGCAGCGTCTCAAATGTTTTTGGGTCAGCTTCGATTGCCAGAATCCTGGCTTTGGGAAAGAGCGCGGCCATGGCCAGAGCCCAGTCACCTTGGTTCGCGCCGACATCCAGCACCTCAAATTCATCATTCGGATTCAACCGGCACAAACTGGCGCGATTGAGAATCGAATCGCTCGCCATTTCCGATAATTGGAGTTCCGTGAGCCGGCGGTGTAAGGGGACTGCATCCATGGCTTCCCTTTCGAGCTGGATGGACTTTTCCTCGAGCCGGATGGACTTTCCCTTCATCTGTTCCCACCGTGAACGGCTCAAGATTTTTATCGGGAATTTCACGCTGTGCTAAAAGTAGCGAACGACCGGCCTTTTTCCAGCAGGAAAATAGGAGATCGCTTCAGGGGAATTTGTGCTGTGATTCAACCATGCGCTGCTCCAAGAATACAAAAACTTCAAAGTGATGACTCTGACCCAAGTCTGATGTTGCCCAACGCAATGGCCGGAATAATCCAGTTGTCAACCCACGGTCGAATTGTAGTCTCTGGGCGTGCAACGCGACCTTGTGCTTGGTTACATTCATGAATATCGGTGGGAAACAATAGCGCCTTTTGTAAATTCCTTGCGTGACACCGGATTTTCAGGGGAGATATGCCTGTTCGCCAGCGGAATTGATGGAGAAACCAAAACCACGCTTCAAACCAAGGGAGTTAGAATATTGGATTCTCCTTTCCGGCAATCCTCGTTTCGAAAATGGATGGTCAAACGGTGGGGAGTCCTCAAAACCACTCCCTTCCCCATTTGCCGCCGCATACTGAAATCAATCTTGGAAATCCGCATACTGCGATACTTCCTTTACGAGGAATATTTGTCACGGCATGGAGAAAATTATCGCCACGTGCTCCTGTCGGACATTCGCGACGTCGTTTTTCAGGACAATCCATTCACCAACATTGCGTGCGGCGGCGTCCATTTCTTTGAGGAAGCCGTTGGCCGCACTATTGGCTCTGAACCGTATAATTCAGGCTGGATGCGTGCGTTGCATGGCGAAAGAGTGTTTTCAGAATTTGCTGAAAAGCCCATCATATGCTCTGGAACAATTCTTGGAGAATCAAGGGCGTTGGCTGCATTTATGAATCACCTCATTCGCATCCTTGCCACAGTCCGGGTGTTTCAGCCTTATGGGGACCAAGCCACAGTCAATGTAGCTGTCCGACGTTACAAGAATAGTGAGATTTACATCCACAAAAACGGCGAGCCCGCCGTGTTGACCATGGGAATAATGCCGTTATCCGATATTCGCTTGGATGACCGTGGGCGGATTGTATGCCCCGACGGACAGGTAATTCCTGTCCTTCATCAATATGATCGCCATCCTTCGGTTTGCAGGAAGGCTGCGGTTCTGCAAAAGTGGTTGTGCCCCAATTGATTCTATTTTCACATAAAAATCAGCGGGTTCACATTTTTGCGCAACGGCTCTTGAAGCTTTTGACCTGACTAGCAGTGAGATTCTTGTATCATCCGCGCATGAAAGTCAGCGTGTTGGTGCCTGTCTACAACGGCGAGGCGTTTTTAGCCGATTGTTTGGAATCCATTCTTGCACAGGATTTTGCAGACATGGAAATTCTGATTGCAGACGACACCTCGACGGACGGTTCGGCGGCACTGATCCAGGGCTATGCCACAAAAGATCAACGTATCCATTACTGGCAGAATCAGAACAATCTGGGCCCGGTCGGCAACTATAATCTGCTTTTGAAAAAGGCCAGGGGGGAATATATAAAATATGTCTTGGCGGATGACAAACTTGTCACACATGACGCCTTGAGCCGCATGACGGAAGTCCTGGACAACGACGAATCTGTATCCCTGGTTGCATCCGCAACTCAGATCATTGATTCCAAGTTGCAGTTATTAGGCATACGGAACAATTTTCAGAAATCGGGCTTGTGGGATGGGAAACAGACCATCATTCAATGCTTTGAAGAGCGTGGCAATGTGATTGGGGAACCCACCGTGGTGATGTTCCGCAAAGAGCAGGCCACGCGCGGGTTTAGCCATCAGCTTCGCGCACTTGCCGACTGGGAAATGTGGTTTCATTTGTTGGAACAAGGACGCTTTGGGTATATTCAGGAGCCGCTCTGTGCTTTTCGCATCCATCCGAACCAAGACTCGGCGTTTTGCTCCCGTACCGGGCTTCTCCAGGCAGAACATATCGTGGTTTTGGAAGATTATTTCTCCAAACCCTGGTTGCGGACTGCGGCCAGCCGGTGCGCACTCTTCGCCCAAATATACAACCTGCGCAAATGGCAAGGGCCTCAGGACATCCCATTGACAACGGATCTGCTCAAAATATTGCGTGTCCGCTGGTATGTGCTGTATTGGTTGAGACACAAATTTACCAGACCTTTCACGCATTTAATACGTTGGTTGAAACGCCAGTTTGTGAATGGGCCTGTCTGACCCTTGATAATTGATTTGGAAATGAGTTTCCAGCAGCCTCTTAACTTGAAAATTCCATAAAATGGCTGAAGCAACAATCATTCTTCCCAATTTTAACAACGAGCAGGTTCTCCCGATCATGTTCAGGAGTTTGAAGACATTCCTAAACTGCCCGCGCTATGATTTTGTCATGGCCGATGATGGGTCGGAAGACGACAGTGTGGCGATGGCGAAAAGGGGGGTTCGGGATTGCGGTTTTGCTTCAGTTGAAATAATCCAGTTGCCACATCGGGGAATCGTCCATGCTCTCAACACAGCGCTTTCATCGGCAAAAACAGAATTCGTCATCCGGCTTGACGGTGATGCCACGGTGGAAACGCCCGATTGGATATCAAAGCTGACCATGGTTTTGCGCCATGAAGAAATTGGCATCGTTGCAGGGCAGGTTGTTTGGGAGGATGGCCGTGTTCATAGTTTTGGCCGGAGTGTAATTGGCGAAACAGGTTTGCATGATATGGGTTGTGTGCCGCTCGAACCAACAGGTTCACGCACATTTGATTCCATTGTTTACCGTCCCAAAGGCAGGTTTTCAGATGGATGTCCTTATGAGGTGGATACAATTCTCGGTGTATGTGTTGCCTTTCGCCGGTCCGAAGCGCAGGCGGCAGGCGGGTTCGACATGCGTTTCAGCCCCGTGTGGATCGAAGACGACGATTTCGGCCTTGGAATTCGACGTTTAGGCAGGCGGGTTGTCGTCGATCCAAAGATTCACGTCATCCATCGTCCGGGCCTGCGTGGCAGCAGAGAGCCCGGGCTGCCGACAGGCAGTAGAGCGGGCCGGGCGTTCAAGGACGCCCATTTTTGTAAAATTCAAAAAGATATTTTCAACCGAATCATTCGGAGCGGAAAAAGAATTTGCGGAAAAAACCGTTCGGCATATTCCATCGAGGATTGTATTCCCACAGAATCCAGCCCCTGGCGAAGTTCAATTTTGAAATCCCACTATGAAAATTGGAAGCACAAGTGGGGATTTGACCCGATTAATCCCGACATGTTGAAGATATATTCAAAATATTGGGATACCTCGTTGTGTTGGCGCGTTAATCCTTCGCAGCTTGAATCAAGTCGCGCCTTCATTCGGAAAATGGCCGCCGAAAATCTTTGATGAACGACCATTATCTCATCGTTGGTTCCGGCCTCACCGGCGGAGTGATTGCCCGACGTCTCGCAGACGGAGGAAAGAGTGTCACCGTCGTTGACAGGCGTTCTCATGCGGGCGGCAACGTGCATGATCGTCTTCATCCGAGCGGGATTCGCATCCACACCTATGGGCCGCATCATTTCCGAACAAACGATGAAGCGCTTTGGACGTTTGTTAATCGTTTCTCACCTTTTTATCGGTACGAGCCAACGCTCAAGTCGTGGGTGGACGGTCGTTACGAAAATTGGCCGATTGCCGCCAGTTACATCCGCCGGACCCTGGGCGAACAATGGGAGCCGGCCTTCAAAGGCAAGCCTGCAAATTTTGAGGAGGCTTCTCTTTCCATGATGCCACGGGTGATTTATGAGAAATTTGTCAAAGGCTACAGCGAGAAACAATGGGGAGTGTCTCCCCGCACGCTGTCCGCCGGTTTGGCCGAACGGTTTGACGTGCGCACGGATGACCTCCGGCTGATGCAACATAAATATCAGGGCATGCCTGAAAGCGGTTACGCAGAATTCATGCGGCGAATGTTCGAAGGTATTCCGGTATTGTTGAATTGCGACTATTTAAAACACCGGAACGAATTCAAACCGGCTAAAAAAATCATCTTCACTGGGCCGATTGATGAGTATTTCAATTTTGACTTGGGGAGGCTCAAATATCGTGGTCAGCAGCGGGAACATGAGTATCTGCCGTATATGGATTTTGCACAGCCCTGTGGCCAGATCAACAACCCCGACCCCGCAAACGGTCCGCACATTCGCACACTGGAGTGGAAACATATGATGCCAAGTGAACATGCGCAACGGATTCGCGGTACTGTGCTTACCCGCGAAGTAACCATCACGCCAGATGATCCCAATGATTACGAGTATCCCTTTCCTGATGAGGCAAACGCGCAGCTTTATCGGGCTTATCGGGAAAAAGCCCGTGCCATTCCCAATCTTTTGATTTGTGGCCGGTTGGGAGAATATCGTTATTATGACATGGATCAGGCCATCGCACGGGCGTTCTTGTTGGTTGAAGAAATTATCGCCAGTTAATGCAGGGGAAGGACAATTTTTTGCTGTTAAGTTCCTTAAGACTGTTAATTTCGCACATGAAAATCAGCGGGTTCACATTTTTGCGCAACGGGCAAAAGCTCGGTTATCCGTTTGTCGCTTCCATCCGTTCCATCCTGCCGATCGTGGATGAATTTGTCATCGCGCTCGGCCCGTGCGACGACGACACGGAAAAAATGCTGCGCGACATCGGCGATCCCAAAATCCGCATCATCCCGACGCAATGGAACGAACGCATCCGCAGCGATTATTCGGTGAAGGGATTTGTGTTCGGTCAGCAAAAATCCATCGCGCTCTTCAACTGCACCGGCGACTGGGCATTTTATCTTGAAGCTGACGAGGTGTTGCACGAGGACGACCTGCCGAAAATCCGCGCGGCGATGGAAAAACATCTAGGCGACGAGCGTGTCGAGGCGCTGGCGTTCGACTACCTGCATTTCTACGGCAACAAAAACACCATCGCCTGGTCGCCGGGCTGGTATCGCAGCGAAGTCCGCATCATCCGCAACACGATTCCCGCATGGTCGAGCGAATCGCTTTTTTTCAACATTGCCACCGGCCATAAAAAATCGCGTTACCCGCGCGCGATGCACACAGGCGCGACGATTTATCATTACGGCTGGGTGCGCAGCGAGGCGCAGATGAATTTGAAGGCGGGCGCGACCCACAAATATTGGGAGAACGCGCCAGCGGCAAAGGTGGACTATTCGAAGATTGACGCGGCGGTGTTGAAATTATTTTCCGGCACGCAGCCAAAAGTCGTGCAGTCCTGGCTCCCCAAAGCGGACGGGTTGTTTCAAGCTGATCCGAATCATCGTCTGACGTCCCGTGAAAGGAAGCACCGCATGATGCTGAAACTGGAGCAGTGGTTTGGATTCCGGTTCAACAAGAAACATTACCGGCTCGTGCGGTAGTAAAAAATGTTGCCATGTTCGGACAATTCAAACGCCAGCTTAACATATTTCGCAATTTGCGAAATCCGCTGGTTTATTGGGGCTACAAATACGGCCTGCTCAAGCGCGAGCCGCTTTTCCTGAAACTTCATAACGGTGTGATTGTCGAAGTGCCGACGCGATTGTTGCGCACATTCAAAGAATCCGTGTTTCAGGAAGATTATATCAGAGGATTCCGGCGCGCGGTCATCCATGACCTGGTAAATCCGACCATTGTGGATGTCGGCGCCAATG
Organism: Verrucomicrobiota bacterium; assembly: GCA_049521735.1. GTDB lineage: Bacteria > Verrucomicrobiota > Verrucomicrobiia > Limisphaerales > UBA11358 > UBA11358. Next base: position 32,781 of record JBEKON010000026.1, read on the forward strand.
CGGGATATTTTTCGCTTTGGTGGCTGTCACGATTTCCGCGCAGCAAAGTGATTGCCGTTGAACCCATGCCAAACAATTTCGCGCTGCTGGAGCGAAACCGGATGCTGAATCCCGACAAAGATTTTCACGTGATCAATTGCGCCATGAGAAGTCAAGGCGGGCATGTCATTTTGCATTTCGACCGGAGTGACAGTTTTACGACCTCGGCTTCGATTCTCCAAGGCGCCGGCGGCGGAGACGAAATATGCGTCAAAGCCATTTCCCTCAATCAACTGCTGGCTGACTTCCATCTAAGCCGGATTGATTTCCTGAAACTGGACTGCGAAGGCAGCGAGTATGACATTCTGTATCATTGCGACGGCGCATTGCTGGATTCAATCCGGCGCATCGCCATGGAAACGCATCAAGGCGCTGAAGCCGCAGAATGCAAGGAAGCGCTGTGCGATTTCTTGCGCTCGAAAAAATTCCACGTCAACATGAGGTCCGACATGATTTATGCTTGCCGTTGAAAAATCGTCTTACCGGCCGGGCCTGTCCGCAGCCGCGGTTGATTCGACCGCCGCTTGTGCGCACGCTTCGATGACGGCTCCGGTTTGAATTTCAGAAACCGTCTTCCCCATTGGCGGCGTGATGGTCCAGTCTGCGTGCTGAAACGGATGCGTGCTGCCCGGCGCGTTGGAATACATGAGCATCACGACGCGTTTTCCCATCGCGACCGCCAGATGCATGAACCCGGTGTCGGCGCCCACGATCAACGTGGAAAGTTTCATCAGCCCAGCGGTGACGAGCAGCGGAGTTCCCGCGGTGATGACAAAACCCGCCGACCGCGCCGGTTCGAGCCCGGTGCGGTCGTTCGGCCCACCGCCAAATACGATTTGCATTCCGCGCGAATGAAAATGCCGCGCCAACTTCAGAAAATTTTCCAGCGGCCAGTTTTTATGCGGCGAACTGGTAAAAGGCTGGATAAACAAAGTCGGTTTTGCAAAATCCAGCTTGTGTTCGGAAAAGATCTTCTTCGCGGCGGCCAAGGCGTCAGCTGGCAGGACGAATTGATTTTTGACTGCGCCAATTTTCAGTCCGCACTCGCGCAGCAGGAAAAGATTCCACTCTGCCGGATGGATTTTTTTGTTGCGCGTCAGCCCGCGGGTGTAGGCCCATTTGCGTCCGGTGCTGTAAACGCTGCCCCAGCGTTGCGGCGCGCCGCTCAACCATGCCAGCCATGCCGTCTCGCCGTAGCCTTGAAAATCCACGACGAGTGAAAATTTCCCACCGCGCAACCGGCGAAACAGGAAAAACGCCTCCGACAAAATGGCTTTGGGATTTCCGCTCCGAAAGCGGGCTCGATCCAGCGTAATGACTTCATCCACCTCCCGGAAACCCTCCAGCAGCGGCGCGTGTTCCCGGGAGACAAGAAAGGTGATTTTCGCGGACGGAAAATTTTCGCGCACGGCGTAAACCGCAGGCAGTGTGAACAAAATGTCGCCAATGGATTTGAACCGGATCAGCAAAATGTTTTCGTTCGCGTCCATCCGGATCAAGAAGGCGGGCTGCTTGAGTCTTTGGCCTGCGGCAGTTGTGCTTCACAAACCTTGGCGTAACGCAGGAACGTCTCAAACGCGACCATGCGCGCGATGACGTAGCCCTGCCAGCCGTCGAGAAAACCGAGCCGCAACACATAGCCGCGCGCAAACCGCCACCACGGACGAAACCAGAGTTCAAACAAGTTCGCGCGGCGCTGACGTTCGAGTTCACGATTCAAGAAAAGATTGCTCACGGTAATGGATTTCCGCGTGTGATGATCCAGATTTTCCATGCTGTAATGAAGCAAATCACCGCGCAGTTTGCCGATGGCGCCTTGAATAATAAGTTTTTCGTGGAGGCTGCCGCCGGCCCAAAGCGCCTGGCCGCGCCGCCAGAGCCTTACTTTGCGGTCGGGATACCAGTCGCCATGGCGGATCCAACGACCGCAATAAAATGTGCAACGCGGAAAACTATACGCGGCAAACGGCCGGAGTTTTTCCGGCCCGGAAAACAATTTTTGAATTTCGTCGTGCAATGCCGGCGAAATCACTTCATCGGCATCAAGGCCTAGCAACCATAGTTGGGTGGCCTTTTCGGAGGCAAAATTTCTGTGCGCGGCGTGACCTTTCCACGGCTGGCGGAAAACCTTTGCTCCATAAGATTCGGCAATTTTGCCCGTGCCGTCGGTCGTTTTGTCGTCGGTGGCGACAATGATTTCACTCGTCCAGCCCGAAACGCTGTCGAGCGCGCGGCGGATGCGCGCCGCTTCATTGCCGGCAATGAGGCAGACGGAAATCGGAAGCGGTTGGTTTGCGGTCATCAAATTGAACAATTGTTGCCTGCTTCAGATTGCCAATGATAAGCTCGCGGGCGTTTATGTCCAGAAGCGATCACTTTGCCGCGACCGCCGCCGTTGAAAATCATCACGCCGCGCGCCCGCGTTTTTCGTTCATCATCGTTTCCTACAACACGCCGACACTGACGCGCGCCGCCGTTTCCTCAATTGTCTGGCACGCGGCAAATTTTTCGCACGAAATAATTTTGGTGGATAACCATTCAACCGACAACAGCGTTCCGAGTTTGCGGCAGGAATTTCCTCAACTGAAAATCATCGCGCTTGAAGAAAATCACGGTTTTGCCGCCGCCAATAATGCCGGCGCAAAAATTGCCGGCGGCGAGTGGCTCATTTTGATGAACTCGGACGCGGAGTTGCTCCCGGACACGATGTCGTCGGTGGATGATTTGCTTTGCCGTCATCCGGAGATTGATGTGCTAGGCGGGCAATTATTGAATCCCAACGGCTCTTTACAAACTTCGGTCATCTTTAATCACCGCGCTTTCCGTTTTGAAGAACGTCACCAAAGAGAAGAACTTGTGGAGGTTCACAGCATCATCGGCGCATTCATGGTGATACGCCGCGAATTGTGGCGCAAACTGGACGGCATGGACGAGGGGTTTTTTTTCTATGGCGAAGAGACTGATTTCTGCCAGCGCGCGACGAACGCAGGCGCGGTTGTGCGCTGGAGCCCGCGCTTTCACGTGTTGCACCACCGAGGCAGCAGCGTCAAAGAAGGCAACTTGCGGGCGACGGTGGAATTTCGGGCGAGTGTGCATCATTCGTGGCGCAAAGAGATGTCGGAGCGGGAATATCGCTTCAAAATTGGCATGGAAGTTATTCGGTTCTTTCTTCGCGTTGCGTGGTATTTTTCGCTCGCGCTATTGACGGGCTTTTTGCTTCGAACATTCACCGGCCGGTTGCGCAAATACGTTCACTTGCTGAAATGGCATTTGCGCGGCTGTCCGGCAGGTTGGGGATTGAGACCGGCGGCTTTGGAAAGGCGGCCTGAAAAGATGATTCCTGAACCGCAATGTCTCACCCATGACCATAAAGCAAAGTCACCTTCACCGCTGATCACAGTGGCTATTTGCACCCGAAATCGCGCGTCTTTCTTGGAAAAGGCCGTTCGCAGTGTTCTGCCGCAAATGAACGAAACGGTAGAGCTTCTGATTGTGGACAACGCTTCAACGGACGACACGGCGGAAGTCGCCGCGCATTTGGCCGCGGCAGATTCACGGGTGAAAATTTGGCGCGAAGACGAATTGGGATTGAGCACAGCGCGCAACACGGCTTTAAGGAAAGCTCGCGGACAGTATGTGCTTTTTCTGGACGACGATGCCACGGCGGAACCGGGCTGGCTGGCGGCTTACAGGGATTTTTTGTCCGCTCCACCTTCGGAAAAGATCGCCGTTGTTGGGGGGCCGATGTATCCCGATTATGAAGTTCCGCCGCCGAAATGGATCAATGTCCAAGTGATGGGCCGGCCCGGCGGTTCGCCAAAATGCATTTCCCACAAAGACGGTCCGTGGGGCTGCAACAGTGCTTATTGCCGCGATTTGGCACTGGCTGTCGGAATGTTTGACACCCGACTGGGACGCAAGGGCGAAAAAATGATGAGCCACGAAGAAAGCGATTTGAATTTCCGTTTGGAAAACGCCGGGTATGAGCTCTGGTGGTTGCCCGCTGCGGCCATCCGCCATTTCGTGTCATCGAGTCGCCTGACGTTTCGGGCGACCATGCGCGCGTTCTTCGACGAGGGACAATCAGCCGCCATCCAGCGGCTCAAATCGCATCGTCAAGGTTTGAACCGCGGATTCTACTGGATGGGGCGCACCATTGCAGCACCGTTTCACATTTTGGTTCATTTGCTGGTCGCATTGATCGAGTGGCCATTGAGTTATCCAAAGGCCGCTGGACATTTGTTTCAAGCCTGTCGCTATTGCGGTTTTATGTTTGAACTGGTGCGGTAATTGCCGCAAGGTAAAACACCTTATGTCTCAACCCAACTTGTGAAATTCACCTCAAGAAAGCTTGAACAAATTGGATTGAATCTCTCCGACGGCTTATGACCCATAAACCTTTAATTTCAGTCATCGTTCCCGCCTTCAACGCCGAGCCGTTCCTCGCCGAAACGCTGGCTTCGGTTCAGCGGCAAACTTATCGCGAGTTCGAAGTGATTGTGGTGGACGATGGTTCAACGGATCGCACCAGTGAAATCGCGCGTGGATTTGTAGAGAAAGACGCGCGTTTCATTCTGCTGCGCCAAAAAAATGCCGGTACGGCCACCGCATGTAACGTAGCTTTGAAACAAGCTCGCGGCGAGTGGATTGCTTCCCTTGGTGCGGACGATGTCTGGCTGCCGGAAAAACTCGCTGCGCAACTTGATTTGCTTAAGCAGGAACCGCGTGCCAACCTGCTTTTTACCGACTATTTTCTCTGGGACGGCCAGAATGATTTCGGCCGGCGCTACAGTGACCAGAACAAGTTTCCCGACGGTGACGTAGGCCGGCACTTGATCTTCTTTAACTTGTTTGGCGCGTCCACCGTGATCATCAAACAGGAAACGCTGGATGTGGTCGGCCCGTTCGACGTTGACCCGTTACTGGTGGCGGAGGACTGGGACTTGTGGTTGCGCATCGCCGAACGCGGGCTTTGCGCGAAAGGCGTCAGGCAACCAATGGCTCGCTATCGGATTTGGCCGGGCCAAATCAGCCACAACAAAATCCGGATGTGCGAGGCCAACGTCCGCGTGTTGGAGAAGGCGCTGGCAAGGCCGCAGCGCACGGCGTGGAGACGCGCTTACCAGCACTCCCTGCAAATCGCCCGCGGCAACTTGGAATTGGCCAGGATCCGCCCGTTGATCGAAACACGGCCCAAGGCCGTGCCTGCAGCGGCACTGCGCGCCTGGTTGTGTTGTCCAACCCGCTTCAAATGGCTGCTCTGGTATTTTGCCACGTTATGGCCAAACTCGCCGTGGGCGGGAATTGTTTATCGTAAAATCCGAAGAAAATGGTGACTTCACATCAACACGTTGCTTGCTTCACTTTCAGCCGACGGCTGGGTGTGACCGTGTTGTTCCGCTGTAAACGATTCCTGCGCCCAGCGCCGAAGGCTTCCATCACCTTTTGCATCGCTCATTTCAATTCACCGGAATTTCTTGATGTCGCCCTGCACGCCGTCCGCCGTTTTCATCCCGACGCGCGGGTCATCGTGGCGGATGCGCCCGCAAACACCGGCACATTGAAATTTGACTTGCAATGATTAATACCTCCGCCAGTTTCGCCAAAGTTCAGGCATGAATCAACCGATGGAATTGGCCGGCGGCAGGATGCGGAATGTGCGTGGCGAGCAATTATTGCGGACATTGCATGGCATATTGCCGTTGGGACGGCATTATCAGTGGCTCTTGGGAGCGTTGAATTCCGATCAAGGGCTTTTGGTGATTCCATTCGAATCCTTTCGTTTCGTCATTCCCGCAGCGTGGCGCAAATTGGCGGCTAATTTTCTTCTGACCGGTCCAAATCTGATGCCGGAATTTCGCCTGCTCAAGCCAATCGTAAAGAATTTAAAGACGGGCTATCTGGTGGATGTGGGCGCGAACATGGGACTTTACACGATGTTCATGCGCTCGAATTCGACGCTGCCGATTGTCGCCTACGAACCGCAGCCTTTTCTTTGCGATTTAGCCCGCCGAAGTGTCGCGCTCAACCA
>JBEKON010000027.1:0-25940 GCA_049521735.1 Verrucomicrobiota bacterium
ACCGTCTCAAGCAGCTTTTGCCGGTCGTCGAGGCTCAAGTTCAAATTGCTGGCGATGAGATCGGCGAAATGTCCGGGCTGTTCGGTGTTCAGCGCGGCGATTTTGACCTGATCCGAGAGCGCAGGCGACATTTTGGTGATTTCCTCGAACTGCTTGTGCGCATTACGCAGTATCGCCTGCAACTCAATGGAATCTTCCGTCTTGTCGTAAAGCAGTTCATGGCGCGCGCGCAAATACAGTGCCAATGGAGAATATTCCTTGATGCGGATGCGCCACAGCCCTTCGACCATCACGCGTGCGGTGCCGTCGGGAAATTTTACCATTTTCACCAATCGCGAGACACAGCCGACTTCATGCAAGTCTTCCGGTTTCGGTTCGACAACTTCAGGATTGCGCTGCAGCACAACGCCCAACAGCCGGTCGCCCGCCACGATGTCATCAATCAGCCGGAGGCTTGATCCCGTTTCCACGAGCAATGGCACAAGCGTGCCGGGGAAAATCACAATATCTGACAGACCGAGAATCGGCAGAATGTCCGGGAGGGAATGCGAAGAAATTCGCGGCGGCGTTCCCGAACCCTCGGTGCCAAGAATGCTGACAAATTCTGTTTCCGGCGAAGCCATCGTTGTTCCTAGGTTATTGGATGCCACCGCGCGGGGAAAGATTTATGCGCGGCTAATTTTCCTTGGCAACCGGCACCTTGGAATGCGGCTGAAGTGCCACCGGCACGTCAATCCGCAGAAAACCACTCAAGTAAATCGCCTTGGCCCGGCTTAAATCGTAACCCGGAGGCAGTTCGAGCATGCTTTCGAAAGGCCCGTAACTGATTTCCATCACGAGAAAATTGCACTTTTCCGCCCGGCAACTATCCGGACGGTTGCCGGCAATGCGCAGGCGATTGCCTTCGACGGTGATTTCGAGACCGTCACTTTTCATGCCGGCCAGTTCCACCTTGATGACAAGGCCGCTGTCAGTGGCATACACGTCCGTGTTCGGCACCCAATGTCCGCCGACCGCACCGCCACGCCCGCCCGCCGCCGCGCCACGCGAAACAAAATGCACCGCCGAACTAACTTTCGTTAAGGCCATGATTGAAAATGACAATACTACCGCAAAAACCCGAATACACAACCGCGCGGACGACAACCGCCCGCCGCCAGCCCACCCTGCCAACATAACCCTAAAAGCAGTTCATGCAACGTCGTTTTTTTTGGTTTTCTTCGGACAAAAAATGAGTGGCACGCTTTCCATTTGTTTCGACCTTGAAGTTTGTATTTGCCGACCTAACCTCGCGCTATGACCGTTGAAACTTTCCGTCACGCGCATCGTGTCACTTATGCCGAATGCACCGTCGGCAACCACGTTTATCACTCGCGCTACCTCGATATGCTCGAAGCGGCGCGCGGGGAATTTCTTCGGAAACTGGGCACGACGGTTCTGGAGTGGCAGGAGCGCGGCATGATTTTCCCGGTCATTGAAGTTCGTCTGCACTGTAAATCGCCTGCGCGTTACGACGACGTGCTGGCCATTGAAGTCTGGCCGACGACCATCGAACGCGTGCGACTGAATTTCGCCCACCGTGTCATCGCTCAAACCGGCAAACTTATCCTTGAAGCCGAAACGTTTCACGTTTGCACCGGCCTGAATGAAAAACCGAAGCGCATTCCGGAGGAATTGGCCGCAAAACTGGCACCGTATTTGAACATCGGAACGAAAGCCGGCTAAGGATTGCGGGAACATTTTGTTCCGGCTTGCGCGCAGGATTTGTCTTTGCGACAATGCAGCGACGCGGGCAATGCAACAGCAAAATTATCCCAAGCACTATTGTGGCGTGTTCGGCATTTTCGGGCATCCGAATGCCGCTGAACTCACCTACTACGGCCTTTACGCGCTCCAGCATCGCGGACAGGAAAGCGCGGGCATTGTCACCTGCCACGACGGAAAATTTTTCAAGCATCATGGCATGGGACTTGTGCCGCAGGTTTTTAATCCGCAGATTTTGCACGACCTCGTCGGAAAGATGGCCGTCGGCCACACGCGTTATTCAACCACCGGTTCATCGCACCTGCGCAATGCCCAACCGCTCACGGTGGATTGCATGCGCGGGCAAATCGCCGTCGCCCACAACGGCAATCTGACCAATGCCGCGCAGCTCCGGGACGAACTCGAAAGTCGCGGCCTCGTGTTCCAAACGACCGTGGACAGCGAAATCATCATCATGATGCTCGCGCAACCGATTCTGGGCGGCGTCGAAAACACGCTCGTCCAAACGCTCCGCCGTATTGAAGGCGCGTATTCACTCGTCATCATGACTGAAAAGGAATTGATCGGCGCCCGCGACCCGTTCGGTTTCCGTCCGCTGGCGCTTGGCCGCCTCAATGGTTCCTGGGTGCTGGCGAGCGAATCAGTCGCGTTCGACCAAATTCAGGCGGAATTTGTCCGTGATATTGCGCCGGGCGAAATTGTCATCATCAACGAAAAGGGTTTGGTCAGCCTACAGGCGTTTCCCGAACACCAGCGCCGGGCGTTTTGTATTTTTGAATATGTTTATTTTGCGCGACCGGACAGCACCATTGGCGGGCGCAGCGTTTACGGAGTTCGCAAGGAAATGGGCCGCCAGCTCGCACGCGAATATCCCATCGCCGCCGACCTTATTGTTCCCGTGCCCGACAGTGGCGTGTGCGCGGCGCTCGGTTATTCGGAGCAATCCGGCATCCCGTTCGAGATGGCATTCGTTCGCAATCACTACGTCGGACGCAGTTTTTTACAACCAACACAATTGATTCGTGACTTCGATGTGCGCGTGAAATTGAATTTGATTTCGTCACTCGTGAAAAACAAGCGCGTCGTCATCGTGGACGATTCCATCGTGCGCGGCACGACCTGCAAAGCGCGCGTTAAAACGCTCAAAGAGGCCGGCGCGAAGGAAGTTCACGTGCTGGTGAGTTGTCCGCCGCATATGAACCCCTGCGTTTATGGAATTGATTTTCCCGACCGCGGCAAGCTCATGGCCGCAAACAACAGCCTGGATGAAATCCGCCGCTTCCTGAACGCCGATTCATTGCACTACCTTTCGCAGGCGGGCATGGTCAAGGCCACCGGTTTGCCGAAGGAATCATTCTGCATGGCTTGTTACGACGGCCAATATCCCGTGCCCTACGATCCGATGTTCGACAAACAGATCATCGAACGCCGCCGCCACCAGGCGCAAACGCTCGGTGAGGCTGTGGAGAAGGACAGCGAGCAAATCAAATTACTTCCAGTCTAACCCGCCGTAATTTCCTGCGGTCCTTTGCCACCGTTCAACAAAAACAAGACCGCCATGCGCACGGCGAGGCCGTTGGTTACTTGTTCCAAAATCAGCGAACGTCCGCAATCGGCGATTTCACTGTCAATTTCCACGCCGCGATTGATCGGCCCGGGATGCATGATGAGCGCATCCGGTTTGCATTTTGCCAGTCGCGTCTTGTTTAGGCCAAAAAGCTGTGTGTATTCATTGATGCCGGGAAACATCGTCTTGCGCTGGCGCTCATGCTGGATGCGAAGCAAATGAATGATGTCCGCCTCGCGAATCGCTTCGTCCACATTGTAAGTCACGCGGCAGCCCATTTGCTCAAACGTCTTGGGCACGAGCGTGGCCGGGCCGCATAACATCACGTGCGCGCCGAGTTTTTTGAGCGCCCAAATGTTCGAGCGCGCGACGCGGCTGTAAAGAATATCGCCCAAGATTGTGACGTTCAGCCCCTTGATCTTTCCCTTGCGTTCGAGAATGGTGAGCGCGTCCAGCAGCGCCTGCGTGGGATGCTCGTGCGCCCCGTCGCCGGCATTGATGACGCTGGCGTTGAGCACACGCGACAGAAAATGCGGCGCGCCCGACGCGCTGTGACGGATGACGATGAAATCGACGTTGAGCGCCTCGAGGTTGCGCGCGGTGTCCTTGAGCGTCTCGCCTTTTTTGAACGATGACGCCTCGGTGGAGAAATTAATGATGTCCGCGGACAACCGTTGCTCGGCCAGTTCAAAACTGATGCGTGTCCGTGTCGAGGGTTCAATAAACAAATTCACCACCGTTTTGCCGCGCAGGGCGGGAACTTTCTTGATCGCGCGTTCGCCGACGGCTTTGAACGCCCGCGCCGTGTCGAGCACGGTCATGATTTCATCCGCCGTGAGCGATTCGATGTCGAGCAGATGCCTGCGGTTCCAGATCATTTTGGCCTTTCGAGCACGACTTCGTTTTCACCGCCCTGTTCGCCAAGTCGCACATGAATTTTTTCGCTCACAGCGGTCGGCACATTTTTGCCGACGAAATCCGCTTTGATCGGCAGTTCGCGATGTCCGCGGTCAATGAGCACGGCCAATTGAATTTTTTTTGGACGGCCAAAATCGTTCAGCGCATCCATCGCCGCACGCGTCGTGCGACCGCTGAACAGCACGTCGTCCACGAGCACGACGGTTTTGCCGGTCACATTGAACGGTATGACGGTGGGGTGAACCTTGGGCGCGGCGCGGCGATCCAAATCGTCGCGGTGCATCGAAACGTCGAGACTGCCGAGCGGCACGGCGTGTTTCCAGATTTCCGCGAGAATTTTTCCGAGCTGTTGCGAGAGAGGCACGCCGCCTTTAGGAATGCCGACGAGCACTACCTCCGCGCCAACGTCGTTGCGCTCGGCGATTTCATGCGCGATGCGCGTCAGCGCGCGCTGAATCGCGGCGGCATCGAGGATGACAACGGATTCAGGCATAAAAAATCGCGAACTCACCCCGTTGGACGGAGCCGATTCGCGTTGTACATTTTGCGTTCATGTTTCCCTTCGCCGCCTCGCCGGGCTGCGTTAAAGGAATATTTCTGGTTTTTCAGTGGCTGGCGGCTTGACGGGCTTTGCGCCAGCTTGAACGATGTTTGATGATCCAATCCGTCAGCGCCTGCTCGAATCCGATGTCGTGCCCGACCTTTTCCGACTCAATCCACTTGTGTCGGAGAATCTCCTCGCGTTCGGCCTGAAACTCGCGGTAAAGCGAGGAGTTCTTCAATAAACAGTCCGCTAAGGGAGTGTCTTTCATAGCGTCCAACGTAAATAATTACTCGGCACAGACTAGAACTTTGCAGACGGATTGACAACTAAAATCTGGGCTGCTGGAAAACCCGAAAAATACCTGCAAATAATTCACTCCAACTTCTTCCGCAGCGTTTCGGCAATTTGAATAAACACCTGTCCCGCCGGATGATTCGGCGTTGAAACCACAATCGGCGTTCCGCGTTCGCCGCCTTCGCAGATTTCAGTAAAGATCGGCACTTCACCGAGGAAAGGAACATTTTGCCGCACGGCTTCTTCTCTTCCGCCGCCATGGCCGAAAATTTCCACGCGCTCGCCGTTCGGCGCGGTGAAGTAACTCATGTTCTCCACGATGCCGAGAATCGGCACATTCACTTTATTAAACATGGCGATGCCTTTGCGCACGACACCGAGCGACGCTTCCTGCGGCGTGGTCACGATGATGCCGCCGTCCAGCGGCACGGCCTGGCACAGCGACAATTGCGCGTCGCCCGTGCCCGGCGGCAAATCCACAAGCAGAAAATCCAGTTCGCCCCACTCGACCGCCCTCAGAAATTGCTGAATCGTTTTGGTGATCATCGGTCCGCGCCAAATCACCGGCTGGTCGTCCGTGAGCAACAAACCGATGCTCATCACTTTCACGCCGTGGCCCACTGGCGGCACGAGTTGCTCCTGCTGGCTGACGGTCGGACGTTCGTGAACGCCCATCATCAGCGGAATGCTCGGCCCGTAAACGTCGCTATCGAGCAATCCGACGCTTGCGCCAAGTTGTTTCAACGCGCAGGCAAGATTCGCTGACACCGTGGATTTGCCGACGCCGCCTTTACCGCTGGCAATGGCAATTGTGCGCTTCACGCCCGGCACTCGATTTTGATTTGCCCATGGATTCGGTCCGGCGTCCTGACCGGCGGCGGGCAATTTGATTTCGACGTGAACGCGTTTCACGCCGGGCAATTGTTTTAAAACGCGCTCGCTTTCTTCCCTGATTTGGCGTGCGGCGTCAGCGTTGGGCGTGGTCAATTGCATCGAAACACTGACCGCGCCGTTGGCGACAGCAATGTCTGTGATGAGGCCGAACGAAACGATGTCGCGCGAGTAGCCGGGATACTTGACGGACTTCAGCGCGTTCTGGATATCGTCTTGTGTGAGCATGGCGAAACCGTGATAAACTGCCATTCACGCGGCCAAACGCAAGCGCGCTCCAGACTTGCGCGAGTTTAAATTGCATGGGAGATTGACGCTCTAATCTTTGGAATTGGATAACTAAATCATGGCGCCAGCGACGCATAAACCGGACAACGGGACAGGCCCGTTCCTGAAAAGCTTCAGTCACTTCGAATCCGTGACGAAGCCGGCGTGGCTCCTGCCGCTGCGCAATGCGGGCATGGTGCGCTTCGCCGAACTCGGTTTCCCAACGACCCGTGACGAAGACTGGCGCTTCACCAACGTCACACCGCTCGCGAAACTGCCGTTCAAGCCAATGTTCAAGCCGGCGGCTGATGCCACCGCCAAATCGGCGCTTGAAAAGCATATTTTCGCCAATGTGCCTGGCCCGCGATTGGTTTTTGTAAACGGGCATTATTCGGCAACACTTTCGTCCGTGCGCGGATTGCCGGCCGGTGTAAAAGTGTCGAATTTGACGGCAGCGCTGGCGTCGGATTCGGCGTTCATCGAAAAGCAGCTCGGCCGGTGTGCGTTGACGGAGAACAATTCCTTCGCCGCGCTGAATCAGGCGTTTTTCCTCGATGGCGGATTTGTCCATGTGCCCACCGGAGTTTCAATCGCCGAACCGATTCAACTCATTTTTGTTTCCACTGCGAAACAAAGCGGTGAGACCATTCAGCCGCGCAACCTCATCGTTGCCGGGGCGGACAGCAAGGCGACGGTCGTTGAAAGTTACATTTCGGCGGACACCACCGCGTATTTCACCAATGCCGTCACCGAAATTGTCGCTGGCGACAACGCGGCGCTGGAATATGTCAAATTTCAGGACGAGTCGGCGGATGCTTTTCATCTGGCAACCATTGCTGGCGAACTGGGCCGCGCCAGCAACGTGAACATCCATTCTTTCGCGCTTGGCGCAAAACTGTCTCGCAACAACATCCGCGCAAACCTTGCCGGCGAGGGGTTGGAATGCATTTTGAACGGCCTTTACCTCACGCGCGGCGAACAGCTTGCCGACCACCACATGCTTGTCGAGCACGCGCAGCCGCATTGCGCCAGCCACGAGTATTTCAATGGCATCCTCGACGACAAGTCGAAGGGCGTTTTCCACGGACGGATTTTCGTCCGGCCCATCGCGCAAAAAACCGATGCGAAGCAAACGAACAAGAATCTTTTGCTATCCGACGACGCGACCGTCGATACCAAGCCGCAACTGGAAATTTACGCCGACGACGTGAAATGCACGCACGGCGCGACTGTCGGCCAGTTGAACGATGAATCCATTTTTTATCTCCGTTCGCGCGGTCTCGGCAAGGACACCGCGCGGCAGATGTTGATTCATGCCTTCGCCGGTGAAATCATCGCGCGTGTGAAATGCGATTCCATCCGCGAGAGATTGGATAAATTGGTTTGGGAACGACTCGAATCCAATCCGCACCTGATGGAGAGAAAATGACTTTTAAGGCTGGAGGCGCGAGGCGTGGGGTGATAGGCAAGACTGTTCAGCCCATTGCCCGGGAGCCTGTCGCCTAGAGCCTGCGAGCGAAAGCGAAGCCATGTTTGACGACCTTAACGACCTTTATCAGCAGGTCATTCTTGACCACTGCAAGCGGCCGCGAAATTTTCACGAGATGCCCGCCGCGACCTGCTCTGCGCAAGGCAACAATCCGCTTTGCGGCGATCAGTTGAAACTGTTCCTCGCGATGGACGGCGAAACAATCAAGGACATCAGCTTTGTCGGCTCCGGCTGTTGCATCTCGAAGGCGTCGGCGTCGTTGCTTACGGAATTCGCCAAAGGCAAAACAAAAGCGGCCGTGGAAAAAATGTTCGGCCGAGTCCACGAAATGGTCACGACCGGCAACGTCCAGGGCGATGTCGGCAAACTGGCCGTATTCGCCGGCGTGCATAAATTCCCCGCGCGCGTCAAATGCGCCATTCTTTCGTGGCACGCCGTAATGGCCGCGTTGAAAGGTGACGCAAAACCGGTCAGCACCGAAAACGAGCAGACCTGATTGATTTTAATCGCAACAACGGTGATGATGTCTGGGGTAAATTAAACTTAAGTGAGTTGTGTGAATTCGAACGAAGCAAAAATTTTGACCCGCGACGTGGAAGCTGCCGTCGTGCCCGTCGGCACGAAGGTCACGTTGCAAAAGGGCGGGCAGGCTTACCTTATGCAATCGCTCGGCGGCTCTTACACCGTCATCGTCAACGGCAACATGTTCCGCATTGACGGCAAGGACGCCGACGCGCTCGGTCTCGACGTGCATCCCAAAGCAGTGGCCGCCACGAACGAGCCGGTGACGCAGGAGGCTCTGGAAAAGCAGGTATGGGACGCGCTCAAGACGTGTTACGACCCGGAGATTCCCGTCAACATCGTTGACCTCGGCCTGATTTACGATTGCCACCTCACGCCCGCCGGTGAGAACAGTTTCAAGGCCGACGTGAAAATGACGCTGACCGCGCCCGGCTGCGGCATGGGACCGATGCTCGCGCAGGATGTGCAAAGCAAATTGTTGAATCTCGAACCGATTGACGAGGCGAACGTCGAGCTGGTCTGGGATCCGCCATGGAACCAAGGCATGATGACCGAGGCGGCGAAATTGCAACTGGGTTTAATGTGACAGGTAGGGACGCGCTGCCAGCGCGTCCGTTTGTGGCGGACGCCCCTACCCACGAGCTAATGATGACACCAAAGAAAATTGATTGGTCTGCGCTACGAAAGGATTTTCCCATCCTCGACCAGAAAATCCACGGCAAGCCGTTGATTTATTTCGACAACGCCGCGACGTCGCAAAAGCCGCGCGCGGTGATTGATGCGTTGGTGCATTATTACGAATGCGACAACGCCAACGTCCATCGCGGCATCCATGAGTTGAGCAATCGCGCCACGGCAGGCTACGAAGCGGCGCGAACGCGTGCGGCCGGATTCATTAATGCAAAGAGCGCCGACGAAATCGTTTTCACCCGCGGCACAACCGAAGGCATCAATCTCGTTGCGAGTTCTTGGGGCGCGAAGAACCTGAAGTCCGGCGACGTGATTTTACTCACCGAGATGGAACATCACAGCAACCTCGTGCCGTGGCAGTTGCTCGCCCAGCGCATCGGAGCCAAGCTCGCTTACGTGCCTGTCACCGGTGACGAAGGTTTGCTGGATTTGAGCAAGCTGGACTCGCTGCTCACGAAGCAGGTGAAGATTTTTGCAATGGTTCACATCTCGAACTCGCTCGGCACAGTCAATCCGGTCGCCGACCTTTGTGCCCGTGCGCGCAAACTCGGCGTCACTACGCTCGTGGACGCCGCGCAAAGCGCCGGCCACATGCCCGTGGACGTGCAGCAAATCGGCTGTGATTTTCTCGCGTTCTCCGGTCACAAAATCTGCGGACCGACCGGCATCGGCGTTCTTTGGGGACGGCAGGAAATTCTCGATGCCATGCCGCCATATCAGGGTGGCGGCGAAATGATTTTGTCGGTCGAATATCAAAAGACCGAATTCAAAAAGGCGCCGCACCGGTTTGAGGCCGGCACGCCTGACATTTCCGGCCCAATTGGTTTGCACGTGGCGATGGATTATCTTGATGGCATCGGGCGCGAAAACATCTGGAAGCACGACCGGGAACTGGCGGCCTATGCCTACGAAAAACTGGCCGCGCTGAAAAACATCCGGTTGTTTGGCCCGAAAAGTGGTCGTGCGAGCCTCGTGAGTTTTCTACTTGCGGACATTCACGCGCACGACGTGGTGACGCTGGCAGACCAGGCGGGCGTGGCCTTGCGCGGCGGCCATCACTGCACGCAACCACTCATGCACCGGCTCGGTGTCGAATCCACCGCCCGCGCGAGTTTCTATTTCTACAACACCAAGGCTGAAGTGGACCGGTTCGTGGAAGTTGTAAAAGAGATCCAGAAGTTTTTCGGCCAATAATTTCAAAGGCGAAGTTCCGCTTTCGAAATTACACATTGAATTTGAACAGCAGCACGTCGCCGTCCTTGACGACATATTCACGGCCTTCGATGCGGTAATGGCCGGTCTCGCGGGCGTGGCCCACCGAACCGCACTTCACCAAATCATCCCAGTTCACGGTCTCGGCCTTGATGAACCCGCGCTCGAAGTCGGTGTGAATTGTGCCGGCGGCCTTCACCGCCGTATCGCCTGCGTGGATTGTCCAGGCCCGGACTTCTTTTTCGTTGAACGTGAAAAATGTCCGCAGGCCAAGCACGTGATACGTGGCGCGGATGAGCTGGCCGAGGCCGGATTCCGCGACGCCAAGTTCCTTCAAGTATGCCACAGCTTCCTCCGGTGGCAGATCAACAAGGTCGCTTTCAATTTGCGCGCTGACGACGACGGCTTCTGACGCAAGATGCGCCTTTACATAATCGCGCACTTTTTGGACGAACGGATTTTGGTCGGCGGTGGCAAGGTCGGTTTCCTTGACGTTACAGGCGAAAATGGTCGGTTTGTCTGTCAGCAAAAAGAAGCCGTGCATGATAATTTTCTCATCCGGCGACACCGGCAGCGCAAATGTATTGGCTGGTTTGCCCGCATTTAGATGGGCGCCAATCTTTTCCAGCAGGTGCTCTTCCAGCAGCGCGTGTTTGTCCCCGCGCTTCACGTCCTTGGAAATTTTTTCCCGCCGTTTTTTGACGGTTTCGATGTCGGCCAACACCAGTTCGGTGGTGACAATTTCGATGTCGCGCACCGGATCAATGTTTCCGGTGACATGCATGATATCAGGGTCTTCAAAGCAACGAACCACGTGCACGACGGCGTCCACTTCGCGGATGTGGCTCAGAAACTTGTTGCCCAGGCCCTCGCCGTGCGACGAGCCTTTCACGAGGCCGGCGATGTCCACGAATTCAATCGTCGTGGGAATAATCGTGCCGACCTTGGCGATTCTGGCGAGTGGTTCGAGGCGCGTGTCCGGCACGGTGACAACACCGAGGTTCGGCTCGATGGTGCAGAAGGGATAATTCTCCGCAGGAGCCTTGTGCGAACGGGTGACGGCGTTGAACAACGTGGATTTACCCACGTTGGGCAGACCGACGATTCCGGCTTTCAACATGATTTGGTTGCGGAAAGGTTTTCGCGCGCCGGCGTTTCAAATTTTGTGTTTGGCCAACTGCCATGCAATATGCACGCCTTGCATCAGCCCGAGTGCGAGCAGGCAAACGCCGGAAAAGCGCTCCATGCGCAACAGGGTTTGTTCGCTGAACCGTCCCTGCCCGCGCGATACAACATAGCTGAGCGTGCAGAACCACAAATTCGCGCCCAGCGCCACGCCGGTAATGAACGCTGCTTTGGCGGCGATGGTGTCTGCCACCCACTCGTAGGAGGTGAAATAAGCCTCGTGCGACATAAAGTAGGCGGCCGCCACGATCCAAAACAGGAGCACGCCCATGTTGCCCATCACGCGCACGAAGCCGGTCATAAATGCCGAGTGTGGATGGAATTTTTCGTCGATGCGTTTTTCGATCCGGCTTGCCGTTTTCCCGAGTTGAATTGGCGCAGTCACTGTTTGCGCCGAGAGAAATTTTACACCCAGAAAC
This sequence comes from Verrucomicrobiota bacterium, assembly GCA_049521735.1. Lineage (GTDB taxonomy): Bacteria > Verrucomicrobiota > Verrucomicrobiia > Limisphaerales > UBA11358 > UBA11358. Next base: position 11,763 of record JBEKON010000027.1, read on the forward strand.
AGCATGAACGCGAAAGTGAACACTTCCATGATCGCCTTGACCATGTGGTTGTCGAAGAACGAGGAGAATCCGGTGAACGCTATTGTGCAGTAAATCACATCCATTGTCGCCGCGCCGAGGCCGATGAGCGCGGCCCATTTGAAACCGCGCTGCGCGCCGTCGTTGATGATTGTGAGATTCACCGGGCCGACGGGCATGGAGAGCAGCAATCCGCTGATGAAGCCTGTGAGGGCGGCAAGGAAAATGGGCGAAAGTTCCGGCATGGTTTTTAGAGCGCTGACTCCGGTTCATTCTCGTCTTCGTCTTCGATTTCCCGGCGCCACGCGCGCGAAAGGTGCGGGCGCACGAAGCCGTAGATCAGATAGAGCGTGAAGAACGCCGGTAGCATAAAAACCAGGATTTTTTCCCGCAAAACCAAAATGCAGCCGGCGAACAAAATGATCACGAGCATCTTGGTGAACGTCCGCGTCGCGCGCAGGTCCAACGACTTGAAACTCGGATAACGCACGCGGCTCACCATCATCCACGACAAAAACAGCAGCAGCGGCGGCAGCACGAACCGCAGATAGCTGACGGCAAAATCCTTTTCATCCCACCACATCATGAACAGCGTCAGGGACGCCACCAACGCCGCCGCCGAGGGAATGGGAAAGCCAAGGAAATCCTTGCCGCTGCCGCTTGATTGTGTTGACAGCACGTTAAAACGCGCCAGCCGGAACGCGCCGCAAATGAGATAAATTGAGGCAATGAACCAACCGATTTCCGGCTGCTTCACAAACACATCGCGCAGCACGACGCGATGCACCAGAAACGCGGGCGCGACACCGAATGAGATCAAATCCGCCAGTGAATCAAATTCGCGCCCAAACGGGCTTTCCGCGCCACCCCAGCGCGCGACGCGCCCGTCGAGCAAATCAAAGATGCACGCCAGCAAAATGAACGCGAGTGCGAATTTGATTTGGGTGAAATAATTTTCACCCAGCGGATCGGCTTCCACGATTTTTGTCAATGCCACAAAACCGCAGAACAGATTGCCCGCCGTCAACAGATTCGGCAGAAAATAAATTCTCAACCGGCTCTCGTCCGAATCGTCGAGCGGCGGTTTTGGAGCAATGGGTTCGTTCATTTTCAATTGAAAGTGGCGATCACCGTTTCGCCGCCGATGACTTTGTCGTTGAGTTTGACTTTGATTTTTGCCCGGCGCGGCAGATAAACCTCCACGCGCGAGCCAAATTGAATCAGGCTGATGCGTTCGCCGCGCTGGACGGTGTCGTTTTCCTTGATCCACGGCACGATGCGGCGCGCGATGAGGCCGGCGATGAGGCGTACGCCGATTTTTTCGCCGCGCGGTTCGACGGCATCGAAGCCGATAAGTACGTTTTCGTTGAATTGAGCGGATTCAGCCTTCATCGCGTTGAGGTATTGGCCAGGCGTGTGTTTAAAATAAGCGACGCGAGCCGTCACCGGCGCGTATTGCACGTGAACGTCAATGACGGATAAAAAAATGGAAACCCGCTGACATTCACCGCCGATGTATTCCAGTTCGGTCGTCGTGTCAATCACGTCCACTTTGCCGTGAGCGGGTGAAATGACGAGATGCGGGCCGGTCGGCACGAGCGGGTCGGGGTCGCGGAAAAAATAAAAGGCAAACACGGTAAAAATCGCCCAAAACACGATTAGCACGCCGGCAAACTCGAGCACAAACGCACCGATGACTTTGGCCAGAAACGCAACGGCAATTAGCGCCACGACCCCCGCGCCGGCCAAACCGATGAGACGCAACGCGGCGAGCGACGCTTTTCCGGAGTATTTCACGCGGCCAAGGTAAAAACTTTGGGCGCGACTTGCAATTCGGCATTTTGAGGGCAGATTAAGTTCGTTGCAAAATCCGGCGCGCTGCCGGAAGTGCGACGAAACAAAAACCGAAAATTTAAAACGATTATGTCATTACATACTCCTGATTTGACAAAACGCCCACCGCGCAGTCCGCGCGTACGGCTCGGTGGATATGTGATTTTACCCCGAATACTCGACAAAGGCCGCGCGACTATCGCGGGCAAAAATGGCGAATATCATTATGCCTGCCCGCTGGACGAGCGTTTCCTTGAGTTTGCGGGCATCAATCCCAAGGCGCTGAAAAAGGAACTTGCCAGGGGTAAAGGCGACGGCGAAATCCTTGAATGGATTGGAAAAAACGCGAAACACAAGCATTCGCCTGTGGAAATCGCCGCGTGGTCGGCGTTCGCGGAACAGCGCGTGCCGACGGACGTGGAAACACGCGCGTATTTCAACGATCAGGTTTCCAAGATCGCGCCCAAACGCGAAGACATCGCAACCTTTTTCGACTGGTTGGACTTGGACGACTACGTGAGCTTCGGTGGCAAGGCCTGAATCAAATTGCCGGAGCCGTTGCCTGAATTGTGGGGACGGCTTCCGACTCAGGCGCGGCGGTCTTGAAAGTTTGGATTCGGTCAATCCGATGGCGCCGTTTCGTCCCGTGAAGCTCAAATTCCACATCGTCGCCGACCTTGTGATTGAGCAGTGACTGCGCCACGGGCGAAAGATAGCTGATGATGCCTTTGTCCGGCTCGGAATCCCACGCGCCCAGAATCGTGAAGGTTTCCGACTGATTCGTGCCGGGATCGGTCGCCTGCACGATGGTGCCGATGCTCACGATGTCGGTCCTGGCATTGGAAAAATCCGTGCCGCGTGCGCGCGTGAGTTGCGCTTCGATCTCCTCTTTGCGGCGCATGAGAATCTTTTGCATTTCCTTTGAGGCTTTGTATTCATGATTTTCGCTGAGGTCGCCGAAACCGCGCGCGATGGCAATTTCCCTTGAGTTGGCCGGGATTTTCTTTTGCACGAGTTCCTGATATTCGGCGCGGCGGCGTTCGAGACTTTCCCACGAAACAAGAATCGAACTATCCTGCTTGGACTGCTCGCCGCTGACAAGCGATTGCACGGAGGGATGGGCTTTGACGAGCCGCGCCAGGAGCGAACGCTTGTCCATGTCGTCAAACACCGTTGAAAGCTGCAACGCGCGGGTGAGGTCTTTGATGACTTCGATGTCGGCGGATGCGGTCAACTCAGCGAGCAATTCGTGGTCATCCAAAATAAATTCGCGCAAACGGTTTGAGCGCTTCTCGTTGAATTGATCGCGCTCCATCGCCGTGAGCATTGCGCGAAAAACTTCCGGGCCCAAAATGTCGGCGAAGACGTCGCTGCGGTCGCGGCTGAGCCAGAGCAGCAATTCGCTGTGGGCGGCGTGCTGATTGATGAGCCGCGCGAGCGTTTCCTTGAGCAAATCCATTTTGCCTTCCTGAATGAGCAAATTGGCAAATTCGCGGCACAGCCTGGCGGAAACGGAATTCAGTGAACTGCGCAGGAACTCAATCCAACGTTCGGGATTTGCCGCCTTGAGCGATTCCAACGCGCGATGATGTTTCGCAGCGGGAATTTGTTCGAGCATCAGGCCGAATTTGGCGTTTTCCTGCGTCCAGATTTGCGCGGCGGTGATTTCGCCCTCGGTGGGTCCCGATGCATCGGGAGCCATGGCGCGCGAATCATCGCGGGCAAAAACCGCTTCCAGCGCGACGGCGGGCTGCGTGCGTTGATACGACGCAATGTCGATGTTGAGCGCGGCGATGATTTCGTTGGCCGCAGCCACTTTGTCGGTCAAGTCAGACGCGCTTTTCAGCATTTCACCGACAACCGCCACGCGCGCTTTCAAACCTTTCGCCGCGCGGAAACCCGCGAGCAAACGGTCCTGAAGCGACGTTTCCTGCGCCTGAAAAACGACCGGCTCCGTTTTTTTCATCGGCACAATGAAATGGCCGTCCTTTTTCATTTCGCGTTTGGCGGTTTCCCACCATTTCTTCCAATCGTCGCGAATGACATCCGGCACGAGCGCCTGCTGAATCTGTTCCACCGTCGCCTTGCCGCCGTAGCTGTTCAAAACCAATTTGATCAAATCGAGGTGATGCGCGGCCATTTGGCGCAGACCTTCAAGGTCGTTGGCCTTGCGCGCCAGAACATGATCCTTGGGGATTGGCTTCAGGGTTTCGGCGGCAAAACCCAAATCCATCGTGTGCCCCGGTTTGCCTGGAAAATCAATGGTGAACCGCGCAAACACCGCATCCACTGTTTTGATGCGCCCGAAGCCCCAACTGCGATGCGTGCAACAGCCGCTTTCCGCCAGCAACGTCAGCGGTTCCACGTGCCGCCCTTCGATTTTTCCCGCCGCCGCCAGTTTTTCAAATTCTTCCCTCATAAAAAAAATCGCATTTCTCCCGTCACGAATTCACAATGGCTCCATTAAACGGGATGAACGAACAAAAACCAAGACAAATTGCGGCGCGGGTTTTGCAGCAACGATGCGCCAGTGGCGAATTTATTGAAGATTTGCTCGAAATCGCGCTGCAGGGCGCGCAACTTTCGCCTGCCGACCGCGCCCTTTGTCTGGAAATCGTGTATGGCGTTGTGCGCTGGCAGGCCACGCTCGACTGGCTCATCGCCCGGAAAACGAATGGACGCGACCAAAAATCCGGCCTGCAAAATTTGCTGCGCCTCGGCCTTTACCAAATTTTCTGGCTCGACCGGATTCCCAACCACGCCGCCGTCCATGAAACCGTTGAACTCGCCAAACACAACGGGTTTGGCGCACAAGCCGGTTTCGTGAACGCCATTCTGCGCGGCTATTTGCGCGAAGCCGGCGAAACAGAAAAACTTTTGGCCGAACTCAAAACGACGCAGCCTGTGATTGGCTGGTCGCATCCCGAGTGGCTTGTTGCGCGGTGGCAAAGGCGCTGGGGCGCGGAGCGGACTGCGCAGTTGATGAAATGGAACAACACGCCACCGAAAACTTTCGCGCGCGTTAACACGTTGAAAACAGACGCGGGCAAACTGCTCGAGAAATGGCGTGACGAAAATGTCGAATACGATTTCGTCCGGCGCGAACAGCTTGAAGAAAATCTGGTCTTTGAACTGAAATCGCATCCGCCACTATCGTCGCTGGCGAGTTTTCGCGACGGCTGGTTTTACATTCAAGACCCCGGCACGCTGCTCGCTCCGTGCAAACTCGCGCCACAGCCCGGCGAAACGGTTCTGGATTTTTGCGCCGCGCCCGGCGGCAAAACGACGTTCATTGCACAGTTGATGAACAACCAGGGTCGCATCGTCGCGCAGGACATTTCCACCGAACGGTTGAAACTGGTCCAGGAGAATTGTGCGCGGCTTGGCGTGACTTGCGTGGAAACCGTTTTACCCTCAACCCTCAACTCTCAACCTTCAACCAGCTTTGACAGGGTTCTGGTGGACGCTCCCTGCTCGAACACCGGCGTGATGCGCCGCCGCGTGGATTTGCGCTGGCGAATTCAGCCTGAAGAAATTGAACGCCTTCGCACGACACAACTTGCTTTACTCGAGCAGGTTGTGTCGAAATTGAAACCCGGTGGTGCTTTGGTTTACAGCACGTGCAGTCTGGAACCGGAGGAAAATCAGGAAGTCGTGAAACAATTTTTAAGCGGGCACAAGGAATTCAAACAGGAATTCGAGTGCGAGCTTTTGCCATTCGTGGACAACGTGGACGGCGCGTTTGTTGCGCGCCTGAAGCGGTTGCCGTAAATTTTCCAGCGTTATGGAACTCGATCTCGAAAACCAATTTGCCGACCGCGCGTATCCGCTTCTTGTCAGCCTGGTCACGCCGCGGCCCATCGCGTTTGTGACCACCCTCAGCGCGGACGGCAAAGTCAACGCCGCGCCGTTCAGTTTTTTCAATCTGCTTGGCGCGCGGCCGCCCATCCTCGCTTTCGCGCCGGGCGACCGCGATGACGGCACGCCCAAAGACACCGCCTTGAACATCCGCGCCACGCATGAATTCGTCGTGAATCTGGTGGATGAAGCAATTGCCGAAGCGATGAACCAATGCGCTGTGTCGCTGCCTTACGGGGAAAATGAATTGCAACACGCGGGCTTGCATTCCGCGCCGTCGTCGCTGGTGAAACCGCCGCGCATTGTGGAATCGCCGGCAAGCCTTGAATGCACCGAATGGGGCACGCTGCAAATCGGCAACAACCGCGTGGTGATTGGCTTGATCAAGCGCGTCCATTTGCGTGATGAATTATTCGATGCGGAGAAAAAACGCATTCACACCGACAAACTCTTTTTGATCGGCCGTATGGCCTCGCCGCACTGGTATTGCCGCACCCGCGACCGTTTTGAAATGATTCGCCCGGCGTAAAGGATGATTACACCCCCATAATCTGGTAGCCGCAGTCCACGTAAATTGTCTGGCCAGTGATGGCTGCCGCGCCGTCGCTGGCAAGAAAAACGCCCATTGCGCCGAGTTCCTCCGGCAGAACATTTCGTTTGAGTGGCGTGTGGGTTTTGTAATGTTTCAACATTTCACTAAAACCGCTGATGCCGCGCGCCGCCAGTGTGTTGACCGGCCCGGCGCTGATGCAATTGACACGGATTTTTTTGGGGCCCAGGTCGTATGCCAGATAGCGCGTGCTGGCTTCCAGTGCGGCCTTGGCCACGCCCATGACGTTGTAATGCGGCACGACTTTTTCCGCGCCGTAATAGCTCATCGCCACGATGCTGCCACCGTCGGTCATCAACGGCGCCGCGGCGCGCGCCAGCGCTACCAGCGAATACGCACTCACGTTGTGCGCGGTGCAAAACGCCTCGCGGCTGGTATGGATGAATTTTCCTTGAAGCGCGTCCTTGGGCGCAAATGCGAGGGAGTGCAGGAGCAAATGCAGTTTGCCGAATTTTCCGCCGACGATCTTGAAAACGTTCGCGATTTCGTCGTCTCTCGTCACGTCGCACTGCAGGATGAGCGTGTCGGTGCCAAACGCGGCGGCGAGTTCGCCGACAATCTCCCTGACGCGCTCGCCTTGGTATGTGAACGCCAGCTTTGCCCCTTCGCGTGCCCATGCCTGCGCGATGGCCCAGGCGATGGAACGTTGGTTGGCGACGCCAAAAACGACGCCAAGTTTTCCATCAAGCAATGGCATAATCCAAAATGGTTAGATCGTTATACGGTTTGAATGCTAAAATACAGCTTCGGCGGTGCAAAGCAAATCGCTAGGCGTCCAGCCTCGACTCACCTTGGCGCGGGAGTTAAGTTAAACGCGCATGGATGTAAATTGGATCATTGAGGGCTTGATCAGTTACTTGGGGCTGATCGTGCTGCTGACGTTTCACGAATTCAGCCACGCGTGGACGGCGTTGAAATGCGGCGACGACACGGCGCGATTACAAGGCCGCTGCTCGCTCAATCCCATCGTGCATATTGACCCGATTGGCACGGTTGTGCTGCCGCTGATGATGATTTTTCTCCCGTTCGGCGTCGGCCGGTTCATGATTGGCTGGGCAAAACCGGTGCCGGTGAACGTGTATAATTTGCGGAACGGACGCTGGGATGACATTCTGGTTTCAATGGCCGGCCCGGCGATGAATTTGCTGCTGGCCGTCGGTCTTGTGGCATTGGCGCGGATCGCATTGCTGTTTGGCTCTGGTATCGCGATAAATTTATTTCTGCAAATGGCGTCGTTAAGTTTGCTGCTCTGCTTTTTCAATCTCATTCCAATTCCGCCGCTCGACGGCTCGCACGTGCTGCGGAATTTGATCGGCATGAGTCACGAAACCTACTGGCAATTGTCGCGCTACGGCTTCATCGCTATCATTGTCGTGGTGAACATTCCACAAGTGCAACAGGCGTTGGGCACCGTTACGTTCGGCACTTTGTCCGGCCTGGCTTTCTGTTTCGGTCTCTCGGCGCAGTAAATTTCAAATGGAAAATCCAGATTTTTTCCCCGCCGATTTTGAACTGCCCGTGGAGGGGTTCACCGGTACGCCGGCGGAAATCGAACGCCAATGGTTCGAGAAGGTTTATCGGGGCCGCGGTGATTCCATGCGCCAGCTCACGTGGCGTGCGGTGCTCATGGGCTCCGCGCTGGGCGGCATTCTTTCCCTCACCAATCTGTACATCGGGTTGAAAGCCGGCTGGAGCATGGGTGTGGCCATCACCTCGTGTATTTTGTCTTACGCCATCTGGACGGCCTTCGTCAAAATCGGCCTCGCCAAAACACCGATGACCATTCTCGAAAACAATTGCATGCAGTCCACCGCCAGTTCGGCGGGCATGTCAACCGGCGGCACGCTCGTCTCCGCTTTTGCCGCGTTCATTATATTGAACGGCCATGCGCTCTCGCTCCCGCTCACGCTCGCGTGGGTTTTCTTTCTCGCGATTCTCGGCGTGACCATGGCTATACCGATGAAAAAGCAGATGATTAATACCGAACAGCTCCGTTTTCCCAGCGGGGTGGCGGCGGCGGAAACCTTGCGCGCGCTCCACTCGCACGGCGCCAAAGGAATGCGGGCAGCCAAGGCGCTTGGCATTGCGGGCGTGCTCGCAGCACTGGATAATTTCTGGCACGACGGCTTCGCGGCCATCGCGCAGCTCGCGTCGTTTTCCAGCGACGCGTTGGTCACCAAATTTAATGAGGTCGTCTTCGGTCCGACCTGGATAGGCCGGACCGTGATGTTCAGCTGGGAACCGATTTTCATCGCTTCCGGGGCGATCATGGGGATGCGTGTTTGCGCCAGCATCCTCATCGGCAGCATCGTGTGCTGGATGGGGTTTGTGCCCGCCCTGCAACACGCCGGCCTTATCACCGGCTCCGGTTTCCGTGAGTGTGTGCAATGGGCGCTCTGGCCGGGCGTATCGTGCATGGTCTTTGCCGGCCTGCTGAATTTTATCCTGCAATGGCGGATTTCGCTCCGGGCATTTCTTGATCTTGCCAAAATGTTTTCGCGAAAATCAAAATTTCCCGGCGAAATGGAGGCCATTGAAACACCGATGTCCTGGTTCGCCGCCGGACAACTTGTTTCGCTCATCGCGCTGGCCTTGCTGGCACACGCGTCCTTCGGGATGCCGTATTGGCAAAGCGCCTTCGCCGTCGTGCTGTCGTTCGCGCTCGCGCTCGTAGCCTGCCGTATCACCGGCGAAACCGATACCACGCCCATCGGCCCGCTCGGCAAGGTCACCCAGCTCACCTTCGGCGCGCTCGATCCCGGCAACATGAACGTGAACTTGATGAGCGCGAACATCACTGCAGGCGCCGCCGGTTCCTCCGCCGACCTGCTGACCGATTTAAAAAGCGGCTACCTGCTCGGCGCGAATCCGCGCAAACAATTCATCGCGCAATTTGCAGGCATTTTCATCGGTACCGTCGTCAGCGTCTTTGCGTTTACGCTCATCGTTGACAAACCTGAAGTCGTCGGCTCGGATCAATTCCCCGCGCCCGCCGCGCAAACCTGGGCCGCCGTTGCCATGGCTTTGAGCAAGGGTTTTGAAGCGCTCGCCCCGGTGAAAATCTGGAGCATCGTCATCGGTGGCGCGGTGGGAATCGTATTTGCCATCCTGCCGGTGATTTTTCCCAAACAGGAGAAATATCTGCCGTCCGCATCCGGTTTCGGATTGGCATGGATTTTTCAGTGGTATTACGGCGTGCTGTTTTTCATGGGCGCGGTCATCGCCTATGGGTTCCATAAAAAATCACCGGCCAAGGCGAAGGAATTCACATTTCCCATCGCATCCGGCGTGATGGCTGGCGGCGCGTTGATGGGCGTGGCGATCATTTTCTGGCAGAACGGCGGCGGGATGTTCCAAAAGTTCTTCGGCCACTGAAACTATTTCCCGCGAGCCGCCGCCTCATCGCGATAGTTGTAAAATGCGGCCGCCGCGCTGAACAAAATCGCCACTCCAAAGGTCACGCCGGCGTAAAGTAAAAAGCGGTTCGTGCTGACCGACGCGGCGTGGTCACCGGCATTGGCAAACAGCTTGGTCACCGCCACGACGAGCAGGTCGCCAAAGGCGATGGTCAGAAACCAAAAACTCATGATGATGCTCTTCATTTCCGGCGCGGCTTCACGGAAGGCGAATTCCAAGCCGGTCGTTGAAACCAAAACCTCGGCGGCGGTCAAAATGAGATACGGCATGGTCTGCCATAGCACGCTGAGTTGAGCGCCGGTTTCGAGGCGTGCCTGAAGCAGCGCCACGACCAGGAACGATGCTGCTCCCAGAAACATTCCGTACGACATCCGCCGCAGCGGCGACGCGAATCGGCCGATGCGCGGATAAATTCCCAGCGTAAACAGCGGCACGAGAATCATCACAATCAGCGGATTCATGGATTGCATCTGCTCCGCGCCGATGTCCAGGCCGAGGATTTTGGTCGGAACCATTTTCCAGCCCTGCAAAACCCATGTCGAGTTCATCTGGTCGAACAGCGACCAGAACGGCGTGATAAATGCGAAGACGAACAGGATCGGCAGGACGGATTTCGCCGCGTTAATTTCCGTTTCATTGAACCGGTCCCGTGCGGCGTCCCAAAATGGATGCCCCGGCGTGCGTTTGGCGGTGAATGCGTGCCAGAACACTTTGAAGAATCCAGCACTTTTCGTTTCACGGCTTGGCGGCACACGGACGTAATGTTTCGTGCCCAGCCAGAAAATGAACGTCGCGATGGCCATAAAAATTCCCGGCACACCGAACGCGAGGCTGTAGCCGTGCCGGTCCTTGATCCACGGAATCACAAGGAACGAAAAGAACGAGCCAAGGTTGATGGCCCAATAAAACGCGCCATAGGCCTTTTGCAGCAGGTGCGACTGTTCCGGCTTGAACTGGTCGCCCACGAACGCCGACACGCACGGCTTGATGCCGCCGGAGCCGAACGCGATCAACGCCAGTCCGGCGTAAAGAAACAGCAACCGGCCATGAGCGTCGCTGGCCAGGCCGCTGCACGCCAGCACGCCGTGTCCGGCGCAGTAAAACAGAGACACCCAGAGAATCGTGTGGTAACGCCCGATGATTTTGTCCGACAGCCACGCACCGAGCAGCGGCATGAAATAATTGGCAAAGACAAAGGTATGAATGATTTCCGTGGCGGAGTCGGCGTTCTGCCCGAGACCGCCCTTGAGCGCTTCTCCGGTGAGATAGCCGGCCAGAACGCTTCGCATGCCATAGTAACTAAAGCGTTCACAGGCCTCGTTCCCGACAATGAATTTGATCTGGCGTGGCCAGCGTTCTACGGCGGATTTTGCCGGTGAACTCATTGGTGGCCAGCTGCGCTTTTCTCCACACCAATCTTTTTCAGGAACGGCTCAATGGAGCGCGGCCGGCCGAGAAACTTCTCGATGGAAACATTAATGTCGCGCGAATCACCAACCTGGTAAATCTCGCGGCGCAATTTCATGCCGGCGGTCTTGTCGAAGAAGCCGTCCGGCGAATTTTCAAATACCGTCGCCATGTCCGCCGCGATGGCGTCCGCCCAGGCGTAGCCGTAATAACCCGCCCCGTAACCGATGATGTGGCCGAAGTAAGCCACGAACGCCGTGTCCAGCGGCACGGGCAGGGATACCTCACTCAGGATCTTGTTCGACAACGGTAAAACATCGTCGGCGTTGGTCGCGTGGATTTGCGTGTGCAATGCCAAATCCATCAGGCCGAACGAAAGTTGCCGGCGGTAAAAAGTCCCTTCCGTCGCCAGCCGTGAGGCTTTGAGTTGATTCAAAACGTCCTGCGGGATTTTTTTGTTCGGATCGCGGTAGTCCGCCGCAAAGCTGTCCAAAACCTTCTTGTCCCACGGCCAGTTCTCCAGCATCTGCGATGGCGCCTCGACGAAATCCCCCGGCACACTCGTGCCGGAGAAGCGCGCGTATTTGGCGCGCGTCAGAATCGTGTGCATCGCATGGCCGAACTCATGGAAGATTGATTCGACCTCGTCATGGGACATGAGCGACGGTTTGTTGGGCTGGGGCGGCGGGAAATTGCAAACAAGCGCACAGACGGGGCGCTGATATTTTCCGTCCGGCAACAGTTTCCCTTCGATGGTTCCGAATTGCGCGAAGTGATTGTATTTGCCCTCGCGCGGAAACATGTCGAGGTAGAACAGCCCCAGCGGTTCGCCGGTCTTCGCATCGGACACGGCGTAGAGCTGCAGGTCGCCAATCCATTTATACGGCGGCTCAACCCGCTCGAATTTCAAATCAAAAATACGCTGATAAATCGCGAACAAACCTTCGAGCACGCGTTCGTACGGGAAATAGACCCGCAACTGCTCGGCATCCACACTATACTTGGTCTTCTTCAATTCGTTCGCAAAATAACGCCAGTCCCACACGTAGATTTTCGCGTTCGGGTCGCCGGTCTCCTTGATTTTCAACTGGCGGAACTCCTCCAGTTCTGCGTTGAATTTCGGTTGCAGGCCCATTTTCAGGTTTTGCTCAAAATCGATGGCGGTTGCGGCATTCTTCACCATGCGAACTTCCGTGGCATAATCGGCGTAACTGGCGTAACCCAGCCGGTGGGCGATTTCATCCCGGAGCACCAAAATTTTCTGCAACAACGGAATGTTCTCATCCCGTGCCAGATTGCACTGCGCGACCATCATGCGCTTGCGCGTGTCCTCGCGCTTCGCGTTGTCCTCCACCATCAGATAGTGAAACGTGATGTTCGCCATCAACGTGTATTCATCCGAGCCAGTCTTGATGCCTGCTTGCGTCAGGAACGCCTCGGGTATTCCTTCGAGCTCGGCCTGCGAAAACTTCAAGGAGTTCGTTGCCTTCGTGACGTTATTCTCAAAATCCGTTTCCAGTGCGGTCAGTTGTTTGCGTAATTTCTCGACTTCATCGCGTTGAGCCTTCGGCAATTCCAACCCGGCCCGGCGATAATCACGCAGCGTCTCGTCGAAAAGTTTTTTGTCCTCGCCGACCAGTTGCGGCTTCGTGTCCGCGTAAGCCTTCACGGCGGCGTAAACATCCTCGCGGTAATCAGTGCCCACCGACCAATCGTCGAGTTGCTTGATGGCGTCCGTCGCCGCGTCGCGCATGGCGGCGTTGGTGCTGGTCTGCTGGATTAGTTCGAGACGGTTTTCGGGCGTTTGGATCGAATAGCCAATATCATCAAGCGCACGAATCGTATTGGTGAAATTGACTTCATCGGGCTTGAGCCGGCCGATGCGGTCAAGCGCGGCGTTGCCGGAGGCGATGACGTTCGTAACCGTGGTTGCGACTTCGTCAGGCGTTGTTTCAAACGTCGGCACGGTGACGACCTCGTTGAACGTCGCCGCTTTTTTCTGAAATGCTGCCAGTGAACCCGTTGGAATCGGTTTGGGTTTCGGAACGCTGGTGCAACCGGCGGCCAGAGCCAGAATGAAGAACCAGTAATATCTCAAATACATGCGTCTGAACCTATCGGCAGTGACAAGTGGCAAGCAAGACGATTTGCCGCGCCGAATTGACTCTCGACGGCCTCGTAAATCTGGCATCCAAGGCGTGGCATTTGTCAGTCATGCTGCTGCTCGAAATTAAGAATCTCAAAATGGACTTCGGCACCGGCACCAACACCTTGCGCGCCGTGGACGGCGTGTCGTTGACGATTGACGCGCGGAAGTAAACGGTTTGTGCTCCGTTGAAGATGGAGCGGGCGAAGGGAATCGAACCCTCATGTGAAGCTTGGAAGGCTTCCGTTCTACCACTGAACTACGCCCGCTTTTAAAAGCGCAAACATCTTACCGCCCGCGCTTGCCTTGTCAACCGCCTCACGCTATTCTCCCCGCGATGAACTCGCTGCTTTTGACCGGCGGGCGAGTTATAGATCCCGCCAATCGCTTCGACGCCGTCGCCAATTTGCTTGTCGTTAACGGAAAAATTTCCGCTGTCGGCAAAGATGCCGCAGCCGGAGCGCCAAAAGAAATCGAGCGGTTCAATGTCAAAGGGAAAATTGTTTGTCCCGGCTTGATTGACCTGCACGTTCATTTGCGCGAACCGGGTCAAACCGCCAAGGAGAATCTCGCCACTGGCACCGCTGCCGCCGCGCGTGGCGGTTTCACTTCGGTTGTTTGCATGCCCAACACGTCGCCGGCGATTGACAACGCCGGCACCGTCGCGCTGATTCATGAACACGCCGCGCGCGAAGGTCTCGTCAACGTGTTCGTCGCCGGTGCAATCACAAAAAATATCGCGGGCGAAGAACTCGCACCCATCGGCAGTTTGAAACGCGCCGGCGTCGTGGCCATCACTGACGACGGCCACTGCGTGCAAAACAACGAACTCATGCGTCGGGCGTGTGAATACGCAAAAATGTTCGGTCTGCCGGTGATGGATCATTGT
>JBEKON010000028.1:0-43322 GCA_049521735.1 Verrucomicrobiota bacterium
GGCGTATCAGGTTTACGACGACTGCGTGGATTTGTTCGGCTCGGAAGAGACCGCGGGCAAATCGCTTGGCACGGATTTGGCAAAGGGCAAATTGACATGGCCGGTTTTGCTGGCATGGGAGCACGCCAATGCCACCGACAGGGCACGGTTGGAAAATTTGGTCGGAGAGTGGCAGTTGGAGAATTTTTCTGCGGTCAACGAATTGCTCATCAAATACGAAACATTCGAGCCGTCACGGGAGGTCATTGGTCATTATTTGGACCAAGCCCGCAGGACGTTGCGCGTTTTGCCGGAGTCGAATGGGCACACCGGCTTGTTGAGATTGGCCGATTTTTTGGCGCAACAAACCGACGCGCTTGCTGTTTGTATCAGGTAAACCGATGATTATGACCGAACCAACCGCACGTAACGATTCGGAGCCAATTGTGCCTGTGGATGAAAAGGACTTGGTGCGGCGGGCGCGCGAGGGGGATTTGGAGGCTTACAACCAACTCATGCGGTGTTATCAGGAACGCATTTACGCAACGATTTATCACATGACGGCCAATCATGAGGACGCTAATGACCTCGCGCAGGAATCGTTCATCAAGGCATTTCAGGCGTTGAAATCATTCAAAGGCAACTCGAGCTTTTACACCTGGATTTACCGGATTGCGGTTAACAAAACGATTAACTTCCTCAAACGACGTAAAAACCGCATCCATCTGAGCTTGAATAACTTGGATTTAAATGCCGAGCACGATCCCGATTTGGTCGCCCTGATTTCCGACAGGACACCGCGTCGGGAGGCGGATTTGAGCGAACTTCAGGAAAAATTGAACGAGGCCCTCCTTAAATTGTCTGAACTTCATAGATTGGTTGTTGTCCTGCATGATGTGCAGGGGCTGTCACACGATGAAATCGCGAAAGTCATGAACTGCAACATTGGCACAGTGCGCTCGCGGCTTTTTTATGCGCGACAGCAATTGCAGGGTTGGTTGTCCGATTATTTGAAACCAACATGATAACATGAATGAAAATGAGCCCAACTTCGAGTCGCTGCGCCGTTTGCTGGCGTTGAAGCGCCATGAAATGCCGCCCCCGCGATATTTCGACAGCTTTTCAAGCCAGGTAATTGCGCGCATTCGTGCCGGTGAAGCCGGAACTCCAGCCAGTCCGTTGGAACATTTGTTCGGTCAAATCCCATGGCTGTTGGAATCACTGCAGACTTTTGAAATGAAGCCTGTGTTTGCAGGCGCTTATGCCTCCGCTCTTTGTTTGTTGCTGGCAGCCGGGGTTATTTTTGCGGAACGACCGGAATCCACATCACAGGCGTCGGGGGAGCCAACGCCACAAATCATTTCTTCATTTACGTCCGCGACGACCGCCGCCCTGCCACAACCGGTGAATCAAACGTTGATAGCCGACAATAGCATCAATCCCATGTTCAATTTCCAGTCAACCCCTTCTTCTTTCGGTCAAATTTTACCTGGCGCACAACTGGTGGACTATTCACTGCCGGGCAACTAAGTCCTGCGTAATTCGCCAGGGAAGTTTTGCGCTTGCGAACTTGAAACCCCGCCGCGCTTTTCATTAAATCGGGCGGGTGCCAACCAAAATTATCGCGGTCGCCAATCAAAAAGGCGGCGTGGGCAAGACAACCACTGCCGTCAATCTTGCTGCGTGCCTCGCCGCTCTTGGCCGGCGCGTGCTCTTATTTGACCTCGACCCGCAGGCCAACGCCACGAGCGGCCTCGGTCTGGAAAAGACCGAAGGCGCCAGCGCGTATCGCGTGCTGCTCGGCGAAGGCAGCCTGCTCGATAAAATCAAAAACACCGCCTTCGAGCGGCTTGAAGTTGTGCCGGCCGAGGCGGATTTGTGCGCCGCCGATCTCGAACTGGCACGAATGGAAAATCATCTGCTCCGCGTCGCCAGCGCGTTGCGACCGGTGCTGGAATCCCAACGATTTGACGTGGTCTTGATGGATTGCCCGCCGTCATTGGGCATTCTCACCCTGAACGCCCTTGCCGCGAGTGACGGTTTGCTGGTGCCGCTGCAATGCGAGTATTATTCGCTCGAAGGCATTTCCATGATGAACCGCGTGCTCAACCAGTTGCGCGACGCGGGCGTCAATCCGCGCCTCGACATTTTTGGCGTGTTGATGACGATGTTCGACGGCCGGACAAAACTTTCCAACGAAGTCGTCAGCGAAGTCCGCAATCTGCTCGGTGCGCGTGTGTTTGAAACCGTGATTCCGCGCAGCACGCGCCTGGCCGAAGCGCCGAGTTTCGGCAAACCGATCATTTACTACGACAAATACAGCGCTGGTGCGGCCGCGTATGAACTCCTGGCGCAAGAGGTTGTAAAACGTCTTTGACGCGTCCCTTGAAATCGAACTGACCTGGTTTTTTATGCTCCGTGAAGCAACAGAAATGACCGTGGAATCCGTCATCGTTGAAGCGCCGGATGCCAAAACGATCCGACTTGGATGGCCAGCCGGGTACGACATGAATTTCAAGACCGGTCAGTTTATCACCTGCCATTGGCCTGACGATCCAGGCCACAAACGGGCTTATTCACTGTCGTCGTGCGCATTGGATCGGGGGTTTTATGAATTCACAGTCGGGCGTAATGGCAGGATGGGCACGCAGCTCGTCGATTGGATCAAGCCCGGCCACCGGTTGATGGTGCTGCCGCCGGCGGGAAAGCTTTTGCCTGTGCATGGGCCGGACAAGCACATGATCTGCATTGCCGGCGGCACCGGCGTGGCGCCGTTTCGCGGGTTTGTGCGTGAAGCCACGCGGCAGAAATTGGGGACGAGAATCGTCATTCTTTACAGTGTTCACACGCCCGAGGACATCATTTTCAAGAACGAGTTTCGGCAATTGGAACAGGAAAACCCGAATTTCAAATTTCACGTCACCTGCACACGCGTGCCGCCGGAAGATTCTTGGGCAGGCCGTTGCGGGCGCATGACTCCGGAATGGGTAAAGGAGCACATCAGCGATTTGCCGAACACTTTTTTTTACGCTTGCGGCCCCCATGCGCTTGTCAAGTTCGCCGAAGAAGTGATCCTGCGCGACCTCGGCATACCCAAGGAACGGGTAAAAACAGAGGAGTGGGGATGACGGAGGCGCTCACAAATCGCACTCATTTTTATAAATTTTATTTTTGCTTTAATTCGGGTTCTTCTGCGAAATTCACGGATTAAAAACTCATGCTAAAAAGGACTTCACTCTTTGCCGCGCACCAAAAGCTCGGCGGCAAACTTATCGAATTCGGCGGCTGGGAAATGCCGGTGCAATACACCAGCATCACGGACGAACACCTCGCCGTCCGCAATGCCGCCGGCATCTTCGACATTTCCCACATGGGCGAAGTCACTGTGAGCGGCGCGGCAGCCGTTGATTTTCTCAACCACGTTCTGACCAATGACATTCGGAAAGTGGCGCCCGGCGAAGGCCAATACACTTTGATGTGCAACGAACGCGGCGGCGTCATTGACGATCTGTATGCCTATCGGTTGTCCGGTGAGGTTTTTTTTCTGGTCATCAACGCCTCGCGCATCGAACCGGACGTCGCATGGTTGCAGGCTCAAGCCGCGAAATTCCCGCATCAAAATGAATTGCGGCTCACGGACGCCTCGCATCATTACGCCGCCGTGGCCGTGCAAGGCCCGCACGTTCGTGACTTCATCGGAACGGTTGTTCCAGGCGCTTCAACCTCTGGAATGCGCGTCAGTCGTGTGACCGAACTGAAAAAAAACCAGATCGCCGGATTTCCATTCCACAGCTTGAACACGCTCGTGTCCCGCACCGGCTACACAGGCGAAGATGGATTTGAAATCACTGGCCGCGACGATTCCATCCGGCAAGTCTGGGATGAAATTCTCACCGCCGGACAAAAATTCGGCATCAAACCCTGCGGCCTTGGCGCGCGCGACACGTTGCGCACGGAGGTTTGCTATCCGCTTTACGGCCATGAACTGGATGAAAACACAACGCCGATTGAGGCTGGACTGGGATTTTTTGTTTCGCTGGACAAAGGTGATTTCATCGGACGTCCGGTTTTGGCCGGACAAAAGGCCAATGGCGTTCTCAAAAAACTCGTTGCATTCAAAATGACCGGCAAATCCGCGCCACCGCGACCGCATTATCCGATTTGGGCGAATGGCGCGAAAATCGGGGAAGTGACGAGCGGCACGCAAAGCCCGTCGCTTGGCATCGGCATTGGCATGGGTTACGTGCCGCCGGAGCTTGCAAAGCCGGGCTCGAAGATTGAAATCGAAATTCGCGGCAAATGCTCCCCTGCCCTTGCTGTACAGAAACCGATTTACAAGAAGACATCAAAATAAAGAAATCAGGAAGGCAGGAATTGTTTATTCATTTTCCCTGCTTTCCTGATTTGAAAACATCCCGGATTCGCTTGAGTGAATCCGCACAATCTGCGTAATCTGTGGACAGAATTTATGAGCAAAATCCCTTCAGACCTGAAATACACAAAATCTCACGAATGGGTGCGCGTCAGCGGCGACACCGCCACCGTCGGCATCACCGACCATGCACAGCATGAATTGACCGACATTGTTTTTGTCGAGTTGCCCGACGTTGGCAGCAATGTAAAAAGCGGCGACGCCTGTGCTGTGGTGGAATCGGTGAAAACGGCAAGTGACATTTGCTCGCCCGTGAGTGGCGAAGTTTTGGAAACCAACAGATCCATCGTAGACGATCCGGCGTCGGTGAACAGCGAGCCCTACGACAGCGGCTGGTTTTTCAAAATCAAATTGAGCAATCCCGCCGAACTGAATGCGTTGCTGTCGCCGGATAAATACAAAGCGCAAATCAAAGGTTAGAGCCTACCGGGTGCAATCTGCCACTCCCCGAACGACAAATCTTCTGGCGGTTTTAATTCCATGAAAATACGATTGTTCATCAAGCCGGATTGTCCGTGGTGCCAAAAGGCTATGCGCTGGCTTGATAAGCACGGCATCAAATATGAAAAGTTGGATGTCATCGCAGACACCGGGGCATACAAAGAAATGGGCAAGCTGTCCGGTCAGGAACTCGTGCCGATGATTGAGGCGGATGGAAAGATTTTGGCGGATTTTGGGCCGGAACAATTATCCGGATTTTTTAAGAATCTTTAGCCACAGATGGACACAGATAAACACAGATGGGGTGGATTTCCACGAAACGGCCAGGTTGTTTTTTGAAAATCTGTGCGCATTTGTGTTAATCTGTGACTCTAAAATTTGTGACTGCGACTGAATTAAAACCGCGCCCCCGTTTGCCCGACTGGTTGCGTGTCAAACTGCCAACATCAGACAGCTTCGCGCGCATGCACAGCCTGTTGGACGAACTGAAGCTGCACACGGTTTGTGAAAGCGCCAGGTGCCCAAACCACTGGGAATGTTGGAGCAAGGGCACGGCGACGTTCATGATTGCCGGCGACCGCTGCACACGCGCCTGCGGCTTTTGCGCGGTGACGACGGCCAAGCCGTTCGCACTCGAAGCGGATGAGCCGATGCGCGTCGCCGAAGCCACGCGCCGGATGCGGTTGAAGCACATCGTCATCACCGCCGCGGCACGCGACGATTTGGCAGACGGCGGCGCGGAGCATTTCCGCCGAACCATCGAAGCTGTGTGCGCATTGAACCCGGGCATTGTCATTGAAGTGCTCGTGCCGGACTTCGATGACCGCGACGAATCCCTTGATACCGTGCTCACAGCCAATCCTCACATTTTCAATCACAATCTGGAAACGGTGCGGCGGTTGACACCCGCGGTGCGTTCGCGCGCGACTTACGACCGTTCATTGGGCATTTTGTGCAAAGTGAAGGCGAAGCGCGGCGGTTCGATTTACACAAAATCCGGCTTGATGCTCGGTCTCGGCGAAACTGAAGAGGAAATTTTTACAGCGATGCGTGATTTGCGCGCGGTGAATTGCGACATGCTGACACTCGGCCAGTATTTGCAACCGACGCTGAAGCATTTGCCGGTCGTTGAATTTGTCCGCCCGGAAAAATTTGCGGAATACAAGGTTCGCGCCGGGGAAATGGGTTTTGTCCACGCCGCGAGCGGACCGGTGGTGCGGAGTTCCTACCACGCGGACGAATTTACGCTGCCGTCACCGGGCCGGGGAAAAAGGATTGCTGTGAACGATGAGATAAATCACGACACAAAAGCATACAATTCCAATCGAGAAGCCGATGATGGTAATGATGGTTTTTAGTGTTTGGGCCCGCTCATGGACGCGGGCGGCGTTTTGCTTTTCACTGGACATGAAGGCGGCAAAATCCTTGTCAAGCGCATTGACGATGACTTCTTCGTTTTTGAGTTCCAGGGTGAACCATTCGCTTCCGGTCTGATTCCATTCTTCAGGCAGTCGCGCAAGGGTTTCGGCGGTTGACGGTTGAAAATCCCACCGCCTCCAGAAGGGCGAACGTTCCTGGGTCCAGATTCGGAAAACGCCGTGATGGGAGGCGATGGTCTGAATGCGCTCCCAAAACTTCTGCCGCGCCTCGTCGGCGAAAGCAAAGTCAAAGAAACCTTCGCTGTGCAATCGCGCGTGTCGCCGGACGATTTGTATGCCAATGGCACCAAGAAGCTTGCCGTCGGCAGTTTCAGCGACCAGAAATTCAGTTGGCCGTTTTCCCAACTTCTTGGCGGGTAAAAGCATGGATTTCCACAGCACTTTGAGACTTTGAAGATCATCTGTCGTCGCGCGGCGGACGCGGAGTTGCAACGGTTCTGTCACAAACCGGATATTACTGCAACTGGAGCAAAAAGAAAAGCTTGGGAACGTTCGGAGTTGTTGGGCCGGCCAAATTTGGTGATGACGACAATGCAATCGTGTTTTTCCATGCCGAACAGGCGTTTTGATAAAACAGATGACAATTTACTTTTACACGGACTTGTGTCACCCTCACGCAAGACGGGATTTATTTCAACCATGAGCAATTCAAACACGCAACAACTTCTGAACGCGCTTGAATGGCGCTACGCGACAAAAATCTTCGATCCAAATAAAAAAATCCCGATTGAAGTCTGGAAGACTTTGGAACGCGCGCTCGTGCTTTCGCCCAGTTCCTACGGTTTGCAACCGTACCGTTTCATTGTCCTGACTGATCCGGCCAAACGCGCCGAGTTGTTGCCGCATTCCTGGAATCAGCGGCAGGTTGTGGACGCTTCGCACCTCGTTGTGTTCACTGCGCGAACGAAAATGACTGAAGCGGATGTGGATCACCTAATTCAACACACCAGTCAAGTTCGCAAAATTCCAGCCGGGTCGCTCAACGCCTATCGCGGCATGATGCTCGGCGACCTCGTCAACGGCCCGCGCAGCAGGGTCATTTTCGAATGGTCGGCGCGGCAAGCCTACATCGCGCTCGGCAATCTGCTGACCTGCGCCGCCACTCTCGGCGTGGACGCCTGCCCGATGGAAGGCTTCCTGCCCGCCGAATACGACCGCCTGCTCGGCTTGAGCGACAGCGGTTACGCATCGGTGGCGCAGTGCGCGCTGGGCTATCGTTCGCCCGACGATAAATACTCAAAACTGGCCAAAGTTCGTTTTGACGCAAAAGAACTTGTGCAGCATATCTGAATCAACCGGCAAAAATCATGGTCAAAAAAATCTTTGCCCCCGGGAATGATTCCACACTCACCAGTTTGGGATTACTGACACTTCGACTTTGGCTGGGGTTGGCAATGTTTTTCAATCACGGTTTGGCCAAGCTCACTCATTTCAGCGACATGGCACCGAAATTTCCCGACCCGCTGGGCATTGGACAGATGCCGGGCCTGGCGCTCGTGACATTTGCGGAAACTGCGGGCGCACTGCTGCTGGCTTTCGGCTTTTTGACGCGCTTTGCCGCGTTAATGTTGGTGATAGACCTCGGTGTTGCGTTTCTCATGGTTCACAAAGCGGCAAGTGGAACGGGTGAGTTGGCTTTTATCTATTCAGCAGGTTACGCAGCACTTTTGATTGCAGGTGGAGGCCGCTTTTCAGCGGACAAGGCGCTATTTGGTAAAAAATAGAGCCCGCTTTTCGACTTCACGCTTGCCCGCCACAGCGCGTCCGCCCTGCTTCGCTGCGCTATTCTTCAAGTTCCCTTCAGCTTTGGCACGGGATCTTCTATATCTAGAGCTGTGAATACAGCTGAAGAATTGAAGTTCGTTTGCCCGATGTGCCATCAGCATTTTGTGTACGATTCAGACATGGCTGGAATGCAACTTGAGTGTCCAACCTGTTTTAGGACAATCATTGTCCCAAAATCAAACAAAATGACGACCACGAAGCTGATTTTGCAGAGCAAGCAGACCAGAGTCAGACATAGCCGGCCTGCGGAACGCCAGCATCTGGAAAGGCTACAGCGGCTTGCTGGATTTGGGGTAAATGCCGTAATCCTGTCTTTTATTTGTTATTTTCTGAAAATGCGTGGGAAATAAGTGTTTTAATGGGGAAAATCCAAATTAAGACATCACCGCGCTTTGGGCTTTGTTGACGTGCTTTTTGCGTAGGCGTGTGGCGCGCTTTGTTCATGCGGACGCAGAAAGGGACCGCTCGAAAGCCTTAAATTGAAACCTACGCGCAACCCCTGCTTGAAAATTGAAGCACCTTGTCAAAGTTGAATTTTGACAAGGTGAGATCTCGCCAAAATTTTTCCTCGAAAAATTTTGGCGGAGAGAGAGGGATTCGAACCCTCGATACCCTTTTGGAGTATGCACGCTTTCCAGGCGTGTGCCTTCAGCCACTCGGCCATCTCTTCAGCAGGCACGGAAATAAATCACACGCTCAAAATCCCGCCTCGGCTCGCGTTGGTGACGAGTTTCCGATAACGCGCCAGCCAGCCGCCCAAGTCGTGCTTCACCGGTTGCCAGGTCTTTTTCCGTTCGGCAAGTTCAGCTTCGGAAACAAGGATGTCCATCCGGCGATTTGGAAAATCAATCCGGACGCGATCTCCGGCTTTAAGCAAACCAATCGGACCGCCCTCGGCAGCTTCGGGTGAAACGTGGCCGATGCACGCGCCCGCCGTGCCGCCGCTGAAACGGCCATCGGTGATGAGCGCGCATTTGTCCCCCAAGCCCATGCCGGCGATGTAGCTCGTCGGTGACAGCATTTCCTGCATGCCCGGACCACCGCGCGGGCCTTCATTGCGGATGATGACCACGTCGCCGGCTTTGACCTTGCCGGCGAGAATGCCGGCACAGGCGTCATCCTGGCCTTCGAAAATCACGCATGGACCTTCAAAAATGAAGCCCTGGCCGCAGCTTTTCTTGAACTCGTCGCTGATGCCAGCAGTCTTCACCACACTGCCTTCCGGCGCGAGCTGGCCGTAAAGAATCGCAAGTCCACCGTCTTTCGTGTAAGCGGTCTCCTTCGTGCGGATGCAATCCTTCGCGTCAAACATGAACACCGAATCATACGGCATGAGGCCGCTGGGCTGAATTTTGGCGAGGTGCTTCGGGTCGGTGTCGAACTCGGCCCGGGTGATGACCCAGTTTTTCACTTTCTTGGCGCGCACCATGGCGAATGGCGCGCGGGCGCCGCCCTTCTCGTAGCGCCAGAACAACAGGACCGGCAATTTGCGGAACTCGCCGAGTTCGGCCAGGATTAGCCCCTTCGATTCCTGAAGTTGTTGTTCGATGGCCGAACGAAGTTGTTCGTGCCCTTTGAGAACGACGCCGCCGGGCATCTTCACCACCACTTTCCTGTCATACAAATCCAGTTGCGCCTCGATGTCATCGGCGTTCCATGCGGCAGCCTCGCGCCAGAACGTGATGGCCAGCGGATCGGCGGGGAAAAACATCATCGGCTTCGGCGCAAGGTTGCCGCTCGCGGTGCGGACGGTGGGGCCCATTTTGTCGTTCGGATCCACGACGATTGCCGAGGCGCCGGAGACGCGGGCGGCCTTCGCCCACGCAGTGCATTTTTCGGAGCGCACGTCCCACTCGTCAATGTTCTCGCCAATGCTTTTGCCGGTGACGGTCTTGCAATTCAAGTTCAGCACGCCCATGCGTTTCAGTTCGCCGAGGATCGTGTGGATGCCGCCGGCGCGATGCACGTCCTGCACGTGGTAATTCGAAGATGGCGAAACCTTGCACAGGCACGGAATGCGGCGTGAGATGTCGTCAATGCGCTTGATGTCATACGAGATGCCGGCTTCGCGCGCGATGGCGAGGGTGTGAAGAACCGTGTTCGTCGAGCCGCCCATAGCGACGTCGAGCATGATGGAATTGTCGAAGGCCTCGAGCGTGGCGATGTCGCGCGGCTTCAGATCCGCCGCAACCAATTTGATGATGGCGCGGGCGGCGCGTTCATAAAGCGCCTCACGCTCCTTGGAAACGGCAAGGATGGTGCCATTGCCGGGCAACGCCATGCCGAGCGCTTCGCAAAGGCAGTTCATCGAGTTTGCCGTGAACATGCCGGAACAGGAACCGCATGTCGGGCACGCGGTTCGTTCGAGCTTCTTCAACTGCTCTTCTGTGATTTTGCCGGCCTTGAGTTCGCCAACGCCTTTGAAAACTGAAATCAAATCGGATTTTTCGGTGGCAGGCTGAAGATAAGACGCGAGATCGTCGTGCGCGGCCTTTTGCTCCGCGATGCCCGCAGCCATCGGCCCACCGCTGACGAACACCGTCGGGATGTTGACGCGCATTGCTGCCATCAACATGCCGGGAACGATCTTGTCGCAGTTCGGAATGCAAATCATGCCGTCGAAGCAATGCGCCTTGAGCATGGTCTCGACGCAGTCGGCGATCAGTTCGCGCGACGGGAGCGAATACAACATGCCGGAATGGCCCATGGCGATGCCGTCGTCCACGCCGATGGTGTTGAAAATGAACGGCACGCCGCCAGCCTCGCGCACGAGACGTTTGACGAGGGCGCCGACTTCATTGAGGTGGGCATGGCCGGGGATGCAATCGGTGTAGCTGTTGCAGATGGCGATGAACGGCTTGTCCCAGTCAGCTTCGGATTCGATGGAGCCGGTGGCGCGGAGCAACGAGCGGTGCGGCGCGCGTTCAAAACCTTTCTTGATGATGTCGGAGCGCATGGTCATTTACGATTGGCGATTTGCGATTTCAACTATCGGCTCGTAATGTAGCCGCTCAAGGACAGCGTGTCACGAAATTGCAAGTCCCAACGGGATTCTATCACTCAGCCCAAGGTTGCGAACACCCACACCTTCGCTACGCTGCAGCGCGGCAAGCGAGCCACCCTGGGTCAGCCTAGCGCCGGAGCTTTGGTCAACTCGGATACCCGCCGGAGATGTATTGCGCCATCTGGTCAATCGTCGCGCTTTGGGTGGAGATGATCCAGTTCACCAAGTCGCCGATGGAAACCAGGCCGACGACTTTTTCGCCTTCCACCACCGGCAGATGCCTCACGCGGTGGTCGGTCATCAGCTTCATGCATTCCTCGATGGAATGATTCAGCCCGACGGAAATGACCTCACCGGAAATAATCTCCCGCACGCGGGTTTCCTTGGAGGATTTTCCCTGGAGCGCGACTTTGCGCGTGTAATCGCGCTCCGAAAAAACTCCCGCCAGTTTCCCGCCCGACATGACGAGCAACGCGCCGATGTTTTTGTCCGCCATGAGTTTGATGGCTTTGAAAACGGTGGCTTCCGGCGCTATGGAGTAAACAGTAGAGCCTTTGTGACGCAACACCGCACTGACTGTGCCGCTGGATTTCATAGGTTTGATGCCTTTATCGGCCGTTTTTGCCCACAATTCAAGTGTTTTTTTTCGACCGGAATAAAACAAGAGCTGCCACAGCCACACATGCCCAGCCAAACCAATCGCCGTGGCAATTGTAAAACGTCGCCGTGCGATTTTCGGCGGACTGTGACAGTGGCAATTCAATCGTCATGGAACCGATGCCGTAAACACTGCCGGCCTTGTCCTTGAAAATTTCCCGGACACGGCCACCGGAATCAATCCAACATGTCAGGCCGTTGTTGGCACAACGGACGAGCGGCACGCCGTTTTCGACCGCGCGAAAAACCGCGTTCGCCATGTGCTGCCATTGCTCCGCGCTGCGGCCGAACCAACCGTCGTTTGTCAAATTCACCAAAAAATCCGTGTCATCATGGACGCATTTCCGCGCGAGCTGCGGGAAAACATCCTCGAAACAAATGAGCGGTGAAGTTTTGACGCGGTCTGGAGCGCCGATTTCCGATCCGGCGTTTGGTAAATCAGTACCCGGTTCGTGCCGGGTCGGAGACCGGCGTTCCATTTCAAATGTCACTGGCTTGTCACCGGGCGTAAAACTGCCGGTGATGGGCGTGAGATATTTGACGAACGGCAGCCAGTGCACGAGTGGAATATATTCGCCGAATATGGCCAGCTTTTGTTTGTGATAAATGCCTGCGTAGTTTCCGTTTGGATCAAACAAAAACGCGGCGTTGAAATCATCGTAGTCGTCCCTGTTCTTCGCGTCTGGCCGCCAGATGGCGTCATCAGCATTGAAAATCAACCAGATGTGGTGCGCCCGGACCAGATTTGTGATGGCAGCAAAACTTGTCCTGTCAAATTCCGGCACGGCGGATTCCGGCCATATCAGCAAATCGGTCTTTTCGGAGGGGCGAGCTACGCGAGTCCCATTCAAGTTCGAAGGATTGGGGACTCGTATAACTCGTCCGTCCGATCCTTGATTTTCATTGTCAGCCAGTGCCTTTTCCGTCAATCGAATCAATTGACGAAAACGGTTGCTGTTCGCACTCGGATCCCAAATCAGCGTTTGCGGGATACTTGGCTGAACCAAAGTGACGTGGAGCGTTGAATTTGGCGGATTTTGATCGCGTAACCGCACGCTTCCAAAAGCGAAAATGGCGGTGATGACGAACAATGGCAGAATAAAGTCAGCCAGCCATGTGAACCGCACTGTTGGCCGGCGAAAGATCGTTTTCACAGCTGACAACAGCGACAACGAAACCCACACAACCAAAAACGAAACACCATATACGTCCGTCACCGACGCGATTTGAATGAGCGGCGTCAGTTGAAATTGCGAAACGCCGATTAAATTCCACGGGAAACCGCTGAACAACCGGGCGCGAATCATTTCAAGCGCGACCCAAACCGCCGCTCCTGCGAGCGCCCATAGCGTGCGCCGGCTCCACGATTCGAAACTTGAAATTCGCGATTCGAAATTCGACATCAGCCAGACCCAAACTGCGGGATAAAGCGCGACGTACACGCCCAACGAAACCCAGCCAAGAATCGGGAGACCGGTCACGGGCATCAGCAACAGCCAGTAGAGCGATGAGAGAAAGTGCGCCAACCCCGCGACGTAACCGATGCGAAAGGCGTCACCGCGGCTTTTGCCTTGCGCGATGGCGAGCATCAAGCCGGGCGCAATCCAGGCAAAGCCGGCCATGCCGATTTTTGGAAACGCCGCGGTCAGCAAAAGTCCCGCGCCAATCGCAGCGAGATAACCGCTGCGCAGGAATAGTTCGTTAAAAAAACTTGTCAGCGTTGCAAATGCCGGCCAACCCACATTGAAAGTGGGACCAAGCCTTGCGCATTTGGCCGCCCGGTTTGCAAGCAGACGGCTTGCGTTGACGACGATGGCCTCGCGTGCGCCGCGCCAGACGGCGAAGTCGGCGAAAGAATTTCCGGCATAGTCGAAACCACGTTCACCAAATTTTCCGGTGAGCACCTTGAGTTTATTTTTACCGCGAAGGTTGGTCTTGCCGTCGCTGGCGAACACTTCATCAAAAAGGCCAATATGATTGGCCACAAGCACTGCACCTTTTTGGTCAAAGGCTGTGACTAGAACTAATTTTCGCCCGGCCTTATTTTGTTCACGCAGAAATGCGAGAAATGGCTCGTTGTAAGGCAGGGTTGCCGGATCAATCGAGACGCGTTTGGCAAGTTGTTGCTTCAAAAAGGCACGGCCGCGCATCCACCAAAAAAGAATCAGCAGGAGCCGGAGTGGATTTCGCCTGAGCAGCCGCGCAATGGATTCCCAAACCAAATCCGTCTTGATGAGCGTGCCGTCCAAGTCCACGCACAGCGGGATTTGAGTTTCGCGTGGCGAATCGGTTGGCGGCGGCATGGGTTTTGATTAGCTGTTGAGCGCGTATTTCAGCAAGTTTTTTCGCGCCTGACATGGGTTAATCTTGGCGTTTCAGCACAGGTGGCTTCGGTGAATTATTGACAAACACGTCAGTTGCAAGGATGTTACGCGCCGTTGACTACAGCCTCGGTAGCTCAATTGGCAGAGCAGTTGACTCTTAATCAATTGGTTCCAGGTTCAAGTCCTGGCCGGGGCACCAGTCTTCGCTCAAGCTTCGAACCGCATCCGACGGCGGGCGCAACGGTTTTTAAAGATTAATCACCCAGACAAGTTCCCAATCTTCGGGCGGTTTCCACCCACGGATGGTTTGGAGGAACGGTTTTTCGTTTGCCGGCGACTTTTTCAAGCGGTACGGGTTCCGTGCCATCGCCGCGCGCGGCCACCATCACTCCGAAAATGCCTTCGTGGATCAAATCGGCGCACGCGCTGCCGAGTCGCGCGGCGAGCAAACGATCCGCCGGTGACGGCGTGCCGCCGCGCTGCACGTAACCAAGAATCGTGACGCGCGATTCAAGATGCGTAAGTTCCTCAAGCTGTTTGGCAAGCCGCATCGTGTTACCGGCGTGCTTCGCTTCAAGGGCAGCCAGTTCGAGCTTGGCCTCATTGCGTTCATGCTGGCTCCGCGCCTTGTCTTTGCGATTTTCAGCGGCAGCGAAGGCGCGCGCGTCATCCACGCCCTTCGCGCCCTCGGCCACGGCGACGATGCTGAAGTTCGTTCCATGCCGACTGCGACGGCGAATGGCCTCGGCAATTTTTTCAACGCGATAGGGAATTTCAGGAATGAGAATCACGTCCGCGCCGCCCGCGATGCCCGCGCCCAATGCCAGCCAGCCCGCGCGGTGCCCCATGATTTCAGCGACGACGATACGATGATGACTGTGCGCCGTGCTGTGCAGACGGTCAATGGTCTCCGTCGCAATGTCCAGCGCGGTCGCAAAACCGACAGTCGAATCCGTCATCGCCACGTCGTTGTCAATGGTCTTGGGCAGCGTGATGACATTGAGTCCGGCTTCCGCGAGGCACAGCCCGCTTTTTTGCGTGCCGCCACCCCCGAGACACACCAGCACGTCGAGGCCGAACTTGGCATAATTTTTTACTATGACGTCGGTCATGTCGCGCGCGTGACCGTCAATTTTCATGCGGTGCGGCTTGTCGCGGCTCGTGCCAAGAATCGTACCGCCAATGGTAAGAATTCCCGAAAGCGCGCTTCTATCGAGTCGCAAACGACGGTTTTCAACAAGGCCGCGAAAGCCGTCGCGAAAGCCGACGATTTCCATGCCATAAAAGCCAAATGCGGTTTTACCGACACCGCGAATGGCGGCGTTTAGTCCCGGGCTGTCGCCGCCCGCTGTCAAAATACCGATGCGTTTCGTCTGGGGCATTGCTGCTGTGAAACTAGCAATGTGCCGCTTCCTGTCGAGCGGAACTTTTAATTTTTTATTCCACCAAGGTAGGGCGAGCTCTCCGCAGCCCGCCGAACGGCGCGCCCGGAGGTCGCGCCCTACCATTGCCATAGATTGACGCTGACAGTGCAAGGTCTTACGCTGGAGCAGATTTATGAGTGAATTGCAGAAATCACTGCTCGAATTGATCCGGCGCACCTCGGCGGAAATTCCCGACGACGTGCAAAAGGCGATTCTTGATTCGCTGGAACAGGAAAAGAAAGGCTCGCTCGCGAAATCCACACTCAAAATCATCGAGCGCAACATTGAATTGGCGAGGCAGAAATCGCAGCCGATTTGCCAAGACACCGGCAGTATATTGTTTTACGTGGATTGCCCGGTTGGTTACGACCAAACCACATTCGAAGAAACGGCTAGGGAAGCCGTGAAGCTCGCGACGAAGAAAGGTTTTCTCCGCCAAAACTCCGTGGACTCGCTCACCGGTGTTAATGACGGCACGAATGTCGGACCCGGCGCGCCTGCATTTTATTTTCATCAACATCGCTCGCCGGAAGTGAGCGTGCGGCTGGTGCTTAAGGGCGGCGGCTGCGAAAACGTCGGCGCGCAATACTCATTGCCGGACGAGAAGCTCCAGGCGAACCGCGACTTCGACGGCTGTCGCAAGGCGATTCTCGACGCGGTGTTGCAGGCACAGGGCAAAGGTTGCGGACCGGGCATTCTCGGTGTGTGCATCGGTGGCGACCGCGCAACGGGTTATGAGATGAGCAAGACGCAATTCCTCCGCAAACTCGGCGACCGTAATCTGATTCCGGAACTCGATAAGCTGGAGCAGGACATTTTGAAGACAGCGAACGAACTCGGCATCGGCCCGATGGGATTTGGCGGCAAGACGACGTTGCTGGGCGTGAAGATTTGCGCGGCAAACCGCCTGCCCGCGTCATATTTCGTGAGCATCAGCTACATGTGCTGGGCGTATCGGCGTCAGGGCGTGACGCTGGATGCGGGTGGAAAAATTGGAAAGTGGCTGTACTGAGCAGCCACGAATGGAAACGAATCAACACGAATTCAATTAACGCAGAGGCGCAAATGGCGCGAAAATATTTCTTATTTTTAGAGTGAGCGAGGGCAGCTGATAAACGTGGAATTGACGCCGACGAACTTCCGACGCACACTCTGTGGCAGGCCAATCAACGAGCCGACGTTTATTTGTGGGTCAATGAACCAACCTGTAATTACAGCGCTTCTTTCTTGGGCACGAGAGTTGAATTCACGTGCCGATCGAGTGCGCCAGATCATAACGGATAAGCATTGGCTGTCAGACGGCCACCACAAGGAATACGTTCTGAAAGAATTTCTTAGCCGGCACCTTTCCACTCAACTTTCAGTATCTCGAGGTTTTATCTGCGCTCCTGATCCTGAAATCGGACCGTCAGGGGAGATTGATTTGCTCATCATTGATCCGTCCTTGCATCCGCCGTGGTTTAACGAAGGAGGATTGATCATCGCACCGGCTGAATCAGTCATTGCCCAAATTCATGTCAAGACTTCGCTTGGCAGCAAAGAACTGTGCGACGTGTTGTGTTCGGTTTACGGAGCGTTAGAGATTGTAGACAAATACATTGAACCGCGAAAAGTCTGGTCAGCAGGATTCTTTTTCCATTACCCTGGAGCGTTAGATCGGCTTGCAGAAACCGTTCTCAATTCGCTACAGAAAATTCTGGAGGAACACAGTGCTCTGGATCCCAAGCATCTCCCTACTTGTATTGTTTGTATCGGAGGACCGGCAATTTTGCTTGAGGAAATGGAATCGCGCTCTGGTGGTCCTGCTAGTGTGAGAGTACGCGGGTTTGAGGCAGGTGAATTTGCGCCGGCATTGTTCCTCTGTTCTCTGGTTGAGCACATGTCGAGACTTCGTGATTCTCAGGCCAAACATTTGGCTCTAACAAACCTGCTGGCGCGGGTTGACTTTCGCCCTCTCTTTCAGGAGACATTTACATTCAAACAGTGAAATTGCATTTTTTGCTATGAATACGGACATTGATCTCGGGACGTTACGGTCCATGGTTTTTTCAGGTGTAGGATTGGCAGTAGGGCCGGCTGTAACATCTGATGAATCCATCAACGATAAATGCTTGGATTCATTGAGGAAAGAGTTCAAGACTGACAAGGAGCCAATCACAGCAGGCAGTTACCTCGAAGCCGCCGAGAGGATAGCCGCTGCATCCAACGAGAACGAAACACATGTGCGCGAGTTTGTAGCAGCCTTCTTCCGATCATGCCAGCCCAGTTACCTCTTGCACAGCCTAGTGAAAGGTAGGTGGGATGCAGTGGTGTCATTGTCCGCTGACACACATTTCGCCAAAGCGCTCCAGGAACACTACGACAAAACTCCCTTGCCGAGAGCGGTCACCCGTATCGCCGGCCCAAACATCGTTCCGACCGTCAAATCGCTTCCCGTGTACCAGCTTCTCGGCGACCCTGATGGAATCGAAGACGAGACGCGCTTGGCGGTGCTCGCGTCCGATTACCTTACACGGAGACGCAGTTGGAGCCGAATGTTGAGAGTATTCCCGGACTACCTGAAAGGGGATCCTCTTTTCTTTGCTGGCACTGCTTCAGTTGTTGATCTCGTTTGTGACTTTGTGAACGAACTGATGGCTGCTCGGGAAGGGGCCCCTCACCGGTTAATCTTCTTAGCCGATGACCCTACGGCGTCGAATGCTAAATTGTGTTCGCTCGTGAAAAATCGGTGCGTAATCCGACGTATCCGTTGTACGCTTTCAGAATTCTGCGATGCCGTAAGTCCGTCAAGCCTCGCCGTGACGGTCCAGCCACAGCCTACGCCGTCCGATGCCCCATTTGACGATACGAGGCTATTGGCGGTTGAAGACCAAATTGGATTCGTTGCGCATGGCCTTCCCCAAGTCCCAGTTCCGCAGAATAAGCACCGTCTACTTGATCTTCTCTTCAGCCCGAACACGTTGGACTGGTCTCCTTATTCTGCCGATTTAGACTTCCGCCGCGACGTGCTTCATGAGCTAACGGAGACGGTCATCGGCCGTCTGCAGCAGCCTGGGCCGGTAACTAAACGCTGCCTTGTGGTGAAGGGAGAGGCTGGTGTGGGGAAAACTGTAGTATTGCGGCGACTGGCGTTTGATCTGACGAAGCGTGGATTCCTCTGCATATGGATCAAGAGAGGATATGGTCTTGTCGCTGGCTCGCGTTTTGAAATGGTAGTCTCAGCCATTAAAGATGCGGTCCGAGGCAAGCGAACGTCCGTGGTGCTGTTTTACGACGACCCAATTGGAGGGCGCACGCTGCCCCGCGAAGTGCTAAGCGCGCTAGCGAAGGCCCGCTTCCCTTGGGCAATAGTCTTCGGCGTACGCAATAGCGAATTAGTCTATTCGGACGACCCGGAGCACGAATTCTATTTGACGGAGGCGGACTCCATTGAGGTTCAGAAGGACTTCACAACGGCGGAGACAGAGCGATTACCAGCTTACCTCGTGTCCCTTGAGGCGGCAAAAGACCAAAACGATGCACGCATTCTGCTAAATTCCCTCGGATCGAGACAGACGGCGCTTTTCCCAGATAGCAACCTTTTTCGTGAGAGTAAGGATGTGCTCTGCACGCTTTGGTATTTACTGCCACAGACAAAGGGGATGCTCAGGGAATCCCTCACCAGCGAATACCTCCGTTTAGGGGGCGTGGCTGGAGTCGTAGAGCGATTCGCCGAGGATACCCACAAAAAAAATGCGCTCGCCAGAACCGCGTATGAGCTTGTTACGACGACCTCTGGGCTTGGTTTAGCACTGCCGGTCGAAGTTCTGGTTTCCTCTCTGAAGGTTCTGTACGAAGACTGGCGATGCATGTGCTCGGAAAAAACGCCGCTGTGGGGCCTTTTATATGATGAGCCATATCCCGAGGCTCAGACATTTGGATATCGCACGCGGAACCATATCGTCACTAAAATCCTGCTTGGCATACTGAATGGTGGAGCCTCCGGACATGCTGGAGAGTTTCGCTGTTTGAGGCAACTCGTAGCTGCTTGTGATGCCTCCGGAGTGCAATATCGTGAGTTTCTTTGCGACGTATTAGTTCGCAGGAAACGGTTTTTGAAGGAGCGCCTTACCTTCGAGCAGGGTCTTGAACTTTATGATCTCGCAATCACTACTTTTCCTATCGAAGATAGAACACTCGCCCATCACCGAGCTCTCTGGATTAAAGATGTAGGTAACGATCCACTTCGCGCGTATCGTGAATTGGAATGTGTGCACCGAATTGCAATGTATCCTCAGGCCACTCGACAGGAACTAAAGGAACACATCCATACGTCAATGGCAGCTTGCGCCCTGCAAGCCGTTACTCAGAATGTATTGGATCCAATGGCGGGGTTCGACATGGTGCATCAGAACATCGCGCAAGCCTCCGTGCCGTACCATTTCGACCTGCACTCTCAGCATGTCCATGCAAAAACTCTAATTAACATGGCGACATATCTTCGGGATTCGGATGTGCCGAAAAGCATCGAGTGCCTAGAGGAAGCGAGCAACATTATTGAGAGGGCGCTCATCATTATCGATCCGATGTTGGAAGAACGCGTTGACCTAAGCACTGCCCAACGGATGTTCCATGATTTGAGTACTGATATCGCAATCGCATTTCAAGAGACCGACGAACTCCAAAAGATAGGATACAAATTACTCGAGGAGCACGGTAATCAAACAGGACTGGTCTTGGCGGCGCGCGCAATGCTCGCCGCGGCAAAGGGCTCCGACAAGGGCCGACCACTAAAGCGTTGTCAGGACTTCATTAATGAGGCAGTTCGAGCAGTTGAAAAGCGATGTGGGAAGGTCTCCCCATCTTTGCGGCTCTGCCGCGCGCAGCTTTTAATTATTTGGAGGGTTCAAAGCAAAAAGGGCGACGTCCCTTGGGAGTGCATCAGGGATGATTTGAAAGCTGCCGTGGACTCCCCACTGGCCGCTCGCGATCCAATTTGGATGTTTTTTTTGGCCGTGGCCCATTTTCACCTGGGTGAGACTTCGTTAGCTGAAGCCGTTTTCTCAAGCCTCCGGCAAATGAAAATGTCTTCAACACTTCGGAACCCTGATCGATGTTTCTTCATGGGGCCGACCGGGTCTCCCAAGACATTTCAAGGGATATTGAAGAGCGGCGCAACCGACCATCGATATGTGGAATGCCAAGAATTAGGTATAGACCTGCGTACACGGCGCTTCGAATTTCGGCAGCCGGACGGGGCAACAGTCCATTTTCACATTGTCTTCTCGATGCTGGGTGCTTCTGCGGTTTCGTATTCGGTGTCGGAACTGTCCTCAATTGGTGAGTGACTTCGGACGTTGCAGCGTAAGCCGTGCAGTGTTCGTTCACGTTCATTTATGGTTTTAGTTCGCTGGACATTCAGGTTGGTTTAGATTGAAATGCGATCATGACGAAGTTGAGTTTTCCCTTCACCGAAGAAAAAATCCGGGCGCTGAAAGTCGGTGATGAGGTTTTGATTTCCGGCGTTGTATTCACCGGGCGCGACGCGGTCCACAAGTATCTGCACGAAGGCGGCAAGCTGCCGCCGGGCGTAAAACTGCGCGACGGAATTCTATATCATTGCGGCCCGGTCATGATGAAGCAGGATGATGGCACTTGGAAAGCTACTGCCGCTGGCCCGACGACTTCCATCCGCGAAGAGCCGTATCAGGCGAAAATCATCAAGGAGTTCGGTCTGCGTGGCATCATCGGCAAGGGCGGCATGGG
The DNA here is from genome assembly GCA_049521735.1 of Verrucomicrobiota bacterium. Lineage (GTDB taxonomy): Bacteria > Verrucomicrobiota > Verrucomicrobiia > Limisphaerales > UBA11358 > UBA11358. The sequence continues at coordinate 21,231 of JBEKON010000028.1, forward strand.
CGACAAGACACTCGCGGCCTGCCGCGATTACGGCTGTGTGTATCTGCACGCGGTTGGCGGGGCGGCGCAGGTGCTGGCCGAGTGCATCAAGAAGGTGCGCAATGTTTACATGATGGAACAATTCGGCGCGCCGGAGGCAATCTGGGAATTTGAAATCGAGAATTTTCCGGCGGTCGTGACGATTGACGCGCATGGCAATTCGCTGCACGAGGAAATCTTCGCCAGAAGCCGGGCGGAACTGGCGAAGCGGCTTTAGCTGTTCGACTTTCCGAAGCCGCGGCCATTCAAGAAGACATTGATTGCCGCAAGCAGAAGGTGAATGGCACAGAGTCTGGCGCTTATCGGCACAGAATAAAGCGCTTTAAACCGTCCATGTAGGTCGGGAGAACCGACGGGCGGGAGATGATCCGTTTGCAGTGTCGAAGCATCACGGAAGGTCGCATATAGAATTCCCGATAGGCCTTTGCGAAATATCGAAGAACGTCCTCCTTCTTCAGGAGATCGGTTTCAAAATAGACCACTCTCTCATGAGCGACGTATTGGCTGAAGGGGACAAGCAGGCGGTCTTTGACCATCTCGCGCATTTCCGTGCCCGGGAATGGCGTCGCGATTGCGAACTGGGCATAATCCAAAGGCAGACTCTTGGCAAAAGCAATCGTCTTCTCCATTGCCGGGACTGAGTCCCAGGGAGAGCCCAGGATGAAGAAACCGGTGATGGTATGAATGCCGGCCTGGCGGGCGTCATTGACGGCCTTGCGGATTTTTTCGAGGGTGATGTGCTTGTTCATGGCATTCAGCACCTCTTGCGATCCGGATTCGATGCCAAACGCCAAGGCAAGACAACCGCACTTTTTTATACGAGATAGCAGGTCCGGCGTGGCGGTTTCGACCCGAATGCCGTTCGATAATGTCCACGGGGTGCGGGTCAGGCGCTTTTTCTCAAGCAGCGCGCAAATTTCATAAACGCGTTTGATCGAAGCGGAGAAATGGTCGTCGCTCATCGTGACGACCTCCGCGCCATATTTTTTGATTAACAGTTCCCATTCCTCCACGACGTTCCCGGCGGAACGAAAGCGGCAGCGGCGGCCGAATACGGCCCTGGAACAGAATGAACATCTGCCATAACATCCCCGTGAACTGGACAGGTTCCCCACGACCAGGTTGCCCAGGGACGGCAATCCCCAATACCGATTCAAAGGTGGAAACAAATCCCGGGCGGGAAAGGGGAGAGAATCCAGATCGGCGATAAACTCGCGGAGAGGATTATGAACCACAGTGCCATTGTTCTTGAAGGAAAGCCCTCGCACGTTCCTGGGGTCAAGGCCATTGGCGCACAACTCTGTAATGGTTTCCTCGCCTTCGCCTCGGACCACGAAATCCACAAATTTCAACCCCTCCTCGACCTCAACCGTCGGATGCGGACCGCCTATCACCACTTTCGCTTTGGACGACTTGTAAACCTGCGGTGCGAGTTCGTTATAGACATATTCGACCGTCGGGCTGGTGGCGGTAAAGCCGACCAGATCCGGATTGGCCTGGCGCACGCACTCACCGAATTCTTCGGGGGTTTTCTGGTCCACTGTCAAATCCAAAACCTTCACACAATGCCCCTGCCGCACCAGCACGGCGGCGATCATCCCGATGCCCAACGACTGCAATCCGGAGGTGCTGAATCCCTTCTTATGGGGGATAGTGAGCAAAACGTTCATAATTTTCCATCCTCATGCTTCAATGAAAACAGAGGCACTCTACTTTACTTTGAGGGAGCAGGCGTATCAAGTTAAAAGTTGGTAGTGTCCCAAACGGATCCGATGTTACGCCGAGTCATCCCGGCCAGGAAAGCCGGGCCTGGTGAAGAAACATACGGCCGTGTGAAAATAAAAATGAAAAGCGCGGCGGCAGGACCGCTCGCGCTTGCAAGATTCAGGTTTCGATTACTTTTTCTCCGCCATTTCCTTGTCGCGTTCTTCCATCGCGGCCCTGCGTGAAAGACGCACACGGCCCTTTTCGTCCACGCCGAGGCATTTGACATGGATTTCGTCACCGATTTTGACAATGTCCTCGGTCTTTTTGACGCGAAAATTGGCCAATTCGCTGATATGAACAAGACCATCCTTGCCGGGCAGGAATTCAACGAATGCGCCGAATTCCTTGATCGTGACGACCTTGCCGCGGTAAATCTTCCCAACTTCGGCTTCGGCGGTCATGCCCAAGATCGCATCACGGGCAATCTTCATGCCCTCCACCGAGACGGAGAAGATGTTTACCGTGCCGTCGTCTTCGATGTCAATTTCGCAACCGGATTCCTCGACGAGCTTTTTGATGTTCTTGCCGCCGGGGCCGATGATCGCGCCGATTTTTTCCGGATTGATCTTGATGGTCTCGATGCGCGGCGCGTATTTGCTGATTTCCTTGCGCGGTTCGGCCAGTGTTTTGGCCATTTCACCAAGTATGAACAACCGGGCGACGCGCGCTTTCTCGACGGCTTCCGTCATCAATTGATGGGGAATACCCTTGAGTTTGAGGTCGAGTTGAAAACCGGTAATGCCCTTTTCCGTGCCGGCGATTTTACAATCCATGTCGCAGTAATGGTCTTCCCAGCCGATGATGTCGGTGAGCAGTTTGTATTGCGTGATTTTGTTGTCGGCGCCGTATTCCGTGCAAATGCCGATACTGATGCCCGCGACGGGGCGAATCAGCGGCACGCCCGCGTCCATCAACGCCAGCGAACCGCCGCAGACCGTGGCCATCGAAGTCGAGCCGTTCGACTCCATAATCTCGCTCGTGACGCGGATGGAATACGGATAATTTTCGAGCGGCATCATCGGCTCAATGGAACGTTCCGCCAGCGCGCCGTGGCCGATTTCACGCCGGCCCGGCCCGGCAATGCGACCGGTTTCGCCGACGGAAAAGTTCGGAAAGTTGTAGTGCAGAATGAATTTTTTCTCCGTGTCGCCACCGGTGTAAGAATCAAATTCCTGCGTGTCGTCGCCGGTGCCAAGCGTGGCCAGCGTGAGCGTCTGCGTTTCACCGCGGCTGAACAACGCCGAGCCGTGCGCGCGCGGCAGAATCCCAACCTCGCTCAAAATCGGACGCACAACGTCAAACGCGCGGCCGTCCAGACGTTTGCCGTCCTTCAAAATCAAACCGCGAACGGCCTCTTTTTGAATGTAATAAAAAGCGTCCTTGATGACGAACTCGGTCACTTTTTCCGCGCCGAATTTTTCGACAAGTTTCGCGCCGACTTCGTTCTGAATCGCCATGCACGCATCTTCGCGCGCCAGTTTGCCGGGCGTGAGCAGCGCGGGAACAAAACGGCCGCCGGCGAGTTTTTTCGCTTCCTGAAGAATTTCGTCAGGAACGATATTGAGCGCGAATTCGCGTTTCTTTTTGCCGGCCCGCGCGACCAGTTCCTTTTGGGCGGCAATAAGCGGCTGGCAACATTCCTGCCCGAATTTCAGCGCGGCATTGAAATCGGCTTCGCTGATTTCCCTGGCCGAACCTTCACACATCACGATGTCGTTTTCATTGCCGACATAAACGAGGTCGAGATCGCTCTCCTTCATTTCTGAATGCTTCGGATTGGCGATGAACTGGCCTTTGACACGACCGACGCGCACTGCGCCGAGCGGCCCGGCCCACGGAATGTCGCTGATCATGAGCGCGGCGGATGCGCCCACGACCGCGAGCATGTCCGGGTCGTTTTCGCCATCCGCGCTCAAAACAATGCTCTGCACCTGCACCTCGTTATACAGGCCTTTTGGAAAGAGTGGACGAATCGGACGATCCGTCAGCCGCGACGTAAGAATTTCCTTCTCCGTTGGACGGCCTTCGCGTTTGAAGTAGCCGCCGGGAAACTTGCCCGCCGCCGCCGCCTTTTCGCGGTAGTCAACGGTCAATGGAAAGTAATCCTGGCCTTCCTTGGCTTTCATCGCGGCGACTGCGGCCACGACGACGATGGTTTCGCCGAGTTGGACGGTTACAGCGCCGTCCGCCTGCTTGGCAATTTTTCCGGTTTCGATGACAATCTGCTTGTCGCCCACTTGGGCGGTGATTTTCTCTGACATATTTCAATATTTCCACAGCCACCGGAGGAACTTCAGTGAACCCCGCTCTTTCGCGGAAGGGCGGGACTGAATGAAATTTCCCAGGGGCAATGGATTTTCTATTCGCGATGTGTTTGGTTTGGGAATTGGGCCGTTCGCGTTCCCGGCTCAAATCCGGATGTGAAGGGCGATTGTAAAAACGCGCCTCTGCAAAAACTTAGTGGCGCAGCTTCAATTTTTTTGTGACCGCCTGATAACGGTTCAAATCCTTGTTCTGCAAGTATTCGAGCAGACGGCGGCGCTGGCCGACCATCATCAGCAGCCCGCGGCGCGAGCTGTGATCTTTTTTATTGTTCTGCAAATGCCCGGTCAAATGATTGATCCGCTCCGTCAACAGCGCAACCTGCACATCCGCTGAACCCGTGTCCCGCGCGTGCAACTTGAACTGTTCGATCGTTTTCGCCTTCACTTCCATAATATTATTCACGTCAACTTAATCGTTTAAGTCTAGACGGTTAAAATATCAGTGTAAAGGACTTTCAGTGTTACTCATTGGGACAACGATGCCAGCGCCAGATGAATCGCCGCTTCGTCCACGGCGTCAGCTTGAAATGCTCCGCCATCCGCAAACCTTCAACCCAGAAAATTTCACCGCCCGCGGTTTCGGCCACAATCAAACTGTGCCGCCGCGCGCGTGGAATTTTTGCGTTCGTGAACAAATCCTGAAGTTTTGCCGCCGACTTGAAACCAATCGGCTGGAAACGGTCGCCTGCGCGCCAATGACGCAGTGTGATTTCATTTCCAATTTTGTCCGCGTCAAAAAATTCACGCGCCTTTTGCGCGCCCGGTAACGAAAATCTCCTGCCTGTGTCCAAGTGCCAGCGGATACGCATTCCATCAAACACCACCTCCCCCGCCCTGCCCTCCAAATTCACCGCGAGTTCGTTCAACCTGAATTCAGCCGACGACCGCGACTTTAAAATCACTCTGCCTGTAGCATCGCGCAAAACGAAGAGTCTGGGGCCAATACTCACCAAACGATCCGCTGATTCCCGGAGTTGTTCAACCAGCTCGAAATCCGTGATCAAGTTGAGATGTACCAGTTGCGATTGCAGCACGCGCCGCTGAACTGCGACGGGCAAATCTTTAAAAACAGTCCCCTCTCCCGGCCGGAGGCCACCCTCTCCCCGCCCGGCGGGGAGAGGGACGGGGCGAGGGGCGCGTTCAATTTTTCGTCTTGAGACGAGCCATTGCCGCGCGGCTTCACCAGCCAAATCCGCTTCTGCACCGACGATTTCCATCAGCCGCAAAACCATTTTCGCCAATGCCGGTTGATACTTTCGCCGAAGCAACGGCAGCAATTCGTTGCGAATGCGATTGCGCGGTGCATTGAGCCGCGCGTTTGTCCCGTCTTCACGGAAATGGATTTTGTTCCGTTGCGCGAAATCGCGCAGTTCATCTTTCGTTACATCGAGCAGTGGACGAATAAGCGCAATTTTTCTGTTCACCGGCGATGGCGAATGCCATTTCATTCCAGCCAGACCCTCGCCGCCCGCGCCGCGCAGGATGCGCAGAAAGAACAGCTCGATCTGATCGTCGGCATGATGCGCCAGAGCGACAACGCGGATGCCGCGCTCTTTTGCAGCGCGGACAAAAAATTCATGGCGCAACTTTCGCGCGGCCATCTCGATGGACAACCCGGATTTTTGAGCAAATTGCCTGACGTTTGCGTGCCCGACGACAATGGGCAGTTTCAGCGCCATGGCCGTCTTGCGAACGAGTTGCTCGTCGGCGTTGCTGCTGCGCCCCCGCAATTGGTGGTTGAAATGTGCAATGATCAATTTCCACCTGTGCCGCGCCGAAAGCGCATAAAGGACATGCAACAGCGTCTTCGAATCCAGTCCACCGGACACGGCAACCAGGATTGCCTGACCGCGTTTGAGCAACTTGCGGTTCCGGATGTTTTGCCCGACGTGTTGAAACAAATCAGTCACGCGCCCATGCTACTTCATTGGCGCGACGGGCAAAGCACCGAATCACGGCGCGAGCTTGAGACGGTAGAAACGTTGCGCAAAATTGGTGGCCTGCGCGTCATTGAACTGCCAGACGCCGTTTGTGCCGAGCGTGTTTGTCGCGACGGGCTGCCAACTGACGGGTAAAATGAGGTTCGTCGTCATTTCCAAAATGTAGGTGTAGCCGAGCGCGCCGCCGAGGCTCAAGGTCACGTTACCATCGCCCGCCACCACGATCCCGGTGATGAGCGGTGTGGTGTCGGGCAGCGGCGCGGACGCGATGGTGACGGTCTGGAAATTGGTCCCGCCAAAACCATCGGTAATGGTGCAGGTGAACTGGTCGGCGACGTTGTTGGAGTTGAAATAGACGAGCGCGGTGCCGGTGTTGGTCAATGTGATTCCGTTGGTACTGATGCTGACATCGGCGAGCGAAACGGTGTCACCATCCACATCGCTCCAGTTCGTGGCGAGGTTGGCGATGGGAATGTTCAACGTGAAATTGGCGGTGTTGGTGTAGAAGGCCGGAGCCGCCACCGGCGGATGGTTGGTGACGACTTGCGCGAGCGAGTTGCTGGCCGGCAGATAACTGGCGTCGCCGGTATAAACGGCGGTGATAAAATTCGTGCCGCGCAGCAATGAGGAAATGTTGGTGCTGACGGCAGCGCCAGCGGCCACCGGCTCCGTGTCGAAGACGACGCCGTTGGTGAAAAATTGCGCGTTGCCGCTGGCGTTGGTTGGCGTGATGGCGGCGGTGAAATGCACGTTGTCCTTGAAACCGGATGGATTTTCCGACGAAGCAAGCGCGACAGTTGAAGAAAGCAAATTCACTGTGAGCGTGGCCACGCTGCTGGTGCTGACGCTAAAATTATTTGTGATGAACAAGTTATAATTGCCGCTGCTGTTGGTCGTGACGGCGGTGAGCGTGAGGATATTGCTCGTCGCGCCGGAGATGCCGGCGCCGTTGACAAGGTTGGCGCCGTTTTTGCGCCACTGATAAACGAGCGGCGTCGAGCCGCTGACCGCCGCGCTGAAAACGGCGTTGTCGCCGGACAAAACTGTCAGGTTGGTTGGCTGCGCAGAAAACGCAGGCGCAAAACCAACGGTCAGAACGGCGACGCTGCTGGTTACGGAACCGTGGCTGTTGGTGACGATCAGGTTGTAATTGCCGGAGTTGTTGGTCGTCGCCGCCGTGATGGATAATACGTTGCTCGTCGTGCCGGAGACGTTGCCACCAGCAGGCAGATTGGTGCCGTTGAACAGCCACTGGTAGTTCAACGGCAACCCGCCACCAGCGGTGGCGCTAAATGTGAGGCTGGCGCCGTTGGTCACGGTCTGACTGGTCGGCTGGGTGATGAAGTATGGCAAAGTGAGCGGCGCGAGGGCATTGATCAGGTTCGTTCCGTTCGGAGTACCGAGGCCGGTGCAAAGGTCGTAACCGTTTGTGGCATAAAACAAATTCGGACTACTCGACCACGTGTTGTTGCCGGTTGTGACATCGTGGAAACACACGGCATAGTTTGACCCCGCAGCAATGGCGTAGATGGCCGGATTGATGAATCCGACACTCGACACTCCGTTGGCCGCCGCCTGCTGGTTGACCAGCGCTACGAAACCAGCCCACAACGGCGCGGCACAACTCGTGCCGCCAAATTCGCCGCTGGTGCCGTTGCCGTATGCGACATAAACATTGTCAGCGGTCAAGGCCACATCGGGAATATTCCGAAAACTGGTCGAGCCGCCTCGGCCTGCCATATTGTTGACGTTCGTCTGCCAGCTTGGAATGGAATAATGGCTGCTGATGCCGCCGCTGCTGCCGACGCCGCCGCCCCAGTTCCAAACCGTCTCTGAACTGTAGGCGGCGTTTGCGCCAGTCGTCAAAGTCGTTCCGCCCGCTTGCGTGATGTATGGGTTGCTGGAAGGCGTATTGTACAATGAAGTCTTGTCAACTCCGTTGACCGAGTGTGACCCGGTGGTGAAAGCATCGCTGTCGCCGGACGCGTTGAAAAAGGATTGTCCCATCGCAGCCATGCTCTTGAAAATAGTGTCCGTGGTCGTTTCCGGCCCGCCGCTCCAACCCCAGGAAGAGGACAGATTTTTCACCGTGTTGCTGTCGGCTAACATCGAGTTTAAGATGTCGTTGGGGATGAAATTGGCTGGATTTCCCTCAAAGACGACAATTTTAGCCAATCCCGGCGCGATGGCCATGGCCAGTTCGATATCCAGTGAAACCTCGGGATTGCCGCTGTTGGTACCGGTAGTTGGCACGCCGTTGTAGCCGTCCAGCAAAACCGTCTGGATCGGGATGTTCGTCCGCCCGTTTCCCGCCGCCGTCGCATAAGCGGCAATATCGTTGGAATAAAAACCATCGGCCTCAAACAGCCCGACTATTTGTCCGGCACCAGCCAACGTCGCGCCCGGTACATAAGCGTTGCGAAAATCGTTGCCAAAATAGGCGCCGGAGCTGTCCGGAGCAGAACCATTTTGGGGCCTGGCGTTCGCCACCACCGCCGCATCCATCCGATGCAGCCTCGGGTGCGGTCGCGAAAAATCGCTTAAGCCTTGAATATCAACCATGGGCAAAGCCGCGTCCACCGTTGGCTCCGTGTCCGGCGCAAAAAAATTGCGCGCCTCCGTCGGATGCCGGTATGTCCGCAGCGTGATGTGAAACGCCTTTTCAACCGCCGCCGCCGATCCGGTCACGTCAAGCAGAAGCCGGTTGCCGTATGTGCCGATGACAGCCAGGCCGTTCGCGCGCGCAAAATCTTTTACCTCTTCGTAATCCTGTTCCGTCGGGCCGAACCGCGCGGTAAACTCTTCCGGCGTTAGAAATTGGCGAAAGTTCGGACTGGCCGGGTTGTAAAGCTGCGCAAGAAAATCGTCCAAACCGGCTGGGTCGCGCAATGGCAGGCCGATGGCCAGCCGCAACTGATTCGTCGCCGGCAACCGGCCTGTTGGCTGTAAATGAAATTGCGCCACCGCCGCCGGCACATGGCCATATAAAACCTGTCTGCCAGAACTCTGGGCGCAGGCCGCCAACGGGAGAAATACCACCGCGCACGCGATGGCTATAAACCGTCCGCCAAATAATCGCCTGGCAAATTTAACGGGCATGCCGTTTTGCATGGAATTACTTATACAGACAACTCTCGTAATTTTCGCGCCAAAAAAACACGGACTGCAGAGCAGTTTAACGCAATTTAAGGAAACTTCAAAGCACCATTAAATTGGGTGTGCCGAAAAATAATTGCTGCATCGTCTCCGCGCCATTAACGTCCATTTGTGGCCGTCAAATTCACCATTCTCGGCAGCGGTTCAGGCGGCAACTGCGCCTATCTCGAAACCGCTGAAGCCCGCGTGCTCGTGGACGCCGGGTTCAGCCCGCGTCAAATCCGCCAGCGCCTCGCCGGAATCGGTCGCGCGCCGGAAAATCTCACCGCCATTCTCGTCACGCACGAACACAACGACCACATTTACGGCCTGACCGGAATCGCGCAAAAGCTGAACATTCCAATTTATTGCAACCGCGCCACAAAAGAAGCGTTTGAATTTCAATTGCAAACCAAATTCAATTGCAATTTGTTCGAGACTGGCGTGAGTTTCGAAATCGGCGACGTGCTGGTGGACACGTTCACCATTCCGCACGACGCCCATGACCCCGTTGGCTTTCTGCTTCACACCGCCGCGGGCAACATCGGTTTCGTCACCGACCTCGGCCACATGACGAAGCTGGTCATTGAACGGGTCCGTTCTGCCAACGTTCTCGTGCTCGAATCCAATCATGATGTGAAAATGTTGCAGGATTGTGTCCGCCGCCCATGGAGTCTCAAACAGCGCATCCTTGGCCGACACGGCCATCTCTCGAACGAAGCCGCCGCTGAAGCTGTTGCGCAAATCATGTCCGCCGAATTAAAACACCTCTACCTCGCCCACTTGAGCCGCGAATGCAACAAACCTGAACTCGCCCGACGGGTGATGAACGAACGCCTTCAACAGATCGGCGCGACCCACGTTCAACTCCAACTCACCACGCAAGACGCGCCTTGCGCCACGTTGGAATTGTAAATGAACTACGGATGAGGAGTGGGCGCGGCCTATTTCGCCCGCGCCAAGTGTTGCTGCATCCAGACCTTGCCTAATTCCGTCAACGTCTCCTTCTGGAGCATTTTCTCAATCAGCGGGAAAACGGTCAGTTCTTCGCGGCGGAAGTGTTTGCGCGACTCGAGCAGCGCCGCCTTTAGTAATCGTTGCGCATCGGACAACGTGGCCGCCGTTTGCACCTGTCTCAGGTGGTCGTCAATTTCGTCGTGGTCCTCGTGCAACCGGTCGAGCTGGCCTTTCTGATCGAGCGCATGATCCAGGGCGACGAACGCCAAATTTGTTTCCGCGTCGCCATGGTCTTGCAGCAATGCCTCCACCAAACCGGCCAGCATCTTTGCCTCCTCCAGCCTTTTTAGTTTCGGCAAAGCCCGTTCGATCTGATCAAATACGGTTAAAAACACTGCATGTTCAGTGATTAAAACTTCCGTAATGTTCATCATTAGTTTCATCTTCGCATACCCGCGCGGAAAACTCAACCTCAATTTCAGATTGGCGGCTTACGCCGGCGAGCAGCGGAAAGAGTGAGACCGCGAAAGCGCTTTCGTTTCCGCGCCCAAACAGAAACAATCGGCACGTGGCCACATTACGCATCCAGAAGATTGATTCGTTCGACGCGCCAGAACTGCGGCCTTACGTGACAATGAAGCGACCGCTGGAGCACGAGCGGCAAGGCATTTTCGTCGCGGAAGGGGTCAAGGTTGTGAAACGGCTGCTCGAAAGCCGTTTTGCCGTCCTTTCCGTCGTGCTGCCGGAAAAATGGCTGGATGATTTCCGCCCGTTGCTCGAAGCACGAACCGAACCCATCACTGTTTATCTCGCCGAAAAGAAATTTCTGGAGGGATTGACCGGTTTTTCAATGTTCCAAGGCGTGCTCGCCATCGGGAAAATTCCCCCGCCCGTTTCACTCGACGACATTTTGTCCAAAAACCCCACCCAGGCTTCGCCGGGGCGGGAACCCCTGCTCCTCGTGGCCATAGACGCGCTCGCGAACGCGGAAAATCTGGGCGCGCTTGTCCGCAACTGCGTTGCCTTCGGCGTTCATGCGTTGCTCGTCGGCGAAACCTCCAGCAGTCCGTTCCTCCGCCGCGCCGTCCGAAATTCAATGGGCACGATTTTACAATTGCCGGTGGTCGAGCTGGCCAAGCTTGGCCAGAGACATCGTTTCACCACAAAGCCACACGACACAGGCCTGACGCTGACGCAGTGCTTGAAAGAGTTGCGCGGTCGCGGTGTTCGTTGCATTGCGGCGCATCCGCACGCGAACGGCAAAACGCTGTCGCAAGCTGATTTTTCCGGTGATTGTTGCATCGTCTTCGGCAGCGAAGGCTATGGTATTTCTGCGCCTGTGCTGGAAGCGTGCAATGAGGCAGTCGCCATTCCGATGCCGCCGACGGTGGATTCGCTGAACGTGGGGGCGGCTGTGGCGGTGTTTCTTTACGAAGCCAATCGTCAGCGGAAAAAGGTTTGAACCATAAAGGCACAAAGGCGCAAAGTTATTCCTCTTCGCGTCTTCGCGTCCTGGTGGTTAATGAAAGTGGAAAACTTTTTGATAAATCCGGCGAATTGCTTGACGCCATTTCGCCAGTGCGTTTCTGAATTCCGCCGGCAATGGAAAGCCGCAGCGAACCGAGACGCGATAATACGCCGGCGCGTCGTCCGGCAAAACGGTTTCGCCCTCGTAACTCCACCGGCGCAAGACGCCCTCAACGCGGCGCAATTGCCGGTAATTTTCGATTAATTTATCCGCGTCCGGAAAAACACCGTTGATGCGGCCACGCTCGAGCGCATGCAGCGTGTTCGCCTCCTGCCAGCCGTGTTCGAGGCATAACGCCTGTGCGATGAACTCCGCGTCCATCAAACCACCCTTGCCGGTCTTTATGGCCAGTTCATCCTGTCCGTGCGGCGTGCGCTCCGTTTCGATGCGCATCCGCATTTGATGAATTTGCCTCTTCCAATCCGGCTTGAACGCGGCCAGCGGACGACTGGGCTTGGAAAAATTGGCGAGTAAGAGCAGACCTTTTTCACCATCGGGACGCAACCGCGCGTCGACACGGAATACAATTCCCTGCTCCGTCCGGCGCGAAAGCAATTCCATCACTTCCGCCGCCACTCGCTGGAGTTCGGACAAATTTTTCGCTTTCGAGTCCGCGACAAAAACAACGTCGAGGTCGGAGCCATAATCGATTTCGCAGCCGCCGAGCTTGCCGAAACCGATGATGACGAACGGCGACTTTTTGATTTTATTTTTGCGCATCACAACTTCAAGCGCGTATTGCAAACAGGCATCGGCAAGCGCGGAAAGTTCAGTGAGATTTTGTTCAAGATCAGCAAGGCCGAGAATGTCGCGCAAACCGAGTCGCATCAATTCGGCCTCGTGATAACGGCGCAACCAGAAAAATTGGTCCGCATCCTTCAATCCGTAACGTAAATCCTTTAAAATCTCCGCGGTTGTTTTGCACTGGCGCAATCGTCCGGCGGCAACCAGATCATCAATCAAATCCGGCGTGCGGATTGCGACTTCGGCCAAAAACTCGGAGCGGTCGAACAACAACATCATCAATTCAAACAGCGCCGGATTACCATTCCACATTTCGAGCAGCGGCGCGCGCGCCCCATACACGCCGATGAAATTGACCAGCCGCGTGAGCACGCGGTCGGGATCAGACAGAATTGGCGATTGCGGATTGCGGACACCGACTCCGGTCGCGTGCTCGCGCAGTAGCGGAGTTGCGGATTGCGAATCGTCAATTTGAGACTGACGCGGGCAAAGGGCAAAAAAAGTCGGAATCAATTGGCGCGCCAACTCCGTCGTGCGCGGCGAGACGTGAACGTCGCCCGGCCCTTCGGCAAATTCCTTGAGCAAACGGACCGCGTTTTCCGGATCGCGAAATGAATGTGCAGCAAGCAGTTCCTCCCATTTTCCCCTGGAAGCGTCGAATTCCTCCGGAAAAATTGTTTGCATCCGCAATGATTCGTTCTTGAGCTGTTTTTCGTAAATGCGCCGGACGTTTCCGGTGTGCGTTTGCAGCGCCAATTTGAACCCTTCCAAAGACTTGAAATCCATCAACCGCGCCAGCCGTAGTTGCGCCCGCCGGTCATTGGGAATCGTGTGCGTCTGCAAATTGTTTTCCATTTGCAGACGATGTTCGACATCCCGCAAAAACCGGTAGGCGGCGCCCAGTTGTGACACTTCGTCCTTTGAAAGCAGGTTGTATCGCTCAAGTTTTTCAAGGCACGGGAGCGTTTGCGAAACCTGCAAAAAGGGGAACCGCCCTGCGTGCAAGACCTGCAACGACTGGATGATGAACTCAATTTCACGAATGCCGCCGCGACCGAGTTTCACGTTGCTCTCCAATTCGTCCGCCCCCACAACTTCATTCTCAATCCGGTCCTTGACCGCGGCGACTTCATGCAAAATGTTCTGGCTGATGGAGGGCGGAAATCGAAATGGCTGGATCATTTCCAGAAATTCCGCCGCCAGGGTTTCATCGCCGGCAACGTGCCGCGCTTTGATCAGCATCATGCGCTCCCACGTTTGGCCCCATTGCGAGTAATAATTTTCGTAACTTTCGAGCGAACGGCACAGCGGCCCGGCATCGCCTTCGGGCCGCAAACGCAAATCAATGCGGAACAAAAAACCTTCCGCCGTTGGGCGTGATATTTCCGCAATGAATGTCTCCGCAAGTTTGCTGAAAAAATGGTGATTCGACATCACGGCGCGCGGCATTTTTTTCTTTGCAGGCGGTTCTTTGAAGACTTCCCCTTCGTCGCTGTAGACGAAGAGCACGTCCACGTCGGAACTATAATTAAGTTCCTGCCCGCCGAGTTTGCCCATGCCAAGCACGCAAAAGGCCGTCGCCTGCCAATGACCATTTGCGTCTTGATGGAAGGGCCGGCCAAAACGCCGGGTGAATTGTTGCCAGGCGATGCGCCAGACAGCCTCAAGACAAACATCGGCGATATCAGACAGTTCGTGCGTGATTTCGACAACGTTGCTCAAGCGGGCAAGGTCGCGCGCAGCGATACGGAGCATTTCCCGCTGTTTGAAGCGACGCAATTCGGCCAGAGCGCCGGCGTAATCGTCCTCTCGCAATCGCGGCTCAAGGAAACTTTTAACCTCATGCCGAAAACCTTGCGCACGGCGCGCATGTTGAAGTCGCTCGAAGTCGAGTTGTGGCAACCATTCCGGATGCGCGAGAAGCAGGTCGCCGAGCGCTTGCGAGCCGCCAAATAGCGCAATGAGGACACGAATGGAGTCGGCGGAGAGTTTTTCAAGTTGCCTCTGCGCGGCTGTTGCGGCAAGCGAATCAAGAAAGTGTTTGGAACGCTCCGGATCCGCAGAAGCCTTCAGCGCCTTTGTCCAAAACGTTTTTTTCACAACGAAGCATGTCAATCATCGGCCGGCCGATTCGTGGTCAGCTTTTATTTCCAAATTTTCCATGGAGCTTTGCCGGATTTCCAGAGGTTGTTCAAAACCTCAAATTCGTGCAGCGTGTCCATGTGATGCCAAAAGCCTTCGTGGGCATACATCATTAATTCCCCATCCTCGGCCATGCGTTGCAATGGTTTGCGTTCCAAAACCAAATCCTCACGATCATTGAGGTAACGGTCAAAAACGCTGCTGTTAAAAATAAAAAAACCGCCGTTGACATAGACTGCGCTCATCTCGGGTTTTTCATTAAACCTGGCAACAGAAGAGCCTTTTACAACCAACTCGCCAAACCGGCTTGGCGGATGAACACCGGTAAGAGTGGCAATTTTGCCATGGGATTGATGAAACTTTTTGAGCGCGCCGATGTCAATGCTGCCCACGCCGTCGCCGTAAGTAAGGGCAAAAACACCTTCAGACTCCAAATAACGCCGGGCGCGCCAAAGTCGCGCGCCGGTCATGGCCTTTTCTCCAGTGTCAACCAACGTAACGCGCCATGGCTCGGAAGAGGGTTGGCGAATAATCAGGCAGTTGGAATCGTTTCGGCTGGAGTCTGGCGTCACATCGTTGGCATGCGCGGCGTCATTCAGGAAAAACTCACGGATACATTCGCCTTTGTGGCCGAGAAGCAAAACGAATTCATTGCAACCATGGGCGCTGTATAGTTTCATGATGTGCCAAAGAATCGGGCGATTGCCGATGGGCGCCATCGGTTTGGGAATGACTTCGCTTACCTCGCGAAAGCGAGTGCCTTGTCCGCCGCAAAGAATGGCTACTTTCATGCAATAATGCCCGGACTGCCTGATAATATGCGCGCCTACACCGGCACTCTTTCAAACCGAATGTCTCCATCCGGCGCCGGCGGGGGCGGTGCAATTTTTATAAACAAACCGCGCCAGAAACCCAAGCCGTAAAGAATGTTTGTCAATACTATCAATGGCAAGGCGCGCGCAGCCAAAGAAAATTTGCTCCGTGCGGCAACACAAATCGTTTGTATCAGTACAGCCGAAATGTAAAGCGCCAGTGGCAACAGAAACAGCATCTGCCATTTTGGCGGACAGAAAATGCCGGACAAAAATGGCAACACCAGCAAATAGAGGCAAAGCAGCGGTGGAATGAAATTGGGCAGCGAGGCAAACGTCGGATGCAACCGGAACTGCTGCGCGCGCCCGCCGCCATAGTAAAGAAGCATTTTGGCGTATGCGCGAAGGTTGGCGCGTGGACGGCGATGGACAAAGAATTCCGGGTCGTAAAGCAATTTGCCGCCGCGTTTCTGGACGCCGTCCATCATGGCATTTTCCTCATTTGGCACCAGTTTGGGATCGAAGCCGACTTCGAGCACGGAGGCGCAGCGGGCAATGAGGTTGCAGGAAATCAATTCCTTCTCGCCGGAAGCGCGGAGTTTGCCCACGGCGCGATAACGGGCACAACTGGGGCCGAATGCCAGCCAACTGCCCATGACCAACCCCAAAACCCGCTCGAATTGCGGCGCATCCGGTGGACAGATGTTTGGTCCGCCCACCATTTTCACGGTTGGATCGGAAAAATGCTTGATTGCCCGATTCAAATTATCCGAGGGGGCCACCGAATCATCGTCTAAAAAATAGACCAGTTCGCCGCGAACCGCCTTCAGCCCGGCGTTGCGTTTAACGCCCGGCCCGATGGACAAATCCGTGGTGCGCACAACCACGATTTCCAGTTTCTCGCGCGGATAATCAAATTGACGCGCGGCAGCGGCGGACTTGACCTCCGTTTTGTGCGGATGAACGGGAATGAGCACGCTTACCATAGGCAAGTCGTTATTCATGGCGCATAGGTTATAAAGTGTGGGATTCGGAGTTCCAAGCCAAAAACCCTTTTGCAATCCGGTTCACATCGGGTGCAACGGCAGTCTGGCGTTTTTTTTTGACAACTTCCAGCAGTCATTTAGAGTGCTTGGGCTTTGGATGGGGTCGTAGCTCAGTTGGTAGAGCACCACAATGGCATTGTGGGGGTCAGGGGTTCGAACCCCCTCGGCTCCACCATCTAATGTTTGCAAGCGTTTCGTGAGATTTTGGCCGTGAATACAATCGCTTTTTCAACTGTTCACTTTTGATAAAATACGAAACTTCACATATCTAACACGAACCGTTACATATTTTTGACCAAAAAATCGGGCACAAAGTGGCACAAACTGGCATTAAACGAACGAAATTCGCGCCGGTCGGGAAAGAGATCGTGACCATGAAAACCATCATATTTTGCATTCTCTGTATTTTGGCGCTCTCCTTGCAGGCGCAGACCAACAGCGGACTGCATTTGGACATTCTCGTTTGCTCGAATAAAACCTACGAAAATTGCACCATCATTCGTGTGACGCCAGCCTATGCCGTCGTGGAATTTTCCGGCGGCTTGGACAAAGTGCCGTTGGCTGAACTGCCGGATTCCTACAAACAAAAATATGGCTATGATTCGAAAAAGGCTGAGGCTTTTTTACAATCAGAGAAACAAACTATTGCTACGCGTCATGCCGCTTTCCTTGCCGCACAAGCTGCGATTCAAAAAGCACAACTCGCCGCGGTGGGACCTGTGCAAACAATTCAAATTAAATCCATTCTTGATGATCGATTCGCATATCCCAAATGCTTCATTAGTTCTGGTGAGAGTGGCGGCTTTAGTGGCGCTGTTTTCTTGCGGAATATTCCCGTCGAAGTAAAAAATTTCATTCTTAAAAAGAAACAGTTGGAAAATGACATTCAAATTCTCCAAGACAAACAAATTGTCGTCACCTCCACTGTGCGCAATACAGATGATCCCGCCTTCGATAGTTGGCTGGCCACGCAAAATGCTCTTTCCGACGCTAAAGAAGCTAAGGCCGAAAAGTTACGTCAAATGAAAGAGCAACTCGATAAAATGGAAACCGATGCTGATGATTATACTTCAACGATTGCCTATCCTACTGGACAAACTTACGCCGGAATTCCAATATGGGAATGCGCTCAAAATTAAAATATGCTCGTCACCTGTCCCTGCAATTACTGCGAACAGAATATCGAATTTGAAGCCGCCGATTTTGTTCAAAGTGGTGTAGGTATCAGTTCAATCTTTGGGCAGACCATTCCTTGTCCGCACTGTGGTAAGGACACTATTTTGACGATGCCCCTTTCTAAAAAGGGGACTTCGATGGTGTCCACAAAAGAATTACGCGGCAGAACCAAACTCATCGTCCTTGGCATTGCGGCTTTGGTGCTGGCAATTATTTTTACAATCACATGGAAATTTCCCGATGCGGTAAGCGGCATTTCAGTCGGAGTTTTTTCCGGCGGAGCAGCAATCCTTGTGCTCATCATCGCGGCACTCCTGCTTGTGCTGGCAATTTTCTGGCTGATTTTCCCGTGGATGGTTTACTCCATGCTCAAAAAAATAGAGCGAAACACACGGAAATAACGTCACGCATCCTCTACAAAACTCGGCACAGATTCCCCGCCGCGTTATTTTTTCAACAAATCACCGTTAATTTTTCTCAATAGCATTGTGGGGGTCAGGGGTTCGAACCCCCTCGGCTCCACCATCCTACGCCCAGAACCGACGCTTGGAAGTTTCGAGCGTAGGATGGTGTCCTCCGTAGTCCCGCCATGCGGGACGAAGGAGGACTTTCACGCCACGAGTTCCGAGCTACGGATGGCAGGCCAATTCTAATTTTGACAAACTTGGGCTTGCTTCACTTTTTTTGTGGAGATTACAAGAGGCTGCACTCTTCTCAAAAAAAGCGGCGATTCCCGGCGCTAATTTAACATCCGGCTCCGCGTCAACTTTATGCCGAACTCCAATAATTTCCGCACATCAGCATCTGACTTTGCCTCGGCGTAAATTCGCAGGATCGGCTCCGTGCCGGAACCGCGCAACATCAGCCATGAAGAATCTTCCGCGGTAAATTTGACGCCATCGAATGTCTTCATGCCGGTCAATGGCGAGCGCAACAATTTTGCCGGCGGATGGTTCTTCAAAAAATCCATCAGTGACGCGCGTTTCTCCATCGGATAATGCGTGTCAATTCTTCCGTAGCGATGCGGACCGAATTGTTTATCCAATTTCATCAACAGCCTGTTGATG
This sequence comes from Verrucomicrobiota bacterium, assembly GCA_049521735.1. Lineage (GTDB taxonomy): Bacteria > Verrucomicrobiota > Verrucomicrobiia > Limisphaerales > UBA11358 > UBA11358. The sequence continues at coordinate 39,908 of JBEKON010000028.1, forward strand.
GATTCGCGTTCGGTCGCGAGCAATTCAAGCAACATCAAACCGGCCAGGATACCGTCGCGTTCGGGGATGTGACCGGGAAAACCGATGCCGCCGCTTTCTTCCGCGCCAAGCAGCACATCGCCCTTGAGCATCTCGGCACAAATATACTTGAAGCCGACGCCGGTTTCGACGAGCGGCAGCCCATAGGCCGCGCATATTTTGTCCACCATCGAAGTCGTCGTGAGCGCTTTCACCACACGTCCCCTGCCCTTGCGGTTCACAATCAGATGATGCAGCAGCAGGCAGATGATCTGGTGTGTCGTGAGCGCATTACCGTGACCGTCCATGCCGCCAATGCGGTCGGCATCGCCGTCGGTCACGAGACAAAAGTCGTGGGGATGTTTTTTTAGAAATTTTCGGCTGGGGCCGTAATTGTCTTTTATCGGCTCGGGATTAATGCCGCCGAATAAAACATCATGCCGGGCATTGAGTGTCGTGACTTTGCAAGTCGTGCCTGCGAGCAGTTGTTCAAAGCAGCCGGCGCCGACGCCGAAAAGCGCGTCGTGCGCGAAACGCAGTTTCGATTTTGCGATGAGCTTGAAGTCCACGAGTTTTTTGAGCGCGGCAAAATGCGCCGGGCGGACATCGGCAATGGTGATTTGACCGGATTTTACGGCTTCAGCCAGCGGCGTGGTTTTGACCGGATTGCGGTCGAGAAAACTTTCGACGGACCGGCACGTTTTGGAATCGCTGGAGCCGCCATAGTACGATTTGAGCTTGAACCCATTGAAGATTGGAGGGTTATGACTGGCGGTAATCATCACCCCGCCGACGGCATGCAGATTTTTAACGGCGAACGAAACCGACGGCGTTGGCGTCGGCTCCGGCGTGAGAACGACTTGAAAGCCGTTGCCCGCGAAAACTTCCGCCGTTGTCTGGGCAAATTTGTCCGAGAACAACCGCCGGTCGTAACCGACGACAACTTTCAGTTCATGCCCGAAGACTTTGGACTTTGGACTTTGGACTTCAGACTTCCAGTGGTCCGCCGTCGCCTGCGCGACACGCGCGACATTGGCAAACGTGAAATCCTCCGCGATGACTGCGCGCCAGCCGTCCGTGCCGAATTTGATGTTCATACTGCGAAAGTCAAAGCTTCAAATCCGCCAGCGCCGGGTCGTGGGCATTGATAATTTGACGCATTTTTTTGACGGCGGCGCGCATGTTGTGCTGGCGGAACAGGGCCGTGCCGGCGACAAACGTGTCGGCACCGGCACGGGCGCACTCGGCGACAGTCTGGTAATTGACACCGCCGTCCACCTCGATGCGATAGGAAAGCTTTCGTTCACGCCGCCATATCTCGGCCTGCTGGATTTTGGGCAGGCATTCGTGGATGAACGACTGGCCGCCGAAGCCCGGATTGACAGTCATCACAAGCAGCAAATCAATCTGGTCGAGATACGGCAGGACTTCGGTGATGGTGGTGGGCGGATTGACAGCCATGCCGACTTTTTTGCCGAGCGATTTAATTTTCCAAATGAGCGGGGTGACCTGCTGGTGAAGTTCGACATGGATGGTGATTCCATCCGCGCCAGCCTTGGCAAAAGGTTCGATCAAAATTTCCGGTTGCGAGCACATGAGGTGAACGTCGAAAAATATTTTAGTCAGGGGACGAATGGCGCGCACGACTTCCGGCCCAAAGGAAATGTTTGGGACGAAATGCCCGTCCATGATGTCGAGGTGCAGCCAGTCGGCGCCGGAACGGTCGGCTCGTTCGACTTCCTTGCCGAAGCGGGTGTGGTCGGAGGCGAGCAGCGAAGGCGCGATAATCATGCGCGAAATTTAAGCGAATAGCGCGGCAAAGAAAAGCTGGAAAGATGCGCGCCGCTCAAACTCATTTACCATCGAGGCAGCGGCGCACGGTCAGCGCGAGTGTTTGCGGATGGTAGGGTTTCTGTAAAAAGTTCAGTTCCGGATCCAATTTAAAATCCTTGCCAACGATGTCGGCGCTGTAGCCACTGCTGAAAATGACTTTAAGGTTCGGCCGCTCGTTGCACAATGTTTCCGCCAGTTCGCGACCATTCATGTTGTCGGGCATCACCAAATCGGTAAGCAGGAGGGCGATTTCGTCCTTGTGATCACGCCAGATTTCGATGGCCTCAACTCCGCTGCCTGCCGACAAAACTTTATAACCGTATTTGCCCAACACTCGTGAGACGAGTTCGCAGAGGGGCGGTTCATCTTCGACGAGCAAAATGGTTTCGTTGCCGCCGCGAACGCTGATTTGTGCCGTCAGTTTTTCCTTCACCGCCTCCGATCCGGCATAGGGAATGTAAATGCGAAATGTCGTGCCCTTATCAGGCTGGCTATCCACTTCAATCCATCCCTGGTGTTGCTTTACAATGCCATAGACAGTCGCCAATCCCAGACCAGTGCCTTTGCCAACCTCTTTCGTGGTAAAAAATGGCTCAAAGACCCGGTGCAAATTTTCAGGCGTAATGCCAATCCCGGTGTCCGTAACGCTAAGACAAACGAAACGCCCGGCGTGTGATTCGGATTGTCCGCCGCCGTAAGTTTCGTCCACATCCACAATGGCAATGCGGATGGCGAGCTGGCCGCCTTTGGGCATGGCATCACGCGCGTTGACAGCAAGGTTCAACAATACTTGCTCCAACATGCTGGCGTCGGCTTCGACTGTTGGCGGTGGTTGACAATAATTTAATTGCAACGACACGTCCTCGCCCAAAAGCCGGCCAAGCATGTTTGTCATGTTGCCGACGACCTTGTTCATGTCCAACCGTTTTGGTTGAATGAGCTGGCGCCGGCTGAAGGTGAGCAATTGCCGTGTCAAACCGGCGGCGCGTTCGGAGGCCTGGACGATTTGCTGTGCGGATTTCCCGGCTGATTCGTGGAGATTTGCCGCCATGAGCAATGCGGCATGTCCCTGAATAACGGTTAGAATGTTGTTAAAATCGTGCGCGACACCGCCGGCGAGCTGGCCGATGGCTTCCATTTTTTGTGATTGCCGCAATTGCTCCTCCAACTGCCGCTGCATCGTGACGTCGCGGAACAAACTCAACATCAGCAACGGGCGTTCATGGAGCTTGATGAACGAGTCAATAATTTCCAACATCACTGTGTTCCCATTGTGCAAAACATACTGGCGCTCACGCCTGTGCCGGGGAGTGGGGTTAAGAAAGGATTCACGGTGTTGCTCGATCATTTTTCCCCGATCCTCGGACGCGGCGTAAATCACTGTAAATGGTTCGCCTTCCAAAGCCTGCACCTCCATGCCGACCAACCGGCAAAACGCGTCATTGACGGCAACGATGATGCCGTCTTCATTGGCCAGCCGCAGACCGGTCACTGAATTTTGCCAGACGGAGCGGAATAACATTTCCGAACTTTGCAAGGCTGCTTCGGCTTCGCGACGCTCGGT
>JBEKON010000029.1:0-29422 GCA_049521735.1 Verrucomicrobiota bacterium
CAATGCAGTAGTCAAATTTGCGCGGTCAAATCGGGCGCGTTCCCGACCGGGAACGCGCCTTTTTGTTTTCGTAAATGAATTTGTTCGCGCGGGAATTTCCTGCAAACTTTCCGCGCCTTTAGTAGCAAACAAAATGATCTCGGTCATCGAACATCAGCCAGCCGGTGCAGGCATCGATCTGGTAAAGCAGGTTGAAGGAATTTTCTCTCCGGGCGGCTTGTTGTCGCGCGCGAAGAATTTTGAGTATCGTCCGCAACAACAGGAAATGGCCGTTGCCGTGGCGCGAGCGTTGCAGAACCGCGAACACCTCGCCGTCGAGGCCGGCACAGGTGTCGGTAAATCACTCGCCTATTTGATTCCGGCAATTTTATTTGCTGTCGTGCAAAAAAAGAAGGCCGTCGTTTCCACGCATACCATCAATTTGCAGGAGCAGCTCACGGAAAAAGATTTGCCGATGCTCGCACAAATTTCACCGGTGAAGTTCAGTTTCTCGATGCTTAAAGGCCGCGCGAATTATCTTTGCACGCGCCGGTTGCACAAGGCCATGCAACAGTCAGGCAACCTGTTTACGTCGTCCGAGACCGAGGAACTGCAGCGCATCGCCGAATGGGCGAAGGAGACCAGGGACGGCAGCCTGTCGGATTTCGATGTCGAGCCGGACCCCAAGGTCTGGGCGCAGGTGTGTTCCGAACGCGGCCTTTGCTCGCCGAAGGTTTGCGGGTTTCCGTCCGATTTCGCCAAGGACCACGGCGTTTGTTTCTTTCAGCGGGCGCGGAACAAATTTCTTTCCTCCGACGTGCTGGTGCTGAACCACACGCTGTTTTTCACGCTGCTCGGCGGCATTGAAGAGGAGATCGAGGGCGGCATTTTGTTCAAGAATGACTTCGTGATTTTCGACGAGGCGCACCAGATGGAGCGCGTAGCGTCGAAACACATCGGCTTGAGCGTGTCGAGCGGCCAGATGCGCTATGCGCTGAACCGGCTCTGGAATCCGCGCACGGAAAAAGGGCTGCTCGCCACGTTGCGCAAAGGCAGCGCGGTAAAACTCGTGGCGGATTTACTGGAGGAATCGGACAAATTTTTCGCGAACGTCGAGGAGGCGTGTGATGAACTGGCCAAAACAGCCAGGAACGACCGGTTCGGCTCGCCGGAATCCCGCGCTACCAAACGAAGCTGGACCGAATTGCGCATCCGGCGCGCGGAATTGGTGAAGGACAACGTCACACTGCCGATTCAGCGATTGCGCGAAGCGGTGAGCGACCTCATCAAGACGAGCGAGGACAAGGACATTGGGCAGGAACTGATTGAATGCAACCGGCGGCTGGACGAGTTGCGCGAGGAGGTGAAGGCGTTCCTCGAACAAGGCGCGCCGGAGCACGTTTACTGGGTCGAGCGCGGCGGCAAGGCGCACAAAAATCTCGCGTTGAACGCCGCGCCGATTGATGTGGCGGAGTTTTTGAGACGCCGTTTGTTCGGGAGCGACACCAGCATCATCATGACCAGCGCAACGCTGGCAACTGCCGTAGGACAGGCGTCCCGCCTGTCTCCATCTAAAAAAAGGAAACCAGAGATAGGCAAGATGCCTGTTCTACCGTTTACGCCATTCGACCCCAATGCACCGATTGGCAAGTCTGGACGCCATTTACCACACTGGAAACAAGAGGGTTGCACGTATTTCGTCACGTTCCGACTCGCCGATTCCATTCCCAAAGACAAACTGGTTCAATGGCAAGTCGAATTGCGAGAGTGGTTGTGGTGTCATCCTGAACCAAGAACTCCGGAACAAGAGCAAGAATATGCCGAACTATTTGCAGAACGGTTTCATTGCTGGCTGGACGGCTGCATAGGCGAATGCTGGATGCGGCAACCGAAGATTTCAGCCATTGTCGAGGAGGCTCTGCGCTTCTTCGACGGTCAGCGTTACTGGCTCGGTCATTTCGTGGTCATGCCGAACCACGTTCACTGTTTGATCCGGCCTCTTGGCGGGCACACACTGTCTGACATCTTGCAATCTTGGAAATCGTTTACCGTAAAACGAATCAACGCCGTGATGGGACGGGAAGGCAGAATTTGGCAGGATGAATCGTTTGACTGCATCGTGCGAGATGCATCAGCTCTGGAAAACTTCTCCGCTTACATTCGGGAGAATCCAGTCAAAGCAAAGTTGCAAGAAAAAGAATTTCGCCTCGGATTCGGCAGCAGTGTCGTCGGTTCGGCTGTAGGACAAGCTTCCAGCTTGTCTCCATTTGAGAAGAGAAAGTTAGAGACAGGCGGGACGCCTGTCCTACGTTATTTCACCCGCCGCGTCGGGGCCGAAGCGGCAACCCAACTCCAAGTAGGCACGCCGTTTGATTACGAGCGGCAGATGAGGATTTTTGTCGCCAAAAAAATGCCGGACCCGCGCGAGGCCGGTTACGCCGACGCCCTGGAGCATTGGATTGAACATTTCGTGAGGCAAACGCATGGCAAGGCGTTCGTGCTGTTCACGAATTACAAACTCATGCGGGAGCTGGGCGAGCGGATGGAGCCGTTTTTTGACAAGCTCGGCGTCGCGTGTTTTGTGCAGGGCAAGGGCACGCCGCGCTCGACGATGTTGGAAAAGTTCAAGGACGACGTGGACTCGGTGCTCTTCGGCACGGACAGTTTCTGGCAGGGCGTGGACGTGCCGGGCGAGGCGTTGAGCAACGTCATCATCACGCGGCTGCCGTTCGCCGTGCCGGACCATCCGCTCATCGAGGCGCGGATTGAGGCGATTGAAGCGCGCGGCGGAAATTCCTTCAGCGAATTTTCCCTGCCCGAGGCGATTCTGAAATTCCGCCAGGGCGTTGGACGGTTGATCCGGACCAAAACCGATACCGGCATCATTGTTGTTTTGGACAACCGGATTTTAGCGAAGCAATACGGACAGGCGTTTCTCGACGCGCTGCCGAAATGTCCGGTGGAGATTGTTTGAATCGTTACAAACTTGAAACCAAAACGTCACTTGTCAAAATGAAAAGCAGGATTAAGATGACATCGTAGTGCAAGTTTAAGCGGCGGGCGTTGGATACAGGTCGTATTCGTATGTTGCTCAATGCCCGCTGCGCTTTTCTCCCCATCCTCGACACCTGCGTTTCCGGCCATTAAGCTGCCGGGGAATGACGCGCACGGAAAAACTTCTGGCCGAACTCATCGCGCTGCCCAGCGTGAATTCCGCCTTCGCTCCATCCGATGGAGCTTCGGCGCGACAGGCCCGCCTTCGTCAATCGCATTATGGCGAAAAGAATGTCGCGGATTTTCTTGCCAGCGTTGCTAAGCGCACTGGGCTTGAAGTTGAATTTCAAAAAGTCCTTCCCGGTCGTTCCAATCTCATCGTGCGCCTGCTGCCGCGAAACAAAATCCGCCAGACCATCCTGCTGGCGCCGCATCTCGACACCGTCAATGCCGACGATTCGCAGTTTGTTCCGCGCCGGAAAAACGGCCGTCTGCACGGACGCGGCGCGTGCGACACGAAAGGTTCCGTCGCCGCCATGTTCTCCGCGCTTTGCGAATTGGCGAACACGAAGTCGCGTCCGAAGGAAACCGAAATCGTTTTCGCCGGTTTGATTGACGAAGAGAACGCACAAGCCGGTTCGCGCGCGCTTGTAGGACAGGCGTCCCGCCTGTCTCTGACTATTGGGAAAAACGGAGACAGGCAAGATGCCTGTCCTACTGCTTTGGCCATCGTCGGCGAGCCGACGCGATTACAGGTCGTCACCGCGCACAAAGGCAGCATTTGGTTGGAACTTGAAACGCACGGCAAGGCGGCACACGGTGCAACGCCGCAATTTGGCAAAAATGCCGTTCACGAGATGGCGCGCATCGTGGACGCGCTGGAAACGGATTACGCCGCGCGGTTGCGAAAACATCGCCATCCGTTACTCGGCGTGGCGACGGTGAACGTCGGCACGATTCGCGGTGGAACGCAGCCGAATATCGTGCCCGACCGTTGTGTGATCACCATTGACCGCCGGACATTGCCCGGTGAGACAGAAACCTGTGTAAAATGCGAAATCACCGCGTTGTTGCGTGCAAAGAAGTTGGGCGCAAAGGTTTCCAGCACAAAACTTGCGCCGTGCCTGCCTCTCGAAACAAATCCCAAGCTGCCGCTGGTCCGGCAATTTTTACGGAGTATCGGCCAGACGCGACCGGTCGGCGTGGATTATTTTTGCGACGCAGCGGTTTTATCACGCGCCGGAATTCCGAGTGTGGTATTCGGTCCCGGCGACATTGCGCAGGCGCACACGGCGGACGAGTGGATTTCGCTGGATTCGCTGGGGCGCGGCAAGGATTTGCTTTTGCATTTTCTGAATTCACTTCCCTGAACCGAAGCCGCATCATATTGTCAAACGCTCATGCTCGCAGAGAAAATCGAAACCGCGCCTGACGCTGGGCACAAACATCACATTGCCTTTTTTCGCCAGAGCGGCTGGCTGATGATTGCCACCATTGCGGGAGGTGTGCTGATGTGGGGCGTTCATTTTCTTTCCAAAAAAATTCCGGCGAGCGAATATGGAATTCTTGTCACCCTCTTCTCCGTTGCGGGTTTAATTCCGACAATGCCCTTTCAGATGGTCTTCGCGCAGCAAACTGCCCACGCGCTGGCGCTGAATCGGGATCGGCAGTTGGCGGGCATGATTCGCACAACATGGCTGGGGACGTTTTTGGTTTGGCTGGCTGCTGCCGTGGTCGTTTTGTTTTTTCAAAACCGGATTGTGGCCAACTGGCATCTCTCAAATCCAGTCGCACTGTGGATGTTGCTGCTGGTGATTTTGTTTTCTTTGTGGATGCCGATGTTCGCGGGAATCATGCAGGGCCAGCAAAATTTTTTATGGCTGGGTTGGAGCAGCTTATTTGGCGCGGCGGGGCGGTTGGGTTCGGCCATATTCATCGTGCTGGTTTTGAATGGCGCTGCCACGGGCATTATGGCCGGTGTTTTCATCGGTGTGCTGGCGTCGAACGTGGTTGGAATATGGCAAACGCGTTCGTTGTGGCGCGGAGAAACCGAGTCGTTCGACTGGCATGAACTTCTACGGCAGGTAATTCCTTTGATATTCGGATTTGCCGCGGCACAATTTCTTTTCCTGGCGGATACAAGCTTCGTTGACACATACTTTGGCGCAGACAAAACGGCGCCCTATGGCGCGGCGGGAACCTTGTCGCGCGCGTTGATGTGGCTGGTTTTGCCGTTGGCGGCTGTGATGTTCCCTAAAATCGTTCACAGCACGGCCAGAGCTGAAAAGACAAATTTGCTGGGTGTCGTTTTGCTGGGAACAGCCATTCTGATCGGTGTGGGCATTTTGGGTTTATGGCTTTTGGGGCCATGGATGATCCGATTTGTTTATCCACCGGAATATGTTTCAGCGACATTGGCGGTTTTGCCATGGTATGCGGGTGCCATGATCCCGCTGGCGCTGGCCAATGTGCTTGTGAACGATTTGTTGGCTCGCGCACGGTTTCAAGCCGTGCCGGTGCTGGTCGTTCTGGCGGTGGCCTACGGGGTCGCTTTGACGCAGTTTCACGACAGCCTCGTGACCGTGCTGAAAATACTCGGCCTTTTTAATTTACTGTTGCTCGGCGTGTGCGCGTGGTTCAGTTTCGGAAGTCCGAGGTCCAAAGTCTAGTGTCCAAGGTCCTTTCAACTGACTTTGGACTTTGGGCTTTGGACTTGGGACCGAGACAGCGGTTGTGGCGCGCGGAGTTTTTTGTAAATCCAGCCTTCCAACGGACGCAATGGTCGCAGCCATTTGTAAAATGGGGAGTAAATCAGCCGAACGCGCACGGCTGAGAGGAACATCGTGAGTGACGAATAGAAGAGCACGACCTTCGACCCGGCTTGATCCGTCCATTCGGTCGGCACTTCCAGAATGCGAAAACCGGCGTGCTTGAGTGCCACGAGCAGGTTGATGTCGAACGCCATGTCGGCGATGCGCAGATTCGAATGAATTTTTTCGACTGCCTCGCGCCGTATCACTTTCGCACCGCATTGCGTGTCGTGGATGTTCAACCAAAACAACCATTGCACGATGAGATGAAACGCCCGGCTCGCAAATTGCCGGTGACTGGCCTGTGACTGGTGAATGACTGCACCGGGCAGCCAGCGCGAGCCAATGACACAATCCGCTTCGCCGATATGTTTGAGCAACTCGAAAAATGCATGTGGCGGCGTCGCGCCGTCAGCGTCCGTGTAACCGATTAAATCCGCCAGCGGAGCGAGTTTAAGTCCTTCGATAAGCGCGCCGCCCTTGCCAATCGGCTCCTTGAATTCCAACGCACTAATCGCGGGAAATTCAGCAGCGACATGTTGAACGACCGCGAGCGTGTTGTCTGTGCAGCCGTTGAGCAGGACGACGACCTGAAATTTGCCGCGATAATTTTCCCGGGAAAAGCGCGCGTAATCGCGCAACACCGGTTCGATGCGGCGCTCTTCGTTGTGGGCCGGGATCAGGAGCAACAAACTGGGATCAGGCACGCGCATTAAGTAGCAAAAAGCCGGCGAAATGCAATCGCGCTAAATGCGGACTTGCGGCGTTTCTTCACAACCGTTATCCAAATTGCATGGACTCACGGGAGGCGCTCATCGCCCTCAATCTCATCGAACATGTCGGCCCGGTGCGAGTGCGGCTGTTGCTCGAACATTTCGGCGACGCGCCAAAAGTCCTTCAAGCGTCCAAAAGTGAACTGCTCCGCGTCTGCAACATCGGTGATGAAACCGCCGGGGCGATTGCCGCCTGGGAGAAAACGGTTGACCTCGCCGGCGAATTGAAACGCGTTCAGGAATTCGGCTGTCACGTTTTGATTCAGGGCGATGAGGATTATCCCGAATTGCTTCGGCAAATTTACGACCCGCCGATTGTGCTTTATGTAAAGGGCGCGCTGACTACGAAGGACAAAAACGCCGTCGCGATGGTCGGCTCGCGGATGACAACGCATTACGGCATCGAGGCCGCGCGCAAGCTGGCGTATCAACTGGCCTACGTCGGCGTAACAGTCGTGAGCGGTGGCGCGCGCGGGATTGACACGGCATCGCACCAGGGAGCGCTTGCGGCAAAAGGACGGACGGTTTGCGTGCTCGGCACGGGCATCAACATTGTGTTCCCGCCGGAGAACGCGGAACTCTTTGAGCGAATAGCAGAGAACGGGGCGGTCGTCACGCAATTTCCGTTCAACCGTCCGGCGGACAAACAGAGTTTCCCGATTCGCAACCGCATTGTCGCCGGCATGACACTCGGCACGGTCCTCGTGGAGGCGGACATGAACAGCGGCGCGCTCATCACGGCGAATTTTGCGACGGAATACGGCCGACAGGTTTTCGCCGTGCCGGGGCGGATTGACTCGCCGCGCAGCAAGGGTTGTCATGATTTGATCAAAAAGGGCGCAAAACTTTGCGAAGGCGCGGAGGATATTTTAAGCGAGTTCGAGTATTTGTTCCCGGCGAGCAATCATCCGCCGTCGCCGGGAGAAACCGGTGTGCTGCCTGCGCTGGAATTATCCGAGAACGAAAGGCGCGTTTATGACTCCTTGAGCCATGAGGAATCAAGCATTGACGAGGTGATTCGGCGTAGTGGTTTGCCGAGTTCGGCGGTGAGCGTGTCGTTGTTGGGTCTGGAGATGAAGCGCGTGATCAAACAACTGCCGGGGAAACTGTTCGTGCGGAATACGTAATTACAAACCAGAGCTTGCATAACAACACCCGACAGACTAAAACCTGAAGAAACTTGGTAAAGTTGTGGCAGACTACACAATCATCGGAGGCGACCAGAAACAATACTGCTCGGTCACGGCGGACAACATACGCCGGTGGATTGCCGAGGGCCGGCTGAATGCACAATCACCCGTGCAAGCGCACGGCGACGCCGAGTGGAAACCGCTCTCGGCATTTCCCGAGTTTGCCGACGCGCTCGCTGGTGTGTCTGCAACGCCGGACACGTCACCATCGGTCGCAATTCCTGTTGACTGGCAGGAGCGTGATTATGAATTGGACATCGGCGGTTGCATCAGCCGCGGATGGGAGCTGGTCAAAAATAATTTTTGGCCCGTCGTAGGTATCACAGCTCTGATTATGCTGATTACGGCGGCCATCAATCAGGTTTTTGGACTGTTCACCCGTCCGATAATTAACGCTATGATTATGGAACACCGCGTTTCTCTGCGTGGAATCCTCATTATTGTCCTGACGGTGATTGTTAGTTGCCCGATTTACGCCGTTTTTGTAGCCGGGTTGTTTAAATATTATCTCAAGCTAATTCGTGGTGAAAGTGCGGGAATTGGCGACGCGTTTTCAGGCTTTGGTCATTCTATCGGGCAGTTGGTTTTGCTCAGTTTGGTTATGAACATTTTGATGATGATCGGTTATGCCTTGTGCCTTATTCCCGGGATTTATCTGGCTGTGGCGTGGTTTTTTTCCATCCCATTGGTTATAGACAGGCAAATGGGATTTTGGCAGGCCATGGAGTTAAGTCGCAAGATGGTCAACAAACATTGGTTTCTGGTGTTTGCATTTTTGCTGGTTTATGGTTTGTTGAGCATGGCGGGAATCATCGCGTGTTGCATCGGGATTTTTGTGACTCTGCCCATCGGCTTGGCGGCATTGATGTATGCGTATGAAACCATCTTCTCCCAGTCGCAAGCCAGTTAGCCGCGCCGCCGCCCGCAACGCCGTAATCGTCAATCAACTGGCCACACCCGGTCTCGGTTCGCTCATAGCGGGGCGATGGCTCGCCGGTTTCGGGCAACTCGCTCTGTCTGTGGCTGGTTTTGTGATGATTACCGTGTGGTTCTTTGAAGAGATGATTCAGTATTACGGCCAGATCAGCGGCGATGTGCAGCCGCATCCGGTCGGGTGGATTGGCGAATGGGGCGCGATTTTGTTTGCCGGGTCGTGGTTTTGGGCGGCGGTGACCAGTTTCAGCCTGTTGCGCGAAGCATCGAGGAACAGTTTGGAATCGCTCGAAAGTTTGGAAACGGAGCCCATTTCCCCTCCTGTTTTGGATTTGTCCGGCAAACCCCCGAAACAACCGTGAAATTTTTATGACTGCAACCAAAACCAGAAAGGCGCGTTATGTATAAAATCATTGGAGTGGACGGACAGCAATACGGCCCGGTAAACGCGGAGCAAATCCGGCGCTGGATCGCCGAGAACCGTGTCAAATGGCAAACGCTTGCCCAAATGGAAGGCGCATCGGAATGGAAACCGCTGGGTTCATTTTCCGAATTTGCGACCGAATTGAAGGTGGTTCCACCGCCGATGGTTCCGCCGCCCACCGTCACATCGCGTGCATCCGGCAAAATTCCGGCAGGCATTTTCGGAATTCTGCTGGGGTGCTTGGGCATCCATAAATTCATTCTGGGCTATACCGGCGCCGGTTTGGTCATGCTGCTGGTCACCGTGCTTTCCTGTTTCATCCTTTCTCCCATCATGCACATCATCGGTCTCATCGAAGGCATCATTTATCTGTGCAAGCCCGACGAAGAGTTCGTGCGAACTTATGTGGATGGACGCAGGGAATGGTTCTAAAGCCATTGAGCGACAACCCGTTGTAGGCGACTAGAACACCACCGGCACGCCTTCGTCAAGAATTCGCAACTCCCGTGTGAGATTTTCCTTCGTGGCGATTTCGCGCATCCAACGCAGCGGTTCATCCATTGCCTCAAACGACAATTTGAACGTGCCGTAGTGCATCGGCACCAGCCAGCGCGCGCGCAGGTCGCGAAACGCCTTTATTGACTCATCCGGCCCCATGTGCATGCGCCGGAACGATTCAGGATGGTATGCGCCGATGGGTAGCAACGCGATTTCTGGCGCGAGCCGTCTGCCAATTTCGTCGAAGCCGTCAAAATAGGCGCTGTCGCCCGCGTGATAAATTTTCCGGCCTTGATGTTCGAGCAGGAAACCGCCGTAACCCCGATGCTGGTCGCGCAGCACCCGCGCCCCCCAATGCCGGCTCGGTGTGAACGTGACCTTCCAATCGCGTTGCGAAAAACTTTCCCACCAATCCAGCTCGATGATGCGCGCGAAGCCGAGGTTTTGCGCCAGATCGCCGACGCCGCGCGGCATCACGCCGATTTTCGGCTGTGGCAGCCGGCGCAACGTCGGTTTATGAAAGTGATCGAAATGCGCGTGCGTCAGCAGCACCAGATCAATAGGCGGCAGGTCTCGGATTTTCAGGCCGGAGCGTTTGATGCGTTTGAGCAGGAACAGCCAGTTCGCAAAATTCGGGTCAATCAAAACGGTCAAGTCCGTGAACTGAATCAAAAACGATGCGTGGCCAATCCACGTGATGGCGACCTGGCCGCGGATGAGTTTCGGGAAAATCGGGCGGCGTGATCGTCCGACGCGCGGTGTGAGCAGCGCTTTCCAAACCAGCTCGCGGAAAAACGTGCGTGGATTGAAATGTTTGGACGGCGTCAAATCCTTGAACGAGCGTGGCAATTTCCGGCGCGGCAGCGCGGGCTGATGTGAGACCAGTTTGGTCATACGTCACCTTCACTTTAACACACGGCGCGCCTTGAACAAATTTGAAAATCCATCCAATCCGCGTAGTCTGCGGATTCAAATCATGATCCGGACGGAAAAGTTGCTCGACACGTTCCTGCGCAAACAACCGAGACTCGGCAAAGGCGCAGTATAGTGAAGCTTTGCGTGCTTTGTGACTTCGCATGGGATTTTACTGGCGCAACATTCCCGGCAAACCACCGCCCATCTTTGCCATCATCTTCGAGAACTTGCCCATTTTCTTCATCATCTGCTGCATCTGGCCGAATTTGTTCAGCATGGTGTTCAGTTCCGTCACACTCACACCGCTGCCTTTGGCGATGCGGATGCGGCGTTTGGCGTTCAGGATTTGTGGATTGCGCCGTTCCTTCGGCGTCATGCCGCAAATCATCGCTTCCATGCGCTTGAATTCCTTTTCCTGTTTCGACAAATCACCTTGCTGTTTCAACATCTCCGCGCCACCCGGCAGCATACCGACAACGCTTTCGAGTGAGCCGAGCTTTTTCATCTGACGCAATTGCCCCAGAAAATCTTCGAGTGTGAACTCGCCTTTGCGCATCTTTTCCTCGAGCTTTTTCGCATCGTCCAAGTCCACGGCTTCGGCGGCCTTTTCGACGAGGCTGACGACGTCGCCCATGCCGAGAATCCGCGATGCCATGCGTTCCGGATGAAACGGCTCGAACTCGTCCAGCTTTTCGCCGATGCCGGCGAACTTGATGGGTTTACCGGTGACAGCCTTCATGCTCAATGCCGCACCGCCGCGCGCATCGCCGTCGAGCCTGGTCAGAATGGAACCGGTGATTTGGAGCGCCTGGTCAAAATGCGTGGCGACGTTCACGGCTTCCTGGCCGGTGGCGGCATCGAGCACGAGCAGAATTTCTGACGGCTTTACAAGATCACGCAGACGCACGAGTTCCTGCACGAGTGGCTCGTCGATTTGCAAACGCCCGGCGGTGTCGAAAATGAGCACGTTGCGCAGGTTCGTTTCGGCAAAATCGAGTGCTTCGCGCGCAATTTTCAAAACATCCGTTTCGCCGCGCTTCACGAACACCGGCAGTTCAAGCTGTTTGCCAAGCGTTTCGAGTTGGTCCATTGCCGCCGGGCGGTTTGCGTCCGCAGCCACGAGCAACGGCTGTCGTCCCTGCTTTTGCAATAACCGCGCGAGTTTGCCGCTGGAAGTGGTTTTGCCCGAACCGTGCAGACCAATCATCAGGATGCAACTCGGATTGGCGCTCAAATTTAGCCCCGCGTTTTGCGAGCCGAGCAAATCCACAAGTTCGTCGTGGATGATTTTGATGATTTGCTGGCCGGGCTGGATGCTTTGGACGATTTCCGTGCCGATGGACTTGGTTTTGACGCGCTCGATGAAATCGCGCGCGACCTTGAAATTTACATCGGCTTCCAGCAACGCCATGCGGACTTCGCGCAATGCGTCGGTGACGTTGGCCTCGGAAATTTTTCCGAGCCCGCGCAGGTTGCGAAAAGTGTTCTGGAGTTTGCCACTTAACGAATCGAACATTCGCCTATTTTACCGCAGACCCAGGCTCCGCGTAAAGGCTGCGCCGAGGCGAGGACGTGGAGACGCAGCAAAATTGACAATCGAACGTTGGCATGGCTTACTATACGGCCTTGCACAGGTAGGGCGGCGCTGCTGCGCCGCCGAAATGGAAGGCCGCGCGGCAGCACGGCCCTACCTTTTGGTTGGTAGGTTACCCAAGTGGCCAACGGGGGCAGACTGTAAATCTGCTGGCTTACGCCTTCGATGGTTCGAATCCATCACCTACCACCAGTCCCGAATGCTTTCGGGGCTGCCGCGCCGAAGCGCGAGCGCAGGCGGGCTGGTTCAAGGTCGTGACAGCGGGTACGGGCCAAGCAGGCTGGAGCCCATCCCGACAAATGGCATCGAGACCCCTTGAGATTTGGGCTTGGTTATGAGAACTTGCAATCATTAGCGATTGGTTTACCGGGAATGGATCGGTTTCTTCGTGAGAATATCCGCGGCCCATATAAAATGAAACACAGACTGCGAGAACCGATGGTTTGCCCAGCGTGTATTTGCGCCGTTTTGATGCCGCACGCGCCCATCCTTGTGCCCGACGTCGGCGGTGAGAGGGGCGGCTTGGCGGAGGCAAGTTGCCGGGCGATGCGCGCGGCCGCCGCGTGCGTGATGGGACTTCAACCGGAGACGGTTGTCGTGATTTCGCCACACTCACCGCGCAAACCGGGAGCTTTTGGCCTGTGCTCAGACGACCGCCTCCAAGGCTCGTTTGAACAATTCGACGCACCACAGGCGCGGGTGAGCCTGCCAAACGACCGTCGCCTGGCAAACGCTATCGGCGCGGAGGCGCAGTCCCGTGGTGTGGAAACCTGGCAGATCCACAACCACGGTCTCGATCACGGCGCCCTCGTGCCGCTTTGGTTCCTCGCACAGGCGGGGTGGGCGGGGCCGACGGTTCTTCTCAGTCTCAATTATCCGGGTGAAGGGGGGCTGACCAGCTTGGGCGAGGCCATTGCCGCCGCCGCAAACGTGCTGCACCGCCACGTCGCGATCATCGCCAGCGGCGACATGAGTCATCGTTTGACGGCGAATGCTCCCTGCGGTTTCCATCCGCGGGCGCACCGGTTTGACGAAACCTTCATTAGCCTCGTCCGCGCCGGTGACTACCAGGGTATTCAGAGCATCAATTCCGAGCTGAGAGAAGTTGCGGCGGAAGACGCGGTGGATTCCACCCTGGTCGCGGCTGCCGCTGCGGGTTGGAACGCAACCGGCCACAAAGTTCTGAGCTACGAGGGGCCGTTTGGGGTTGGCTACGGCGTTGCCATTTTGTTTGCGGAAAAACCAAAGTCGCAGGGCGCGGAAGCGACTCCGGCGACTATTGGCAGCAGCGACGGGGCCGTGTTGCCCGGTTTGGCCCGCCGGTCGGTGGAGGCGGAGCTGCGCGGCAGTTCCGAGTCTCCTCCGGCGGCGTCCGGCGAGTATCTGAGTGCGCGGCGCGGTGTCTTTGTGACGGTGCGCCGCCGGGGCGGGGAGCTGCGGGGTTGTGTCGGGACACCTGTTCCGGTCTGCGCCAACCTGGTCGCGGAAACCTGGCGCAACGCTCGTTTGGCGGCTTTCCGGGACACACGTTTTCCGTCCGTCGCGGCGGAGGAGCTTGCCGGCCTGCGTTTCCATGTCAGCGTGCTTCATTCGAGGGAAGATGTTTTGCCGCCGTACGAACTTGACCCACGGCGCTACGGCGTGATCGTTTCCGCAGTGGACGGACGCTGCGGTGTTCTGTTGCCGGGAATTGAGAGTATCAACACCGGGGAGGCCCAGTTGCGCCTCGCCCGGGAAAAGGGCTGGATCGGGCCGGACGAACCGGTGAAAGTCGAGCGTTTTCAAGTGGATCACTTCGAAGAACCGGCCTGACAACGAAAACCCATGGGCACCCCTGTCGCACAATCCGATTACCCGGCAAAGTGGTGGACGCCCCTCCCGGATGGGCGTCTTGAATGCCGCCTCTGCCCGCGGTTGTGCAAACTCCACAGCGGTCAGCGGGGCTTCTGCTTTGTGCGCCAGAACATCGGTGGCCGCATGGTGCTGACCACCTATGGTCGCAGCAGTGGATTCTGCGTTGACCCCATCGAAAAGAAGCCGCTCAATCATTTCCATCCCGGCACGAGCGTCCTCTCGTTTGGCACAGCCGGTTGCAACCTCGGCTGCCGCTTCTGCCAGAACTGGGACATCAGCAAGGCGCGCGAGTTTGACCGGCTTGCGGATGAGGCTTCGCCGGAAACCATTGCTACCGCCGCCCAACGGCTGGGGTGCAAGTCGGTCGCCTTCACCTACAACGACCCGGTGATTTTCGCCGAATACGCCATTGACGTCGCCAAAGCTTGTCACGAACTCGGCATTGCCACGGTGGCGGTCACCGCCGGCTACATGACCGATGACTCGCGCCCCGGGTTTTACCAGCACATGGACGCCGCCAACGTGGATCTGAAAGGCTTCTCCGAGGAATTCTACCACCATCAGTGTTACGGCGAACTTGCGCCTGTGCTCGACACCTTGAAATATCTGCGGCACCAGACAAAAGTCTGGTTCGAGGTGACCACACTGCTGATCCCCGGCGAGAACGACAGCGAGGCTGAACTCGAAAAGGCTTCCGACTGGTTTTCCGCCAACCTCGGTCCCGATGTGCCGTGGCATTTCACCGCTTTTCATCCGGATTACAAGATGCTCGACAAACCATGCACACCGCCCGGGAAGCTCACGCGGGCCCGCGAGATCGCGCGCTCGAAGGGCCTGCGCTACGTTTACACCGGCAACGTCCACGACCGCAATGGCAGCAGCACCTGGTGTCCCGGTTGTGGTCAACTTCTGATCGAGCGCGACTGGTATGTCCTTGGCGAATGGAAACTCAAAGGCAACCGCTGCTCCTTCTGCGGCTTTGAAATCGCCGGGCACTTCGAGGAAAAACCCGGCAACTGGGGCGCCCGCCGCCTGCCGGTGCGCTTGAGTTGATTGTCACCGGAATCCGGAAGTCGGGGGCGGCGCGACTCACTCCCACACCCCGGCGATCTTCGTCCCGCAGAAACGGCACTTGCCGGCGTCGAGGTTCAGCGCGGTAACGGCAAAGATGTCACGCTCGACGACGGCCTTTTTGCAGTTGGGGCAGTACGTCGTCTCCACGCCTTCGAGGCCGGGCACGTTGCCGATATAAACGTAGCGCAGGCCCTCGGCGCGGGCGGCGTCGCGGGCTTTGACGAGCGTCTCGACGGGCGTGGGCGTCAGGTGCGCGAGTTTGTGCGCCGGATGGAATCGAGAGAAATGCAACGGCCGGTCCGGCCCCAGTTCCTTCACGATCCAGCCGCACA
This sequence comes from Verrucomicrobiota bacterium, assembly GCA_049521735.1. GTDB lineage: Bacteria > Verrucomicrobiota > Verrucomicrobiia > Limisphaerales > UBA11358 > UBA11358. The sequence goes on from JBEKON010000029.1 coordinate 15,371, forward strand.
TCCGGCGAATGGTGTCGAGGTTGTCCGTGTAAGTTGGCACGATGAGGTTGACAATCTCAAACCATACGCCGAGATCTTTCAGCGTCTTCAGTGTCGCGAGGATGGCGGCGAGCTTACCGGAGTTTAGCTTTTTGTAAGATTCCTCGTCGAAGCCCTTGAGGTCCACGTGCGCGGCGTCCGCGAATTGATAGAGGTCGCGCGCCGGCCGTTCCTCAATCGAGCCGCAGGTAACGACGATGTTCCTGAGCTTTCGCGCGCGCGCCGCCTTGCAGCAATCCTGCGTGTATTCGTAAAACGCCACCGGCTCGGAGTAGGTGTAGGCGAGTGACGGGCAACCCAGTGATTCGGCCACGGCGACGGCGTCCTCAGGGAACAAACTTAGCCGCGCCATCTGATCGAGCGTGAGACTCGACGGCAGCGGCGGTCTCAGCCGAAGTTCCTCGCCGTGCGGGTCTTTGGTCTCCTCGGGTTTCTTCTGCGAAATCTCCCAATTCTGGCAATTCAGGCAGCGAAAGACACAGCCGGACGTGGCAAGCGAAAAGCTCAGTGTGCCCGGCATGAAATGAAACAGCGGCTTTTTCTCGACCGGGTCAACGTGGAACGTGCACGGGTCGCCATAGGCCAGCGTATAAAGCGTGCCGTCTAGGTTGACCTTGTTGCGGCAATGGCTGCGGTCGCCCGACTCCAGGATGCAGTTGTTCGGGCAGACCTTGCACTGGACATTGTGGCCGAGCTTGAGGTAATGCCGCGCCTCCTTCACCCAGCCGCGCTTCTGCCATAGCTCCCACAATTCACCCGTCGGCGCGTCGCCCTTGAAGATGTCGGCGGGTGCCTCGGACTCGCGCCACGTTGAGAAGAAATCGAACAGCGATGCCGCGCCCGCCAGGCCGACCATGCCGCCGACGCCGAGGCCGATGGCTTCACGGCGGGAGAGCCCTTTGGACTTTAGACTTTGGACTTCGGGTTTCACGTTCACATCTCTTCGCGATGTTTGATCCAGCCCCATCGCTGGAAGGCAAGATACATCGCCGGAACCACGTGCGCCAGCACGAGGACGATTAACGGCAGGTGGAGCATGCGGTGGAGCGTAAGCGCGGATTTCTCGTCGAGCAGTGTGCCGAACCCGTAGCGGCCGGCCATGATGTAGCCGGTCAACAGGAACAACATCACCACCGGCAGCAACAGCCAGCCGCTCCAGCGCTCCATTTTAAGAAGGACAAAGTTGAGTTTGCTCATATTACAGCCTTTCGAAATTGGATCATTGCGCCACCAAAGAAATTCAGCGCCGCAGTCAACAGGCAGACGCCCGCCACGCTAATCAACGGAATCAACAGGGTGCTTGCCAGCAACGCACCCAGAAATGCGCCGACAAAATCCGCCGTGTAAAGGCAGGACGCGCCGGTAACAGTGCCGTCAAATTCCAACCGATTCGCCAGCGGGAATTGCATTCCCACCAGCACGGCGAGAATCAGAGTCAGTGATGCAATAGCCGCTTTGACCAGCACGAGCGACCCAGCGGTTCCACCCATTCGATTCAGCAGCGGCAATAAAAATGCAAGCAGGATTGCGTAACCGGCGACGGCAAGAGCCAGAAGAGCCAGGCTTCCCCGGTTCGCCTGTGGCATGAGCCGATTCATCATAATGGCACCGAGTGCCAGACCGGCCATAAAGACGGTCACGATTACGCCCACTTGGTGGTAAACCGAACCGCAGAGAATTTGGAACGCCAGCAACAGCACAAGTTCCAATGCCGACCCCGCAAAGCCCGAGGCGAACAGGACCAAGGCAGGTCCGCGCAACCGGACGAGGTAAACACAAAGCAAAACAAACAGCAACGTCTGCAGCACGCCGAACCCGGCTTTGAACTGACTCATCCAATGGCGGAGGTGGTAGTAGTAAAGCACCGGATTGAAGTCCTTGTTCACCGCCGCCGGTTGCGCTGTGGCGCGCGCGAGGTCCGCCCTCCGGTCGGCCGTCAGCATCGCGTCAAGGTAATGCCGGTTCACCAGTTTCGTCGGGATTTGCCGTTGCCCGATTCGCGCGGCAATGTTCTCGTAGAGCGGGCCGTCCGATGCCAGAAAGAAAACCCGTCCACCGGGAATCACCAGCACGTTTTGGAACGACAGCTTTAACGAACGATCAGCCGACGCCAGCATTCGCGCCAGTTCCTTGCTGACGTAATTTTCGTAATGTCCGAGCGAAAAGGACAACACCCCGTCTTTGGAAAGCACCCGTTTGACTTCAGCCTGAAACTCCACAGTGTAGAACCGGTTGAGTTGCGCGGTGGAAGGATCAGGCACGTCCACGATGACGACGTCATATTTTCCACCAGCCTGTTTGATGAGCAGGCGCCCGTCGGTGTTGATGACCCGGATTCGACTGTCCGCCAGATTCTCCGGAAGATATTTCCGCCCCAGCTCCAGAATCAGCGGGTCGAGTTCCACGTAATCCACCCGGCTGACATTGTATTTCAGAATTTCCTTCGCCGTGCCGGAAATGCCGCCGGAAACCAGCAGCACCTTGCGGGCATCAGGCCGCTGCGCCATCGCGTAATGCACGGTTTCCTCGACGTGCTCAACGTTCGGCGTGGACACGATGGCAACACCATTCTCGATGAAATTGGTTTGCCCGCCGGATTCCGTGACCACCAGCCGGCCGTACGGCGAATTGGCACAGGACAAAACATGCTGGCCGCGGAATTGGAGCGAAGTTGAGAAAGCGTCGGCATTAAACAGCAGCCAGGTGAAAACGGAAATGCCCGCGATCAACATGAGGATGAAAATCCCCCAGCGGACTGGATTCACAAGTGGAATCGAGGAAGAACGCCGCCAGCCGGTTCTGCCCAGTTGCGCTGCCGCTGCCAGATTCAGGACCGCCGGCACAACCAGCAGCGCGATGTGATCCAGGAACCGGATAAGAACGAAGCTGAACAGAACACCGCCCACGATGCTGCCGATGCTGTCCGCCACATAGACGCTGCCGACGCCCGCCGGGCCTTCTTTGCGCGCAAGGAGCGAGCAGGCCAGCGTCAGGGCGTAGCCCGCCACGACGCAATACGGCAACAGCAGGATGAAAACGCTGACGACGGTTTCGGTGACACCGACCTCTGCGCCCCGGATGAAAACCACGTTTCGCCAGGCGCGCAGCGCGAACACCTGCAGCAGCGGAATTATGGCGATGAAGCACTGGGCGATGAGCAGACCTGCCAGCGGATTACGCAGCTTGTCGGAGGTCCGGCCCAGCCAGGTGCCGATGCCCATCAGCAGGAACCACAGGCCGAGCACGACGCCCAGCACCATTTCATTTCCCGAGAACGCTCCCATCAACTCGCGCATCAGCGCCAGTTGCGTCATCACACAGGAGACACCCAGCGCGCCGACGGCAAACAAGACGAGCCGCCGTTCACTCGCGACCGCCAGTATTATCGGCTCCCGGTCGGGCATGAAGCATCACTCTGACTCCTCGAACGATTCGACGTGGTAGATGGAGACGCTGACATCCTTGCCGCGCCAGTCGTCCGGCGCACAGCCGGCCTTGCGCGAAAGTTGATTCAAGAATTCGACCTTGTCCGGAATCTGCGCCCAGACTTGCGGCAGAAACGTCGCACCACGGGAGCCAATTTTCAGCACCACTCCGTCCTCGTAAGGCTGCAATTTATTCAGCAAGTCTTCCGGCGAAGTGAACTGCAACGGTTGTGGTTCCGTCAGCACGCTGATTTCGATTTTGATTTTACTCACCTCATCGGACTGCACTGGTGGGAAACGCGGGTCGCGGGTGGCCGCGTTCCGCGCGTTGTCCACGATGGCCTGGCAAAGCGGCTCCTGTGGCAGAATGTGGCCGATACAGCCTCGCAGCATGCCATTTTCGGTCAACGTCACAAAACACCCTTTAGTCTCCGATAATTTTGGTGACACATCCTTGATATTGACCTCGGACGGACTGCCATTACTCGCAACGCAGGTCAGAGTCTCGCGGGCAAGATCCAGCAGAAACTTTCTCTCCTGCGCCGCGTAGTTCTCCTGTGTTGGTGCGTAAAAGGCGATGGCCGAGTAGCCGACGACCCGGTTTTTTTCGGAGGTGATGACATCGCCACTATTGCGACAGTCCAATAATTGCGCCCTCCAACCTTTTTCCCGGGCCAGATACATCAGCGTCAAGATGGGCAATTTGCCGCAGGCTTCCTGAGTTTTCATTGCGTCAATGTCCAGGCTGCAAATCGCCCTGACACAGCGGCTGTCCAATTCTTTGGCTTCATCATAGGGGTAGTAATGGCTCAGGTCTGAACTGGCCACGACGATGGTTTTGTCGTCAATTATCCCGGCCAAAACTTTGGCGGCTTGCTCGGGGTCGACATCGCCAAATACGACGGGCACAATTTTGAAGTTCTTCAAAGTCTTTTGCAGGAAAGGGACCTGCACCTCGACGGAATGTTCCCAGGTATCGGGGGTATCTTCACCGGCAGGCGGTGCGGGTTTGGGAGACTGTTGCCACCACGGCGGCCGCTGGACCAGACATTTCGGTTCCAAAACAAAGGGGCTGGTCTTGATGAGTTGCTGCGCCTTGTCCGAGATGGGAACGGTTCCAAGGGGCGTTTGGTAAGCGTCCGCGTTTGGAATAGAAGCGCCTTGAAATGCGGCATAGTGACTGGGACCGAGAATAACGACGGTTTGAACGTCGCGTCCCATCAGGGTTTTGTAAGCGATCGCCGCGGTTTGGCCGGAATAGGGGTAGCCCGCATGAGGGCAAACCAAACCCTTCAGGTGAGGGATATAATGCGCGGGCGCACTTTCCAACAATCCATCAATTGTTCTGGAAAGGACCGGCTCTTCTGCCGGATAAAACAACCCCGCAACAGCGGGCATGCGGACGCGCAAAAAGTGTTCAGCGTTTGTTGCCTGCGCCGCCTGATTGGCGCCTTGCTCAACGCGCGCCGCCTTTGGGGGCGAAGCGCAGCCGAAGCCGGACAACAGCAGTGCGACAAAAATGGTTCCAGCGGCTGCCAGTTTTTTGCCGTTCTCACATATGATGCTTTTCATAAATTCTTTTACCCCGGCACACCGACGGGTTGCACGGGAAGTTCCAAACTCTGTTCCAGTTGCGCTCGCGAACGACCCTTTCTCACAGTCCCTGCAATACGCCTGTAGCTTGCGCAAAGTCAAACTCGAAACTCGAATGGAATGCGACGGCAAAGCTTCGGGCTTCGACTCGGCAGGCCGCCATTCTTCATTTTTCGATTGACGATTTGCGATTTGGCCATCGGTTCGCAATAACCAAAATCTGAAGCAGGCGAAGGGAATAAAAAAGAGAGGCCGGACACTACTCCGGCCTCATTATGAGAACTAAGCGCTTAAACTGGCAATTCGCAGCCGCGCCACTGCGAACCTTTCATTGGATGCGGCGCCGCAGGCCACGCCATCTTTTACACACGGAACCCTGCATTTCTGCATCCCAATAACACTGCAAGCATACCCGATGCCGTGTTCCCTGCCAGTCACCAGTTCTGGGGACAAAGCTCTGCGGGTCATGCTACATCTGATTGGAGCTAAAATTAGGCTCTGGTGAGATTTCTCAATAAAGAGAAGGCTTTGGCCGCGAAAATTGAGCCAAACCGCCAAATACTTACTTTTGTGAAATTGTGCCTTTTTGGTGCTTGCCTGCCTGAATTTGATGCACGTGTGTATTGGCATCCTGTATGAGCATAATCGCAGTTTGAACCAGCGCGAAGAAAGCCAAAGCAGCCGAGACGATAACCAGAGGCCGAGCAAGCTTAATAAGATTGCCCGTTTGTTTCAAAAGTTTTTCGGCCTGCTTTCCCGACTCTGTGGCAAGCTACTTCTGTGCGTCTGCAAGTTCATTTAGGAACGACAATTGGATTGATTGGCCGACACAACTGCCGCACTGTTCTAACATGCAAATCGTCACTTCCGTCGCCGCGATGCAACGGCTTGCCAGACAATGGCAGCATGCTGGCAATCGTGTCGGTTTGGTGCCGACGATGGGCTATTTGCATGAGGGCCATTTGAGCCTTGTGCGCGTGGCGCGGTGGCACGCCGGCAAGACGGGTAAAATCGTCGTCAGCATTTACGTCAACCCGGCGCAGTTCGGGCCGATGGAGGATTTCTCCAGATACCCGCGCGATTTGAAACGCGATTTGAATTTATGCCGCGCCGAAGGCGTGAACGTTGTTTTTGCGCCGAGCGACAGGGAAATGTATCCGGTAGGGGCATCGCGCCGCGAAGACCGGACGGCTTGGCGAGCCGTCCCTACCCTCAGCACCTATGTCGTCGAGGAAAATTTGTCCAAAACAATGGAGGGCGCGTCGCGCCCGACTCATTTTTTCGGCGTGACGACGGTTGTCGCCAAATTATTCAACATTGTATTGCCAGACATGGCGGTGTTCGGTGCGAAAGATTGGCAGCAAGCGACCATCATCAAACGCATGACCGTCGATTTAAATTTTCCGGTGAAAATCATTGTCGCGCCAACACTTCGGGAAACCGACGGGCTGGCGATGAGTTCGCGCAACAAATATCTTGTCGGCGATTTGCGCCGACAGGCGGTTGTGCTTTGGCGCGCGATTCAGAAAGCACGAGTCGCCGTGAAAAAGTCGAAAACAATTCCAGCGACGCAATTAAAGGCAAATTTGGGAAAATTCATTGAGCGTGAGCCATCCGCACGATTGGATTACGTGGCATTTTTTGAACCGGACACGTTGTCGTCCGTCTCAAAAGTAACACGCGGCACGCACATGGCTTTGGCGGCGTTCATCGGCAAAACGCGGTTGATTGATAATGCCCGACTTTAAACAAATTTTGAACCACGAAGGCACAAAGAAAATGAACCAAACCGAGCAAATACGACTGATGCTTAATCGGACAGCAGAGCTTGCCGCTGGCTCATCAACTTTACGCGGACAAGGCCCGCCCGGCACAATTTTGAAAGTCCGTGAGTTTTTGAAAAACGTCAGTCCGCAACAATTCAAGGTTCAGACTCCAGAAGAATTTCGCAAAGAGCTTGACGTTGTTACGGAAAACTTGTCAGAGCATTTTTCACAAAAAAATTGGGGTGCGGCTCGCAAAGTTTTGAACATTTTCTTGCGCGATGTCCTCTACAACCATTACTTGCACAGTCATTTTAGTTTCAAAACTGTGGAAAACTGGTTGGAAGTGCCGCTCGATGGCGATGTGGCTAAAAATTTACTCGCCGCACCGGAAGGAAAAAGCCTTCCGCCTTGGCCTAGAATAAAGCGACTGACAGTTGAGGTCAGCGACCAGTATCAGGCCGTTGCGCGAAAAATTGCAGAGAAAGAGGGCATAGCAACGGTTCATTTAGATTTAATTTTCTGGCGTCGCAAAGATTCAACCGAATGAAACAGTTTGACTATCTCGTTCTCGGCAGCGGCATCGCGGGGCTTTCGTTCGCGTTGAAGGTCGCGCCGCGCGGGCGCGTGGCCATCGTCACGAAAAAGGACCGCGCGGAGTCGAACACGAATTATGCACAGGGCGGCATCGCGGCGGTGACGAGCAAGGAAGACTCATTCGAATTGCACGTGCGCGACACGCTCGTGGCCGGCGCGGGGTTGTGCAAGGAAAGCGTCGTCCACACCATTGTGGAAGAAGGCCCGGCGCGCATTGCGGAGTTGATGGAGCTGGGGATGAAATTTTCCCGGCGTGACGCGCCGGACGAGGACGGCGGCAGGCAACTTGATCTCGGCAAGGAGGGCGGTCATTCCAAACGGCGGATTTTGCACGCGAAGGATGTGACCGGACGCGAAGTCGAAAGCGCGCTGCTGAGCGCGGCGTCGCGGCAACCGAATATTGAGATTTTTGAAAACCATCTCGCGATTGACCTTATCACAAGCCAAAAACTGGGTCTCGCGGGCGCAAACCGCTGTTTCGGCGCGTATGTGTTTGATAAAAAATCCGGACACGTTGAAATATTTTCCGCGCCGGTGACGGTTCTGGCGACAGGCGGTTGCGGTAAAGTTTATCTTTACACGACGAACCCCGACATTGCGACCGGTGACGGCGTGGCGATGGCATATCGCGCGGGTGCGGCGGTGGCGAACATGGAGTTCGTTCAGTTTCATCCGACGTGCCTATATCATCCGGAGGCGAAATCGTTTCTTATCAGCGAGGCTGTGCGCGGCGAGGGCGGCGTGCTTAAAACGCTCGACGGCATTGAATTCATGGAACGTTACCATCCAATGAAATCGCTCGCGCCGCGCGATGTGGTGGCCCGCGCGATTGACAGCGAGATGAAAAAGAGCGGCGCGAAACACGTGTGGCTCGACATCACGCACAAGCCGTCGCGGTTCATCATCGAGCGTTTTCCGAACATTTACCAGACGTGCCGGCGCTACGGCATTGACATCACGAAAGAACCGATTCCAGTCGTGCCGGCGGCGCATTATCAATGCGGCGGCGTGATGACAAACGTGGATGGCGGGACGGATATCGCCGGGCTTTACGCCGTCGGCGAAGTCGCGTGCACGGGATTGCACGGTGCGAACCGGCTGGCGAGCAACTCACTTTTGGAGGCGCTGGTTTGCGCGCATCGCGCGGCGCAGAAGGTCCTTTCCAGTCCGCCCGAAAGGGCAGACGTGAAAATTCCCGCGTGGCAGCCGGGCAAGGCAACCGACCCGGACGAACTGGTCGTCGTCTCGCACAATTGGGATGAAATCCGGCGGCTGATGTGGGATTATGTCGGCATCGTCCGCACAAATAAACGACTTCAGCGCGCGGCCAAGCGCATTGCCAACTTGCAGGAGGAAATCCGCGAATATTATTGGAACTTCATCGTGACGGGCGACTTGCTGGAATTGCGCAATATCGCGACGGTGGCGGAATTGATTGTGCGCTGCGCGTCGATGCGGCCCGAAAGCCGCGGCTTGCATTACAATCTGGATTTTCCAAACACGAACCCGGAATGGGCACAGCGCGACACGATCCTAAGAAAATCTTGAAAAGACGGGGACGGCGAATACGCTATACCTGTTGCGCGCTTAGCTCAGCGGTAGAGCACCAGTATCACACACTGGGGGTCGCAGGTTCAAAACCTGCAGCGCGCACCATCTCCACCTTTTCGCCGTCGGTCAACTTTTCGTGGGCATTGATCTTCTGTTCCAGCACGCGCAGGTTGTTCCGTACCATCACGATTTTGTGGAAGAAGGTTTCCAGCGAGACTTCCTTGGTTTGTAACGCCGGGTCGGCGGGATGCATGACCAGTTTGCCGCCATGCCAGCGGATGCCGAGTTTTTCGATCACGGCATCCGGTTTCTCCAACCCGAGCCTGGCCACGGCAGCGTCCAGCGTCTGCTCGATGAAATGTTTGAGCGGAACGTTCAAACTGCTCACCGTGGCTTGCGGCTCGGCGGGTTCCAGCCCGGCGGATTCCGGCGCGATGGTGTGTTTGCCGTCGTTAAACTGAATGTCAGCCGTGACTTCGGAAATCGTCCTGACTGTTCCCAAGCCATACTGCGGATGGCGAACCGACATGCCGACATGGAGGGATTCGATTTTCATGCCGAAAATTTAACCATGGATGAACACGGATGAACACGGATTTTTTACACCTTTTGTTTTGACAGATTGATGCAAACGCGAACTATTTGAAGTCATGGCCCGCGCCAACCCAGTGGATCGTTTCGAGTTCGAGCGTGTGTTGTGGGGGCGCGGCGTCACGCGCGTCGCCGGTGTGGACGAAGCGGGCCGCGGTCCGCTCGCCGGGCCGGTCGTGGCGGCGGCGGCAATTTTGCCGGCAAAATGGGCGGAATCCGGTTTGCCGCGCGAACTTGAAGGGCTGAACGATTCAAAGCAACTCACTGAAACGCAGCGTGAGAAATATTTTGCGTTTCTCACGTCATGTTGTGAAGTGGAATTTGCCATCGCGCAAATTGACGCCGCGCAAATCGACAAAATCAACATCCTCCGCGCCACACATCGCGCAATGAACGAGGCGCTGGCGAAATTGAATCCACAGCCACAGCACGCGCTCGTGGACGGGTGGCCGGTCAAGACGATGCGCGTCCCGCAAACAGCGATTGTGAAGGGCGATGCGCGCAGTTATTCCATCGCCGCCGCGAGTGTGCTGGCCAAAGTCACGCGCGACCGGCTGATGCTGGAGTTTGACCGGCGCTGGCCGAAATACGGATTTGCCAGGCACAAGGGCTACGGCACGGAGCGCCATTTCGCGGCGATTGCGGCGCACGGCCCCTGTCAGATTCATCGCCGCAGCTTCGCGCCATTGAGATCGGCGGAACACGAACTGTTTTGATCCGCGAATTGCGCGAATGGACGCGAAACAAACCCTGAAAATAATTCGTGAAATCGGCGAAATTCGCGGATGAAACTCACCGAACGCATCCAGTCGCTATTTCGCGGCAAAGCGAGACCGGAGCATTTGCGCCGCGGTGAACTTGGCGAGTGCGCGGCCAAGAAGTTTTTGCGGCGGCAGGGATTGAAATTCCTCACGGCCAATTTCCGTTCGCAACGCGGCGAGATTGACTTGATTTTCCGCGATGGCGATTGCCTGGCGTTTGTCGAGGTCAAAACCCGTTCATCCGAAGAGTGGACGCGACCGGCTGCGGCGGTGAACTCGCAAAGGCGTCGGCGGCTTTCACAAGCTGCGCTCGACTATTTGCGGTTGCTGAAAAATCCGGCGGTAAAAATCCGTTTTGACATCGTCGAGGTTTTGCTAACGGACGGCAAAGTGCATGAAATCCGGCATTTACCGAACACATTCGCGATGGCGAAGCCGTTTCGTTACGGTTGAAAAATCGCTTGCGCCCAACAGCAAGCAGGATGAAGTTTGCCTTAATCAGTCATGAGCCGGATCCTCGAAACTGTTGGTGATGCGATTTTGTGGGTTGTCCTGGTTGGCTGCGGAGGCTGGCTTTTCTGGCGCGCGCTCAAATGTAGCGATGACCCGGCGCGTCTCATTTTTAAATGGGTAGTTACGATACCGGTGATTGCTTGCTTTGTGTGGGTCATTATGCCGATGGTTCGAAATGGAGGATGGAGCGCGATTGGCGGAATTTTTTCGGCCGTTGTTTTGGGCAAGATATTGGTGATTGTCTGGGGGTCCACCATTGCTTCGAAAATTGCCGAACCTTTGACGAACATAATTGACGGCGGCAATGAACCGCCGGAACCGAAACCGTGTTATTCCGCCGCGCAGGCCAGACGAAAGCGCCGGGAATTTCTCGAAGCGGTTGTGGCGGTTCGCGAGCAACTTGCGCGTTTTCCAAACGACATGGAGGGCGTGATGCTGCTCGCCGCCATGCAGGCGGAGGATTTGAAGGATTTGCCGGCGGCGGAAATGACATTGAACCATTTCTGTGACCGGCCCGAGGCGCCGCCAAAGCAGGTTGCTGCCGCGATGAACCAGCTTGCCGACTGGCATCTCAAACTGGCGCAGGATGTAAATTCGGCGCGCGCTGCGTTCAAAAAAATCGTCGCACGATTTCCCGACACGGAATTATCGTTTCAGGCCGCGCAACGCATCGCCCATTTGGACGGCACGGAAAAACAACTGTTGGCATCGTACGACCACCAGCCAATGGCCGTGCCGGAAGGCATCAAAAACATCGGGCTGTTGAAATCATCCGAGCATTTGCGTCCGGCTGGAGCGGATCCGGCGCAGCTCGCGACCGTTTACGTGGAGCATTTGGAGCAGCATCCGCTCGATACGGAGGCGCGCGAAAAACTGGCCATCATTTATGCCGAACATTACCGGCGGCTGGATTTGGCGACGCTCGAATTGGAGCAATTGATTGAGCTACCAAACCAGCCGACCAAGCACGTGGCGCACTGGCTGAATTTGCTGGCGGATTTACAGATTCGACTTGGCGCGGACTACGAGACGGTGCGCCAAACTTTGGAAAAAATCATCGAGCGATTTCCCGACTTGTCAGTTGCGGAAATGGCTCGAACACGGCTGGATCGCTTGAAACTTGAGCTTAAAAGGCAAAAAGAAACGCCAAGCGTGAAGCTCGGCGTTTATGAACAGAATATCGGGTTGAAACGAGGCTCACCGCGCCAGTTGTAACGCGATTTCCTTTTCCAACTCGTGCGCGAGGTCAATGTCACGATTGCCCCATTTCGTGCGGGCCTGCACGGTGACCTGCGTGATTTGGGGATCCACCGCTTCGACGCGCACCCAGATATCACGCTGACCCACCTTGCCCTGCAATGAGCGCACGGTATTGGCGGTGTCGTGCGGAATGAATTCCGTGATGACCACGCCATTGTTTTGAATGACCTGTACCGCCGCCTGATAAACTTGATCCACGCTGCGCTGATAACGCCCCTCAACGCGATCCTTCTCCAACGGCACGGCAGCCGTTTTTGTGCCGCTGACGGTGGAGATGCAACCGGTGGCAACGATGGCCAATCCAATAAACGCCGCAAAAAATTTCGTCTTCATACGGAGGACATATCCAATCAGAAAGACCGCCCGCGTCAAGCACGATTGCAATTTTTTGCGCGGCTCGACAAGCGCGGCGACAAATGCGAGCTTTGAACCGTGTCAGCAAACAAGCTTGAACAACTTCGCGCCGCGCTGCGCGCCTATGGCTCATGCCTCGTGGCCTATTCCGGCGGCGTGGACTCGGTTTTTCTCTCTTGCGTGGCGCATGAAGCGCTTGGCAACCGCGCACTGGCTGTAATCGCCGATTCACCGAGCCTGCCGCGGCGTGAATTACAGGAGGCGCTGGAAATCGCCGGCAAATTTCAATTTCCCGTCCGTGTCGTGCAAACAGCAGAGTTTAAAAATCCCGATTACCTCTCGAATCCGGTGAACCGCTGCTATTTTTGCAAGCATGAATTGTTCGAGCAACTGACACCGATTGCGCGCGCGGGAAAATTCGCGGTGATTGCCTACGGCGAAAACGCCAGCGACAACGATGATTTCCGTCCCGGAGCGCAGGCAGCCGCGGAATTTCAAGTGCGCGCACCGCTCAAAGAGGCCGGTTTGACAAAGGCGGAAATCCGCGAGTTGTCGGCGCAACTGGGCCTGCCGACGGCGGACAAACCGCAGATGGCCTGTCTCAGCTCGCGCATTCCCCATGGCGAGCCGGTGACGCCGGAAAAACTGGCGATGATCGAAGCGGCGGAATATGTCCTGCGCGACCTGGGATTTCACGACGTGCGCGTGCGACACCACGAGTTAAATCCGAAATCCGAGATGATCCAGCGCCTCGCCCGCATCGAGCTGGGGCCGGCGGAGATTCCACGATTTTTGGAAGACGGCATTTCAGCGAAAGTCACCGAGGCACTGGAAAAAATCGGTTACTCGCACGTGACGCTGGATTTGCAAGGCTATCGCCGCGGCGGCGCGAATAAAGCGCTTGGCCGGCGCGATTGAAACTTTTGGTCTTCAACGGTTTTAGATAGAGGAAGTTATGCCGCAGTTTTCATATCGGGCGCGGCGCCGCAATGGTGAATTGGTCGAGGGCGTTTTGGACGTGACCGACCGTTCGGCGGCGGTGGCGCAGGTCGAACGTCTCGGACTTTTCCCGATTGCAGTGGACGCCTCGAAAGGCGCTTCGGCGGCCAATGACAAGCGCGCCGGGCAGAAGGTGGATTTGACGGCATTCCTGCCGCCGACGATGCGCGCGCAGTTGCAGCGGAAGCGCAAGCCGAAGTTGCAGGAGCTGGCGACGTTCACCCAGCAACTGGCTAATTTGCTTCATGCAGGGATGCCGCTGGCGACAGCGCTCCAGAGCATGACGTATCTGGAAACAAAAGGCATTCCGTCGGATGTGAGCCGCCAGCTCCGGCAGGAGGTGACCGAGGGCAGAGGTCTATCCGATGCGATGGCCAAGCAGCCGCGGATTTTTTCGGACTTGTATGTGAACATGGTGCGCGCCGGCGAACAAAGCGGCGCTTTGGTGGATGTGCTCCGGCGCATGGCTGATCACTTCGAAAAGTTCGCCCAGGTGCAGGCGAAATTCACCTCGGCGTTGATTTATCCGGCGCTGGTATGTTGCGTGGGCGTGGGCATGGTCATTTTTTTTATGACGGTCATGTTGCCCAGATTCATGTCGCTCTT